>NZ_JACHNC010000001.1:2571250-3212812 GCF_014205215.1 Actinoplanes lobatus
AGTGCACAAACTCATCGCCCACTACCGGCGGCTCCAGGCGGAAGCCGGGGACGCCGGGATGAGCACCGCCGAATACGCCGTGGGCACCATTGCCGCGGTGGCCTTCGCCGGCGTCCTGCTCAAGGTCATCACCAGCGGGACCGTGCAGTCGGCGTTGAGCGCGCTCATCGCCCGGGCGCTGAAGTGAGACGGCGCCGGTGGCCCGGCCGGGACCGGGGTTCGTTCACCGCGGAACTCGCGGCCGGGCTGCCGGCGCTCATGGTGCTGCTCAGCGCCGGCATCACGGCCGTCACGGCGGTGGCGACCCGGATGCAGTGCCTGGACGCGGCCCGGGAGGCCGCGCTGTCCGCGGCCCGCGGCGAGCCGTCCACGGCGGCGGGCCGGCTGGCTCCGGAGGGCGCCGCCATCCGGGTGTCGGAGGGCGGGGAGACGGTCACGGCGGAGGTGTCGGCGCCGGTCCGGATCCTCGGGTCGGATCTGCCGGGGATGACGGTCCGGGCCAGCGCGTCCGCGGCCCGCGAGCCGGAGGGGGCGCCTGTCCCGTGAGGGACATCGGCTGTGCGGTGAGGGACCGGGGCTCGGCATCGGTTCTGGTGGCGGCCGCCGGATCGGTGCTGGTCGTGCTGGCCGCGGGCCTGGCCGCTGTCGGCGCCGCCCGGGTGGCCCGGCACCAGGCCAAGGTGGCGGCCGACTTCGGGGCGCTGGCCGGGGGAGCGCACGCCATCGAGGGGCAGGCGGCGGCCTGCGCGGTGGCACGGCGCTACGTCGAGGCCAACGGGGCGAGCATGTCCGATTGCGTCGTCTCGGGACTGGAGATCGTGGTCCGGGCCGAGGTCCGGTTCCGGTTCGCCCCGGATGGTGCGGAAGCCGCCTCCCGGGCGGGCCCGATCTCCGGTGTGACTATTCCCACATGACCGGTACGGCGGGCGGCCGCGTCAGTGAGTTTCGGGGGGTGACGGAGGGAGCGCGCCCAGGACGACGTCGAGCACCTTCACGGCGTCCTCCTTGTTCAGCGGATTGTTGCCGTTTCCGCACTTCGGGGACTGCACGCAGGACGGGCAACCGGCCTCGCACACGCACGACGCGATCGCCTCCCGGGTCGCCCGCAGCCACTCCGCGGCCGTTCCGTAGGCCCGCTCGGCGAACCCGGCACCCCCGGGATGCCCGTCGTAGACGAAGACGGTCGGCGCCTCGGTGTCGGCGTGACCGGCGGTGGACAACCCGCCGATGTCCCACCGATCGCAGGTGGCGATCAGCGGCAGCAGGCCGATCCCGGCGTGCTCGGCGGCGTGCAGCGCGCCCGGGAACTCGCTCGGCTCCACCCCGGCCGCGGCCAGCGCCCGCGGCGAGACGGTGAACCAGACGGCCACCGTGCGCAGTTCGCGTACCGGCAGGTCGAGCGGGCGGGTGTCGATGACCTCGCCGCTGCCGATCCGCCGCCGCTGGTAGGACACCACCTGGTTGGTCACGTCCACCTCGCCGAGGAACAGGCCGACGGGACCGGCGTCCACATACGACCGGACGTTCACCACCGAGAGGTCGGTGACGTCCCGGGCGTGCGTGGTCCAGTCCGGTTCCTCCTGGTGGACGAGCGCGATCGCGTCCTCCAGATCGAGGTCGTCCACCACATAGGACACGCCCTGGTGCAGGTAGACCGCGCCTGGGTGGAGCATGACGTGCGACGAACCGGGGTCGACCGTGCCGAGCAGCCGCCCGGTCGACGCCTCGACGACCGCCACCGGCGCCCCGCCGGTGCCGCGCAGGTCGACCTCCGGCCGCCCGCGATGGATCCAGTACCACCCGGAGGGCCGCCGCCGCAGCACCCCCTCGGCGACCAGCCGCTGCACGATCCCGGCCGCCGCGTCGCCGAAGAGTTCCAGGTCGGCGTCGGTGAGCGGCGCCTCGGACGCGGCGCAGCACAGTTGTGGGCCGAGCACGTACGGGTTCGCCGGGTCGAGCACGGTCGCCTCGACCGGCCGCCCGAACACCGCCTCCGGATGGTGCACCAGGTAGGTGTCGAGCGGATCGTCCCGGGCCACCAGCACGGCGAGCGCCTCCCCGCCGGCCCGTCCGGCCCGGCCCGCCTGCTGCCACAGCGACGCCCGGGTGCCGGGATAACCGCAGATCAGTACGGCGTCCAGCCCGGCCAGGTCGACGCCGAGCTCCAGCGCGTTGGTGGAGGCCAGCCCGAGCAGTTCCCCGGAGAGCAGCGCCCGTTCGATGGCCCGCCGGTCCTCCCGCAGATAGCCGGCCCGGTAGGCGGCGACCCGGTCACCGAGCCCGGGGACCGCCTCGTTCAACGACTGCCGGGCCAGTGCGGCGACCACCTCGGCCCCGCGACGGGACCGGACGAAGGCCAGCGTGCGGGTGCCGGCCACGACCGCGTCGGTGAGCAGGTCGGCGGTCTCCCGCAGGGCGGACCGCCGGATGGGAGGCGCGTCCAAAAGATCATCAACGGACGAGGGAACGGGGAGCAGTGGCGGCTCCCACAGGGCGAATGTCACGGCGCCCCGCGGGGAGGCGTCGTCGGTCACCGCGGTCACCGGCAGCCCGGTCAGCCTCGACGCCGACCCGGCCGGATCCCCGGAGGTGGCCGAGGCCAGCACGAATGTCGGCGAGGCGCCGTACCGGGCCGCCGCCCGGCGCAGCCGTCGCAGCACGTGCGCCACGTGCGAGCCGAACACCCCGCGGTACGTGTGACATTCGTCGATCACCACGTACCGGAGGCGGCGAAGGAAGACCCCCCACCGGCTGTGGCCCGGCAGCAGGCTGTGATGCAGCATGTCGGGGTTGGTGAGCAGGAAGCGCGAGTGCTGCCGGATCCACTCCCGTTCCTCGCGTGGGGTGTCACCGTCGTAGGTGGCCGGCCGCACCCCGTCCAGCCCGAGCCGCACCAGACCGCGCAGCTGATCGGCGGCGAGCGCCTTGGTGGGTGACAGATAGAGCACCGTCGCCTTAGGGTCCGTGGCGAGCGTGCTGAGTGCCGGCAGTTGGTAGGCGAGCGATTTGCCCGATGCCGTGCCGGTGGCCAGAACGACGTGTGTGCCCTCCCGGGCGAGGGTGGCCGCGGCCGCCTGATGCTCCCACGGGGTGGCGATTCCCTGCGCGATCAGGGCGTCACGCACCGCGGGATCGGTCCAGGAGGGCCACGGTGCCGGGCGGCCCTCGCGAGCGGGAACCTGCTCGATGTGGGTGACCGGCGAAACCGCTGTGCCGTTGGTGCGCGCCCGCAGCCGGTGCAGCAGTTCAGCAGGACCGAAGGCGGTGGAGGTCACGCATTGCACTGTGACACCGGTATGCCCGAACCTCAAACGGGTAGGACGGTGGGTGCCACGCGTCGGCCCCGATCGGTCGGTGGTTAGATTTCGCGGGGGGAGAGATCAGGGAGGAGGACCGATGGAGCTGTCACTCACGACCCGGACCGTCGCCGAGCACACCGTGCTCGAGGTCGGCGGTGAGGTGGATGTTTACACCGCCCCCCCGATTGCGCGAGCGGCTCATCGAGCTGGTCGACGCGGGCGCCCGTGACGTGGTCGTGGATCTGGAGCGGGTCGACTTCCTCGACTCGACCGGCCTGGGTGTCCTGGTCGGCGCCCTGAAGCGGCTGCGGACCGCGCACGGAACCTTCGGCCTGGTCTGCGCCAAGGAGCCGCTTCTCAAGATCTTCCGGATCACCGCCCTGGACCAGGTCTTCCCGATCTTCCCAACGGTCGATGCGGCCACCGAACGCGACGGCAGCGGTCCCACTTCGTGATGGCAACCGTTCGGCTCTCCTTCTCTCCGGCCCCGGTGCATGTGCGCACCGCACGGCTCGTCGGCGTCGCCGTGGCCCGGCGTGCCGGCGTGGCGGAGGAGCTGCTCGACGAGGTCCGGCTCGCCATCGGTGAGGCCTGCACCCGGGCGGTCACTCTGCACCGCCAGTACGGTCTCACCGATCTCGTCACGATGGAGATGTCCGACTCGGATTCCTACACGGTCCGGGTCATCGACCACGCCCCGATCGAGGCGAGCGTGGGCCTGGCCAAGCTGCCGCCGGACGAGCTGGCCGCGGAGAACCTCACCGACGACGCGCTCACCACCGGTGTGGGTTTCGCGCTGCTCGCCGGTTTCGTCGACGACCTGCAGGTGCGACCGGTGGACGACGGCCCGGGCACCGAGGTCCGCATGGTCTGGCCGGTCACCCGCCGCTGACGCGACACCCTCCCGCCATTATGTCCGCTTATGGGCGAAATTTCCTGAAATAGCGGTTAAAGTTGGGCGAGGCATTGCAAGTTGTCAAACATCCCCGCATACCCGGGATCGACACCGGCCTAACATAGCGGCGATCGTCGCAGAAACACGCCTGGTGCTACATGTGACGACCAACACGTAAGCCCTATACAGTACGCGAGTTATCAGCTACTGCTGGCCCGCGTCCGCGGGTCTGGTCGTCCTTCCCCGGGCTCCCCGGGGAATGCGCTCGGAAGGCTTCGTCCGCCGTCCGGGCGCCATCGGTGTAGGAGGACAAGGATGTCCGGGACCTCGATAGACCTCGCCGCTGATGGTGGCGGAGTGTCCCTGAGCGGATCAAACGTCACATTCGTCATCGTTGCCCTGGTGTTCGCCCTGGTGGCCCTGGGCTTCGCCGCCGCGTTCGTCCAATCGGTACTGAAGGCCGAACGCGGCACCCCGAAGATGCAGGAGATCGCGGGCGCCGTGCAGGAGGGCGCCTCGGCGTACCTGTTCCGGCAGTTCAAAACCCTCGGTATCTTCGTCGTCATCGCGGTCGTCCTGCTGTTCCTCCTGCCGGTGCACGAGACGGACAACGAGACCTGGGTCAAGATCGGCCGCTCGCTGTTCTTCATCGTCGGCGCGGTGTTCAGCTCGTTCATCGGCGGCGCCGGCATGGCGCTGGCCACCCGGGCCAACCTGCGGGTCGCCGCGGCGGCCGGGGAGCAGGGCGGCCGGGAGAAGGCGATGGGCATCGCCTTCCGTACCGGTGGTGTGGTGGGCTTCCTCACCGTCGGCCTCGGCCTGTTCGGCGGCGCGCTGGTCGTGCTGATCTTCCGCGGCGACGCGCCCACCGTCCTGGAGGGCTTCGGCTTCGGCGCCGCGCTGCTGGCCATGTTCATGCGGGTCGGCGGCGGCATCTTCACCAAGGCCGCGGACGTCGGCGCCGACCTGGTCGGCAAGGTCGAGCAGGGTATTCCGGAGGATGACCCGCGCAACGCCGCGACCATCGCCGACAACGTGGGCGACAACGTCGGCGACTGCGCCGGCATGGCCGCCGACCTCTTCGAGTCGTACGCCGTGACCCTGGTGGCCGCCCTGATCCTGGGTTCGGCCGCGTTCGGTCAGGACGGCCTGATCTTCCCGCTGATCGTCTCCACGATCGGTGTGCTGATCGCGATCGTCGGTGTCTTCATCACCCGTCTGCGGGCCAGTGACCGCAACGGCCTCACCGCGATCAACCGGGCGTTCTACATCTCGGCCGCGATCTCCGCGGTCGCGGTGGCCGTGGTGAGCTTCGTCTACCTGCCGGACACGTTCGCCGGCTTCGGTGACGCGGGCATCGCCGAGGACATCCTGAACAGCGGCCAGAACCCGCAACTGGTCGCGGTCGGCGCGGTCGTGATCGGTATCGTGCTGGCCGCCGCCATCCAGGCGCTGACCGGCTATTTCACCGAGACCGACAAGCGCCCGGTGCAGGACATCGGCAGGTCGTCGCAGACCGGCGCGGCCACCGTTGTCCTGGCCGGCATCAGCGTCGGCCTGGAGTCGGCGGTCTACTCGGCGCTGCTGCTCGGCGCCGGTGTCTTCGGCGCCTACCTGCTGGGCGGCTCGTCGCTGACGCTGTCGCTGTTCGCCGTGGCGCTGGCCGGCACCGGCCTGCTCACCACGGTCGGCGTCATCGTGGCGATGGACACCTTCGGCCCGATCTCGGACAACGCGCAGGGCATCGCCGAGATGTCCGGCGACGTCGACGAGCGGGGCGCCCAGATCCTCACCGAGCTGGACGCGGTCGGCAACACCACGAAGGCGATCACCAAGGGCATCGCGATCGCGACCGCGGTACTCGCGGCCACGGCGCTGTTCGGGTCGTACACCAACAGCCTGGCCAGCTCGATGGCCAGCGCCGGGGTGACGGACGTCGGCGCCGAGATCCTGGCCCAGCTGAACATCTCCAACCCGCGGGCGCTGGTCGGCCTGCTGATCGGTTCGGCCGTGGTGTTCCTCTTCTCCGGCCTGGCCATCAACGCGGTCTCCCGCTCGGCCGGCGCGGTCGTGATGGAGGTCCGCCGCCAGTTCCGCGAGTTCCCGGGCATCATGGACGGCACCCAGCGTCCGGAGTACGGCCGGGTCGTCGACATCTGCACCCGGGACGCGCAGCGTGAGCTGCTCACCCCCGGTCTGCTGGCGATCACCGCGCCGATCGCGGTGGGCTTCGGCCTCGGCCCGGGCGCGCTCGCGGCGTACCTGGCCGGCGCCATCGGCACCGGCACCCTGATGGCGGTCTTCCTGTCCAATTCCGGCGGCGCGTGGGACAACGCGAAGAAGCTGGTGGAGGACGGCGCCTTCGGTGGCAAGGGCTCCGAGGCGCACGCCGCCACGGTCATCGGCGACACCGTCGGCGACCCGTTCAAGGACACCGCCGGCCCGGCGATCAACCCGCTGCTCAAGGTGATGAACCTGGTCTCGCTGCTGATCGCCCCGGCCGTGGTGACCTGGAGCTACGGCGCGGACGCGAACACCGCCCTGCGGGTCGGCGTCGCGGTCGTGGCGGTCGCGATCGTCGCGACCGCGGTGTTCTGGAGCAAGCGCAAGCCGGTCACGATGGGCGACGAGCCCTCCGCGGCCGCGGCTGCCGCCGCTGTCGGTGCGGCCGACACGGCCAAGGCCGTCCAGGATGCCCACACCACGGAGTCGTCCCGGGTGAAGGACAACGTCTCCTGAACCAGGTCCGACAAGGACGAAAGGCACCCGGCCGAGCCGGGTGCCTTTTCCCTGTGACTCGATCGAGGTGTGTGGAGTGTCAGGCGCTAGTCGTACCCTGCTTCCATGCGCGCGGTCCGACCGATCACCCTGGCCCTCGTCCTCGTGCTCGCCGCACCCCTGGCCGGCTGCTCCAGCCAGCCAGGTGCGCAGGCCTGGGCGGCGCTCGTGTGCACCGCTCTGAGCCCGTGGCGCAGCGAGATCGACACCCTCACCAGCCGGACACAGCAGCAGATGACGGCTGAGACCACGCCGGCCCAGGCGAAGGAGAATCTGGCCCGTCTCTTCAACGGCGCGGAGAGCGCCAGCGAGGAGGCGCGGGCCGGCGTGCAGCGGGCCGGCGTCCCCGACGTGACAAACGGCGAGGAGATCGCCGACGGCTTCCTGGGTTCGCTCGCCGGCATCCGGGACGCCTACGGCACCGCCCGCACCGGCATCGAGGCGCTGGCCACCAGCCCGTCCAAGTCCTTCTACACCGAGGTCGCCCGGGTCGTCGAGAAGCTCACCTCGGATTACGAGCGCAGCAGCCTGGACACCACGAGTCTGGAGTCGGTCGAGCTGAGACAGGCCTTCGACTCCCTGCCCGAATGCCAGTGACCGGATGTCCGAGACCGGCTGGCCGCTGATCCCGCGCGAGGAGCTGCCCCCACCGATCGCGGTGGAGCGGAAGCCCGCGCAGCGTGGCGCGCCCAGCGAGCCGGACGGGCGCCAGCTGTCGATGTTCAGCGCCGAGACCACCGAGCCGTCACCCGCCGATCTGGCCGGCCTGCTGGCCGGGCCGGGCCATCTCGGCCGGATGGGGGGCACGGCCCGCGTCTCGGTCCGGGTCGATGCCGCCTGGCGGGTCCACGTCCTGGTCACCGAGCTGGCCGCGCGCGGTCTGAGTGCCACCTGGGCTCCCCTTCAAGACGATGGGGTACGAGGTGAGAGCCCCGAAGTCACGGAAGAGGCGATCGACACACCCGAGCCGGAGGATCCGCCCCGCCCGATCTTCGAGGTGCGCACCGCGTACTCCCGGAGGTTGAATGGTCTTGCCCGCGCCTGGCCGGAGGCATCCGCGCAGCTCTTTCTCTCCGGGCCGCGGATGCGGCTCTGGGTGGCGGCCGCCGGTGAGCCGTGCCCGGGTGGGTTCGCCCTGGGTCTGGACCCGGCGAAGGATCCGCACGGGGTGGCGGCCGCGCTGGTCCGGGCCGGTCTGGCCGGTCGCGTGTCGGATAATGGAAGTCACTGGCTGATCACCGGTCGCAGGCGTCTGCGCCGGCTCCGTGAGCTGGTGGGGGAGCGTCCGTCATCTGCTCCGGACGAGTTCTGGCCGGGCGGCGTAGTCGCATGATCTTCCGGGATTGTGTCCGACATAACAGTGTCTTCCCGGTGTACGGTGTCGCGGTCAGACGCATGCGGTGGCCGGACCGTTACCATCCGACTGCGGGGTTCCCTGGGAATGCAGTCTTGTCCGGCGCGTTACGTTGAACGTCTGTGCTCCGCCGGACGGAGCAGGGAGCGCTGAAGGTCAATAAGGAGTGCCGTGCCGAGTGACACCAGGACGACCCGTCTGGTCATCGTCGAGTCCCCGTCGAAGGCCAAGACGATCGCCGGTTACCTGGGCCCCGACTATCTGGTCGAGGCCTCCGTCGGCCATATCCGCGACCTGCCGAAGAACGCCGACGAGGTGCCCGAGGCGTACAAGGGGCAGCCTTGGGCGCGGCTCGGCGTCGACGTCGACAACGGCTTCCAGGCGCTCTATGTGATCTCCGAGAGCCGCAAGCAGCAGGTGGCGAAGCTCAAGCGCCTGGCCCGGGAGGTCGACGAGATCTTCCTCGCCACCGATGAGGACCGCGAGGGCGAGGCCATCGCCTGGCACCTGGTCGAGACGATCCAGCCCAAGGTGCCGATCAAGCGGATGGTCTTCCACGAGATCACCAAGCCGGCCATCCAGGCCGCCGTGGCGAACCCGCGGGACATCGACCGTTCCCTGGTGGATGCGCAGGAGGCCCGCCGCATCCTGGACCGGCTGTACGGCTACGAGGTCAGCCCGGTCCTGTGGAAGAAGGTGATGCGCGGCCTCTCCGCGGGCCGTGTGCAGTCCGTCGCCACCCGCATCGTCGTCGAGCGCGAGCGGCAGCGGATGGCCTTCCGGACCGCGGAGTACTGGGACATCCTGGCCCAGCTGGCCGTGCAGGGGCAGGTCGAGGGCCCGCGCACGTTCCAGGCCACGCTGATCGCGCTGGACGGCGACCGCATCGCCACCGGCAAGGACTTCGAGCCCACCACCGGGCAGCTCAAGGCCGGCTCCACCGCGGTGCAGCTGGACGGCGACGGCGCCCGCGGGCTGGCCGCCCGTCTGGAGGGCCGCCCGTTCACCGTCACCCGGGTCGAGGAGAAGCCGTACCGCCGGCGGCCGTACCCGCCGTTCATCACGTCGACGCTCCAGCAGGAGGCCGCCCGGAAGCTGCGGTCCTCCTCGAAGGAGACGATGCGCACGGCACAGAGCCTGTACGAAAAGGGCTATATCACCTATATGCGTACGGACTCGGTGAATCTCTCCGAGACCGCCGTGGCCGCCGCCCGCCGTCAGATCGCCGAGCTGTACGGGGCGAACAACGTGCCGCCGCAGCCGCGCAAGTACACCACCAAGGCCAAGGGCGCGCAGGAGGCGCACGAGGCGATCCGGCCGGCCGGCGACAACTTCCGTACCCCCGGCGAGGTCGCCAAGGAGCTGACCAGCGCCGAGTTCAAGCTCTACGAGCTGATCTGGCGCCGGACCATCGCCTCGCAGATGACCGACGCCGTCGGTAACTCGGTGAGCATCCGGATCCGCGCCGTCTCGTCGTCGAACGAGGAGGCCGACTTCGCGGCCTCCGGCAAGACCATCACCGACCCCGGTTTCCTCCGGGCGTACGTGGAGTCGTCGGACGACGAGAACGCCGAGGCCGAGGACGCCGAGCGGCGCCTGCCGAACCTGGTGAAGGACCAGCCGCTCACCGCCGACCAGCTGTCCGCGACCGGCCACCACACCACGCCGCCCGCCCGCTACACCGAGGCGTCGCTGGTCAAGGCGCTGGAGGAGCTGGGCATCGGCCGGCCGTCGACGTACTCGTCGATCATGCAGACCATCCAGGACCGCGGCTACGTGGAGAAGCGCGGCCAGGCGATGATCCCGTCGTTCCTGGCGTTCGCGGTGATCGGCCTGCTCGAGGGGCACTACCCGCGGCTGGTGGACTACAACTTCACGGCCGCCATGGAGGGCCAGCTCGACGACATCGCGGCCGGCGACGGGACCCAGCTCGCCTTCCTCACCTCCTTCTACTTCGGCAGCTCGGAGTCCGGGGCGGACGCGGAGATCGCCAAGGCCGGCGGCCTGAAGAAGATGGTCACCGAGAACCTCAGCGCGATCGACGCCCGCGAGGTCAACTCGATCCCGCTCTTCGTCGACGAGGAGAATCGGCGGGTCGTCGTCCGGGTCGGCAAGTTCGGCCCCTACCTGCAGCGCCGGTTGGTGGGCGGCGACGAGGACACCCCCGAGGACAAGGCCTCGCTCCCGGAGGGCATCGCTCCCGACGAGCTGACCCCGGAGAAGGTGGCCGAGCTGTTCCTGGCCGGCAACGGCGACCGCGAGCTGGGCGACGACCCGGGGACCGGCGAGCTGGTGGTGGTCAAGTCCGGGCGGTACGGGGCGTACGTGCAGAGCGGCGAGCGCAGCTCGTCCCTGTTCGCCTCGCAGTCGCCGCAGACGCTCACCCTGGAGCAGGCGCTCCAGCTGCTCACCCTGCCCCGGGTGGTCGGCAAGGACGCCGAGGGCAACGAGATCGTCGCGCGCAACGGCCGGTACGGGCCGTACATCTCGCGCCTGAAGGACTCCCGCTCGCTGGAGAACGAGGACCGGCTCTTCACCGTCACCCTGGACGAGGCGCTCGCCCTGCTGGCCGCGCCGAAGGCCCGTGGGCAGCGGGGTGCGCCGAAGCCGCCGCTGGCCGAACTGGGCCCGGACCCGGTGACGCAGAAGCCGATGGTGGTCAAGGACGGCCGGTTCGGGCCGTACGTGACCGACGGCGAGACCAACGCGACCCTGCGCCGCGGTCAGACCCCGGAGGAGCTCACCCCGGAGCAGGCGTCCGAGATGCTCGCCGAGAAGCGCGCCAAGGGTCCGGCGCCGAAGAAGAAGGCCGCCGCCAAGAAGGCCCCGGCCAAGAAGGCGGCGGCCGGTGGCGAGACGCCGGCCAAGAAGGCGCCGGCGAAACGCGCCACCGCGGCGAAGAAGACCACGACCGCGGCCAAGAAGGCGGCCCCCGCCAAGAAGGCCGCCCCGCGCAAGGCGGCCACCCCCGCCGAGTAGTTCAGCTGCCCAGGACCCTCACCAGGTAGTCGTTGGTGAAGACCCGGTGGGGGTCCAGCCGGTCGCGGACGGCCAGGAAGTCGTCGAAGCGGGGGTACGCGGGACGCAGCGACTCCGCGTCCCGGTAGTGCAGCTTGCCCCAGTGCGGCCGGCCGCCCAGCGGCGTGCACAGTTCCTCGAAGGCCCGGAAGTAAGGCTCGTACGGGCTGCCGATGAACTGGTGCACGGCGATGTAGGCGGACTCCCGGTCGTACCCGTGCGACAGCCACACGTCGTCCGGCCCGGTGAACCGCACCTCGACCGGGAACTGCACCCGGAACGGCAGCGCGTCCAGCAGTTTCGGGAGCGCGGCGATCACCTCGGGCAGGGCGGCGCGCGGGACCTCGTACTCCATCTCGGTGAATTTGACCCGCCGGGGTGAGCAGAAGACGCGGTCGGACCGGCCGGTGTAGGTCCGCGGGCTGAGCGCGCGGGCGGAGAACGCGCTGATCGCCGGCACCGTGGACGGGAAGCGCCGGCCCAGGGTGCAGGCGCCCTGCCAGACGGTGTTGGACAGGAAGTCGTCGTCGAGCCAGCCACGGAACCGCGACAGCGGCCGGTCGTCGGCCTCGACCCGGCGGTTGCGTTTGAGCTGGGCCCGGTCGGTGTACGGGTACCAGAAGAACTCGACGTGGTCGTCGCTCGCGATCCACTCGTCCATCCCGGCCAGGATGTCGGCGAGTGCCATCGGCCGCTCGTCGGCGAGCAGCGTGAACGCCGGAACGCACCGCAGCGTGACGTCGACCAGCACACCGAGCGCGCCGAGCCCGAGTCGCGCCGCCGGGAAGTCGGGATCGCCGGCCGCGAACCGTTGCACTGTCCCGCTGCCGGTCACCATGGTCACGGCTTCGACGCAGGACGCCAGGGTGGAGTAGGCGATCCCGGTGCCGTGCGTGCCCGTGGAGATGGCCCCGGCGACCGTCTGCGCGTCGATGTCGCCCAGGTTCGGCATGGCCAGCCCGTGTGCGGCCAGCACCTCGTTGAGTGTGGACAGCGGCATCCCGGCCTGTACGGTCACCAGTGGCCCGTCGACGGCCACCAGCCCGTCGAGCCGGTGCACGAACATCCGCTGGTCCTCGGCGACGGCGATGGGCGTGAACGAGTGACCGCTCCCGACCACCTTGATCCGGCGACCGCTTTCCACGGCCTGCTTCACTTGACTGGCGACCTCATCGACACCGCCGGGGAGCAGCACCTCAGCGATCGATTCCTGGTTGCGCCCCCAGTTGCTCCAGCGGCGGGAGTTGACGCTAGTCATTCCGGGCTTTGTCCTCCGTCCGAGCGGACACCGGCACACGGCGTCCCGTCGATGCAACTCGCTCGTTGATCCGAGTAACGTTCGATTTAACGATGAGATTTATTCATGACGTTGGAAATGGTCGTGGATGGATCTCACTGCTGAGAGGGAGTGGCGACGCGTGTCGACACCAACCGTCAGCACCGGCCCGCTACGGCGGGTTCCGGTGCAGGGCAGAAGCGTTGCCCGGGTACAGCGCATGCTCGACGCCTGCGCCGAGCTGGTGGACGAGGTGGGCTATGAGGGCTTGACCACGACGCTGCTCGCCGAGCGCGCCGAAGTCGCCATCGGCTCGGTCTACCAGTTCTTCCCGGACAAACGGGCCATCGTCCAGGCCCTCGCGCTGCGCAACATGGACGCGTATTTGCAGAGTCTGTCGGACCGGTTCGCCAGCCAGACCTTCACCCATTGGTGGGACGCGGTCGACGGCGCCATCGACGCCTACATCCACATGCACCGCAGCGTGCCGGGCTTCCGGACGCTGCACTTCGGTGACGTGGTCGACCTGCACCTGCTGGACTCGGACCGGGACAACAACGCGGTCATCGCCGAGCGCCTGGCCGAGCTGCTGATCGAGCAGTTCAACCTGGCCGACCGGACCCGTCTGCGGTTCGCCCTGCAGATCTCGGTCGAGGCGGCGGACGCGCTGATCAAGCTGGCCTTCCGCCGGGACGTGTCCGGGGACGAAGAGGTGCTGACCGAGGCCAAGGCGTTGATAAGGGAATACCTGCACCGCCACGTGTCGGCCTGAGCCGGTTTCAGCCCAGGAAGGCATGGCCTTCTCCTCGGTAGGTGGGGGCCGGCGTCGCTGTCTCACCGTCGATCAGCTGTAGCTCGTTGACGTGTTCGCACAGCTCGCCGGCCTTGGCGTGGCGGAACCACACCCGGTCGCCGGGGCTCAGCCGCTCGGCGGCCGCGCCCAGCAACGGCGTCTGCACCTCACCGGCACCCTCGTCGGCCTTGAACCGCAGCCCCTCGGGCAGCCACGGGACCGGCAGGCGGGACGCCTCGGGCGCGCCCGAGGCGATCCAGCCGCCGCCCAGCACGGTGGCGATCCGGGGAGCCGGCCGGCGGACCACGGAGAGGGCGAAGAACGCCGCCGGAGTGGGCTGCCAGTTCCGGTAGGTGTCGAAGAGCGTGGGGCCGTAGAGGCCCGAGCCCGCGGTGACCTCGGTGACCGCGGGATCGGCGCTGGTCGCGACGACACTGCCGGTGCCGCCGCCGTTCACGAATTCGAGATCGGCGTGCTCGCGGACCGCCTGGACCGCCGCGGCGCGCCGCTCCCGCAACTCGGGGAGCGCTCGGCTCTGCATCATCCGGATGGCCTGCGCCCGCAGCGCCTGACCGGGCGGGTTGTCGCCGACGCCGGCGATGTGCGCCTCGTAACACATCAGCCCGACCAGGCGGAACCCCTCGCGCCCGGCGATGGTCCGGGCCAGATCGCCCGCTTGCGCGGCCGAATGCACCGGCGACCTGCGCACCCCGATGTGCAACGGCCCGGCGGGGCGCCAGGAAGCATCAAGATCAATACATAGGCGTACGGGTGAGCGCCCACCCGGAGCGGCGACCCCGTCGACCAGGTCGAGCTGGGACGGGTGGTCGACCATGATCGTGATCGCGGCGGCCAGTTCCGGGTCGGCGGCCAGCTCGCCCAGCGCCGTGCGGTCCGCTGTGGGATATGCCACCAGGACGTCGCCGGTCACGCCGGTGCGCACCAGCCAGATCGCCTCGGGCAGGGTGTAGGCCATCACCCCGTGCCAGCCGGGCCGGGCGAGCACCCGCTCCAGCAGTGTCCGGCAGCGCACCGACTTGCTCGCCACACGGATCGGCTTGCCGCCGGCCCGCCCGCTCAGGCGCTCGGCGTTGTCGTCGAAGGCGGCCAGGTCCACCACTGCGACCGGGGTCTCCAGGTGGCCCGTGGCCCTGTCGAGTCGCTGGTGGAGGGCGGTGCGGTCGGTGAACACGCCAGCACGGTATCCCGTGAGATAGGTAACGCGAAAGACATTCATCTCTGCTCCACCCGATCGTGGTTGCCCCGCGACCCATGGACCGGACGGTTACAGTGCTCCGAGCAGTGACCACGGGAGGTAGGGGCCATCAACACGGAAACGCAACAGGAGCCGGGGCCCGTCGACCTTTCGGGCATAGCGGCGCTGCGCTCGGTCCTGCGGCGGCGCCCCTTCCGGCGGCTCTGGCTGGTGCTCGCCGCCGCCTCCTTCGGTGACTGGGTCGGCCTGCTCGCCACCGCGCTGTTCGCCTCCGCCCAGTTCGAGAACCCGGCCGCCCAGGGTGCCGCGTTCGGCGGCACCATCGCCGTACGCCTGATCCCCGCTCTCCTGCTCGGCCCGATCGCCGGTGTCTTCGCCGACCGGTTCGACCGCCGCTACACCATGGTGATCGTCGACCTGCTGCGGTTCGTCATCTACTTGTCGATCCCGCTCGTCCCGCTGTTCGGCGGCACCCCGGCGCAGACCGTCGCCTGGGCCACCATCGCCACCTTCATCGGCGAGACGATCACCCTGATCTGGATCCCGGCCAAGGAGGCCGCGGTCCCCAACCTCATCCCGAAATCGCAGATCGAGGTCTCCAACCAGCTGACCCTGATCACGACGTACGGGATCACGCCGATCCTGGCCGCGCTGTCGCTCGCCGCGCTCACCGCCGGCCTCCAGCAGTCCGGTGCCTCCCTGCCCGACTGGGCCCAGCCCATCCAGCTGGCGCTGTACATCAACGCGTTCGCCCGGCTCGCCACCGCGCTCGTGGTCTTCTTCGGCATCAAGGAGATCGGCGGCAAGAGCGCCGCCCGCGAGAAGGCCGCCGAGCAGAGCATGACCCGCCAGTTCCTGGACGGGTGGAAGTTCATCGGCAACACCCCGCTGGTGCGCGGCCTGGTCCTCGGCATCTTCGGCGCGTTCGGGGCCGGCGGCGTGGTGATCGGCGCGGCGGAGAAGTTCGCCAAGTCGCTCGGCGCCGGACAGGCCGCCTTCTACCTGCTCTTCGGCACCATCTTCATGGGCCTCGCGATCGGCATCGGCCTGGGCCCGATGATCGTCAAGGAGCTGTCCCGCAAACGCTGGTTCGGCATGAGCATCATGCTGGCCAGCGGCTCGGTGATGTTCCTCGGGATCTCCATCCACCTCTCCATGGCGCTCTTCGGCGCCATCATGGTCGGCGCCGGCGCCGGCATGGCGTTCCTGTCCGGCACCACCCTTCTGTACGGGGAGATCGCCGACGAACTGCGCGGCCGCACCTTCGCCGTGGTGCAGATCGGCGTCCGAACCGTCCTGCTGCTGGCCATCACGGTCTCCGGCATCCTGGTCGGCCTCGGCAGCTCCCGCCGGGTCGACCTGGGCCTCTTCCACATCGACATCTCGGCCACCCGGGTGCTGCTCGTGGTGGCCGGCGCGATCGGCATCTGGGTGGGCATCGGCGCGTTCCGGCAGATGGACGACAAACCCGGCGTCCCGGTGCTGCCCGACCTGATCGGGTCACTGCGCGGCCGGCCGCTGTCGCCGCCCGAGTCCTTCGCCCGCTCCGGCGTCTTCGTGGTCTTCGAAGGCGGCGAGGGCGCCGGCAAGTCCACCCAGGTCACCCGCCTCGCCGAGGCGCTCAAGGCGGACGGGCGCGACGTGGTGGTCACCCGCGAGCCGGGCGCCACCGACATCGGCGCCCGGATCCGCGGGCTCGTCCTGGACCGGGCCGAGACGCCGTCCGCCCGGGCCGAGGCCCTGCTCTACGCCGCCGACCGGGCGCACCACGTCGCCACGGTGGTCCGGCCGGCGCTCGGCCGTGGGGCCGTCGTGATAAGCGACCGGTACGTGGACTCGTCACTGGCCTACCAGGGCGCCGGCCGTACCCTGCCGGTCCAGGAGATCTCCTGGCTGTCGGCGTGGGCCACCGGTGGCCTCAAGCCCGACCTGGTGGTCCTGCTGGACGTCGACCCCGGTGTCGGCCTGACCCGGGTCGACTCCCGGGGGGAGGCCGCCGACCGGCTGGAGAGCGAGTCCCGGGCCTTCCACGAACGGGTCCGGTACGCGTTCCTCGACCTGGCCGCCGCCGACCCCAAGCGATACCTGGTGCTGGACGCCGCCCGGCCGGTCGAGGAGATCGCCGCGGCGGTCGAGGCCCGGCTGTCGTCGCTGCTCAGCCCGGTCCCGGCCGGAACAGCCGGATAGGCACGGCGGCCGCCATCGCCGCCATGCCGGCGTCGTTCGGGTGCAGGTGGTCGCCGCTGTCGTAGCGGGCGGCAAGCCGCAGCGGATCGGCCGGGTCGCGGACCGCCGCGTCGAAGTCGATCACCGCGTCGTACTCGCCGGAGGACCGGATCCAGGCGTTCAGCGCGGCCCGCTTGCGCTCGTTCTCCACGGTGTAGAAGCCGAGCGTGTCGTCCTTGAACGGCAGGATCGTCGCGCCGTACACCCGCAGCCCGGCCAGCCGCGCCCGTGCGATGAGCTGGCGGTGGCCGGCGATCAGATCGTCCGCCGTGACCACCTCCCCGGGCGGCGCCACCGTCCCCGGATGACCGAGATCGTTCACCCCGAGCAGCACCACGAGATGCGTGGCACCCGGCTGCGCCACCACATCCCGGTCGAACCGGCGCAGCCCACTGTGCCCGAAATACGCCGCGAACGCCTCGGCCCCGCTGCCCGCCGGCGGGTTCGGGTCGTGCAGCAGCCGGTTCCCGGAGATGCCCACGTTCGCCACCCCGAGCCGGATCCGGGCCGACCGGAACCGCGCGGCCAGCAGGTCCGGCCAGCGATGGTTGGCGCTGGTCACGGTGTTCGCCCCGTTGGTGATCGAGTCCCCCAGCGTGACGACCGCACCGTCACCGCCCCGCCCGCCGACCCCGGCGCCCTCGCCCTCGCCGCTCCGCCCGCCGACCCCGGCGCCCTCGCCGCCCTGCACGCTGACCCCGGACAGGAACAGGTACTGCCCGATCGTGCTGGTCGGGGTGATCCGTGCCGCCCCGGTCACGTTGCCGGCGGCGATCGCGTTGTCCTGGAAGGCGAACGCGGCCAGCGTCGTCACCGGCGTGCGCTCCGGCAGGAAGACGCTGATCACCAGGTCGGCGCCGGGCGGCAGGCCCAGGCGCACCGGATCGCTGACCAGCGGCGCCCCGGCCGGCACGGTGACCGCCTCCCGCCCGCCGAAGGTCACCCGCCGGTCGGTGCCCGGAACCGCGTCGGTGCTCGCGCCGTCACCGGCCCGGATCGCGACCCGCACCTCACCGATTCGCAGCGGGGTGGCGCCGAACTCGTTGGTCAGCCGGATCCGCAACCGGTCGCCGCCCACGCTGGTGTGCACCACCTGGCGGACGGTCTGGCCGTTCAGGATCAGCGGATCGCCGGGTGGCACCGTGGTCGGCGCGGCCGCCCACGTGGCGACCCATCCGTCGGCGATGCCGGCCGCGGCGGCCGGGCCGGGAAGGGCGGCGGCGGTGAGCGCGGCGCCGGATGCCAGGGCCAGTACCTCGCGTCGAGTCGACATGAGCACTCCGAAACTTTCGGAAACCGGGCGGTCGGACGCTCGTAACGTAAAGCGATCAATGTCTATGCGTCAAGGTTGACGGCGGGAGCAAATCGGCCTAACGTTTCGGCAAGGATTCGGAAGTTTCGGGAGTCCGGCTTGGGGAGCCAGCGCATTGCACTGAATCCGGGCCCCGGGAACCGTGTGGCCCGTGCCGGGGTCTTGCCGGCGCGGGCCACACGGCCGTTCCCAAGCCCTCGGCTTGCTCGGCCCCGCTTCTCGGCGGCGTTCAGCCCTGCCAGAGGCTGACCATCATCGCCTCCAGGGCGACCTGTGGCTTCACGTTGCGATCGATCGCGTCGCGGCAGGTCAGCACCGCCTCCAGGCGGCGCAGTGTGCTCTCCGGCGTCCACTTCCCGGCCGCCGCCGCCGACACCGCCGCCAGGTCACCGTGCACCACCGGGACCGGCGCGCGCATCGAGGTGACCAAAACGTCCCGGTAGAAGCCGATCAAATCCTGGAGCGCCCGGTCCAGAGCGTCCCGCTGGGCCCGGGTGGCCCGCAGCTTCTGGTTGCGCTCCAGCTCCTTCAACTGGCCTGCGGCGCCGCGCATCGCCGTCGTGGCCCCCCTGCCGGTGCCACCCGCGCCGAGCGCCCGCTCCAGCGCCGCGCGTTCGGCCACGTCGAGCTCGGCCACCGCGATCGCCGCCTCCTGCTTCGAGGCCGCCTCCAGCCGCGCCGCCGCGTCGAAACAGGCGCCGATGCTGGTCAGCTTGCGGGGAACGGAGAGCACGTCGTCACGCCGCTCCCGGGCCTCCGTGTCGGCGGCCAGCTGCCGGGCCCGGTCCACGTCGCCCTGTGACGCCGCCGCGGCCCATGCCGCCTGGTCCGGTGCGATGTCGTGGCGGTGCACGAGGACGTCGGCCACCGCGGCCGCCGGTGGCTGGCGCAGCGACACCAGGCGGCACCGGGACCGGATCGTCACCAGGATGTCGTCCGGATGGACCGACGGCGTGCACAGCAGGAAGACGGTCCGCGGGGACGGCTCCTCGATCGCCTTGAGCAGCGCGTTGCTGGCCCGCTCGTGGAGCCGGTCGGCCGCCTCGATGATCACCACCTGCCAGCGGCCACCGGTCGGCGCGCTCGCCGCCCGGAGCACCACGGCCCTGGTCTCCTCGGTCTTGATGGTCAGACCCTCGGTCGTCACGACCTGCACGTCGGCGTGGGTGCCGCCGAGCGCCGTGTGGCAGCCGTGGCACTCACCGCAGCCGGTGCCGTCCCGCTCGCACTGGAGCGCGGCCGCGAACGCCCGCGCCGCGACCGTGCGCCGCGCGCCGGGCGGGCCGGTGAAGATCCAGGCGTGCGTCATGCCACCGGAATCCGGCTCGCCCGCCACGATCCGGGCGGCCGCGGTGGCGGCCCGGCGCAGCGTAACGACCGGCTCGTCCTGGCCCACCAGCTCGGAGAAGACATCATGCGGACTCACCCGACGATGGTATTTCGCCGGTACGACGAAAAGCGCCACCGGATCGAGTCGACCACGAAGGGTAGTTTCGCCGAAGCGTACCGTCACGCTTGGTTGCCCCGTCCGGGGTTATCCACAAAGGATGCGGCGACGTAGCGGGACGGTCGCCTGAGCGGGTACGGTCTCAACCCGGAACGCGACGGCGACATGACACGCGGTGAGGAGCCATGGATGGCCCGCGAGATCGACGAGGCGTGGATCGACGAGGCGATCGACCGATATCGGCGCTTCGAAGAGCTACGTGCCGACTTCGACAAGGCCGTGTCCGCTCACACCGTCTCGGTGCATTCGCCGGACCAGTCGATCGAGGTGGTCGTGACCGCCTCGGGCGACATCGTGGACGTTCAGGTGCACGGAGCGCTGCGTCATCGCGAGCCGGCCGAGTTCGCCCGTGAGATGCGCGCCGTCGTGACCAGTGCGGCCGAGGCCGCCCGCTGGGCCCGGGAGAAGCTGCATGCCGAGGTTTTCGGACAGTTCCGCACGCTGGAGGGGCACTGACATGGATCGACTCGCCGACCAGATCGACCATGCGGCGGCCGCTCTGACCACCATGGACCGCCGGATGCCCAACCTGGCCCCGGCGGCGGTCGCCTTCGGTGCCGACGACGCCGGCCGCCCAGGGCGGATCGGGCGTGCCCTCTACGCCGGCTGGACGGCCGTGCTGGCCGCGCGGGCGCGCGAGGCCGCCGACGCCGCCGACCGCCTCTCCGAGATGGCGGGCGCCGTGCGTTCCGGCGCCCGGCACTACGCCGACACCGACGAGACCGTCCGGCGCCGCCTCCTGCGAGGCCAGCAGTGATGGACCGGCTCGACCAACTGCTCGACGCGGCGGCCCCACTGCTCAACCGGGTCGACGAGGTGCTCGCCACCATCGGCGCGCCGGAGGGCCACGACGTCTGGGCCGAGCTGCGCCGCGTCCGCCTCCTGCCCGGCGACGCGGCCCGTGCCGTCGCCGGCCTGCACCCGGCATCCATCCTGGACGCCGTCCCCGAGCTGCGCGCCGACGCCCGGGCCTACGCCGACCTGGCCGACGCGCTACCCCTGCCCGGGAGCTGGTCGGGCGAGGCCGCCGAGGCATACGAGGTGGCCCGCCGCCACGCGGCCGAGCACCTCAACGGCGGCCCCGACAGCCTCGGCAGCCGCATGGAGGCGACCGCCGACCTGGCCGACGCCCTCACCGACTGGATGATCCGCACCCGCGACGACCTGGCCGTCACCCTGGCCGAGGCCTCCCTCTCCACCGAGGCGGTCACCCTCACCGGCGGCGACCATCCCCCCGACACCCAAGCCGCCGCAGCCGCCACCCTCGGCGCCGTCCTGCTACGCACCATCGCCGACTCCTACGACCGAGCCGAGGGCCTGCTCGACGGCTCCACCGCCCTCCAGACCCCTCTGCTGGTCTGACCCGGTCAGGAGTCGCTGCGACGGCGACGTGACGTGAGGAACACCGCGGCTAGGCCGCCGAGCACCAGGGCCGCGCCCGCGATGAACAGGAAGACGACCCGCGGGCCGGTGATCGGCAGTCCCGCTTCGCCCGAGCCTTCGCCCCCGGCGGTGCCGCCCGGATTGCCCTGACCGGGCCCCTTCTCCGGGGCGACCGCGGCCGCCTCCAGCATGCCGATGCCCAGATCGGCGACCACACCGGACCGGCCGTAACCGGGCGCGTCCTCGTCGCACACCAGGGTCACCCGGATCGCGGTGGCACGGGCCGCGATCGCGTCCCCCGAGGCCGCCTGACGCACCTCGCCGAGCGCGACGCGCAGCGTCAGACCGGACCCACCGATCGGCGCGGGGCTCGACTCCGGCTTGCCGAGCCCGGGAATTCCCGGCACCTTCGGCAGCGGCAGCCCGTCGATCGGAGCCAGCCGAGCCGGAAGCGACTCCAGCGACCGCGCTTCTTCACTCAACGTGATGTCCACGTGATCACCAGAGGTAGCCAGCCGAGTCTGCTTGCCGTTCCGGGTGCTGACCTCGACGACGGCGGGCCGGTAGTCGACCCGCCCCTCACCGCCCGCGGTCATGCTCGCCCGCAGTTCCGGCGCCCGCACCACCCGGATACGAACCTCGTTGTCGACCAGACTGATCCGTCCCGCGGTGATCGTCGCCGACGCGACGGTCTGCGCGCCTCCAGCGTGCTGCCGCAGCGCGGTCCCGGTGCGGCTGGAAACCATTTCCGGTACGCGGACCAGCGCACCGATCCCCCCACCCGTGACCGTCACCCGGCTGATCTCGGCCGCCGACGAGGACACGTCACCCTCGATGGCCCCGCACTCCATCCCGGCCGCCCACACCGCCCGCGCCCGGAGCCGCCCCGGCCCGACCCGCACCGGACCGAACTGCTCGGTCCCCGTACTCCGCTCCTCGGCCTTGGATTTGACCGGCGGAGCCTGCTGCACCACGAAGTCGCCGGCGCCGCCCCGGCCGACCTGCCCGTCGAGGATCCGCGCCGCGCCCGCCGACTTGACCGGTCCATCGGCGATGAGCACGCTGCGCGTCTCGCCGAGACCGACACCCCCGATGGCGGAATTCCGGCCGCCGCCCGCCTGCTCCCCGGCAGGCAGAGTCCGAGCCCGCTGCTCGCCCCCGGCCCCGTCCTGGCTCGTCACCCCGCCGGAGCCTTTCGTGGCGCCGCGACCGCCCCGCGCATCGACGCTGTCCGGCGAAGGGCCCATGCCGTTCCCGCCGACCGCGCCGGCACCCCCGGAGCCCGGCCCGTTCCCGCCCGCGCCCCCGGAGCGTGATCCGCCGGCACTGCCGCCGCCGTCGATGTCCTCCGATCCGATCGGCCCCTCGGCGGAGTCCTCGCCCCCTCCGTTCCCCGGCCCGTCGAAGGCTCCACCGGCCGGACCGCTACTCCTGCCCGGAGCGCCACCGGCGCTCGGTTTCGACCCGCTCCCGTTCGTTCCCGGGCGACCGTCCCGGCCGTGCGAGCCGTCGCCCTCCACATCCGCCCCACCCCCGCGCCGATCGGTGATTCCCAGCTCGAGCCGATCGATCCGGAGCAGCTCCGCCGACGACTGCGCGGCGTACCGTGCGGGCTGAGCGCAGGTGACCGGCGCGCCGAACGCCGGCGGCGGGGCGGTCAGGAACCCGATCATGACGACACTTGCGGCCACCGACCTGGCGGGGTTCATGGCGAGTCCTTTCGAGGCGTGCGGCGTCTACGGGACTGGCCAACGATGGTCGATTGGGCCGGTTGCGCAGCATCTATGCGACAACCCTCGCGGGTAGTTCAAAACCGGCATTTGGTACGGCTTGCGAACCGTCGTAGGGTTGATCGCATGGGCATGCTGTGCGCGGTCAGTTTCAACCGTTACGGCCGCCTCTACTACCTCGATCCAGCCGGCTTCACCCCGGCCGTCGGTGACCGCGTCCTGGTCCCGACCGACGACGGTCCCGAGGTGGCGGAGTGCGTCTGGGCGCCGCAATGGGTCGACGAGGACACCTCGGGTTTCCCGAAGGTCGCCGGTCTGGCGGACGATCGTGACCTGAGTCGCGACGAGCAACTCCGCAAGCGCAAAGCCGAGGCCAAGGTCGCCGCCAAGAAGCTGATCAAGGCCCACGACCTGCCGATGAAGGTCGTGGCCGTCGACCACGTCCTGGACCAGCCCGGCAACGGCGGCGCCCGCACGACGATCTACTTCACCGCCCCGCACCGGGTCGACTTCCGCTCCCTGGTCCGCGACCTGGGCGCCACCCTGCACTGCCGGGTGGAGTTGCGGCAGCTCTCGGCCCGCGATTCGGCCCGGGTCCAGGGCGGCATCGGCTCATGCGGCCGCGACCTCTGCTGCGCCACCTTCCTGACCGATTTCGAGCCGGTCACCATCCGCATGGCAAAGGATCAGGACCTCCCCCTGAACCCGCTGCGAATCTCCGGCGCGTGCGGCCGCCTGATGTGCTGCCTCAAATACGAACACCCTCTGTACCAGCAGTTCCAGGCCTCAGCCCCGGCCATCGGCTCCCGCGTGACCACCCCCGAGGGCGACGGCCGGGTGGTGGCCCACAGCGTCCCCAAGGACGCGGTCGTGGTCCGCATGGACGCCGACGGCTCCCGCTGCTCCTGCAGCCGCGCCTCGGTCTGCGCTCCCCGCCAGGCCCACGACGCCCACTACAACGCCGAGTAGGAGTCGTCCCGAATCGGCATGGTTCATCCAGCTCGCGACTTTCAGCTCGGCGCCTGAGCGGCCGCGGCCGCAGCCCGCTCGATACTTTCGCTACGACGGACCATCAGTGTCGTCTCCACAACGAACGTGATGATCGTCAGCGCACAGGCGACGATCAGAGCGAGCAGCCCGATCACCATGATCACCGTGCCGGGCCCGTTGTCGAGAGCGGCGATCCGCGCGGACAGATCCCCTGGTCCACCCGGGCAGTAGCTCTCGGCGCACGAGGGCTCCGACGGCCTCGACAGCTCAAACAATCCGAGCAGGATCACGGCGAAGGCCGCGGGCGGGGTGAGCCCGGCAAACCACAGCCGCGCACGGCGGCTCGCCCACCACATCCCCATCCAGGCCACCACGAGCAGTCCCGGGAGAACCCAGCACCACCAGGGCAGATCGAAGAAGAAGGACACGTCGGCCACCACCTCTCCACACGACCCGACCCGGTCACGGCCGGCCGGCGACAGCACATCAGCAGCGCCGCTCCTACCAGTATCGTGATCACCGCCAGACCGACGGTGTAGCGCGTTCGAGCGAGAAGCCCGACAGTCACGATGTCGCCGCGGACCTGTGCCAAAGAAGAAACCCCAGGTCGCTGACCTGGGGTTTCTCTACTGAGCCGCCTGACGGAATCGAACCGTCGACCTACGCATTACGAGTGCGTCGCTCTAGCCGACTGAGCTAAGGCGGCAACGGTTAGTCATCCTACTGCATAGACGGACACCCGCTCATCGGGGGAGGATCGTTCGGTGGCCATCGTTCCTCGACAGCATCCTGCCCGGCCCGAGACGAATGAGCCGAACCGGCCACGCAGCCTCGACCCACAGGAGCTCGGCTTCACCCGGAAAGGGCCGATCGGCTGGCTGGCGCCGTTGCTCCTGCTCAGCACCGGGTTGCGGGCGGTGTTGCACCTGTTCTTCGGGGCGTACCTGGACAAGCGTGAGCTGCAGAACGCGCTGGACGGCGACGTCTTCGACCACTCCACCACGGCGACCGGCGAGCTGTGGCTGGACTACGTGGCCGACCTGGGGGACGGGTTCGACGCCACGTACTCGGTGGCCTACCTGTTGTCGCAGGAGGACCTGGAGGTCGACGGCGAGCGGCTGCCCCGCGGCCGGCTGCTGCTGATGGGTGGCGACCAGGTGTACCCGCTGGCCAGCGGCGACGGCTACGAGAACCGGATGAAGGGCCCGTACCGTGCGGCTCTTCCGGAGGCGCCGGCCGGTGCGCCGCGGCCGACCCTGTTCGCGCTGCCCGGCAACCACGACTGGTACGACGGGCTCACCGCCTTCCTGCGCCTGTTCGCCCGGCGTAAGGACGGGCACATCGGCGGCTGGCGTACCGAGCAGCGCCGGTCGTACTTCGCGGTGAAGCTGCCCGCGAACTGGTGGCTGTTCGCGGTGGACGAGCAGTTCGGGGCGTACATCGACGACCCGCAGCTGCTGTATTTCGAGAAGGCCGCCGAGCAGGTCGGCCCGGACGACCGGGTCATCATCATGACGCCGTCGCCGACGTGGGTGAAGGCGAAGGACAACCCGCACGCGTACGACGCCGTCGACTACTTCATCCGGACCATCGTGGCGCCGACGCAGGCCCAGGTGCGGGTGCTGGTGTCCGGGGACCTGCACCACTACGCGCGGTTCTCCGGGGAGGACCGGGAGCTGATCACCTGCGGTGGCGGTGGGGCCTACACGCTGGGCACCCAGAACCTGCCGGACCACATCATGGTGCCGCCGAAGGAGACGCTGACCCGCAGCCGCAGCCGCAGCCTCCGGTACGACCTGCGCGCCAGTTTCCCGGACGCGCCGACCTCATGGCGGATGGGCTGGGGCGTCTTCCACCGGATCCTGCTGCGCAACGCCGGGTTCGCCAACCTGCTCGGCATCATCCACACGCTGACCATGCTGGCCATGGCGGGCGCGGCGAGTCAGGGCGGCAACATCCAGCGGCTGTTCAGCATCCCGCTGGTGCTCATGCTCGTACTGATCATGGCCGGAACCGTCGCCTTCGCGAAACCGGACGGCCATGCCCGGCACTGGGTCCTCGGGGTGGCACACGGCCTGACCCAGATCGTCCTGGCGATCGGCGGCACGTGGGTGTGGTTGCAGCTCCCGTTCCGCGACTGGCCATGGCCAGGCCCACTCGCGGTGGCGGCCTTCGTCTACGGCCCGCTGATCGCGATCCTCTCCAGCCAGGTGGTGGCGCTGTACCTGCTGATCGCCGCCCGCTTCGGCGTGAACCTCAACGAGCTTTTCGCCGGCCAGGGCATCGAGGACGCCAAGAGCTTCCTGCGCATGCACATCACGCCCGACGGCTCACTCACCATCCACCCGATCGGCATCGACCGGGTCTGTCACGACTGGGTGGCCGACCCCGACGGCGATCCGCACGCGTCCTGGCTGCGCCCGGCCACACCGTTGACCGCACACGGCATCGAGCCTCCGATCAGGATCGACTGAAACCGTCGTCCTCGATCAAGTCGGCGGCCGGTGTGTTCCCTACGGTGTGAGCATGGATGCGAGTCGTGGTGTCGTGCTCATCACCGGTGCGAGCGCCGGCCTGGGCGAGGAGATGGCCCGGCAGTTCGCCGCGCTCGGCTACGACCTGGCGCTCTGCGCCCGGCGGGTGGATCGCCTGGAGGCGTTGCGTGCCGAGCTGACCGGGACCAGGGTCAGTGTGAAGGCGCTGGACGTGACCGACGACGAGGCGGTCTTCACGGTGTTCCGGGAGTTCGCCGCCGAGTTCGGCCGCATCGACCGGGTGATCGTCAACGCCGGGCTGGGCAAGGGCGCCCCGCTGGGCACCGGCCGCCCGGACGCGAACCGGGACACCGCCCGGGTCAACTTCCTCGGCGCGCTGACGCAGATGGAGGCGGCTTGCGAGATCTTCCGCGCCCAGAAGCGCGGCCACCTGGTGGTCGTGTCGTCGATGTCGGCGCTGCGCGGCATGCGGAAGTCGATGACCACATACGCCGCCACCAAGGCCGGTGTCGCCGCCCTGGCCGAGGGGTTGCGCTCGGAGCGGATTCCCGGGGTCGACGTCTCGGTCGTCTACCCCGGCTACATCCGGTCGGAGATGAACGCGCACGTCCAGCAGCGGACCCGTTTCATGGTGGACACCGAGACCGGCGTACGCGCGATGGTCGCCGCCATCGAGAAGCGCCGCGCCAGGGCGTACGTTCCGGCGTGGCCGTGGGTGCCGATCGGCGTGGCCATGCGCGTACTGCCGCTCTCGGCAGTACGCAGGATGGTCTAAGCCCGACCGGTAGACCTGTGCGGCGTCAGCCGCCCAGGTCGGATCGAGCGGCGCCAGCCGCCCGATCAGGCTCGCGTAGAGCCGGCGTCAGCACGATCGACAGCACCAGCAGCATCGCCACTGCGAGCAGTCCTCGCGAGACCGTGTAGTGGTCGCCGAGGAAGCCGATCAGGGGTGGCCCGCCGAGGAAGGCGCAGTAGCCGATCGAGGCGACCACCCCGACGCGGGCGGGGGCGCGGGACGGCTCGTCGGCGGCGGCGCTCATCCCGACGGGGAAGCCGAGGGACGCGCCCAGCCCCCAGAGCAGGGCGCCGGCGAAGGCGACCGGGGTGGACGGTCCGAAGACGAAGATCAGCAGCCCGCCCAGGCCGATCACCGCGAGGGCCCGTAGCACCGGGACCCGGCCGTAGCGGTCCAGCAGGTTGGGGCCGTACCAGCGGCCGACCGTCATGGCGGCCAGGAACAGCGCGAAGGCGAGTGTGCCGGTGGCCGCCGTGGTGCCGTAGTCGTCGATCAGGGCGATGTTGATCCAGTCGATGCCGGCGCCTTCGGTGAGCGCGAAGGCCAGTACGAACACGCCGATCAGCAGGGTGCGTGGCTCGCGCCAGGCGGCCAGCGCGCTGAATGTGCCGCCGCCGGGTTCGGGTTCGGTCTCGTCCGGCACGAATCCGCGGACCGACACGACGACGGCCCCGGTCACCAGCAGGCAGGCGAGGACCACGTGCCAGGTGACCCCGATGCCGGCTTTGACCACCGCGGCGCCGACCAGTGCTCCGGCGACGGTGCCGATGCTGTACCCGGCGTGGAACCGGGACATGATCGAGCGGCCGATCTTCCGTTCCACGACGGCGGCCTGGACGTTCATGGCGACGTCCCATGCGCCGGTGGAGAAGCCGTACAGGTAGAGCGCCACGACCACCGGGACGACCCCGAAGTGGTAGCCGATCGCCGCGGCCGACAGCGACACGCCCAGCATGACCGCCATGGTGCCGACCATGGCCCGCGACCCGAACCGGTGGACCAGGTGACCGGCCAGCGGGAGCGACGTGATCGAGCCGGCCGCGATGGCGAGCAGGACCAGCCCGAGTTCCGACGGGCTGAGCCCCAGGTGGTCGCGGATCTGCGGGATCCGGGACGCGAAGGTCGCCATGGCGACGCCGAGGAAGATGAAGGTGATGTAGACGGAGCGGGTGCTGACCCGCGGTTCTGACGTCTCGACCGTGCTCAAGCGATGACCCCGTGTGATTGTGAAAGCGTCCTCACAAGTCACGTTATCTAAACTTCGGACTGTGCAGCAGGGGCCGGAGTGGGATGTCGCGGTGGTGGGAGCAGGTCCGGCGGGGTTGTCCGCGGCGCACGCGGCGGCGTCCGCCGGGGCCCGGGTGATCGTGCTGGAGCGGGCCGAGCACCCGCGCTACAAGACGTGCGGCGGCGGCCTGCTGGGCGTTTCGCTGCGCTTGAGCGCGCCCCGGCTCGACGTGCCGGCGCGGGATCGGATCCACGCGGTGACCTTCACCCATGACGGCCGCCGCGGTTTCACCCGCCGCTCCGCGGACGGGCCGGTCGTGACCATGGTCCAGCGCGATGACTTCGATCACGCCTGGTGCCGGGCCGCGGTTCGAGCCGGAGCGATCGTACGGGAGAACGCCCTGGTCCGTGCCGTTTCCCAGGATGACGGTACGGCTACCGTGACGCTCGCCGACGACAGCACCGTGTCGGCGCGGGTGGTGATCGGCGCGGACGGTTCGGCCGGGGTGACCGCCCGGCATGTCGGGGTCGTCTTCGACCAGCAGGATCTGGGGCTGGAGGTGGAGCTGGCCGCGAGCGAGACCGACCGGCAGCGCTGGCGGGGCCGGTTGCTGCTCGACTGGGGCCGGGTGCCCGGCTCGTACGGCTGGCTCTTCCCCAAGGGCGACCAGCTCACCGTGGGTGTGATCATGGCGAAGGGCCGTGGCGCCGAGACCAGGCGCTACCTGCGGGAGTTCGTCGCCCGGCTGGGCCTGGCCGACCGTGTGGTGCTGCGCGACTCAGGCCATCTGACCCGCTGCCGCAGCGCCTCCGCCCCGGTGCGCCGTGGCCGGGTGCTGGTCGCCGGTGATGCGGCCGGTCTGCTGGAACCCTGGACCAGGGAGGGCATCAGCTACGCGCTGCGCTCGGGTACCTGGGCCGGCACGGTCGCGGCCGGCGGTGGTGACCTGGACGAGTACGACCGCATGATCGGAACGGATCTCGCCCCGGAGATGGCGGCCGGGCGCCGCCTGTTGAGCCTGTTCGGCCGCCATCCGGGGCTGGTCCACGCGCTGCTGGCCAGTCCGCTGGGCTGGCGTGCCTTCACGCGTTTCTGCCAGGGCGACTTCTCGATGGCCCGGGTGCTGCGGCGGCGGGCCGTCGACGCGGCGGTGAGTCTGCTGGGCGGCCGGCCGGCCGGTTGAGCCCGGCCGGCCGGCACACGGCTAATACGAGCGGAGCTGCCAGGGCGCCCATTGGACCGGCGCGGCGAAACCACCACGCCGGGCGTCCCTGGCCCCGTCCGCCGAGAGGGGTCCCTCGCGGTCGGATTTCACTCCGGAGCCGATCAGCCGGGTCTCGAACCATGACCCGCTCAGCCCTCGGCGGACCCGTTCCCACAGCCCGCCCTCGATGAGCGCGTCGGCGTGGGTCCGCAGGTGGTCGATGAGGATTTTCGGGTCCTCGTCGCAGGCGTCACAGGAGCAGGTCGGCAGGGGTTCGTTCCACCAGCGGCCGAGGCGCAGGCGCAGGCCCGGGTCGGCGAACTGGACCGCCAGCGGGGCCGCGGTGGGTGTGCGGGGGATGAGCCGGACGGTTCGTACGAGCGCTTCGTCGCGCCCGAGTGGTTCTTTGCCCTCCCGGCGCTCCACCTGGTACCGCTCGGTGAGCTCGTCCAGCAGGGTTTCGGCCGCCTCGTGCAGCGTGGCGAAGCGGTCGGGGTCGGTGGCGTCCGGGTTGCCGTCCACCACTGCAGTATGCCGCGCTCGGCCCGCGGCATCCGGACACACCGGGGGAAGGTGAGTCATTCGTCGAAACCGAAGTCTCCGGCCTTGACTCCGGCCACGAACGCGTCCCACTCCTCCTTTGTGAAGTCGAGGGGCGTGGCACCGAGGTCCTTGCTGTCACGGATCAGGAACCGGTTCCCGATCCTGGCCACCTCGACACAGGTGCCGGTCGCACATCGCCCACTCCGGCGCCACCGTGGCTCTTCCGTCGGTTTGATCATGTGTGTGCACCTCCGTGACGGTTCGGAATCCACGGTATGCGAATGAACCGGACTCGGCTGGGCACGTACATGAATGAAAAAGAGAAAATGCCGCTTATCTCACGGAATGCGAGAAATGCGGCGCCAATTTATTGGGATAAAGCTGTTTTGCGAATAGTTTTGACCGGCCCGCTCTGCAAGAACGTGAAATGCAGAGCGGGCGGGCCGACGACTTCAGAAGCGGAACTCGCCCGCGGCCACACCCTCCACGAAGGCGTCCCACTCGCTCTGGTCGAAGCTGAGCGGGGCGGCCTCGGGGTCCTTCGAGTCGCGGATCAGGTACTGGTCGTTCACCTTCGCGACCTCGACGCACGTCGACGTGCCGCACCGGCTGCTCTTACGCCAGGCGGGCGCGTTCATCTCGTTCTGCATTGGGGACCTTTCAAAGGAATCATGCTCGTGGTTTCAAAATCGTCTACCGGGACGGCCGGTCCGTATCGGCGCGTTCCAGCTCTTTGATCCGCCGTTCGATGAATTGAATCGTGTCCGCTTCATCCGCGGCCTCCTGCCAGACCCGGTCGTATCGCGCGCGGTGTTTCGCGGCCGTCTCCTGGTCCTCGACCATTTCGTCAGTCAAGCCGGTCTCCCGGTACAGCACCTCGCCGCCACCGAGCACGAGCAGGTCGAAGCTGGCGTTGTTGGTGACCGAGGCGTCGAGCGAGAACGGCACCATCCGCACCCGGACCGAACCGTCCTCGGCATGCTGCTTCAGATCGCGCAGCTGATCCGCGAAGACGGCCGGCCCGCCGACCGCGCGGCTCAGCACGGACTCGTCGACCATCAGCAGTATCTGCACGTCCCCGGCGCGGCCGAGCAGAGTCTCACGACGTTTCGTTCGGGCCTCGACCCGCCACCGGCGCTGGTCCTCGTTCAGCTCGTCCTCGTACCGGGCCATCAGTGCGGTCGCGTAGTCGCGTGTCTGCAGAGGACCAGGTATGTAATAGATCGAGTAGGAGCGGATCTCCGCGGCCTCATTCTCGTACTCGATCAGTTTACGCAGGTCATCGGTGAGGGTGTCGCGGAATTCCGGGGCCTGGTACCACGCTTTTCGCTGGCGTGTACGGGCGAGGCGGGCATCGGCGAGCAACTCCGTGACGATCGCCTTGTCCTTGATTCCGAGGTAGTTCAACAGCGGTTTCAGATCGTTCGCGGAGATGCTGACATCGCCCCGCTCGATTCTGATGACCTTGCTGTGCGACCACTCCATCTCTTCGGCGACCTGATTTTGGGTGAGTCCGGCTTGCTCGCGCGCTTCGCGGAGCGCGAGACGTACGCGCCGGCGTGCGATGGTCGGCGAGTCACCCTCGGTCATGAGTCCTTCATCGTCGAAGTGGAGTGACGCTGGGTAGTGGCGAAGTCTCGGCCTGCGACCTGGCTGTCTGCCACATGGCAACCAGCGAGGTCGCGGAACATCCTAGTACTGTCCTATCAGAACGACCGCTGTCAGGGGCGGTTTTGATCAAATAGCAACATCACCCGAGAGATCCTCGCGAAGGCGCAGGTCAGGCGGCTGCGAGCCCGTAACCCCAGGGTGTCCGCCGGGTGTCCTCCATGGCGCGGCGCAGAGCCCGGCTCACCTGATTGAAGACTCTCGCGTCGGCGGAGGAGTAGAGCACGACGGCCGTCCCTCGGTACTGCGCGTGCAACTCCCAGCGGCCTGGCTCGCGCCAGAGCATGGCTACACCCGGTACCGCCAGTCCGAGGAAGACGAGAACGTAGATCGCCGGATCCGGTAACAGCGTCCAACCGGCGACCGCGGCGGCGAGAGCGCCCGCGGCGAGTGCCGGAGCGTACGGGCGGATGCGTGAGGGCGCCTGCACGAGGCCGACGTTGCGCAGATCGGAGATGGCGAAAACCTGCGGCGCGGAATGGGGGTGCCAGACGAACTGATCGTCGGACACCAGGGCGTCGGGACCGCGATAGTAGATCCGTGTGCGCATGGCGAACTCCTCATCGCTGTTTCTTGCGAGGAGGGAACGAGCGGAGCCACCAATGGCGCGAGACTCTTTCCCGCCTCGCTCGAGTCGCAACGAACGAAGGCTCAGAGGCGGACAACGGCACCCGTTTGCCGCCGGGTGCCGTTGCTTGTCTCTCCCTCCAACTCCGCCCTTGCTCTTATTGCAGTGAAGCACGCCACCCGGCAGTCCGCCATCTCTCAAACTGCCATGTCGCAGATTGCGAACAAGCCGCTCAGTGCGGGTTCGTCTGCTTCCTCTTCGGGCACCGGGGCGTTTGCTCGTCGAAAACACCGGGTAGGGCAACTCCAGACGTGGAGACGAACCTGTATTTCCGCAGGTGGGAAGGCGAAGACCAGATGGAGACCCGGTTGAATGTCGCGGGCCAGGCGGTGCAGCCGATTCTGGTGATGTTCCCGCTCGGCCTGTTCGTGATGGCGGTTTTGTTCGATATCGCCGACTTGCTGGGCGGTCCTAACATCCTGGGCGCCCTGGCGTACTGGAACATCGTGGCCGGCCTGATCGGTGGCACCCTGGTGACGGTCGCCGGCGCCGTCGACGTCATGTTCGCCCGGCGCGCCCGGGACCGCCGCCTCGGTGTGCTGCGCGGCCTGCTCAACGTGGGCGTGCTGGTGGTCTTCGCGGTCATCGCGATGCTGCGGGTGCGGGAGCCGGACCGGGTGGTGAGCGGTGGGCTGTTCGCCGTCGAGTTGCTCGCCCTGGTGCTGGCCGGGTTCGGCGCGTGGTTCGCCGGTGAGGTCGCCAACGGCCGGTCGCCCGCGTTCGCCCGGGCCGCGTTCGGCAACCGGAACTCCTGACGCCCGGCACGGGAAAGCAGCAAAGCCGATTCGGTTATTTCGGTCTGACCATTTGGCCAGCGGTTGCCCCTACCGAAGGTCAGAAGTGCGCTCCGCGTCTGGAAAGTGACGGCCGGGTGCATGGAGGATGCTCTCGCGTGACAACGAGACGGAACCGTCCGTTCGTTGGGGGAGAGGAATCCATGCGTAAGTCACTCGCCGCCGCTGCGCGGCGGCGGTTCTGACCGTTTTCACCGGGCTCACCACCGTGGCGCTGGCCGCCTCACCGGCGCAGGCCGCGCCCGCGCTCGCCGGCGTCACGGTGTCGACCGGCACCCTGGTGCTCGACGGGGACGCGGGCTGCGCCAACCGGGTGAAGGTGACCTTCAAGGTGTACGACCCGGTGGCCGAGGACGACTACGTCAGCGTCTCCGCGGACGTCATGGGACCGGACGGCGACGCGGTCGACTTCCTGTTTCCGAAAGAGGCCTCACGCAGCGGCGATTACGCCTACCTGACGGACTACGTCTTCATCTGCGGCGGCCTGGACGGGCCCGGCCGGTACACCATCCGGACCGAGCTGGAGTGGTTCGGTGACGACCTGGTCGATCACGTCGTGGAGCGGGTCGACACGTTCTACGTCAAGCGGCCGACCTCGCTGACCTACGACGCGACCCCGGAGCCGGTCAAGAAGAACAGCGCGCTGACCCACAAGGGCGTCCTCAAGACCGACCCGGTGGGGTACGGCGCGAAGTACGGCCTCAAGGGCGCGGTGCTGAGGTTCTACTTCAAGGCCAGCGGCGCCAAGAGCTACACGTACAAGGGGCAGACCACGACCGGCGCCGGTGGCACGTACAGCAAGAAGTTCAAGGCCACCAAGTCCGGTACGTGGATGGTCGTCTACGCCGGCAGCAGCATCCGGCAGCCGCAGACCAGGCTCGACGCGGTCAAGGTCAAGTAGCTCACCGCCCGGCGCGCGTGTCGGCGGTGGCCACCCACTCCTCGTCCGCGGCCTTCTTCAGGGCCATGCCGTCCTTGCCGTTGTACTTGACGAACCTCGGCAGGGCGGCGGCCAGGGCCACGGTGCCGGCCACGCACAGGACGCCACCCATCCAGATGGAGCCGGCCACGCCCAGACCGGTACGAGCCATCGCACCGGCCCGGAGCTGACCCAGCAACGGGCCGGTGGTGTACGACAGCATCTCGATGCCGGCCAGTCGCCCGCGCAGATGGTCCGGGATGGTCTGGTTCCAGATGATCATGCGGAACAGGCCGGAGACCATGTCCGCCGCACCCGCGAAGGCCAGGCAGAACAGGGTCAGCCAGAGGGTGCCGGAGAGGCCGACACCGATGATGCCGACACCCCAGAACGCGGCCGCGACCAGCACCATGAGGCCGTGCCGGTGCACCCGGGCGGTCCAGCCGGAGCCGAACGTGGCGATCAGCGACCCGACCGCGGGCGCCGCGTAGAGCAGGCCCAGCACCTTGGGACCGCCCAGGCTCTGGGCCAGGAACGGGTAGAGCGCGGACGGCATGCCGAAGAACATGGCGTTGATGTCGACCAGGTACGTGCCGAGCAGCTCGGGGCGGGACTTCGCGTACTTCAGGCCGGTGACCACGCTGCTCAGCGACGGGCGGTCGGCGGCCACCGGCGGCGGGACCGCCTTCACCAGGGTCAGGCAGATCAGCGAGACGGCGAAGGTCAGCAGGTCGAACGCGTACACCCAGGCCAGGTCGAAGCTGGCCAGCAGGATCCCGGCCAGTGGCATGCCGAAGAGCTGGGCGAACTGCATGCCGAGCGAGTGCAGCGACATGACGGCCGGCAGTTCCTCCGGCTTCACCAGCCGGGGGAGCATCGCGTCCAGGGCGGGACGTTGCAGGCCGGCCACCGCGGCGGTCAGGAACGCCGCCACGTAGAGCAGCCACAGGTGCGGCTCGTCGGAGAGCGCGTTGACCAGCAGGATGCCGCAGATCAGGGCGAGCGCGAACTCACTGCCGCGGACCAGCAGGCGGCGGTCGATGTAGTCGGCCAGCGCGCCGCCGACGAACGACATGATCAGCAGGGGCAGCAGCTCGCAGACGCCGATCAGGCCCACCATGAGCGGGTTCTTGGTCAGCTCCGCCACCTGGTACGGAATGGTGACGTAGCTGATGAACGATCCGAAAGCCGTCACCACCCCGCCGGTGAAGACGAGCCGGAAGTCCCGGGACGTGCGTAACGGGGACAGATCCAGGCTCAGCCGGCGGCGCTTGGTGCTCACGAAGCGCCATCCTGCCTCAAGCGGACAGGAGACCGCATCGCGATTTAGCCCACCCTTACTTCATCACCAGGATGCCGGTCTTCTGGAAGGTGGCGAGGTCGGCCAGCGCCTCGTCGATCACGAACGACTTCTGCCCGGGCAGCGCGTCGAGCGGGAAGAACCCGGCGTCCACACTCTCCTCGGTCTGCCGCAGCAGCTCGCCCTCCCACGAGTGCACCACGAAGGTCATCAGAACCTGCTGGTACGTGTGCCGGTACTCGTTGGTGTAGGTGTACGCGGTGTAGAACGCGTACGGCGTCAGGGACGTGGCCCGCAGACCGGTCTCCTCCCACAGCTCACGGACGGCGCACTCCGCCATGCTCTCGCCGAGTTCCATGGCGCCGGCCGGAATCGCCCACCGGTGGTTGTCCGACCGCTGGATCAGCAGCAGCCGGTTCTGCTCGTCCAGCACGACCGTCCGGGCGCCGACGAAGAAGATCGTGTCGGAGTCGCCGACGCTCGCCCGCACCCGCCCCAGGTAAGACTCCGCCCACGTCAACGCCATCGGGCCACCCCACATACATCACCCATGGGAGGAGCCTAGTCATGCGGACTTCTTCGTGGCCTTCGCGGCGGACGTGGTCTTCCTCGCGGTCGTGCTCTTGGCCGGGGCGGCCTTCTTGGCGGGAGCCGCCCTCTTCCGGGGCGCGGCCGCCTTCTTCGCGGGCGGGGACGCTTCACCCGTACCCTCGGAGGGCTTTCGATCCTCGCCACGCGCCTGGCGCGCGCGTTCGACGGAGGCCTTGAGCGCCGCCATGAGATCGATCGCCGCGGCCGGCGCCTCCTCGGCCTCCTCCGGCTGGACCACCTCGCGGCCCTCCACCTTGGCGTCGATGACCTCCTGCAACGCGGCCCGGTAGTTGTCGGTGAACTCGTCCGGCTTGAAGCTGCCGGCCATCGAGTCGATCAGCGAGCTCGCCATCGCCAGCTCGGCCGGACGGGTCTCGATGTCGTCGTCGAGGAAGCCGAACTCGGGGGTGCGCACCTCGTCCGGCCACATCATGGTGTTGAGGACCAGCACGTCGTCGCGGACCCGCAGGGTGGCGAGCTGCTCGCGCTGCCGGATTGCGATCTTGACGATGGCCACCCGGTCGGCGTCCCGTAGGGCGTCGCGCAGCAGCACGTACGGTTTCGCGGCCTGCCCCTCCGGCTCCAGGTAGTACGCCTTGGCGAACAGGATCGGGTCGATCTGCTCGGCCGGAACGAATTCCAGGACGTCAATGGCTCGTGACGTGCTCAACGGGAGGTCGGCGAAATCCTCATCCGTCAAGATCACCATTTCGCCGCCGCCGATGTCGTACCCCTTGGCGATGTCGTCATAGCTGACCACCTCGCCGTCCACCGAGCAGGTGCGCTGGTACTTGATCCGCCCGCCGTCGGTGCGATGCACCTGGTGGAAGCGGATGTCCTTCTCCTCGGTCGCCGAATACAGCTTGACCGAAATCGACACCAGGCCGAACGAGACAGCGCCTTTCCAGATCGCTCGCATGTTCCTCAGAATGGCATCACTGGGACGCCTGCGTAAGGTGAACGCTTTTGCCTATGGTGATCGGGTGTCCGGATCACCGCTCACCCCGATGCTCGCGACCGCGGGCCGGCTGCCGGTGGGCCCGGACTGGAGCTACGAGTTCAAGTGGGACGGCGTCCGGGTGCTGGCCCTGTTCAGCGGCGGCCCGCCGGCTCTGTACGCGCGGTCCGGAGCGCTGGTCACCGCGGCCTACCCGGAGATCGCCGACCTGAGCCTGCCGGACGGCACCCTGCTCGACGGCGAGATGGTCGTCCTCGACGCGGCCGGGCGGCCATCCTTCACGGCGCTGGCCGAGCGCATGCACGTCCGCGACCGCAACCGCGCGGCCCGGCTGGCGGCCACCCTCCCGGTCACCTACCTCATCTTCGACCTGCTGCTCCTCGACGGCATGGACTACACCGGACTGCCGTACCTGGCCCGTCGCGAACGCCTGGAGGAACTCGACCTGGCCGGCACCCGCTGGATGGTCCCGCCGTCGTTCGGCGACGGCCCGGCCACCGAGACGGCCGCCCGGGAGAACCATCTCGAAGGTGTGATGGCCAAACGCTCCGACTCCGTCTACCTGCCCGGACAGCGCTCGGCGGACTGGGTGAAGGTCAAGTTCGACCGGACCGGCGACTACGTCATCGGCGGCTGGCGGCCCGGCGTGCGCAAACTCGGCGGGCTGCTGGTCGGCGTACCCACCCCGGACGGCCTGGCATTCCGGGGCCGGGTCGGCGGCGGCATCGGCGCCGCCGCCGAGAAGGACCTCCTCTCGCGGCTGGCGCCGCTCGCCACCACGGACTCACCCTTCGCCGCCGGCGCGGTGCCGCGGGAGGATTCCAAAGGCGCGCATTGGGTACGACCGGAGCTCGTCGCCGAGATCCGCTACGGCAACCTGACCCCCGACCGTCGCCTGCGCTTCCCCCGCTTCCTGCGGCTGCGCGACGACAAGAAGCCGGGAGAGTGCGCCGACGATGCCTCGTGACCGGTTCCTGGTGCACATCGAGGGCCGTGACCTCGAACTCTCGAACCTGGACAAGGTCCTGTACCCGTCGGCCGGATTCACCAAGGGCGAGGTGATCGACTACTACACCCGGGTGGCCCCGGTGCTGCTGCCGCACCTGCGGGACCGGGCGGTCACCCGCATCCGCTACCCCAACGGGGTCGACGAGGCGCACTTCTTCGAGAAGAACAAACCCGGCGGAACCCCCGACTGGGTACGCCTGGAAACACTGCCGGTACCCGGTTCCACGAGGAGCCGGGAGACCATCGACTTCGTGGTCGTCGACGACCTGCCCACCCTCGTCTGGCTCGCCAACCTGGCCGCCATCGAACTGCACACCCCGCAGTGGCGGATCGGCGCCGACCCGGACCTGCTGGTCGTCGACCTCGACCCGGGCGCTCCGGCCGGCCTGCGCGAGTGCTGCGCGGTGGCCATGCTGATGCGCGACCGGCTCGGCGCGGACGGCATCACCGCCTACCCCAAGACGTCCGGGAAGAAGGGCATGCAGCTGTGCTGCCCGATCTCCGGAACCCAGTCGTCCGGCGTGGTCTCCGGCTACGCGAAAACGGTCGCCGAGGAACTGGCGACGATGGTGCCCGGCTCGATCACCGCGAAGATGGCCAGGCAGCTGCGCCCCGGCAGGATCTTCATCGACTGGAGCCAGAACAACGCGTTCAAGACCACGGTCGCGCCCTACTCCCTGCGGGCCGGCGCCACACCCACCGCCTCCACCCCACTGACCTGGGACGAGGTGATGGCCATGGCCACCGGCGAGAAGCCCTCCTGGCAGTGCGGTGCCACCGAGACCCTGCAACGCGTCGAGGAACACGGCGACCTGCTCGCCGGCATGCTCGAACCCGGACCCGTGGTCCCGTCATAGGTGACGGTCGAAGTCGGGACGGTACGGGACCGTCCGAACGTACGATCGACGTGATTGACCGCCCCGGATAGCCTGTCGCCCATGATCATGCGACGCGGGGGCGCCGTCAGCGCACTGTCCACTCTGTTGCTGCTCTCGGCCGGACTTCCGGCACGAGCCGCCGACGACCCGGTGGCCGACACCGTCGCGCCGGTCGTCAACGACTTCGGCATTCCGTCCGGCACCCTCGTCGGGTTGAACCCCTACTTCACCTCGACCGTGAGCGACAACGTCGGTGTGGTCCGGGTCGAGGTGTGGCACGGCCGCGTGCGCCTGGCCGACTCCGGCACGGGCGCCTGGGAAACCGTGAACTTCAAGCCCGACCTCGGCGGGATCCGGGAGGCCGGACCGGTCGACCTGGTGATCCGTGCCCACGACGCGGCCGGGAACGTCGGCACGGCCACCACCACCGTGATCATCGACCGGGACCTGCCCACCGCGACCATCACCCCGGCCTTCGGCACCGTCGTCCCGGCGCTGCCCCTGACCATCGAGCTCACCGACATCCCCAGCGACATCCTGGAGATCTCGATGGACGCGCCGGAGCCGATCGGGACCACCTGGCGGACCAGCGGCCCGTGGACCTTCAAATGGAACGCCCGCAAGGGCATGACCCCGCCGGTCTTCACCCTGCGTGACGTGAACGACAACATCAGCACCATCACCACCGGGTACTTCGTCGACGCCGACGTGCCGCAGGTGACCTCGGTGGCGCCGGCCTGGAACGCGCTCGTCCGCGGCACCCGGATCTACAGCACGATCACCGCCACCGACCGGGCCGGTGTCGAGAAGGCACAGCTCAACGGGTCCGCCGTGGACACCGTGGCGCCCTGGACCGGGTCGATCCCGGCCGGTGCCGACGGTGCCAAGACGTTGACCTGGACGGTCACCGACCGGCTCGGCAACTTCAAGCGGTTCAACTGGCCGGTCATCGTGGACAACACCAAGCCCAAACTGTCCGTGACCAAGGCGCCGAAGAACAAGGCGAAGGTCACCGGAACCGTCAAGGTCACCGCCGCGGCGAGCGACAAGAACGGGGTGGCCCGGGTCGAGCTGTTGATCAACGGCAAGGTCGTCGCCAAGGACGTGAAGGCCGCCTACACCTTCTCGATCAACACCAAGAAGTACGGCAAGACGATCAAATTCCAGCTGCGGGCGTACGACAAGGCCGGCAACGTGACCACCTCCCCCACTCGGACCTGGAAGCGCTAGGACATGAACCTTTCGATCATCGACCTGCGATACCCGCCGTCGGCGTTCCTCTACGCCGCGCTCTCACCGAAGATCTTCGTCGACGGGGTCGAGCAGCCCGGTACAGGCTGGGGCAAGCGGCCGGTCGGCATGGCCCCCGGCCCGCACCGCGTCGAGGTGTACGTGCCGTACTTCCTCCCCCCTCGGACCGGCCGGGCCACCCTCGACCTCACCGTTCCGGAGGTCGGGGTGGCCCTGGAGTACATGGCGCCCACCGTCACCTTCGCCAAAGGTCAGCTCGGGGCGCCCGGCCAGCAGAAATCCAGCGGCTTCCGGGGAGTGATGGCCCTCAACGTGATCGTCGTCGCCGTCGTGGCCATCGCCCTGATCGCGGCACTGCTGAGCTAGTCGTGGGCATGCTGCGTGCCGCCGCCGTCGCGGCGCTTTCCAGCTCTTCACCTCAGTCGATCTGGGGCAGGGGTGGGCCGAGGACGTCGTCGGCGTCGACGATCGTGTAGGCGTAGCCCTGTTCGGCGAGGAAGCGCTGGCGATGGGCCGCGTACTCGGTGTCGATGGTGTCCCGGGAGACGACCGTGTAGAAGTGGGCCTGGCGGCCGTCGCCCTTGGGGCGCAGCACCCGGCCCAGGCGCTGGGCCTCCTCCTGGCGGGAACCGAACGTGCCGGACACCTGGATCGCCACCGCGGCCTCGGGCAGGTCGATCGAGAAGTTGCCGACCTTCGACAGCACCAGCGTCCGCAGCGAACCGTCACGGAACGCGTCGAACAGCCGCTCCCGCTCCCTGTTCGTGGTGGCGCCCTGCACGATCGGGGCGTCCAGGAACTCGCCCAGCTCGTGCAGCTGGTCCAGGAAACCGCCGATGACCAGCACCTGCTCGCCCGGGTGCTTCTTCACCAGGGCTTTCACCACCGGCAATTTGGTACGCGCGGTGGCCGCGGCCCGGTAACGCTCCTCGGCCTCGGTCACCGCGTACGCCATCCGCTCCGCCTCGGTGAGGGTGACCCGGACCTCGACGCACTCGGCCGGGGCGATCCAGCCCTGGGCCTCGATGTCCTTCCACGGGGCGTCGTAGCGTTTCGGGCCGATCAGCGAGAACACGTCACCCTCGCGACCGTCCTCGCGTACCAGAGTCGCGGTGAGGCCGAGGCGGCGCCGGGCCTGGAGGTCCGCGGTGAAGCGGAAGATCGGCGCGGGCAGGAGGTGGACCTCGTCGTAGACGACCAGGCCCCAGTCGCGGGCGCCGAACAGGTCGAGATGGGTGAAGGCGCCGCCGCGGCGTGACGTGAGCACCTGGTACGTCGCGATGGTGACCGGGCGGATCTCCTTGCGCTCGCCGCTGTACTCGCCGATCTCCTCGTCGGTGAGCGTGGTGCGGGCCAGCAGCTCACGCTTCCACTGGCGGCCGGCCACCGTGTTCGTCACCAGGATCAGGGTCGTCGCCGACGCCTGCGCCATCGCGGCCGCGCCGACCAGCGTCTTGCCCGCGCCGCAGGGCAGCACCACGACACCCGAGCCGCCGGCCCAGAACCCGTCCACCGCCTCCTGCTGGTACGAGCGCAGGGTCCAGCCGTCCTCCTTGAGGGCGATCGGGTGCGCCTCGCCGTCCACGTAGCCGGCCAGGTCCTCGGCCGGCCAGCCCAGCTTGAGCAGCGCCTGCTTGAGGCGGCCGCGCTCGGAGCCGTGCACCGCGATGGTCTCGTCGTCGATGCGGTCGCCGAGCATGCCGGCCAGCTTCTTCGACTTGGCCACCTCGATCAGCACGATCCGGTCGAGGCCGCGCAGGACCAGGCCGTGCACCGGGTCGTTCAGCAGTTGCAGACGGCCGTACCGGTCCATCGTCTCGGCGACGTCGACCAGCAGCGCGTGCGGCACCGGATAGCGGGAGAACTTGATCAGCGCGTCGACCACGCTCTCCGCGTCGTGCCCGGCGGCCCGGCTGTTCCACAGGCCGAGAGGGGTCAGCCGGTACGTGTGCACATGCTCCGGCGACCGCTCCAGCTCGGCGAACGGCGCGATCGCCATCCGGCAGGCCTGCGCGTCCGGATGGTCGACCTCCAGAAGCAGGGTCTTGTCCGACTGCACGATCAGTGGTCCGCCGCTCACCCGTACGCCTCCGAACCTGGGGAAAACCGACCCTCCAGTTTGCCACGGGTTTGGCGGTACGGGGATGACGAGGGCCTGAGCAGACAAAACACGATCTTCGAAATCGACTGCAACGTTCCGCCACCCTGGCGCGTGTTACTGGTGCCGGGTCGTGCGCAATACGGGGGCGCGCGACCCGGCAAAAGCCTACTTTTCGGCTGCCAGTGCCATGAGCTCGTCGACATCCGCGAAGGCGGCCCGCTCGACCGAGGTGGGCTGATCCTGCGTGATGAGCGCGTCAGCGATCTGCAGCGCGATCCGCGCGCCGAACTTTCGGTGCATAAGAACCCGGACGATGTGGTCTTGGATGGCCTCGCGTAGAACCTCGGCCCGGCCCGCGGCCCGTCCTTCGTCGATGAGCTCCTGCGCGAACTCGGTGTCCCGAATCATGTCGGCTGGCATCGCGGCCTCCTTCAGAGCTTCCTTGATATCTTCCCGCCTCATCGTGATGGCGGCAAAGGTCAGTGCGGTCCTGATCAGGTCCCGGCTGAGGTTCTCCGATCCGGTCGAAGCCACCATCCCGAGGACTGTTACGAGACGGGCTCGGCGCACGTCGTCGTTCGGAGCCGAGGCGAGCGTCGCCCACGGGGCGGTCAACGGGTCGGCGAGAGCCCTCACAGGATCGATGTCCCGGGCGTAGTGGGTGTCGAACGCGAAGGTCAGACCCGGCTCGTCGATTCGGCTCGGCGACGTGCCGCGGTCCAGGACGATCACATGCTGTTGTATCCGCTTGCTCGCGCAGGCCGGCTCGACCCGTAGCAGACTGCGGTAGATCAGCATCCGGTCCGCCATCGTGGGATCGGCCCGGCGCTGGAACTCGAGGTGGACGACCCGGTCGTGGCCGGTCAGGACCAGGTCGGCGTTTCGGCGGTCGGCGTGAACCGCGGCCAGGTTGAGCTCGGTGGCTCCGGGTTGCGCCGCCGGCGGCATGTCGATGCCGATCATGTGCCCGAAGAGCGCCGGATCCGTGTTCACGATGCGTTTCGAGGCGATGTCGTAGCGATTGGCTGCTGGTTTGATGGTGCGGCCCTCCCCATGGGTGCAAACGACAAGCTGTCTGGCAATAAGTGTCGCCAGACAGCTTGTCGTTGAGCAATGCCCTGAAAGAGTTACTCCTCGGTGACCGCCGCTGTTATTCGGTGCAGGGCGAAGGTGTGCAGGCTCTCGCCTCGTTCGTCCTCGGCCCGTAGGTAGCCGGCGCTCAGGGAGACCGGGCGGACCAGCCGGGACAGGGTCGCGCCGTGCGAGTCGACGTAGCCGACCCAGACCCGGGCCTTGTCGCGGACCGCCTGCTGGAGCACCGCCATGGCCTGGGTGTGCTGCTGGACGGCGGTCAGGCCGGGCACCGCGTGGCCCTGCGCGGCCCGTACGGTGACCGGCGCGCGCCGCGCGGCCCGGGTGGCGATGTCGCCGCGCCGCAGCTGTTCCACCACGCCGGCGAGCCGGGGGCCGATCAGCACCGGGCCGGCCGTCTCCGGGGCGCGGGCGGTGCGGGTGGCGGCCCGGCGCGCTTTCGGCCTGGTCAGCACGGTGGCGCCGCCGGCGTCCTCGGCGACCGGCGCGTACCCGGCCTCGCGGAGGGCGCCCAGCAGCCGGGCCACCGGGCGTGGGCTGACCAGTACGGTCGGCGCGATCCGGCGCAGGTCGAGGGTGGTCAGCCGCTTGTCGCCGGCCACCTCGGTCAGCAGCGCCTCGTCGTCGCTGCGCAGGTAGGAGCCGGCCGAGCCGCTGCGCAGGCCGCCGTGTTTGCGGGCCGCGTCGTCGATCAGGTAGGTCAGTGTCTGCGGCACCGGGGTCCGGGAGCGGCGACGGAACAGTCCGTGCAGGTCGGCGGCCTGGTAGCCGACGTCGAGGGCGCGCCGCACGCTGGCCGGGGTGACCCGGAAGACGCTCGCGCCGCCGGCCGACTCCGGTTCGGCCAGCACGTCGAGTTCGGCGGCCAGCTCCGGTTCGGGCGGGCCGGGCACCACCACGGTCAGATCGGCCTGCACCAGCACGTGGTCCACCGGGGCGGGCAGCAGCCGGTCCAGCGCACGCACCGCGTCGGCATGGGCATCCTCCGGATGCACCCCGAGTGGGTCGCCGCCGTCCGTCTCTCCATCGGCGAGCAGCAATCGGGCGTACGACGTGAGCGCCCCCAATCCGGTGACGCCCAGCAGGGCGGCGCCGGAGTACGCGTCCCGGTGTGCCGCCTCCCGCCCGCGGGCCCGCCGTGGGCTCTGCCAGGACAGCAGCCCGAGCAGGTCGTCGACCGTGGGCGCGGCGCCGGGTGCCAGGTCGGCGAGGGTGCCGAGGGCCTCCCGGCGGGCCTGTGGGGCGCCGGCGCGTTCGGCGTCCGGGGCGAGGGCGTTGACCGGCCGGTCGCGTTCGTCGCGGCGGCCGACGAGTCCGGGCTGCCGGGTCATGGTGAGCCAGGTCCGGGCGAGGGCGGCCCAGCGGTGGGCGACTCCGGTGGCGCGCCACAGGTCGTACGCTCCGGTGGGCAGGAAGACGTCCTGCGCGGGCGTGGTGGCCCGGGCCGGGGCGGCTTCGGACTCGCCGAGGAGACCGGCCGCGTACGCCGTCTCGATCAGCAGCGCGGCGCCCGCCTCGTCGATGCCGGCCGCTTTGGCCAGCCGTTTCAGGTCGCGGACGCCGAGGCCGCCGGTGCGCAGCAGAGCGGCGGGTTCGGCGGCGAGGGCCTCGAGGATCGCCTCGGTGGCGCGGACCGCCTCCATGGTCTGCCCGGCGCCGGCCGAGTCGGCGGCCTGCGGGTCGCGGGCCGGACCGTCCGGGACCGGCGCGACCGGCCGCAGCACACCGAGCGGCCCGGTGTCGCGGCGCAGCAGCATGCCCACCTCGCGGGGCAGCTCGACCAGGTCGCCGTCCGGCCGTGGGGCGCGGCCCGCCTCCGAGACCGGGACCAGCACGTGCTGGTCGACGAGCCATTTCACCGGCTCGGCCACGGAGTCACGGTTGAGCGCCCCGATCGGGGGACCCGCGGCCAGCCGGTCCAGCACGGCGCGGGCGCCGGGCGGCGCGGCCAGCACGGTGCGGCGCAGCTTGGCCCGGTCGGCGCAGAGCGCGGCGGCCTGCGCGTCCAGGTAGTCGGCGGGCCGGCCGAGCCCGGCCGGGTACGGGGAGGTGACCTCGTCGACCGCGCCGACGATCTGCAGCGCCTCGGGCGGCCCGTGCAGAAGGAAGCGGACCCGGAGCCGGTCGATCGCGACCCGGGTGTCCTCTTCAGGAACGCCCCCGGTCAGCGCGAGGATCGCGTCGACCGAGGTCAGCGCGGTGTCGGCGGCCCGGCTCAGGCGGGCCGCGTCGAGGACGAGGAGCGTGAACTCGTCGAGGCCGTCCAGGCAGCGGGCGACCGAGTTGCGGGACTGTGCGCGTACGGCGAGAGCCGAGATGTCGGCGGGCACCGGGACGACGAGGTCGGGGCGCAGTTGTATGAGCGCGCCCAGTGCTTCGTCGGGCAGCGACCGGAGTTGATCGGCGAATGTGGTGGCCATCGTCTTCAACGCTAACGTTCATGGGACGATGGTGTCCGGTCCGGGCGTGGCCGGACCTCGATCTGAGGAGGACCGAAAGTGGCGAAGGCCAAGACCGCGGGCAGCTCGACGCCGGCGAACGAGGTCGCCGGGGCGCGGGGCGTGGACATGAAGGGCAAGCTGCATGTGTCCGAGCTCATCTCCGACCGTGCCGCGGCCCCGTCGCCGTTCGGTGACGACCAGACCTTCCCGCTTCCGGTGGAGAGCCTGAGCTACCGGGCCGCCAGCCGTCACCCGTGAGTGGTGCGGTCGGTTTCGACCTGGACATGACCCTGATCGACTCCCGGCCGGGCATCCGGGAGACGTATCGGGCGCTCACCGCTCTCACCGGTGTGCACGTGGACGCTGACCTCGCGGTCTCCCGGCTCGGCCCGCCGTTGCGGACCGAGCTGCGGCACTGGTTCGCGGAGGAGGCGGTCGAGGAGGCGGTGACCACCTTCCGGGGGCTCTATCCGGATCACGCGGTCACCCCGAGCCGTCCCATGCCCGGCGCCGTCGAGGCGCTCGCCGCGGTGCGGGCGGCCGGGCTGCGGGTCGTGGTGGTGACCTCGAAGCTGGGCCGGCTGGCCCGGTTGCACCTCGACCATCTGGGCCTGCGGGCCGACGAGCTGGCCGGTGACCTGTTCGCCGAGGGCAAGGCGTCCGCACTGGTGGAGCACGGGGTGCGGTGGTATGTGGGCGATCATGCGGCCGACATGGTGGCCGCCCGGACCGCCGGCGTCCCCGGGATCGGGCTGATCACCGGCCCCTGTTCGGAGCGGGAGCTGTGGGAGGCCGGGGCGTCTCACGTTCTGTCCGATCTCACCACATTCCCGGCACTGTTGAGTGAGATTGCAGTTGGGTCCGAGCGCTCCTCTGGATAGCCTAGCCGTGAGCGGTTGTGTCCAATGAGTGAAGTTGAGGTCAGCGGTGCCCACGGGTCGAGTGAAGTGGTACGACGCGACGAAGGGATTCGGTTTCGTCACCAGTGACGAGGGTGGTGACGTTTTCCTGCCCAAGGGATCGCTGCCGGCGGGGGTCACCGAGCTGAAGACGGGACAGCGGATCGAGTTCGGCGTCGTCGACAGCCGCAAGGGCGCGCAGGCCCTCGGTGTGAAGCTGCTGGACGCGCCGCCCTCCCTGGCCGAGCTGCGCCGCCGCCCGGCGGACGAGCTGGCCAGCATGATCGAAGACATGATCAAGGTGCTGGAGAGCACGGTGCAGCCGTCGTTGCAGCGTGGGCGTTACCCCGACAAGAAAACCTCGCTGAAGATCGCGCAGCTGGTGCACGCGGTCGCCAGCGAGTTCGAGATCTAGGTTCGTTACCGGAAAGACGGCACCGCAGGCGTCAGACCCGCCGCCGCCGCGCGCCCGAGGAGGGCGTCGGCGGCGGCGAGTCCGTCTTCGCCCAGTTCCAGGGTGAATTCGTTGACGTAGAGCTCGATGTGCTGTTTCACCACGGTCGGCTCCATCTCCTGCGCGTTGGCGAGGACGAAGTCCTGGCTGGCGGCCGGGTCACGCCAGCCGTGCCGCAGCGACTCGCGGATCCACCCGGTGGCGGCGGCCGGGTCGACCGTGCCGCGCTTGGCGAGGATGGCGCCGAGCGGGATCGGCAGGCCGGTGTCGCTCTCCCACCACTCGCCGAGGTCGACCAGGGCGGACAGCCCGTACCTCGGATAGGTGAACCGGGCCTCGTGGATCACCAGGCCGGCGTCGAAGCGGCCCTCGGCAACCCCCGGCATGATCTCGTGGAACGGGACGACCTCGATCCGGGCCGGCCGCTGCTCGGCGGCCCAGAGGCGGAACAGCAAATACGCCGTGGTGCGGTCACCGGGCACCGCCACGGTCGCGCCGTTGAGGTCGGCGCGGTCCCGGGTCAGCACCAGCGGGCCGCAGCCGCGCCCGAGCGCGCCCCCGCAGGGCAGCAGCTCATAGTCGCCGAGCAGCCAGGGCAGCGCCGCGTAACTGACCTTGACCAGGTCGAAGGCGCCGTCGAGGGCGGCCGTGTTGGTGACGTCGACGTCGGCGAAGGTCAGATCCACCGGCGGGGCGCCGGGCACCAGCCCGTGGATCAGCGCGTGGAACACGAAGGTGTCGTTGGGGCACGGGGAGACCGCCAGGGAGAGCGCCACGCCCACCACGCTAGCTCTCATCTGTCTCCAGAGAAAAATATTCACGTCTCCCTCTGGCCCCGAAGGTGTGACCGTTCTTACACTCCGCCTTGTCGGATCAAATGATCTACCAAGGGGGTGCCGCGTGACTCGTTCGCTGGTGGCGGGTGTCCTGGTGCTCGGCCTCATCGGTGGGCTGCCCGCGCCCGCCCACGCAGCCGAGAGCTGGACACCCGCGAACGATCTGGAGGGTGCGTGCGTCACCCTCAAGACCTCGAACAGGTACGTCTTCAAGGACAGCGTCGGGTACGGGTTCACCGGCACCGCGTCGAGCGCCGAGAAGTTCCGCTTCGAGGCCACCCAGCTCGGCCGCTACCAGGTGCGTGACTCGACCGGCGCCTCGATCTATCAGAGCGTCCTCGGCTGGGTCTGGGCCGGCTCCGAGTACGGCGACCGCGCCGACTGGACGGTCAGCGCCGCCGACGGCCAGTACCGGCTGGTGTCCACGGCCACCGGGCAGCAGATGGGCAACTACCTCGGCGGCCTCGGCGCCGGCGGCTCCACCTTCACGCTCACCCCGGCCACCGGGTGCGCCGCGATCCCGGACATCGCCACCGGCGTGAGCGGCACCCCGGCCGCCGGCGTCGACGCGCAGGGCCGGCTGGTCGGCTGGATCGACGCGCACGCCCACATCACGGCGGCCGAGGCGTTCGGCGGGTCGCTGCACTGCGGGGACGCCTACGCCTCCGGCGGCGCCCAGGTCGCGCTGAAGGGCTGCGCCTCGCACGCCACCCTCGGCTGGGGCGCCCTGCTGGAGGCCATCATCGCGGGCACCGACCCGATCAGCTCGGCCGAGGACGGCTGGCCCACCTTCGGCGACTGGCCGCAGCACGACACGATGCTGCACGAGGCGTCCTACTTCCGCAGCCTGGAACGGGCCTGGCAGTCCGGCCAGCGGGTGCTCAACGTGCTGCTGGTGGCCAACCGGGTGATCTGCGGGCTGACCGCGGAGCACACCTCCTGCGACGAGATGGACCAGATCCGGGCGCAGTCCACCTATCTGCGGAAGATGCAGGACTACGTGGACGCCCGCAGCGGCGGCCCGGGCAAGGGCTGGTTCCGGCTGGCCACCACCCCGGAGCAGGTCCGGCAGATCGCCGCGCAGGGCAAGCTCGCGGTCACCATCGGCGTGGAGAACTCGGAGATCTTCGGCTGCCGGGAGATCAAGGGCGTGCCGCAGTGCACCACGGCCGACATCGACGCCGGGCTCGACGAGCTGGAGAGCATGGGCGTCAGCGGCTTCTACCCGGTGCACAAGTTCGACAACGCGTTCGGCGGCACCCGCTTCGACTCCGGCGTCACCGGCGCGGCCGTCAACGTCGGCAACCTGATCTCCACCGGGCACTGGTGGCAGGCGACCAGCTGCACCGGGCCGTCCGACAACGAGCAGCCGCTGGTCAGCGACGACATCGCCGAGCTGCTGGCACTCGGGGTCGGCCTGCCGGCCGGGACGATCCTGCCGGTCTACCCGAGCGGGAAGATCTGCAACACCCGCGGCCTGACCGAGCTCGGCACGTACCTCGTCGAAGCGATGATGGCCCGCGGCATGATCATCCACATCGACCACATGGGGGTGAAGACCGCGTCGGCGGTCCTCGATCTCGCCGAGCGGGCCGGCTACCCGGGCGTCACCTCGGTGCACAGCTGGTCCGACCCCTCCATGGTCAACCGGCTTCTCGGGGTCGGCGGTTTCGTGGCCGGCTACGCGTTCTCGGCCACCGAGGACGGCCAGGGCACCGGCACCTTCCTCGACCAATGGCTCGCCTATCGGGCCCTCGCCAACGGATCGAAGATCACCGGGTACGGCGTGGGCACCGACGTGAACGGGCTGGGCACGCAGGCCGCCCCCCGCCTGAACGCCGGGTCCAGCCCGCTCACCTACCCGTTCACCGCGGTCAACGGCACCACCGTCACCCGGCAGGTCTACGGCTCCCGCACCTTCGACCTGAACACCGACGGCGTCGCCCAGTACGGCCTCTACGCCGACTGGGTCACCGACCTGATCAACCAGGCCGGATCCGACGGGCCGCTGCTCCGGTCGCAACTGCTGAGCGGCGCCGAGGCGTACACGGTGATGTGGGAAGGGGCACGTGCGTGACCCTTGTCGAGGCGCGCGTCGACCGTCGCTGGATGACGGCCTACGCACTGGCCATGATCGGGATCGCGGCCGGCTGGTTCGGGCCGATCCAGATCCTGCTGCCCGAACAGGCCGCCCGCCTCGCCGGTGACGACGGCAAGGAGGCGCTGCTCGCCCTGGTCACGGCCTGGGGAGCGGCGGCCTCCATGGTCGCCAACCCGCTGTGGGGGATCCTCTCCGACCGGCTGCGGGCCCGTCGGCCGATCTTCCTGGCCGGAACCGTCACCGGGGTCGCCGGACTGCTCGTGCTCTCCGGCGCGGACACCACCGGCACCATGGCCACCGGCTGGATCCTCGTCCAGGTGGGGCTGAACGGGCCGCTCGCCGCGCTGGCCGCGATGATCGGCGACCGGGTGCCGGAGAACCAGCGCGGCACGGTCGGCGCCCTCTTCGGGGTGGCCCAGATCGTCGGCGTGGTGCTCGGCACCGCCATCGCGGTCGCCGTCGGCGCCGGATCGTGGGGCTACGTCGCGGTGGCGATCGCGGTCCCGGCGCTCGGCGGGGCGCTGCTGCTCGTCTACCGGGACGTACCGGTGGTCTCCGCCCGCGAGCGGATCCACTGGGCGTGGCCGGGCGGGCAGTTCGCCTGGGCCTGGCTGATCCGGTTCCTGCTCAACCTGGTCAACGCCCTGGTCCTGGTCTACCTGCTCTACTACCTGTCGGACCGGGTGCGCGTCGGCGACGCGGCCACCTGGGTGCTCATCGTGACCGTCGTCAACGTGCTCTTCGCGGGCGTCGCCGGATTCGCCGGGGGCGTGCTGTCCGACCGCTGGGAACGGCGCAAGGTCTTCGTGGCGACCGGGGCGGTCCTGCTCGCCCTCGGCACCGCGCTGATGGCCCTCGTCCCCGTCGTGCCGGTGGTCATCGGGGCGTCGGTGCTGGTCGGGGTCGGCTGGGGCGCCTACATCGCGGTCGACATGGCGGTCATGACCCACGTCCTGCCGGACGCGGAGACCCGCGCCACCATGCTCGGTGTCGCCAACGTTGCCGGAACCCTGCCGCAGCTGCTCGCCCCGGTGCTGGCCGCGCCGATCGTCACCGGGCTCGGCGGCTACCCCACCCTCTACCTGCTCACCGCCGCCATCGCGCTGGCCGCGCTGGCCCTCCTGCCCCGCCTGCGGGCGTTGCGCTGAAAGGATCCACCGTGTACCCCCAGTTCCCACCCGGCTTCCGGTTCGGCATGTCCACCTCGGCGTTCCAGATCGAGGGCGCGGCCGACGCGGGCGGCAAGGGCCCGAGCATCTGGGACACCTTCACCGCCCGCCCCGGAGCCGTCCGGCACGGCCAGGACGCCCGGGTGGCGAGCGACCACTACCACCGGTACGCCTCGGACGTCGACCTGATCGCCGAGGCCGGCGTGCACGACTACCGGTTCTCGTTCTCCTGGCCCCGGGTGCTCGCCGGTGACCTCGACTTCTACGACCGGCTCGTGGACAGGCTGCTCGCCTCCGGGGTCCGCCCGGTGCCCACGCTCTACCACTGGGACCTGCCGCAGGAGTTCGAGGACGCCGGCGGCTGGATGAACCGGGACACCGCGCACCGGCTCGCCGACCACGCCAGCGCCCTCGTGCTGCGCCTCGGCGACCGGGTCCGGGACTGGATCACCATGAACGAGATGAACGTGCACACCCTGTACGGGTACGCGCTCGCCGACCACGCCCCGGCCCGCGGACTCGGACTGGGCGCCCTGCCGGCGGCACACCACCAGCTGCTCGCGCACGGGCTGGCGGTGCAGGTCCTGCGTACCCACGGGGCCGGGTCCGTCGGGGTGGCGCAGCAGCACTTCCCGGTCACGGCCGCCAGCGACGACCCGGCCGACGTCGAGGCGGCGGCGATCTTCTCGGCGCTCACCAACTGGACCTTCTCCGATCCGATCCTGCTCGGCGACTACCCGGACGAGCTGATCCGGGCCGGGGTCGGGGTGCCGGAGGCCCAACTCGACCGGGACCTCGAACTGATCAAGGCGCGGCTCGACTTCTACGGGGTCAACTACTACGAGCCCACGATGATCGAGGCGCCGAAAGCCGGGAAGGACTACTCCGGGGTGCTCGAAGTGGACATTCCGGCGGACATGCCGTTCTCGCCGGTGCCGGTCAAGAGCGACGAGCGGACCGACTTCGGCTGGGCCGTCGTGCCGGCCGGGCTCACCGACATCCTCGTGACGCTGCGCGACCGGTACCCGGACCTGCCTCCGGTGATCATCACGGAGAACGGGGCGTCGTTCCACGACTCGCCACCCGGGCCGGACGGGCGGGTCCACGACGAGCGGCGCATCTCCTACCTGGACGCGCACCTGCGTGCGGTCTCGGACGCGATCACCGCCGGGGTACGGGTGGACGGCTACTACGTCTGGTCGGCGATCGACAACTTCGAGTGGGCCGCGGGGTATGACGAGCGCTTCGGGCTCATTTACGTTGATTTTTCGACGCTTGAGCGTACGAAAAAGGATTCTTGGTTCTGGTACCGGGATCTGATCGCGGCTCAGCCGCGCAACTGATCGGTGAAGGTGGTGGCGAGGCGGGACAGCCGTTCGGCGCGTCCCTCCTCCGCCCAGCCGTCCACCAGGCTGAGCAGGGTGCTGCCCTCCACCAGGATGATGAAGTCGTCGATCACGGCCTCGTCGTCGACCCCCGCGCGCAGCTCGCCCAACTCGCGTGCCTCCCGCAGGCAGGTCCGCAGGTGGCCGCGGATCTCCCGGTGCGAGGCACGGCGTGACTCGGCCAGCCGTGGATGCGACAGCGCCGCCCCGGCGAAGGCCACGTTCACATGCGCGTCGGCGGCCCGCTCCTCGTCGATCGGCAGCACCGCCTCCAGGGCCGCGCGCAACGCGTCCAGCCCGAACAGGTCACCACCGATCCGGAAGGCGCGCTCCACGATCCGGTCGTAGACCGCCCGCTGCGCGGCCACCAGGATGTCGTCCTTGCCGCCCAGGAAGTGCGCCAGCACGCTGAGCGAGCAACCGGCCTCGTCGGCGATCGCCCGGGTGGTGGTGCCCTCGACGCCGCGTGCCCGGACCACACGCCACGCCGCCGCCAGCAGCTCCGCCCGTCTCAGGTCGTGGTCCACCAGCTTCGGCACGGCGACAGCTTATGCCTCCGCCGGCGCCCACCGCCGGTCCGGCGGTCTTTGTCCACCGTCGGCGCGGTCACCGTCTTTGTCCACCGTCGGCGCGGTCACTGTCAGGCCGGCGCCTTGTCCACCGTCGGCGCGGTCACCGTCAGGTTTGCCAGACGCCGGGCCAGCGGCAGGGTCGCGATCACCGCCACCACCGGGATCAGGAACGCCCAGCGCAACCCGATCGGCTCGGACAGCGCCCCGATCAGCACCGCCCCGCCCAGCGCGCCGCCGTAGTTGAACAGGTTCACCTTCGCGATCACCTCGTCACTGCTGGCCAGAGCCGCCTCACCGGCCGCGCTGAAGGCCAGCGGCACCAGCACGCCGACCCCGATGCCGGCGATCGCGAACCCGGTCACCGCAGCGCCCACCGCCGGCAGCGCGACCACCAGACCGCAGCCCACGCCGCACACCACCAGGGAACCGATCGCGAGCGGCACCCGGCCGGCCCGCGGCGTCATGTGGTCGGCCACCAGGCGGCTGACCAGCACCGCACCCTGGTAGGCGGCGTAACCGAGCGGCGCCACCGAGGCGGCCGCGGCCAGCGAGTCCTTCAGGTAGACCGAACTCCACGTGCTGACCGCCGAGTCCACCAGGAAGGCCGTGAAGATCAACATCCCGCAGACCACGACGATTCTGCGTACGCCGTTACCGCCCCCGGCATGCGCGACCGCGGACCGAAGCGTGCGCCCCGGCTCGAACAGCCGCCAGCCCACCAGCCCCACGACGATCGCGAACAGCGCCGCCACCGCCACCGCCACGGCCGCCCCCACGCCGCCCGCCAGCACCGCCGACATGAGCAGTGCCGCCGCGATGGCCGCGGCCGTGTAGGCGGCGAAGAGCCGGCTCATCACACTGCGCCCGAGGCGGGCCTGCACCAGCACACCCTGCATGCTCAGCGAGGCGTCCACCGCGCCCAGTCCCACACCGTAGGCGAGCAGGATGGCCGCGAACACCGCGTTCGGTGACCGGAAGGTGGTCCCGGCCAGGCCCAGACCGACGATCAGGAGGCCGGAGGCGAGCGCGTACCGGCTGCCCCACCGGGCGGCGATCCGGTCGGCCAGCACCGAGCCGCCCGCCGCCGCGACGCACACCAGCAGCAGGATCGCCGAGACGAAGGTGTCGTCGATGCCCTGCCGGTCCTTGAACTCCGGCAGCGCCGTCACCACCGTCGCGTAACCGAGCCCCTGCGCGGCATATCCGGCGCCGATCAACCGGGCCCGGGCTCCCGCCGACATGGCGGCGCCGCTGACGTCGTTCATCGATCCTCGCTTCGGTGTCGGCGGCGGTGGTCCCGGTCACATCCTTTGTTCAGCGCAGCATGCCGCCCACGACCGCCGACGGCAACAGCCTCGATGTAAAAGATCCACTCGGCTTGCCCTCATGATCAGAATTCGGGAAGCCCACGACCAGGTCACTTGCCCACAAACCACCGCACTTCCCCGGTACGGCCCGCGTCGCCCCGGGGTGCGGGCAGGGCGGGCTTCGGCGTACCGGGGAGGGTTTTGATCAAAGAAGTGCGTTGAGGGCCGGGGTGGCGGCCCGGAGGGCGGCGAAAGCGTCGGCCAGGCGCCAGGCGGCGCGGTCGCGGGGGCCGATCGGGTTGGAGACGGCGCGGAGTTCGGCGAAGGGCAGGCCGGCTCCGGATGCGGCGACGGCCACGCCGTACCCCTCCATCGCCTCCGCCGCGGCGAGGGGAAAGCGGGTGGCCAGGCGGTCGGCGGTCTCCGTCGTGCCGGTGACCGTGGCGAGGGTGAGGATCTCGCCGGGGATCGCCTCGGGCAGGGCGGTTCGCAAAGCCTTGACCAGGGTCGGATCGGCGTCGAGGACGCTGCTGCCGAAGCCGAGCTCCTCGATCGGGAGGAAGCCGCCGGGGGATTCGGCGCCCAGGTCGGCGGCGATGCTGTGGGTCGCGATCACCAGGCTGCCGACCGGGGCCCGGCCGGGGAAACCGCCGCCGATGCCGGCGCTGAGCACCGCGCGGTAATGGCCGGTGGCGAGCAGGCGGGCGGTTCCGGCGGCGGCCGCGGCCGGCCCGACGCCTACGGCTTCGACCACGGCACGGTCCGGGTCGAGGTGGGTGCGGAAGGCATCGGCCTCGGCGGCCACCGCGGTCACGATCAGGAGGGGGTACGCGGTCACAGGTCCTCGCCGTCGTCGTTGCTGGTGCCGGGTGTGGCGGAGGACGGCCGGTAGACGTGGAAGCCGGGGGGTGCCGCCGGGTTCCGGGTGGTGGGCCCGCCGGTGAGGTCGTCGTCCCAGTCGCGGTTCTCGGTGCGTGCGGCGGGGCGGGCCGGCTCGGTCGCGGTGTTCTTGCGTCTGCCTCCCCACCAGCGGCGGCCGGTCGACGGGGGATGGAGCCGCTCGGTGTCGCCGGGGCCGGAGTCGGCCGGGCGGCGAGGGGCGGGTGTGGTGGCCGCGACCTTGCGGGTCCGGGAGGTCGGGCCGGTCACGCGCGGCGACTTCGGGGTGGTGCGGCGGGCCGGGTCACCGCCGGGGCGCGACCCGTTCGCCGGTGCCGTGTCGACGGCGGTCGAGGTCCAGAGGGCGTCGGGATCGGTGGGGTCGGTGTCCGGGTCCAGGGGGAGGGCGTCGGGGCGGCCCGCGAGGCGTTCGTTGTGCAGGCGGGCGGCCGACCAGGCGGCCCGGGCCGCGGCCAGGACGGCGAGCAGGGCGGCGAAGCCGATGCCCAGGCGGCCGTCGAACGGGATGATGCCGAGGCCGCCGCCGGCCACCCAGGCCAGCATGAGCGCGGTCTCCGAGTGGGCGAAGGCGGTGGCCCGCTGCCGTTCCGGGACCCGTTCCTGGATGCTGGCGTCCACGGCCAGCTTGGCGATGCCGCTGAAGATCGCGGTGAGCAGCGCCAGCAGCGTGACCATCGCGAGGTTGTAGAAGATCGCGGTGAGCACCGCCACACCGGCCGTGACGATCAGGCCGCTGGACTGGAGGGCCAGGGGCCGCCGGATGCGCAGGCCGGTGCCGGCCGCCGTGGAGACGAAGGTGCCGATCGCCAGGGCGGCGCCGACCAGGCCGACCGCGGCGCCGCGAGAGAGCTCCACGCCGAGCATCGAGGTGGTCAGCTGGCCGCCCATGATCGCGAAGGTGAGGAAGAGCAGCAGGAAGCCGTAGAGCAGGCGCAGGCTGCTGCTGCCGATCAGGGTGGCGACGACCAGGGGGCCGGAGAGCGGGCGGTCCCCGCCGCGGCCCATGCGCAGCACGGTGTGCCAGGCACGGGGCAACTCCTCCGGCGGGTCGGAATCGGCGCGGGGCGGCAGGCGGAGCGACACGACCATGCCGATGAGGAAGATCAGGGTGGCGACCCGCAGCGGCCACTGTGGCCCGAACTTGAAGGCGAGCAGGCCGATCGGCGCCACCAGGATGCCCGCGAAGGTGCCGTAGACGCTGGCCCGCGCGCCCACCTGGGACAGCCCGACACCTTCCGGCAGCAGGCGTGGCACGGCGGCGGAGCGGGCCACCCCGTACGCCCGGGAGAGCGCGAGCACCCCGAAGGCCGCCGGATAGAGACCCCACTCGAGCAGGTTGTCGGACATCACGTAGGCCAGGAAGGCGCGGCCCAGGAAGGTGGCTGCCAATGCGTACCGGCGGCCGTGCCGGAAGTGGTCGAGCAGCGGGCCGACGATCGGCGCGAGCAGCGCGAACGGGACCATCGTGATGAGCAGGTAGAGCCCCACCTTGCTGCGTGCCTCGCCGAGCGGGACGCTGAAGATGGTGCCGGCCAGGCCGATCGCGATGAGGGCGTCGCCCGCGCACGAGACGGCGTGCAGGTCGAAGAGCCGGATCATGCCGATCTCGTTGGCGGCTCCGCGGGCACGGGCCGAGCCGACGCGACGGGTGGCCCAGGCGCCGCCGCGCACCGAGCCGCGCACCAGCAGGCGGGCGGCCTTGATGCCGGTGCCGACGGTGCGTCCGAGAGTGGGAAGCAGCGGCATGGGAACCATCCTGACTGATGCGGGCGACCCGCGTCCTGTTCCGCGCCGGTCTATCTGGGGAGTCGTTGCGGGGACCCGGGTTCGGTAGGCAACAATGGGCGGGTGACCTCCAGGACCACCACCCGCGCCGCCCGACTCGACCAGGTCTGTGCCGATGCTGTCGGGGTGGCCCGTGGTGCCATCACCGAAGTGGATCCCACTGACATCGGCGAGCATCTCGAAGTCGTCGCCGAGGCCGATCGGGTCGTAACCCATTTCTTCGAGAGCCATCTGGCCGGTTACCAGGGCTGGCGTTGGGCCGTGACGGTGACCCGCGTCCCGCGCAGCCGGCACGTCACGGTCTGCGAGACGGTGCTGCTGCCCGGCCCGGACGCGCTGCTCGCCCCCGGCTGGGTGCCGTGGAACGAGCGGGTGCAGCCAGGCGACCTGGGTGTCGGCGACCTGATGCCGACCGCGCCCGACGACGACCGGCTCACCCCGGGCTATGTGCTCAGCGACGACGCGGCCGTCGAGGACGTCTCCTGGGAGCTGGGCCTCGGCCGGTCCCGGGTGATGTCCAAGGACGGCCGGATGGAGACCGCCCAGCGGTGGTATGACGGCGACGCCGGCCCGGAGGCGCCGATCTCCGCGGCCGCCCCGCGCAACGCCCGCTGCGGCACCTGCGGCTTCTACCTTCCGCTCGCCGGGACGATGCGGCAGATGTTCGGCGTCTGCGGCAATCTGTACGCGCCGGACGACGGCCGGGCGGTCAGCGCCGACCACGGCTGCGGCGCCCACTCGGAGGCGCTGCTCAGCACGGCCGAGCAGCCGGTCGACGAGCTGCCCACGGTCTACGACGACAGCGAGGTGGAGGCCGTGGCGGTCAGCCGCGGGCACGGCTCGGTGGAGTCCGGCGAGCCGGCCGAGGATTACGGCCACAGCTAGGCGTCGACGGTGAACTCCGGGTGCGTCAGCGCCCGGCGGCGCCGTCTGTTCCGGTCGTGCACGACCATGGTCAGCGTGCCCGGGATGCCCCACAGCAGTCCGGCCAGGCAGGTCTGGAACCACAGGCCGGGCGCATCGGTGAGCCATGTGATCAACGTCGCGACGGCGAAGGCGGCGACGCCGGCCAGCGCGAACGGGACCATCGGGGGATCGAGTGGCGCGGGCCGTGGTTTCGTCCCGGTCACCACGGTGAGAGCCGGCAGCGGGTCGCCGGCGTGCGTGGCGGGAGACAGGTCACTCACTCCGCCAGGGTACGGCCATTACGGATCGCATCGGCGCAACGCGTGAGAGTTGTAACATCGCACGGCTTTTACCGAGGTAGTTGCATCTGAAAGCATGCGCGCGTTCGTTCATGCGCTGCCTTTCGGAAGGTCCCATGTCTGTAGATAGCGAACCGGGTACCGGCACGGCCAAGAAGGCCCTCGACCGGTTCTTCGAGATATCCAAGCGCGGCTCGACGATGAGCCGCGAAGTGCGTGGCGGTTTCGTCACGTTCTTCACGATGGCCTACATCGTGGTGCTGAACCCGCTGATCCTGGCCGGTGGCGCGGACGAGACCGGCGCCAAGCTGCCGATCGCCGCTCTCGCGGCCGGTACGGCCCTGGTCGCCGGCGTGATGACCATCCTGATGGGCGTGGTCGCCCGGTTCCCGCTGGCGCTGGCCGCCGGCCTCGGTGTGAACGCCCTGGTGGCGTACGAGATCGCACCCGAGATGACCTGGGCCGACGCGATGGGCCTGGTGGTCATCGAGGGTGTGCTGATCGCGATCCTGGTGCTGACCGGGCTGCGTACCGCGGTGTTCAAGGCGGTGCCGACGCAGCTGAAGACCGCGATCGGCGTGGGCATCGGCCTGTTCCTGATGATCATCGGCCTGGTCGACGCCGGGTTCGTGCACCGGGTGCCGGACGCCGCCAACACCACCGTCCCGGTCGAGCTGGGCCTCGGCGGCACGCTGGTGACCTGGCCCACGTTCGTCTTCGTGGTCGGCCTGATGATCACGCTGGTGCTGTTCGTCCGCAAGGTCAAGGGCGCGATCCTGATCGGCATCCTGAGCACCACGGTCATCTCGATCATCGTGGAGGCGATCGCCGGTCTCGGCCCGGCCGTGGTCAAGGCGGGCGGCTGGTCGCTGAACGTGCCGGCGCTGCCCGGGCAGATCATCGACACTCCCGACCTGTCGCTGATCGGGCAGTTCAACGTGCTCGACTCGTGGTCGACGGCCGGTCCGCTGGTCGTGCTGATGTTCGTCTTCACGCTGCTGGTGACGGACTTCTTCGACACCATGGGCACGATGGTCGCGGTCGGCCAGGAGGGCGGGCTGCTCGACGCCGACGGCATGCCGCCGCGGTCCACCGAGATCCTGCTCGTCGACTCGATCGCCGCCGCGGCCGGTGGCGCGGCCAGCGTGTCGAGCAACACGTCGTACGTGGAGAGCGCGTCCGGTGTCGGTGAGGGCGCCCGGACCGGTCTGGCCAGCGTGGTCACCGGTGTGCTCTTCCTGGTGGCGATGTTCTTCGCGCCGCTGGTGAAGGTGGTGCCGTTCGAGGCGGCGTCGACCGCGCTCGTGGTGGTCGGCTTCCTGATGATGACCGCGGTCCGGCAGATCGACTGGTCGGACTACACCATCGCGTTGCCGGCGTTCCTCACCATCACGCTGATGCCGTTCACCTACTCGATCTCCAACGGCATCGGGGCCGGGGTGATCAGCTACGTCATCCTGAAGGCGGCCACCGGCAAGGTCCGGGAGATCCATCCGATGATGTACGGCATCGCCGCCCTGTTCGTCCTGTACTTCGCCAGGGGTCCGTTGGAGTCCTGGATCCTCTGAGGATTCTCGGCCGTCAACCGGGTGCGCTAGCGTGCCCGGTGACGGCTGTCATACGGATAATCGGATGTCGTTAGCCATGCTCATTAGCTAGGCTAAGGACCGTGATGGAGCGGGTGATGACGACGGAGCGCACGACAGCGGAATCGCTGGCCAAGACGCTGCGGGATGCGATCATCCGGTTCAGCCGGCGGGTCCGGCAGGCCCGCCCCGTGGGTGACCTGACGTTCAGTCAGCTGTCCGCGCTGACCAGCCTCCAGCTGGCCGGCGCGCTGACTCCGCGTGAGCTCGCCGACGTGGAACGCGTCCAGCCCCCGACGATGACGAAGATCGTGGGGAAGCTGGAGGAGCGCGGGCTCGTCGCGCGTACGCCGCACCCGACCGACGGGCGCCAGGTGATCCTGGCCGCCACGGACGAGGGCCGGGCGGTTTACGCACTGCACGAGCGGGCCCGTAACGAGTGGCTCGCCGTCCAGCTGGACCGGCTCACTCCCGAGGAACGGGACACCCTGGCGCACGCTGCGGAGATCCTGCAGCGGGTCGCCCGGGGCTGACCCCCGGCCCTTCCGAGGTCGCTCGCTTCATCACAGGCGATGACGCGTACGACCGAGGAGGCGCATACCGCGTGCGGGCAGCCCTGAACACCACATTCCTATCCCTTCGGGTTCCGAACTACCGACTGTTCGCCGGCGGGCAGCTGGTGAAGCTGGTCGGGGTGTGGATGATGTTCACCGCCCAGGACTGGCTGGTACTCGAGCTCTCCGGCGACTCACCCGGGGCACTGGGCATGGTCACGGCGCTTCAGTTCGTACCGGTGATGCTCCTGACCCTCTGGAGTGGCCGCCTGGCCGACCGGTACGACAAGCGCAAGCTGCTGATCGCGGCGAACGCCGCCTTCGCGGCCTTCGCGATCCTCTTCGCGGTGCTGGTCGCGGCCGGGGTGGTCGAGCTGTGGCACGTGTTCGTGTCCGCGCTGTTCCTCGGCATCGCGAACGCGGTGGAGACCCCGGTGCGGCAGGCGTTCGTCTCCGAGCTGGTCGAGCTGCGGCTGCTGCCGAATGCGCTGGCGCTCTCCGCGGCCACCTTCAACATCGCCCGGATCAGCGGCCCGGCCCTGGCCGGCGTGCTGCTCGCGGTGCTCTCCACGCCCGGGGTGTTCCTGATCTCGACGGCGCTGGCGGTCGCGCCGGTCTTCACCTACCTGCGGATGCGCCCCGCCGAGCTGCACGGCGCCGACCGCCGGGCCGGTGACGGCGCCCGGGTGATCGACGGTCTGCGCTACGTCGGCAAGCGGCACGACCTGCTGCTGCCGATCGGCATGATGGCCGTGATCGGCATGATCGGCTTCAACTTCCCGGTCACGCTGGCCGCCCTCGCGAAGATCGAGTTCAACGCCGGCCCGTCGTCGTTCGGCCTGCTCACCACATGTCTGGCCGTCGGCTCGCTGGGCGGCGCGCTGGCCGGCACCCGCCGCCGGACCCGTCCCGGCGTCTACAAGGTGATCGGCGCGGCGCTGTTCTTCGGGGTGTTCGAGTTCGCGGTCGGGTTCGCGCCCAACTTCGCGGTCGCGGCGCTGCTGCTGGTCCCCACCGGCTTCTTCTCGATCTACCTGGCCCAGGGAGCGAACCACCGGGTGCAGATGGGCGTCGACCCGGCGTTCCGGGGCCGGGTCATGGCCCTGTACGTGCTGGTCTTCCTCGGCAGCACACCGATCGGGGCGACGCTCTCCGGCTGGTGGGGCGAGCGTTTCGGGGTGCCGTCGAGCATCTGGGCGGCCGGTCTGGTCAGCTTCGTGGCCGCGCTGGGCGCGCTGGCCTGGCAGCTGCGGGCCAGCGGCGAGCGGCTGCGGATCGAGAAGCGGCCGAGCCGGCGGATCCGGCTGGCCGTCACCCCGGTGGTGCCGCGGCCGCGGAGCACGTCCTGCGCGCACGCCGAACCGCTCGCGCACTCCGGTTCCGGCGTGAACGTCTGACGGCCGGAGATCCCGGATTTCTCCGGGATCCCGCAAGGTCGGCACACCCGTCCACCAAACGGGTATTCCGGCCTGGCCGGACAGGGCCTAGCGTCTAACCGTGGCGATCGCGCACCTCGCTGTGCTTTCGGCGGCGCTTTCGGCGCTGCTGATCCTGCCGTGCGCCGCCTCCATCATGCTCAGCGGCCAGGCGTCCGACCTGCGCCATCTGCTCACCCGCCGGGGCCGCCGCGAACTGCGCGCCCGTAACGGCCGCGACCGCGCCGCCCAACGCCACTCGGCCCGCCGGTCCTCCCGCCGCCAGGTCGAACGGGGCCCGCGAGGCCGCCACGAACGCGCCTCGCTGCGGCGCCTCGACCGCGGGATGAAGAACTGGGACCCGTCCCGCCTGGCCGCGCTGCGGCCGCCGCCGATCGAACGGATCGCGTACGAGCTGCGCCGTCTCGACCAGCAGCGGCGCAGCGGGCTCGTGGCGCAGTCGGAGGCGCTGTACAACGCCGTCATGCTGGCCTACGACACGTACCTGCGGATGGCGTGCCGCTGCCTGGGTGTCCCGGAGCGTCTACAGTCGCTGACCGGCTCGGACCTGGATCTGGAGCGGCTCCGCGTGGAGGCCACCCTGGAGGCGGCCGGCCTGATCCTGCGCCGGGAGACCGGCCCGTCCGCCTGAGGAGTCAGAGCGGGCCGGCCCAGAGCCGGTGATATTCGCCGTCCGCGCTGCTGACCAGGGAGAACTCGTCGACCTCCCAGGACGGTCCGGCGTAGTCGGCGAGCGCCGCCACGACACGGCGGTCGAACCGGTAGGAGATCGTCAGATGGGGGTGGAACGGCCGCCCGTCGATCGGGAACCCGGCCTCGGTCAGCGCGACCCGGACCCGTTCGCGGAAGGCCGTCAACGGCTCCAGATCACCGAGCAGACCGGCCCAGAGCACCGAGCCGAACCGCCCGCTGCCGGCCAGGTGCAGACGCACCGGGCCGGGCCCGGGAACCGTGGCCAGAGCCTCGACGACCGGCTCCTCCGGCACGTCGCCGAGGAACGCCAGGGTGACATGCCACTTGTCCGGACTGCGGGCGGCATGCGCCGGCAGGTGACGGCGCAGATGGTCGCGGGCCTCCTCGGACGGGAAGACGGCGACGAAGAGGCGCGGGCCGGTCAGGACGACTCGCGGGCCGCCGGGCCACCGCCGAACAACACGTCGTCCCAGCTCGGGAGACGCTTGCGCGGCTTGTTGCTCTCCTCCGACTCGGTGCTGGCCGACGTGCTCTGACCCACCGTGCGGCGCGGGCGCAGCACCGCCAGGGACGGCACGGCCGGCACCTCCTTCGGCAGGTCGGCGTCGTCGTCGAAGGCGGAACCCGAACCACCGCCCATCAGCGCCGCGGCGCCCCCGGCGACCGGGCGGCGGGGAGCCGGCTCCAGGCCGCGGCCGGACGAGCCCTCGAGCGGCCGGTCGAGCGAGGCCAGCAGCGCGTCACGGCCGGCCCGGATCGGGTCACGGCCGACACGGGACGGCGCCGGGTCGGCGCTGGGCAGGCCGTGACCGCCACGGCTCGGCTCGGTGCTCCGGGTGGGACCCGGCAGACCGTGGCCGCCGCGCTCGGGAGCGGGCTCCTGGCCGAGGATCTGGGTCGGGCGCTCGGCGCACAGATATTGAGCCATGTCGTCGTGCGGCGACACCACCTGACGGCCCTTGTCCAGATCCCAGATGGCCTGGGCGGTGGCCTTGCCGGACGGCCAGGTGGCGACGATGCGCCAGGTGCCGTCGTCGCGGCGGAACGCGTCCCACGAGATCTTCTCGGTGTCGATGCCGTGCTGCGCGAGACGGCTGTCGACCACCTCGGACAGTGGCTGACCGGAGTCGGACGTCTTCAGCCTGGTCCGGCGAGCGTGCTGGGCCAGCATGGCCCGCTCCTGCAACACCGGGCCGGCATAGCGCAGGACCCGGTCGACCGGGACACCGGCGATGCGGGCCACATCGTCCGCGGACTCGCCGGACCGGATGCGGGCCTGGATGTCACGCGGGGACAGCGAGGGCGCCGACTCGCCGGACAGGACCGCCACGGCCGTGCCGGGAGCCGCGGGACCCTCGGTGAGGACTCCGGACACCCGCTCGTCGATGGGGAGAGCCAGCAGGCGCCCGACCTCGTCGGCGAGCACGAGAGCCTGTCCGTCTTCAGAGATGGCGACGAAGCGTACCGGCCGCATGCGTTGCCTCCGTCTCGTCGCGTTGGCCTGTGCTCCCGAGAGTCATTCACCCGGGCGCGTTTCGGAACACGGTACGCCCCTTGGTCACCCGATGGGGGTAAGCCACGCCGCCAAACTGCTGACCAGCGGAGATGATCATCGCTATTCGCCGCCAGCTTCCCGTCAACCTTTATCGGTACGCCTGGAGCGGCGTCAATACGACTAACTCAAACGTTCGGCCACATAGTCGATGCAGGCTGTGAGAGCGGTCACGTCGGACGGGTCGACGGTCGGGTAGAGGGCAACGCGGAGCTGGTTGCGGCCCAGCTTGCGGTAGGGCTCGGTGTCCACCACGTCGTTGGCGCGCAGCACCTTCGCGATGGCCGCGGCGTCCACACCCTCGAAGTCGATGGTGGCCACCGCGGCCGACCGCAGCGCCGGGTCGGTGACGAACGGCTGCGCGAAGGACGACCGGTCGGCCCAGCCGTAGATCGCCGCCGCGCTCTCCGCGCTGCGCTTGACCGCCCAGGACAGGCCGCCCTGCGCGTTCATCCAGTCGACCTGCTCGGCGGCGAGGAAGACGGTGGCCAGCGCCGGAGTGTTGTAGGTCTGCTCCAGCCGGGACTGCTCGATCGCGGTCACCAGGTCCAGGAACTGGGGAACGTACCGCCCGGACGCCTTGATCTCGTAGGCCCGCTCGATCGCGGCCGGCGACATCAGGGCCAGCCAGATCCCGCCGTCCGAGCCGAGCGCCTTCTGCGGGGCCAGGTAGTAGACGTCGGTCTCCCGGACGTCGACGTCGAGGCTGCCGCCGCCCGAGGTGGCGTCGGTGAGCAGGAGCGCGCCCGGGTCGGCGCCCTCGACCCGGCGGACCGGGACGGCCACACCGGTGGACGTCTCGTTCTGCACGGTGGCGTAGACGTCGGCGCCGGCTTCGGCGGTCAGGTACGACGCCTGGCCGCCGGGGGCCCGGTGCACGGTCGGCTCGGCCAGGAAGGGCGCGTCCGTGACCGCCTGCACGAACTTGGCGCCGAACTCGCCGAATTCGGCGAACTGGGCCTTCTCCCGGACCAGGCCGAAGGTGGCGACCTCCCAGAAGGCGCTGGTCCCGCCGTTGGACAGGACCACCTCGTATCCGTCGGGCATCGAGAAGAACTCGGCCAGGCCGCGGCGCAGCCGGGCCACCTGGTCCTTCACCGTGCTCTGCCGGTGCGAGGTGCCCATGAAGGTGCGGGACACCGCGGAGAGCGCCTCGACACCCTCGGGACGGACCTTGCTCGGGCCCGAGCCGAAACGGCCGTCTACGGGTTTGATCGTGTCGGGGATCCGGATGTCAGCCACGATCACACATTATGCGGGAGCTGATCCCAGCCCTCGACCTCCTGCGGCTTCCGCGGGTCCGGTCCCACATAGTGGAGACCCGGCCGCAGGATCCGCCCGAGCTTCTTCTGCTCCAGGATGTGCGCGCTCCACCCGGCCACCCGGGCGCACGTGAACATCGAGGTGAACATGTGCGCCGGGACCTCGGCGAAGTCGAGCACCACGGCGGCCCAGAACTCCACGTTCGTCCACAGGTGCTGGTCCGGTTTGCGCTCGTGCAGCTCGGCCAGGGCGGCCCGCTCCAGTGCCTCGGCCACCTCGAAGCGCGGGGCGCCCAGGTCCTTCGCGATCCGGCGGAGCACCTTGGCCCGCGGGTCCTCGGCGCGGTAGACCCGGTGGCCGAAGCCCATCAGCCGCTCGCCGCGGTCCAGCCGGTCCTTCACATAGCCGACCGCGTCGCCGCTGCGCTCGACCGCCTCGATCATGTGCAGCACCCGGGTGGGCGCCCCGCCGTGCAGCGGGCCGGAGAGCGCGCCGATCCCGGAGGAGATGCAGGCGGCCGCGTCGGCGCCGGTGGACGCGACGATCCGGGTGGTGAAGGTGGACGCGTTGAGACCGTGCTCACAGGAGGAGATGAAGTACGCGTCGACGGCCTTCACGTGCCGCGGGTCCGGCTCGCCACGCCACCGGCGCATGAACCGCTCCACGATGGTCTCGGCCTTGTCGATGTCCTTCTGCGGGACGGCCGGCAGGCCCAGCCCGCGGGCCGCCTGGGCGACGAAGGACAGCGCGGTCACCGACACCCGGGCCAGGTCGCGGCGGGCCTGCTCGTCGCTGATGTCGAGCATCTGGGACAGGCCCCAGTAGGGCGCCAGCATCGCGACGGCGGACTGCACGTCGACCCGGATGTCCCCGGAGTGCACCGGCACCGGGAACGGCTCGGCGGGTGGCAGCCCCGGGCCGAACCGGCCGTCCACCAGCAGGCCCCAGACGTTGCCGAAGGAGACTTGCCCGATCAGGTCCTCGATGTCGACGCCGCGGTACCGCAGGGCGCCGCCGTCACGGTCGGGCTCGGCGATCTCGGTCTCGAACGCGATGACGCCCTCGAGCCCCGGCTTGAAGTCGGTCACGGCACTCCCTGTGGAACCGAACTGCGGTGGGCCATTCATCTTGCCCGCCGGGTAACGGCATGGTCGACCCATCGCGATTGTGCTCTGGATGACACCCATCCTGGTTCAACTGACGATTCGCGGTGGGGGATTTACGGTTCGTTTCACATCCCGGGGTTACCTCAGTAGTTTGCGCCGGGGAAGGGCCGAGAGCGAGGGAGCGGCATGGGCGCCGAAGCACCGTCACCCGCCGGGATGCGCCGTGACTACGGGGAGTGGCCGCCGCTGACCGAGAGTGTTCTGGCGGCCACCTGGCCGGAGCAGTTCGCGCTCTGGTTCGCCGACGCGACGGCCTTCGGCCTGCCGGAACCCAACGCGATGATCGTGGCCACCGCGGACGCCGGGGCGCGTCCCTCGGCGCGGACCGTTCTCCTCAAGGGGTACGACGACCGCGGTTTCGTCTTCTTCACCAACTACGAGTCGCGCAAGGGGCGGGAGGCGGCCGTCAACCCGTACGCGAGCCTGGTCTTCCCGTGGTTTCCGATGCAGCGCCAGGTGATCGTGACCGGCCCGGTCGAGCGGGTCTCGCGCGCGGAGACCGAGGAGTACTTCGCGTCCCGGCCGCGCGGCTCCCAGCTCGGCGCCTGGGCCAGCCCGCAGTCGACGGTGCTGCCCGGGCCGGAGGCGCTGGACGATGGCCTGGCCGCGGTGGCCGAGCGGTTCGGGACCGGGCCGGTGCCGGCCCCGCCGCACTGGGGCGGGCTGCGGGTGCGGCCCGATGCCGTGGAGTTCTGGCAGGGCCGGACCAGCCGGCTGCACGATCGCCTCCGCTACCGCGCGACCGGTCCGGGCTGGGTGGTGGAGAGGCTGGCGCCTTGACGCAGGCGACCCGGCGGCCGCGGTCCTGGATGATCGACACGCGGCCGTTGCGCGTGCCCACGTTCCGGCGGACCTGGATCGGCAACGGCGCGTCGTACTTCGGCTTCCAGTTCACCGCGGTGGCCGTACCGGTGCAGATGTTCGCGATAACCGGATCGCCCACCTGGGTGGGCCTGCTCGGCGTGGCCGGGCTGGTCCCGCTGTTGATCTTCGGCCTCTGGGGCGGCGCGGTGGCCGACGTGGTGGACCGCCGCAAGCTGCTGCTGTGCAGCTCGGTGATCACCTGGGCCAGCACGCTCGCGCTGCTGGTCCAGGCGCTGCTCGGGGTGCGCAGCGGGCACCTGCTGCTGGCGCTCACCGCGGTGCAGTCGGCCGGGTTCGCGGCGAGCTCCCCGGCCCGGCAGGCGATCGTGCCGCGGATCGTCCCGGAACGCCTGGTCCCGGCCGCCAACACACTCAACTACACGGCCACCACGGCCGGCGGGGTGCTCGGTCCGCTCGTGGCCGGCGTGATCATGGGCATCTGGTCCACCGGCGCCGGCGTGACCGCGGCGTACGCGCTGGACGCCCTGCTGTTCAGCGTCACGTTCTGGGCCACCTGGAAGCTGCCGGGCATCCCGCCCGCGGCCCGCGGTGACGGCGACGAGAAGCCCAGCGCCGGACTCCGCGGCATCCTCGCCGGCCTGCGGTTCCTGGTCACCCAGCCGGTGCTGCTGCTCTCCTTCGCCATCGACCTGATCGCCATGGTGTTCGCCATGCCCCGGGCTCTCTTCCCGGCGGTCGCGGTCCAGTTCGGCGGCGGCTCGGTGGTCGGCTGGCTGTACAGCGCGATCGCGATCGGCGCGATGATCGGCGGGCTCACCTCGGGCTGGATCAGCCGGATCCGCAGGCAGGGGCTGGCCCTGGTGGTCGCGGTGGTCGGCTGGGGCGTGGCGATCGGCCTCTCCGGGCTGGCCGACCACCTGTGGGTGATCGTGCTGATGCTCGCCCTGGCCGGCGCGGCCGACCTGGTCAGCGCGGTCTACCGGCAGACGATCATGCAGACCTTCGCGCCGGACCGGCTGCGCGGCCGCCTCCAGGGCGTGTTCACCGTGGTGGTGGCCGGTGGGCCCCGCCTCGGTGACCTGCGGGCCGGGGCCACCGCCGACCTGACCGGCGTCGGCACGTCCTGGGTGGGCGGCGGGTTCGTCGCCGCCGGACTGGCCGTGGTGCTCGCGTGTACCTCGCCCGCGCTGATCCGCTACCAGTCCGAGCCGGAGCGGGTGGACGCCGGATAGTGTCGCGGGTATGAGCGCAGAGTCAGCCGCGAGGTCCGGGATCCAGTGGTCGATCGAGGCGGCGGGACACCGCGCCGTCGTCACCGAGATCGGTGGCACGCTGCGGGCGTACTCCGTCGACGGCGCCGAACTGCTGGACGGCTTCGGCGAGGACGAGATCGCCCCAGGCTCGGCCGGGCAGATCCTGGCGCCCTGGCCCAACCGGATCCGGGACGGGAAGTACGAGTTCGAGGGGCGGTCGTACCAGCTCGCGCTCACCGAGCCGGCCCGGCACAACGCCATCCACGGGCTGGTCAACTGGTCCCGCTGGCACGCCGTCGAGCAGACCGCCGACGCGGTCACGCTGGAGTACGACCTGCCCGCCCAGGTCGGCTACCCGTGGTCGCTGCGCCTGCGTAACCGCTGGTCGGTGTCGTCCGACGGGCTCCGGGCGGTGCAGGAGGTGGTGAACACCTCGGAGTCGAACGCGCCCTGGGGGTACTCGGTCCACCCGTACCTGCGGCTGCCCGGCGTGACCGTGGAGGACACCGTGCTCCAGGTGCCGGCCAGGTCACGGATCCTGGCGGACAACCGGCTGCTGCCGATCGGCGCCACCAAGATCGCCGGGACCGAGTTCGACTTCAGCGAGCCCCGCCGGATCGGTGACCTGGTGCTGGACACCACCTTCGGGGACATCGACTTCGGCCCCGACGGGATCACCGCGGTCACCCTGTCCGACCCGGCGTCCGGCCGCGACATCGTGGTCTGGGCCGACGGGAAGTACCGCTACTGGCAGGTCTTCACCGCCGACACCCTGCACGGCGAGCGGTTCCGCCGGTCCGTCGCGGTGGAGCCGATGACCTGCCCGCCGGACGCCTTCCGGACCGGCCGTGACCTGGTCGTCCTCTCGCCGGGCTCGACCTGGGAGACCTCCTGGGGCATCCGGCCCTCTGTCGCCTGATGGAGTTCGCCTGATGGAGTTCGACGAGGTGGTCCGCCGCCGGCGGATGGTGCGCGGTTACGACCCGGACCGTCCGGTCCCGCCGGAGCTGGTCGACAAGATCGTCCGGCACGGGCTGCGGGCGCCGTCGGCCGGTTTCTCGCAGGGCTGGAGTTTCCTGGTTCTCACCGGGCAGGCCGATCGCGACCGGTTCTGGGCGGCGACCGCGGAGGCCGAAGGGCCGGCCGAGGGCTGGCTGGCCCGGATGCGGACGGCGCCGCTGATCATCGTGGCGCTGTCCAACAAATCGGCCTATCTGGAGCGTTACGCCCAGCCCGACAAAGGCTGGACGGATCGTGACGAGTCACGCTGGCCCGCGCCGTTCTGGGACATCGACACCGGGTTCGCCGCCCTGCTCATGCACCTCACCGCGGTCAACGAGGACCTCGGATCGTGCTTCATCGGGCTGCCCGCCGGCCGGGTGGACGCCTTCAAGGAGGCGTTCGGGGTGCCGCCGGAGTTCCGCCCGATCGGAGCACTGACGATCGGCTACCGGGGCGGGGACAAGAGGTCACCGTCACTGCGGCGTGGGCACCGTCCGGTGGACTCCGTGGTGCATCATGGCCGGTGGACTTCGGCGGGCGAGGTCTGACCGGCCCGGGGTTACGCTGGCATACGGTTCTCACGGAAAGGGCAGCCGCCGTGATCTTCAAAGCGGTCCGGGACGGAGCCCCGTACCCCGATCACCAGACCACACTCAAGGAGTGGGCGGACATTCCGCCGCGCAAGGTCTGGCTCGCCGACCTCATCACCACCAAGCGCGAGCTGGCGCTGGACAAACTCCTCGCCGAGGACTCCACCTTCTACGGCGATCTGTTCCCCCATGTCGTGGAGTTTCAGGGCGCCCTCTACCTGGAGGACGGTCTGCACCGCGCACTGCGCGCGGCCCTGCAGCAGCGCAAGGAGATCCACGCGCGGGTGCTGGTCCTGGAGGTCTGATCGCATCCGGGCCTGTCGATGTTGGACGCCCGCCGGTTAGCTTGGGTCATGGGTGTTCGACCTCTTGACCTGCTGGATCTTGACGATTTGCTGAGTGATGAGGAGCGCGACGCCCGCGCTCTCGCCCGCCGCGTCGCCGACGATCACATTCGTCCGGCCGTGGCCGAGTGGTACGAGAACGGCGATGCCCCGATCCGGGAGCTGGCCGTCGAGTTCGGCAAGGCCGGCCTGTTCGGCATGCACCTGACCGGGTACGGCTGCGCCGGCTCGTCGGTGGTCGCCCTCGGCCTGACATGCATGGAGGTGGAGGCCGCCGACTCCGGGATCCGCTCGCTGATCTCGGTGCAGGGCTCCCTGGTCATGTACGCGATCTGGCGCTACGGCTCGGAGGAGCAGAAACTCGCCTGGCTCCCGGCGCTGGCGTCCGGCCGGGCGATCGGCTGCTTCGGCCTGGCCGAGCCGGATCACGGCTCCGACCCGACCGGCATGTCCACCCGGGCCCGTCAGGACGGCGACGACTGGGTGCTCGACGGCGTGAAGACCTGGATCCTCAACGCGCCGATCGCCGACGTGGCGATCATCTGGGCGCGGGCCGACAAGGGCGTGGCCGGATTCGTCGTCCCGACCGACGTGAGCGGCTACACGGCCCGCGAGATCAGCCACAAGATGTCGCTGCGCGCGTCCAGTACGGGCGAGATCGTCCTGGACGGGGTCCGGCTGCCGGAGAGCGCCCGGCTGCCCGGCGCCCGCAGCCTGATGGCGCCGATGTCCTGCCTCACCGAGGCCCGGCTCAGCATCATCTGGGGTGTGCTCGGGGCGGCCCGGGACTGTCTCGACACGGCGCTCGACTACGCGGCCGCGCGGGAGCAGTTCGGGCGGCCGATCGCCGGGTTCCAGCTGACCCAGGCCAAGCTCGCGGACATGGCTCTGGAGCTGCAGAAGGGGTTCCTGCTGGCACTGCATCTGGGGCGGCGGCGGGAGCGGCAGGACGGGCCGCTGCGGCCGGAGCAGATCAGTGTCGGGAAGCTGAACAACGTGCGGGAGGCCATCAAGATCGCTCGGCAGTGCCGGACGATCATGGGTGGCAACGGGATCCTTGCGGAGTACCCGGTGATGCGGCACGCCAGCAATCTGGAGAGCGTGCTGACGTACGAGGGGACGTCGGAGATCCACCAGCTGTCGATCGGGCAGAAGCTGACCGGTTTGAACGCTTTCGCACGGTGAGCCGCCCGAGTGGGTTCTCCGGTCGCGGATTGTCGTACCCCCTCCGTACCGTTTAGACATGGCCGAATCGCCCGCCCCCGCATCCCCCGACCCCGAGCCCACCAGCGAGTTCCCGGCCGTTCAGCGCGGACCCAGCGGGTTCGCCCGGCTGCTGATCTTCGTGGGCGTCGTCTTCGCCCTGCTGGTCGCGTCCTGCCTCGGGCTGCGCGCGATCAACGTGCTGCCCACCTTCGACAACCCGTTCACCGACCGGACGACCGACCGCAGCCAGCCGGTGCTCCTCGAGTCCATGCGCGACCTGGAGCGGTTCGTGGCGGCCGACGGCACCTTCCAGGTCATCGTCGATCTCCAGGAGAACAAGGACAACATCCCCGACTTCCTGATCAACCGGCGGACACTGTTCGTCGGCTCGGGCACCGTCGAGGCCTATGTCGACTTCGGCGGCCTGGCCGGAGACGCGCTCAAGGTGGACGAGGAGAAGAAGACGATCGAGCTGAGGCTGCCCGCCCCGCAGCAGTCCACGGCCGCTCTCGACATGGAGCGCAGTTACGTGGTGGCGGACGAGCGCGGGCTCTTCAACCGGATCGGCGACGCCTTCCGCGACGATCCCGGCAAGCAGCAGCAGGTCTATCAGCTCGCCCAGCAGCGGATCACCGAGGCGGCCCGGGCGAGCGGGCTCGACGAGCGGGCCCGGGAGAACACGCAGCGCATGCTGGAGAGCCTCTTCGCGCGGCTGGGCTACTCGACGGTCACGGTGACCTTCGCCAACCCATGACCCGCGGTGGGCGGTCGCTCTCCGGGCCGCATTGCCCGGAGAGCGACGCCACCGGCGATCACCGGCCGGCGTACGGGGGGAGCCGACCAGGCCGGTGTCGCCTACCCGTTTTCGGGCTCACGCCCTCCGACGGGCGTCACTCGCTGGGCATCAGCGCCCAGAGGACCAGGTAGATCAGGAACTGCGGGCCCGGGAGCAGGCAGGACAGGACGAACAGCAGCCGGACGGTGCCGGGCCGCATCCCGAAACGCTGGGCCAACCCGGCGCAGACACCGGCGATGCGGCGGTTGTGACGGGGGCGGGAGAACGAGCGGGTCCTGAGGGGGCTGGTCACGTCATCCACTCCTTCGGCGGCGCCCCGGCTCTCTGCCGTGGCCACTTCGACGGTAAGTACCGGAGCCGGGCCGTCCCTCGTTCCACGGGTGGATGCGAGCGAGTCAGCTCCCGTAAGGGTGACCCGTACCCACGTGACGCCCGCTGTTAACCTGGACCGCATTTCGGGCCTGGTGTGGACCGGTCCGTCGGTTTTCCGTCGGTTTTCCGTCGGTTTGAGGAGGCAAGCGGTGGCGCTCCGGTGACGCTGGCCGTTCTGACCGCACGAATCGGCCCCGCGATCCCGGACAGAGACGCCGACCGGCTCGCCGGCGACCTGACCGGTGCGCTGCGGGCGGCCGGGATCTCGGCGGTCCACCGCCTAACCCCCGGCGACGGCGAAGCCGTCCGCCTGCGCGAGCTGGCCCGGCAGGCCCGCGAGGCGGGCATCCCCCTCCTGATCTGCGCCGACAACCTGGTCGCGCACGGCAGCCTGCTCTGGACGCTGGCCACCGAACCGGCCGGGCGCAGCACCGTACTGGTCGCCGCCGACCCGTCCGGAGAGCTCAAGGAGGACCGGGGTCGCGTCGTCGCCGCCCCGCCCGGCGGCGGGACCACGCGCTACCTGGGCGCCATGTGCGTCGCCCCCGCCGAGCTGCCGCTGCTGGAAAAGGCCGCCGACCACCCCGACATGCTGGCCGAGATGCTCGCCGACGGGTTCGTGCCGGTCGCCACCCGGGTGCGCCTGCTGCACGCCGAGCAGGTCACCACCGAGGCGGATCTGGCCGGGGCACGGGACGCGGTCGCCGCGGTGGACGAGGACGCGGCGCGCCTCCGGCTCGCCGTCAAGGAACAGGACGACTTCTTCACGACGTACGCGGTGAGCAGTTGGTCGCCGCTGGTCACCCGGGCCGCCGCCCGGCTCCGGCTGACACCCACCGCGGTGACCGGGCTGTCGGTGCTCTTCGCGGTCGCCGCGGCGCTGCTGTTCTGGCAGGCCTCCCGGGTCGCCATGGTGCTCGGCGGGGTGCTGCTCTACCTCGGGTTCGTGCTCGACTGTGTGGACGGGCAACTGGCGCGGTACACGCGAAAGTTCGACGCCTTCGGCGGCTGGCTCGACACGATGGCCGACCGGGCCAAGGAGTACGCGGTCTACGCCGGTCTGGCGGCCGGGGCCGAGCGGATCGGGCTGCCGTACGCGTGGCCGCTCGCGATCGCCGCGATCATCCTCCAGACCGCCCGGCACATGACCGACACCTGGTACGGCGCCCTGCACGACGAGGCCGCCGCCCGTCCCTCCCCGGCCGCGTCCGGTGGAGTCGGGGCGCGGCTCACCGCGGCCTCCGTCAAGGCGCAGAGCCAGCGCGGATCGGTGATCTACTGGGCCAAGCGGATCGTGGTCTTCCCGATCGGTGAGCGGTGGGCGCTGATCGCCGTGCTGGCCGCGTTCACCGACGGCCGGGTGACGCTGGCGGCCCTGGTCGGTTTCGGTCTGCTGGCGGCGGCGTACACGCTGGCGCTGCGGTCGCTGCGGGCCCTCTCCATGCGGGTCGGGGTCCTGCACACCGTCGACACCATGCGGCACCGCGACGACGGGCCGCTGGTGCGGTCGGTGCTGAGCCGGGTGGGCGCGGGGTGGCCGCTGCCGTTCGCCGCCCTCTTCACGGTCTACGCCGTGGCCGCGGTGGCCGCGACGGCCGCCGCCGGGCCGGGCCATCGCCCGTGGGTGCTCGCCCTCGTGGTGATCCCGGTCCTGGTCTGCGGCTTCCCGGCGAGGGTGCGGCACGACGGCTCCCTGGACTGGCTGGTGCCGGCCGCTTTGAGGGCCGCCGAGTACCTCACCGTGGCCGCCGTGGGCCTCTACGGGCCGGTTCCGCCCGCCGTGGTCTTCCTGCTGCTGTTCGCCCTGGCGATGCGCCACTACGACCTGACCGCCCGGATGGAGAAGGGCGCCCCGGCGACCGGCGCCGGCGGCGCCGTCCTCGGCTGGGACGGCCGCGTCCTGCTCCTGGTGACGGTGGCCCTCCTGGGCCAGGCCACGGTCGCCGCGGTCGTCCTGACGGCCGCCGTGTTGTTCACGTTCACCCTCACCGCCGCAAAGGACTGGAAGGCGTCCCGCTGACCCGTCCCCCCGGCGATCTTGAACGTTTTGCCACCGTGGGCGGTGGTCAATCGTTCAAGATCGCCCGCGAAGCGGGGGTGAGCGCTGTTCGGCCTTCGCGTGCGGCGCTTCCAAACGCGATCTTGGGTGGTTGGCCACCGCCTGCGGTGGTGGGGCGTTCAAGGTCGGCGCTGGTTGCTTTTGGGGTGCTCAGGCTCCCTTTGCGGGGCGATCTTGGGTGGTTGGCCACCGCCTGCGGTGGTGGGGCGTTCAAGGTCGGCGCTGGTTGATTTGGGGAGTGCTCGGGCTCCCTTTTGGGGAGATCTTGGATGGTTGGGCACCGTCTGGAGTCTTCTTCTTGGGCGCCCACGGCCGAATCCGCAATCCCTCGACAGCAGGACGCGTCACTCGGAGCGATCTTGAACGATTTGCCACCCTAGGCGGTGGTAAATCGTTCAAGATTGCACAACAGTGGCACGCAAAGTGGGCTAAACGGGCGCCTGTTTCCGGCGAAAGCCCCATTTCCGCCTAGCGCGGCGGACGGCGCCCCCATTTGGTGGTTCGCCCGACCGGGCGCTTGACGGAGAACCGCAAACACCCAAGAAGAAGACTCTCTGCGGTGGTGAAGCGTTCAAGATCGGGGCGGGTGGGAGCTGGGCCACCGATCTATGCCCGGCGGGCGCGGTGCGGGCGCGCGTGGCAATTGATCGCGGGGCTTGGCGGGGCGAGAAAGTGCTTTTGTGGGCTTGTGTCGCGTACCGATGAAAAATGTTTTTTCTGTGCACGTGCACATGAGAGATCCGGAAAACGTGTGATCTCCGTAATCGATTGATCACTATGTGCAAATGGCACGTTCGCCCGATGGTGAAGCATCGATGCCACTCGCAGAGTCAGTACCCGATCGCCGACCGTCGTGGGATCGGGATCACAGTCGATAGCGGGAGGTTGACGGTGTCCACCGTCGTGCTGAAAGACGTCACCAAGATCTGGCCAGACGGCACCACTGCCGTCGACAACGTCAGCCTGGATGTGCAGGACGGCGAGTTCATGGTCCTGCTCGGGCCTTCGGGCTGCGGAAAGTCGACCGTGCTGCGGATGATCGCCGGGCTGGAGGATCCCACGCGGGGGGACATCCTCCTCAACGGCGAGCCGGTTCTGGAGCTGCCGCCGCGGGACCGCAGCATCGCGATGGTGTTTCAGGATTTCGCGCTCTATCCGCACATGACCGTCTCGGAGAACATCGGTTTCCCGCTGAAGCTGTCCGGTATCGAGCCGGCGCCGCGGCAGGAGCGGGTGGACGCGATCGCCGGCGCGCTCGGCATCGGCGAGGTTCTGGCGCGGCGGCCGAGTCAGCTCTCCGGCGGTCAGCGGCAGCGGGTCGCGATGGGCCGCGCCATGGTGCGCCGACCAGGCATCTTCCTGATGGACGAGCCATTGTCCAACCTCGACAGCGGACTCCGCGCCGAGTTGCGCGCCGAGATCACGAGCATGACTCGTGAGCTGGGTGTGACGACCATGTACGTGACCCACGACCAGGCCGAGGCGCTGACCATGGCGGACCGCGTCGCGATCATGCGCAAGGGCGTGCTCCAGGACGTCGGCACGCCGACCGAGGTGTACCGGCGCCCGGCCACCCTGTACGTCGCCGCCTTCCTGGGCTCACCCAAGATGAACCTGCTCGAGGCCGCGGTCTACGTGCACCTGGAGCAGTACATCGCGCTGAGCTTCGGCGAGCAGACGCTCTACATGCCGTGGAACGACCCACGCGCCCGGGCGGTGGCCCGCTACCACGGCGAGCGGATCGTGGTCGGCATCCGGGCCGAGGCGCTCACCCCGGTCACCCCGGACACGCAGGGGCCCGTCTTCCAGGGGCGGATCCGCTACCTGGAGCACCACGGGCACGAGTCGCTGGCGTACCTGGACATCGGCGCCACGGCGATCGTGGTGGACGAGATGAGCGGCCCGGTCGCCGAGACCCGGACCGGCGGCGGGTTCAGGAAGGCACTGCAACGTCTGGCCGGCCAGACGTCGGAGCCGGTGGCCCCGCAGGGCCGTGTCGGTGTGCTGAGCGAGTTGGGCAAGCATCACCGCAAGCCGGCCGAGCTGGCGGTGCGCCTGGCGCCGTACCCGGCGATCGGTCCCGGTCATCCGCTGGCCGTGTCGGTGCGGATGGACGCCGTGCACTTCTTCGACGAGCGGGGTGACCGGATCGATGTCGGCTGGCGATGACCGGGGGTCCCGCGCCACTTCCGGGCGCGTTCGCGGATGCCTCCCGCTACCGGTCGGCCACAGCGCGTAGGCTGCTTCACGGTGGAGGAAAGGAACGGCCAGGGCGTGCGCGCGGCCTCCGTCCCCTCGCGGGCGTGGCCGGTGCCGCTGGACCGCGCCTTCGGCCGGGACGACATCACGATCCTGCGGCACGAGATCACCCGGTTGCTGGGCGCCGCCGGGCTCGCCGGCGACCGCCTGGACGGCTTCGTGCTGGCCGTCAACGAAGTGATCACCAACGTGGTGCTGCACGCGGGTGGGCAGGGCCGGGTCGTGCTGCGGATCGACGGCGGCTCGGTGTGGTGCGTGGTCACCGACGCCGGCCCGGGCATCCCGGGCGCCTATCTGGACCGCGTGCGTACGCCGGGGACGTTCGAGGTCGGTGGCCGGGGCCTCTGGCTGGCCCATCAGCTCTGCGACGAGGTCACGACGGCCACCGGGCCGATCGGTACCTCGATCGGCCTACGTATCGATCTGGATGTCGTGCCGGATCCCCGCTGAAACAGCAGCTAGAACCCCTTGTGAAACATCGTGGAAATGTGAAGACGCCCTTCCGCGCTCCTCGTGGATCGCGTCCGGCTACATTGGGCGCGTGCTCGGACTTCCTTCACAGGTGACCGCTTGCCTTTTCGATCTTGACGGCGTGCTGACGCAGACCGCGCTCGTGCACAGCGCCGCATGGAAACAGACGTTCGATACGTTCCTGGAATCGTGGGCGGAAAGTCATGATCAACTTTTCGTCCCGTTCGATTCCGGCGTCGACTATCACCGGTATGTCGACGGCCGTCAGCGTGCCGACGGTGTCCGTACCTTCCTGGCGTCCCGGGGCATCACCCTGCCCGAGGGCGACCCGGACGACACCCCCGATCGGGAGACCGTCAACGGCATCGGCAATCGCAAGAACGTGCTCGTGCTACAGAAGATCCAAGAAGGCGCCGTCCAGGTCTACCCCGGATCGGTGGAGTACCTGAGGGCCGCCAGGGCCGCCGGTCTACGCCGTGCGGTCGTGTCGGCGAGCGCCAACTGCAAGGACGTCCTGGAGGCGGCCGGGATCGCCGACCTCCTGGAGGCCCGGGTGGACGGCGTCGTCGCGCGTGAGCTGGGCCTGCCCGGCAAGCCCGCGCCGGACACCTTCCTCAAGGGCGCCGAGTTGCTCGGCCTCGACCCGGCGAACTGTGCCGTGTTCGAGGACGCCCAGGCGGGCGTGGCCGCCGGCCGGGCCGGTGGCTTCGGCATCGTGATCGGCGTGGACCGGGTAGGCCAGGCCGATGCGCTGCGGGAACACGGCGCCGACGTCGTGGTGCAAGATCTCAAAGACCTCCTCTGAAATCAGTTACGAGAGGCACGACCGTGATCCGTGAACGGGCTTATCCCGTCGACCCTTGGCATATCCGGGAGACCCGGCTCGACCTGGACCTGCTGGCCCAGTCCGAGTCGGTATTCGCTCTCTCGAACGGCCATATCGGGATACGCGGAAACCTGGACGAGGGCGAGCCGCACGGCCTTCCGGGCAGCTATCTGAACTCGTTCTATGAGCTGCGGCCGCTGCCGCACGCCGAGGCGGGCTACGGCTTTCCCGAGTCCGGCCAGACCATGGTCAACGTCACCAACGCCAAGCTGATGCGGCTGCTCGTCAACGACGAGCCGTTCGACGTCCGGTACGGCGAGCTGCGCTCCCACGAGCGCTGCCTCGACCTGCGGGCCGGCCTGCTGGAGCGGATCGTCGAGTGGGTGTCCCCGTCCGGCCAGGGCATCCGGGTGCGGACCGTCCGGCTGGTCTCGTTCACCCAGCGCGCGGTCGTGGCCTTCCTGTACGAGGTGGAGCCCCTGGAGACCTCGGCCCGGCTGATCCTGCAATCCGAGCTGGTGGCGAACGAGCAGCTGCCGCCGATGAGCAAGGACCCGCGGGTGGCCGCCGTGCTCGACCGCCCGCTGCTGGCCGAGGAGATGATGGAGCAGCCCACCGGCGGCATCCTGATCCACCGCACCAAGGCCAGTGACCTGCGGATGGCCGCGGCCATGGAGCACCTGGTCGAGACCCCGGGCCGGCACGCCATCACCACCGAGGGCCACCCGGACTGGCTGCGCACCACGGTCGCCTGCCGTCTGGAGCCCGGGCAGAAGCTGCGGGTGGTCAAGCTGGCGGCGTACGGGTGGTCCAGCATGCGCTCGCTGCCCGCCCTGCGCGACCAGGTCGGGGCGGCTCTGGCCAGCGCCCGGCTGGACGGCTGGGACGGTCTGGTCCAGCAGCAGCAGGACTACCTGGACGCGTTCTGGGACCACTCGGACGTTCAGGTCGAGGGCGACCCGGAGGTGCAGCAGGCGGTTCGGTTCGGCCTCTTCCACACGCTCCAGGCCGGCGCCCGGGCGGAGCAGCGGCCGATCGGCTCCAAGGGCCTGACCGGCCCCGGCTACGACGGCCACACGTTCTGGGACGCCGAGACGTTCGTGCTGCCGGCGCTCACCTACACCCAGCCCTCCGCGGCGGCCGACGTGCTGCGCTGGCGGCACTCGACGCTGGACCTGGCCCGGGAACGGGCGCAGACGCTCGGGCTGTCGGGGGCGGCCTTCCCGTGGCGGACCATCCGCGGCCAGGAGTGTTCGGGCTACTGGCCGGCCGGCACCGCGGGCTTCCACATCGCCGCCGACATCGCCGACGCGGTCCGCCGCTACGTGCAGGCCACCGGGGACTTCGACTTCGAGCGTGAGGTCGGCCTGGAGCTGCTCGTGGAGACGGCGCGGCTGTGGCGGTCGCTGGGCCACCACGACCGGCACGGGCGGTTCCACATCGACGGCGTCACCGGGCCGGACGAGTACACCGCCGTGGTGAACGACAACATCTACACCAACCTGATGGCGCAGCAGAACCTGATGGCCGCCGTCGACGCCTGCCAGCGGCACCCGGACCTGGCCCGCGGTTTCGGGGTCAACGACGAGGAGGCGGCCTCCTGGCGGGACGCGGCGGCTGCCGTGCACGTCCCGTACGACAAGGAGCTGGGCGTCCACCAGCAGTGCGAGGGCTTCACCCGGCTCCAGGAGTGGGACTTCGAGGGCACCCCGCCGGAGGGCTACCCGCTGCTGCTCAACTACCCGTACTTCGACCTGTACCGCAAGCAGGTGGTCAAGCAGGCCGACCTGGTGATGGCGATGTACATCCGGGGCGACGCGTTCACCCCGGAGGAGAAGGCGCGCAACTTCGCCTACTACGACGCCCGTACCGTCCGGGACTCGTCGCTGTCGGCCTGCATCCAGGCGGTCATGGCGGCCGAGACCGGGCATCTCGAGCTGGCGCACGACTATCTGGGCGAGGCCGCCCTGATGGACCTGCACGACCTGCACCGGAACGCGCGGGACGGCGTGCACGTGGCGTCGCTGGCCGGCTCCTGGATCGCGCTGGTCGCCGGCCTCGGCGGCATGCGGGACTTCAACGGCCAGCTGAGCTTCGCGCCGCGACTGCCCAGCCGGATCAACAGTCTGGAGTTCTCGCTGCTCTGGCGGGGTCTGCGGCTGCGCGTCAACGTGACCTCCGAAGAGGTGACCTACTCGCTGCGCAACGGCGGCGGGCAGGCCCGGCTCACGCTGATCCACCACGGCAAGGAGCTCGAGGTGACCCAGGTGCGACCGGTCACCATGCCGATTCCGGCCGCGGTGCCGCCGGGCCCGGCACCGGCCCAGCCGCACGGCCGCGCTCCGGTCCGGCGCGCGGTTCACTGAGCACATGAAAACGGCCCCCGCCCGGATGGGCGGGGGCCGTTCTCGTGAAGTCCGTCAGAGCATCGAGACGTGCACGTGGTCGGTGTGGTCACTGACCCCGTGGTATGTCTTCCAGCCCGAGGCCGGGAACCAGATCATCTTGTTCCAGATCACGTAGTAGATGCCGAGCTCGTCGGCGTTACGGACCAGGAACGCCATCAGGTTGTTGCCGTACCGGAATTCCTTGTCGGTGTCGTAGACCGAGAATCCGCTCTTCTGCAACGACCAGTCGCAGGCGCGGCCCTTGGGGTGTTCGAAGGGCCCGCCGTCACGGTGACAGCCGACGAAATTACTGAAGCCGGCCTTCTTGACTTCCTTGTACATGTGCAGCGTGCGCTTGGTGATGCAGCCGCCGGTGGTCGGGTCGTCCTCGGTGCAACCCTCCGAGGAGAATCCGCCGGAGCCGTTCCGCGGCGCCGGGGCGGCCTCCGGCGAGTCCGCCACCACGAGGCCCTTGGTCACCGAGTTGCCACCGACCAGCTGGAACGCCTTGTCGGCCGCGTCCTTCTGCTTCTTCATCACCGTGGCGTTCTGCTGCTGCGCCTTGACCTCGGCGTCCAGCTGCGCCTTGCTGTCCGAGATCTCGGTGATCGCCGCGTTGAGCTCGTGCAGCTTGGCGTCGTGCAGCTTGTTGATCTCTTCGAGGGAGACCGCCTTGGTCAGGAAGTCGCCCGAGTCCTGGGACCTGAGCAGGAAGCCCATGGCGCTCAGGTTGCCGGTCATGTACTGCTGCTTGGCGATCTGGTCGACCTCGGGGATCAGTGCGTCCCGCCGGGCCTCCGCCGCCTTGATCTGTGTGGCCAGTTTGGCCTGCGTCTTGGTGGACTGCGTCACCGCGGACTTCGCGGAGGCGTAGCGCCGGTTGGTCGACTCGATCACGTCGTTGAGAGTTGCGTCCTCGTCCTCCTCCTGTGCGGAGGATGAGGAGCCGCCTGGCTCGGCCGCGGCCGGAGTCGCGGGCGCCATGAACATCAGGGCGCTCACCAGCGGCGCCAGGGCAAGTATCAGCCACCGGCGGGGACTTGCTGCCATCAACAGTTCCTTCCGTGACACCGCCGACCGAGTTAGCTGACGGGTTCGGGACGGAAGCAATCCCTACCGCAAACTGCGCGGATACACCCCAGTGAACCTGGTTCCCCGGTTCGTCTCGCGACGATTGGGCGGCGGCCTGCCGGCAACTCGGGGGCGGTGCCGTCCTGGCAGGACCGGCGGCCAGTTTACCCGAGATATCGCCGTGGATCAGACCCCGGGAACCGCGAAAAGAGTTACCTCGCAAACACATTCCGTAATTGCAATCACCTGTCGTGTCGGGGCAATTGCGGTGCGTACGAGAACTGTCGATCTGTCGATCGAGTGGGTATGGTCGGTGCGGTTCCCGCGCGGGGGCCGCCGCCTAATCGCCGTCATCGGCGAGCCGGGGAACCAATATCTCCGGGGTGAATCCGCTACCAGCGGTAGGGATTTCCTTCGTCCCGAACCCGTCAGCTAACCCGGCCGGCGGCCGACGGAAGGAAATGCCTGTGCAGCAGAACACTGCGCAGCGATTAGCGGCGTTGCTGGCGCTGCTCGTCGCCGCGTGCGGATTGGCCGTCGTCGCGTCGCCGGCCACCGCGGCCCCCCGGCTGCTCGCCGCCCCCGGAGACACCGGGGACGACGGCGAGGGCGGATCGAAGTCCCTCATCGAACAACTCGAGAAGGCCTCCAGCGGCTACGTCGCGGCCAAGAAGAAGCTGAAGACCTCCAAGGAGCAGCAGACCAAGCTGACCTCGGAGCTCAAGCGCCTGGACACCGAGCTCGGGCCACAGCAGGAGCAACTCGATCTGATCGCCACGCAGGCGTACACCGCGGGCCGGGCCGGGCCGATGTCGGCCATGCTCGCCGCCGATTCGGCCGAGGGCTTCCTGGGCCGGGCCGAGACCCTGGCCATCGTGGCAGCCGACCAGAGCCGGGCGATCAACGGCCTGAAGACCACCCGCGAGGACCGGCAGAAGGCCAAGGACTCCATCGACATCGCGATCAAGGACCAGCAGAAGCAGGTCACCGTGATGGCGAAGCAGAAGGCCAAGGCCGAGGCGGCGCTCAAGGCGGCGAACCAGGGCTCGGACACCTCGTCCTCCTCCGACGGCGGCGGTAGTGCCGACGCGGAGCCGGGCCCGAGCGGGTCGAGCTGCAACCAGGACGACCCGACCGGCACCGGCGGCTGCATCACCGCGACCCTGCTGCACGCCTACAAGCAGGCCCGGGCGGACGGCTTCACCCGGTTCACCAAGTGCTGGCGTACGCAGAACAGCGGTGAGCACCCCAAGGGGCGGGCCTGCGACTTCTCCGCCGAGAAGGGCACCTTCGGCGGGGACGCCACGGGGGCCGACAAGACGTACGGCAACAACCTGGCGAACTACTTCATCAACAACGCCGACGACCTCGACGTCCTGTACGTGATCTGGTACCGCCGGATCTGGCTGCCGAGCAGTGGCTGGAAGTCGTACAGCGGGGCGGGTGGCGACCCGTCCAGCGACCACACCAACCACGTGCACCTGTCGGTCAACTGAACCACCGGGGGAGTGCGGGGCCTACCTGCGGGCGAAGGCCTCGTACTCCTTCATCACCTCGTCGGTCGGGCCGTCGGCGCGGATCGTGCCGGCCTCCAGCCAGATGCACCGCTCACAGGTGTCCCGGATCGACTGCTCGCTGTGGCTCACCAGGAACACCGTGCCGGCCTGGGCGCGCAGCTCCCGGACCCGGGCCTCGCTGCGCCGGCGGAACTTGGCGTCACCGGTGGCCAGCGCCTCGTCGATCAGGAGCACGTCGTGCTGCTTGGCGGCCGCGATCGAGAAGCGCAGCCGGGCCGACATGCCCGAGGAGTACGTCCGCATCGGCAGGGTGGCGAAGTCACCCTTGTCGTTGATGCCGGAGAACTCGATGATCTCGTCCTTCTTCGCCCTCACCTCGTCCGGCGACATGCCCATCGCGAGGCAGCCCAGCTCGACGTTGCGGTCGCCGGGCAGCTCGTTCATCAGTGCCGCGTTCACACCCAGCAGGGACGGCTGGCCGGAGGCGTAGATCGCGCCCCGGGAGACCGGCAGCAGGCCGGCCACCGCGCGCAGAAGGGTCGACTTGCCCGAGCCGTTGGTGCCGATCAGGCCGATCGCCTCGCCCTTGTAGGCGACGAAGCTGACACCCTTGACCGCGTGCACCTCGCGGATGTTCGAGTTCTTGCTCCGGGTGGCCAGGCGCTTGAAGCTGGCCAGCGGGCTGGAACTGGACGCACCGGCCTGGTGGACCTTGTAGATGATGTGGGCCTCGTCGGCGATGACGGTGGGAATCCGCTCGTTGTCAGCCACGGCCGTAGCCCTTCTCTCCGCGCCAGAAGTAAACGAAGCCGCCGATGCCGACGACCACGGTCCAGACGATCGCCTCGATCCACAGCACGGCCGGGGAGTTCGCCAGGGTGGCCTCATCGAGCAGCGCGTGGCGCATCAGTTCGATGTAGACCAGCATCGGGTTGGCCTCGACCACCTGGAGCTGCCAGCCGCTCAGCAGGTCCTGGAACTTCGTCACCGGGTAGAGAACGGCCGACCCGTACAGCCAGAACCGCATGATGAACGGGATGAGCTGCTTGACGTCGCGCACCTTGGAGCCGTAGCGGGCCATGAACAGGCCCAGGCCGACGTTGAAGAACGACTGCAGGATCAGGGCCGGCACCACGATCAGCCACTTGACGGTGATCGGCTCACCGGTGATCAGCACGATGCCCATCAGGACGAACACCGCCACCACGAAGTTGCGGATCTCCACCAGCGAGGCGGAGAGCGGCAGGCTGGCCCGGGGGAAGTGCAGCGCGCGGATCAGCCCCAGGTTGCCGGTGATCGCGTTCGTCCCGGTCTGCACCACCGACTGGGTGAACTGGAACACGAAGACACCGATGCAGAGGTACGCGATGAAGTTCGGCATCTCGTGGTGGCCGCCGAGGACCAGACCGAAGATGACGTAGTAGACAGCCGCGTTGATGATCGGGGTGAGCACCTGCCACACCGCGCCGAGCTTGGTGTTGCCCAGTGCGGACGTCATCTTCGCGCTGGAGTGTGCCCGGATGAAGTGCCGGTACTCCCACAGCTGCCGGGTGTAGTCCGGAAGGCTCGGAAGCCGTCCGGACGCGCTCAGGCCGTTGCGCCGGGCCAGCTCCTTGAGGGAGAGGCCGGCGTCGGTCTCGGCGACCGCCGTCTCTGGCATGGGGTGGTGCTCCGATCTGGTCGGCCCGAAGGGCGCGGCGGGATCCGATGCCTGGTGCGAGGTCACAGCATGCAGCATGACAGGCCCCCGCCGATGCCGATGGAACGGGTTCGTATCGACGTGGATGTGACGGTAGCTGACCAAACGGCGGAACGCAACCGTTACGTCGTAGCGCTATAGTGACCGTGTGGCGACAATCAAGCGCGCACCAGCCGGAGCGGCGGTGCTCCGAGGCGATATCACCGTGGCGATCCGAAACGCCGTCATGAGTGAGCTGGCGGAGGTCGGTTACGGCCGGTTGTCCATCGAGGCAGTGGCCCGCCGTGCCGGGGTCGGCAAGACGGCGATCTACCGTCGATGGAGCAACAAGCTCGAAATGGTAATGGAGATAATCTCGGATGTCGCGGAGCGAAAAGTTCCACTTCCCGACACCGGAAGTTTCTCCGGCGACCTCCAGCTCCTCCTGATGATCGTGAGCACGGCTCTCCAGCACCGGATCGCGTCCCAGATCATCCCGGACCTGATGGCCGAGGCGGCCCGCAACCCGCAGATCGCCGAGACTCTGCAACGGGCCCTCCGGACCCACCAGCAGGCCGTCGGCGAGAAGCTGATCGGGCAGGCGGTGGCCCGCGGCGAGCTGCCCGAGGGCACCGATCCGGAGGTGGCCGTGGACATGATCCTGGGCCCGCTCTACTGGCGGCTGGCCGTGGCCCGGCAGCCGATCGGTGAGGACTACCTGGAGAAGTTCACGGTGGCGGTGACCGCGGCGTTGCGCGCCACCGCCTGACCGGCAACCGAACTCGCACTGGTTCGCTCCCGTTTGCAACTCAGCGAATCCAGCGTCGCGGGCCGGAAATGCCGACCGGAGAGGCTGATCCCGACCCCACCATTGGAGCCGGCTTATGACCTCTGCCTGTGATTCCCGTGTCGACTTCACCGTCCTCGACGCCACCTCGCTGCTCGCCATCGCACTCGGGAGCTCGCCGGGCCCGCACTCCGGCTCCGGCGGCCCCCGGCCCCCGCTGGTGATCAGCGACGCCGTGGTGGGCTCGTGGCACAGCTCCGACGGCGCGGTCCGGCTGAGCCTGCGGACCGATGGGACGTACGCCGGTGAGGTGGCCGGCCGTCGACGGCCGGCCCGCGGCACCTACCGGATCGAGGGCGGTTCGGTGCTGCTCCGCGACGATTCCGGCCTGCAGACCGCGGTCGCCGTCCAGGACGGCGAGCTGGAGATGGCCGGCCACCGGCTGCATCCCGCCGGATAACCGGGTTCCCTCCCGGGCGTACGGCGGTGATGCTGTCCCCATGATCGATTGGCTGAACAGCCCGGCGCTGGTGGCGTTCGGGGTGCCGACGACCTGGGCCGAGGTGCTCGGGTTCCTGACCGGACTCGTGAACGTCGGCCTCCTGGTCCGCCGGCACATCCTCAACTGGCCGCTCGGCATCCTCAACGTGCTCCTACTGATGGTCGTCTTCTGGTCGGCGGGCCTGTACGCCGACGCCACCCTCCAGATCGTCTATGTGATCCTCGGCTGCTACGGCTGGTGGGCCTGGCTCCACGGCGGCCAGAACCGGTCCGCCCTGGAGGTCCGCTCCACGACCCGTCCGGAGTGGATCGGTCTGATCGTGGCCGGGGTGCTGCTCACCGCCGGCCTCTGGCTCTTCCTGGACCGGCTCACCGGCTCGACGGTCCCGCTGGCCGACGGGCTCACCACGGCGCTGTCCCTGCTGGCCACCTACGGCCAGACCCGCAAGCTGGTGGAGGGCTGGTGGATCTGGATCGCCGCCGACCTGATCTACATCCCGCTCTACGCGTACAAGGATCTCTGGCTCACCGCGATCCTGTACGTGGCCTTCCTGCTCCTGTGCGTGCTGGGCCTGCGTTCGTGGCGGGTGGCGTTGCGGGCACGGCCCGGGGCGGTTCCGGCGTGAGGTACCGGCACGGGCTGATCGTCGGGAAGTTCTACCCGCCACACGAGGGCCACCATGCGCTGATCGACGCCGCGGCCGCCGTCTGTGAACGGGTCACCGTGGTGGTGGCGCCCTCCTCGGCGGAGAGCATCCCGCTGGCCGGGCGGCTGGCGTGGCTGCGCGCCGAGCACGGCCCGAACGTCCGGTTCGCCGGGGTTCATGACGACCACCCGATCGACTACGCCGACCCGGCGGTGTGGGAGCTGCACATGGCGGTCTTCCGGGAGGCGGCCGGCGCCGACCGGGTGGACGCGGTGTTCTCCTCCGAGGCGTACGGGGCCGAGCTGGCCCGCCGCTTCCACGCCGAGGCGGTCCTGGTCGACCCGGACCGGCTCCGGGTTCCGGTCTCCGGCACGGCGATCCGCGCCGACCCGGCCGCGCACTGGGACCGGCTGCGGGCCGGCGCCCGGGGTCACCTGGCCCGGCGGGTGATCGTGGTGGGCGCCGAGTCGACCGGCACCACGACCATGGCCCGGGCCCTGGCCCGGCACTACCGGACCCGCGGTGGGGTCTGGGCGGGCACCCGCTGGGTGCCCGAGTTCGGCCGGGAGCTCACCGAGCGCAAGCTCGCCGAGCTGCGTGTGGACCGGCCGGAGGCCACCGTCTTCGACGTGACCTGGGACCGGGCGGACTTCGTGACGGTCGCGGTCGAGCAGAGCGCGGACGAGGACGCGGCCGCCCGTGCCGGCTCGCCGGTGGTCTTCGGGGACACGGACGCCTTCGCCACCACGGTCTGGGAGGAGCGCTATCTGGGCAGCGCCTCGCCCGCGGTGGGTGAGCTGGTCCGGGCGCCGGACCTCTACCTGTTGACCGACTGCGCGGACGTGCCGTTCGAGGACGACGGGCTGCGTGACGGCGAACACCTGCGGCAGTGGATGACCGGGCGGTTCCGGGCCGGGCTGGCGGCCGGCGGCACGCCGTGGGTGGAGCTGACCGGGCCGTACGGGCGCCGCCTGCGTACCGCGATCCGGGCCGTCGACGACCTGCTCGCCGAAGGTTGGCGATTCACCGAGCCGCTGCGCCCTAAAACCCCGGTGGCCGCCGCCGATCAGTAGGGGACCCGATCGGAAGGACGGCACGTGCGGCACACCAGGATCGCGATCGCGCTGGCGGCGACATCGCTCACGCTGGGCGGCTGCGCCGCGCTCGGCTTCGGTGAGCGCACGGCGACGACCGGGGGCACCGCGCGGGGCGGCGAGTCGTGGCTGCTCGTGGAGCAGGGGCAGGCGACCCCGTCCCCGTCGGTCACGATGGGCAGCGCCAGCCCGACACCGGAGGTCTCGCTCTCCATGCCCACCCCCGACCCGAGGTGTACGAAGCTCTGGCCGCGGACCGACCCGGCGCTGATCCCGGTCCGGGTGACCCCGGGCGCCGGCTCGCTCAGGGTCGACTGGCCGACCCAGTTCAACTCGAACTACCGGGTGGCGGCCGTGCCGCAGAAGCTGGTGAAGGGCCCGCAGCCGCAACCGGTGTGGCAGGAGGTGGCGCCGGGCAGCGGGTGCGCGGTGAGCGCCACGATCACCGGGCTGACCCCGGGCGCCGCCTACATCGTCTGGCTGGACGCGCCGAACACCGGCCGGCGGCTGGACGGCACCCGGAACCTGTACAGCGGCCGGTCCGGCGTGGTCTACCCGGAGTAGCCGGGCTCACCACTCGGCGCCGGCCCGCTCCACGGTCAGGACCTCCAGGCCGTCCGGCCCGAGCCGGTACTTGGTCATGCTGGTCAGCGCCGGACCGTAGACGTGCACGCTGACCGCCGGCCGGATGCCGTTGTTGACGATCCGGTGGATGTGGTGACCGCCGAACCGGCGGCCCACGCCCTCACCCAGCTCCCGGGACGCGATCCGGGTCCGGCCGCCGGCCGTCGACACGGTGTCCTCGGTGAGGTCGCCGCTGTGCACGAGGAACGCGCCGGACGAGCCGCCGTGGTCGTGGATCTCGGTGGCCTGCCCGGGCAGCCAGGTGAGCAACCAGACCTCGTGGTCGTCGGCGACCGCGAGCCGGTGGTACCAGCGGTCGACCGGATTGAAGCGGGGCGCGACGGCCCAGTCGTGTGCGGTGGCGGAGTACCACTGCGCGATGGCGAGATGGTCGGACACGGCAGCCTCCCGGCAGGCATACAAAACCTATAGACCAGATAGGTTTTATCACATGATCGTCACCGAGGTGGGGCGAATTCGCCGAAGGCTTCGGGGCGGAAAGAGGCTTGGCGAGCTTTGCCTCTTTCGAAGAGTGGTGCGAAAAACTGCGTTGAGCGACCATGCCACCACACTGTGTCGAGATTTTTGGGCGGTCTGTCACCAGATCGGCCTACCCCGATCGGTCGTTCCGACAGAATCCGCTGCTCAGGCGGTCCCTGCCCAATCGGGATGGCTATATGGTGACCAGCGCCGCCGAGAACCGGTCGCCGGAGGCCGCCGCACCCCGCCTCCGATGCCCACACACCGAGGACGGACAAGTGTCGAAGTCACGCCGCGGGCTGTTCGCCGCCGGCCTCACCGCAGCCGTGATCGGCTCCATCGGAGTCGTCTCAACCCTCAACGCGGGTGCGGAGCAGATCCCGGAGAGCACGGTCCCCGCAGTGGCGCCGGCCGACCCCGGTCCGGCGGAGGGTGGTGAGCCGCCGGTCGAGGACCCACCGACGAAACTGCCCTGGGGGCAGCGGCCCCAGGAGATCCAGACCGGGCGCAACGGCGCCAGCAGCGGCGCGCTGAAGGCCGCCGGGCTGGACGCGGCCGCGCCCGACGCGAGCGGCGAGGAGGCCGAGGAGGAGTACGCGCCGAAGGGCCGCTCCACAGGTTCCGGGGTGCTCAAGAAGGAGACGACCACGGTCGTGCCGCCGGAGCCGCCGAGCCCCACCCCGACCGCCGCCGCGGCCAGGCCGACCGTCCACTTCCTCTACAACGTCGGGTCGCAGGCCGCGGTCTCCGACGGGGCGTACGCGAACCTGACGATCAACCGGCCGGCTCTGGCCCGATCCGACTACCACACGCTGGCCGAGCTGGCCGTGCAGTCCGCCGACGGCGCCCAGATCGTCGAGATCGGGTGGAACGTGGACCGCGTGGTCAACGGCGACGACGACCCGCACCTGTTCGTCTACCACTGGGTGGACCGGAAGCCGACCTGCTACAACGGCTGCGGATTCGTGCAGTTCAGCGACAACATCCGGCCCGGCGACACGCTGCCGCAGGACGTCACGAAGCGGTTCGGGATCCAGTACTTCAACAGGGCCTGGTGGATCGCGTACGACACCGAGTGGGTGGGCTACTTCCCGGCGTCGCAGTGGCCGACCGTGGACTTCTCCAAGACCGGCCTGGTCCAGGTCTTCGGTGAGGTGGCCGCGGCCACCGCCACCCCCTGCACCCAGATGGGCAACGGCAGGGACGGCGACGACACGACGGCCGCCCGGGTCGGCAGCCTGACCTACCTCAACGGGCCCGCGGTGGACATGCACATCCGCAGCACCAGCGACGTCTACACGGTCACCAAGTTGAGCGCCCGGACCTTCCGGTACGGCGGCCCAGGACTCTGCTGACCTGGATCCTCGGTCTCGATGCCCGGCCCCGGAAGGGTGCCGGGCATCAGCGTTTTCCGGTTTTCCGGGGCGGTCCTTGAACCGATCCACATGCCACGATGTACATCGAGGTGGCCGGGCCGAACCCGAGGGGAGAGCTGGCGCCGATGAAGCGACGGGTGAACCCCGACGAGCAACTGATGACCGCGCTCTACACCGAACACTATGCCGTCCTGATCAACTTCGTCTCCCGGTACGTGAACGACCGGCACAAGGCGGAGGACCTGGTTCAGGAGACACTTCTGCGAGCCTGGAAGCACATCGACCACCTCGACCCGGAACCGGGACGAACCAGGTCGTACCTGCTCACCATCGCCCGCAACGTGGTGACCAACGCCTGGCGGGCCGAACAGCGCCGACCACGCCTGGTCGCCGACGAGAACGCGGTCAACTCGGTGCCGTCGGCGGACAATGTCGATCAGATGGTGGAAGGCTGGCTGGTGGCGGAGGCTATGGAACGCCTCTCGCCGGAACACCGGGCGGTCATCCAGGCGATGTATTACGAGGGGCAGAGCGTGGCGGACGCGGCGCGGAAGCTGTCGGTGCCGGAGGGCACCGTCAAATCCCGGGCCTACTACGCCGTACGCGCACTGCGCACCGTCTTCGAGGAGATGGGGATGCTGCGATGAGCGATCTTGACGAGCACGGCGCTCTGCATCGTCTGCTGGGCGGGTATCTCCTGGGCGGTCTGGACGAGGCGGACACCGATCGGCTCGACGAACACCTGCACGACTGCGCGGAGTGCCGGGCCGAACTCGACCGGCTCTCCCCCGTACCGGAAATGCTGCAGAGTCTGCCGGACGCGCGGCACCTGGGTGGCGGCGCGGCGCTCGCGGTCTCACCGACCGCCCGGCCGAGCCCGCAGAACATCGAGAACCTGCTCAGCCGGATGCGGCAGCAGAAGTTCAAGGAGACCCGGGTGAACCGGGTGCGGTGGCTGGCCGCCGCCTCGGTCACGCTCATCGCGGCCGCCGCGATCGGCTACGGGATCATGACGAACACCGGCGAGGGCACCCCGACCGGTCCGGAGGCGCTGCCCAGCGTGCAGTTGATCAGCGCGCGGTTCCAGCCGGCGCCGGGCAGCGGGCTCACCGGCCAGGCGTCGATCACCCCGAAGAAGTGGGGTGTCGAAGTGGGGCTGGACGTGAGCCGGATGTCCGGGAACGGGCCTTTCCTGTGCCTGGTGCGCACCAAGAGCGGCACCACCGAGCAGGCCGCCGCCTGGGGCGACACGCTGGACGGCCAGGCGAAGCTGATCGGTGCCAGCTCGGTGAAGGCGGCCGAGGTCGACGCCATCCTGATCACCGACCGTGACGGGAAGGTGCTGGGCACGGCGACGATGGCCTGAAAGCGGTTGCCGGGGTGGGTTGAATGAGAGTCATGAAACTCCGTCCCGGCGATCGCGTCGCCGTCGTCTCGCCCTCGTTCGCCGCGCCCGCGCTCTTCCCGGAGATCCACGAGCAGGCCATGCGCCGGCTCCGGGAGGAGTTCGGCCTGGAGCCGGTGGAGTACCCGGCCACCCGCCGGTTCGGCGCCTCGCCGGAGGAGCGGGCGGCCGACCTGACGGCCGCATGGGCGGACCCGACGATCCGGGCGGTGCTGGCCACCATCGGCGGCGACGACCAGATCACCGTGCTGCGGCATCTCGACCCGGCGGTGTTCCGGGCCGACCCGAAGCCGTTCCTCGGATTCTCGGACAACACGAACCTGCTGAACTGGCTCTGGTTCCACGGCATCCCGGCCTATCACGGCGGTTCGACACAACTGCACCTGGGCGCCGGCGGCGGGGTCGACCCGGTGCACGCGGCCTCCTTGCGGGCGGCCCTGTTCGAGCAGACCGACCTGGAGATCCATCCGCTCGCCGAGATCCGCGAGGAGGAGATCAGCTGGGAGGATCCGCGTTCGCTGACCGAGCATGCGCCGTCGGTGAACGCCCCCGGCTGGGAGTGGCACCGGGCGGACCGGGTGGTGAGCGGGCCGACCTGGGGCGGCTGCCTGGAGATCCTGCACTGGAACCTGGCCGCCGGGCGCTGGATCCACCCGGCCGAGCGGTACGCCGGTTCGGTCCTGCTGCTGGAGACGTCCGAGGAGATGCCGTCGGGCGGGGAGGTGTTCCGGATGCTGCGCAACGCCGGCGAGCGCGGCCTGCTGGAGCAGTTCCCGGCCGTGCTGGTGGCGACCGCGAAGGCCAGCCTCTTCTCGGCGCCGAAGCCGCCGGAGGTGCGGGAGAAGTACCGGGCCGAGCAGCGGGCCGCGGTGCTCAAGGCGCTGGACGCCTACCACCCGGAGGCGATGGTGGTCTTCGGCGTGGAGTTCGGGCACACCGCGCCGCAGTGGGTGCTGCCGTACGGCGGACGGATCACGGTCGACGGCCCGAACCGCCGGATCACCGCCCACTTCTAGGCGATGCGCCGCGCCGTCTCCTTCTTCTCCAGCGGAGGCGGCGGCATCGCCTGACGTGCGGCGATCATGGCCGCCCGCGCTGCCGTCGCCGCCCGGGCCGCGGCCGCCGACCGGACCCGCATCAGCGTCTCCACCCGGGCGGTGAACTCGGCCCGGCTGAACGGTTTGGCCAGGAAGTCGTCAGCGCCGGCGCGCAGGGCGGTCGTGACCCGATGACCGTGCACGTCGGCGCTGACCATCAGGATCGGCAGCGATGCGGTCTTCGGGTCGCCGCGGATGAGGCGGCACAGTTCGATGCCGGAGATCCCGCCCATCCGGACGTCGATCACGGCGGCGTCGATGCCGCCCTCGGCCAGCCGGGCCAGCGCCGCGGTGGCGTCGGCGACGGTGACGACGTCGAACCCCAGCCGGACCAGCGCCAACGTCAGCAACTCTCGGTGGTCGACCTCATCGTCGGCGATCAACACGGTTGCCACGGGAACCTCCGGAACATGGCGGGCTGCTGTTACTCCTGTTCGGCAACCGAGATGAACCACTGAGCGCGAATAGGGTGGGAGACATGCGCGCCGCCGTCTTCCCCGAAACTGGCCCCGCTTCCGTCCTCCGACTCGTCGACCGTGATCTGCCGCTGGCCGCCGCCGGGGAGGTCCGCGTCCGGATCGTTCTCTCCGCGGTGAACCCCACCGACACCGGCACCCGGGCCGGTCGCGGGGTGCCGGACGGGGTGGCCCCACCCCGGGTGCCGAACCAGGACGGCGCCGGTGTGGTCGACGCCCTCGGCGAGGGCGTCTCCGATCTCGAGCCGGGCGACCGGGTGTGGGTGTGGGACGCCGGGTACGGCCGCGCGAACGGCACCGCCCAGGAGTACCTGGTGCTGCCCCGCCACCAGGTGGTTCGGATGAACGACGACGTCCCGTTCGAGGTCGGCGCCGATCTGGGCATCCCGGCGCTCACCGCGCACCGCTGCCTCACCCTCGTCGCCGACGGCCCGGCCCGGCTGGCCCCGGGCGCGCTGGACGGCCGGACCGTGCTGGTCGCCGGTGGCGCGGGCGCGGTCGGCAACGCGGCCATCCAGCTCGCCAAGTGGGCCGGCGCCACCGTGCTGACGACGGTCAGCTCGAAGGAGAAGGCGGCCCTCGCGCTGGCCGCCGGCGCGGACGCGGTGATCGACTACCGGGAGGAGGACGTCGCGGCCCGGGTCCGGGAGTTGAGCCCGGGCGGCCCGCACGTGATCGTCGAGGTGAACACCGCGAACCTCGACCTCGACCTGGACGTGATCGCCCCGGGCGGAAACATCGCCATCTACGTGGGCGGGAAGTTCAGTGTGCCCAGCTTCAAGGCGATGCTGAAGAACGTCAGCCTCGACTTCGTGCTCACCTACACGACCTCGCCGGAGGAGAAGGCGAACGCGGTGGCGGCGGTCGCCGAAGCGGCCAACGCGGGCGCCTTCCGGGTCGGCGAGGAGGCCGGGCTGCCGATCATCCGGTTCCCGCTGGACCGGGTCGCCGAGGCGCACGAGGCCGTCGAGAACCATGCCGTCGGCAAGGTCGTCATCGAGGTGACCGCTCCCTGAGCAGGCTGTCCGCCACCCGTTCGACGCCCCGGCCGTCCACCGCGGCCCATCCGTGGACGGCCAGGGCGGTCCGGTCGCCCGGGTTCAGCAGCAGCCGGCGCAACGTGGTCACCGCCTCCCCGCCCAGCTCCCCGAGACGTCCCAGGCCGGCCGCGTAACCGCGGGCGACGGTCCGTTCGTACCCCCGGATCTGGTTGTCGACGACCCAGACCAGCGCGGCGGCCCGGCCCAGGCACAGCAGCTCCCAGGTCGACGTGCCGCTCGCGCTGACCACCAGATCGGCGTCGGCGAGCAGTTCGGGCAGGCGGTCGGTCGGTTCGATGACGTGCAGGGTCTGGCCCTCGCCGGGCCGGACCGCGAGCAGTTCGGTGCGCAGCCCGTCGTCGGCGGCGATCACGGTGGCGTCGAAGGGCGCCGCGGTCCAGGCGAGCAGTCGCGCCACCTGCGGCGCGGCACGGTAGGCGTCGGTTCCGCCGAAGAACGCGACAACCTTGGGCGTACGGGCATTCGAGTGCACCGGCGCGGCGGACGGCCGTAACCGCCGCACCGAGGCACGCAGCAGCGCGTAGTCCAGCCCGGCCAGCCGCACGTCCCCGATGTCGAGGGCGGCGTCCAGGTTCTGGTCGACGTAGATGTCCGCGTCCTGGCCGCGCGGGTCACCGTCCACGATGGCCAGCACGGTCCGGCCGGTGCGGCGGACCGCCCGGCTGTGCGACGGCGGCAGTGTGTACGAGTCCACCACCAGCGCGTCCAGGTTCAGCCGTTCGGCCGCCGCGACCAGTCCCACCTCGTCGTAGGGCGCCGGATGCCAGGGCAGCCCGCGCTGGTCGAGCTGCGCGGCGGCCCACTCCAGCCCGCCCAGGTCGCTGAGGAAGTGCACGTCCACCCCGCGGGCGGTCAGCTCCTCGGCGAGCGCCACGCACCGCACCAGGTGGCCCACCCCGGTACGCGGTCCGGCGTCACACCGGATCCCGATGCTCGTCACGCCTGCTCCAGCTCCTTCTGCCGGACGTGCGCGTTCAACTCGGCCAGCTCGGGACGGTTGCCCAGCCACGTCGCGATCGACGAGACCGAGGTGGGCGCGTCGCCGAAGTGGTCGACGATCGCCTCGATCAGACGCCAGTCGTCCTCGGTGTCCAGGGTGAGCCGCAGGTGCGACAGGTCCGGCAGCACGGTCAACCCGATCACGTCGAACTCGGCGGGGTGGGTGTAGACGTACGACGTCACGTGGGTGCGGTGGTGGTCGTACGCCAGCTTGTCGATCTCCTTGAGGACCGCCGCCCGGACCACCTCGACGTCCAGGCCGCGCGGCAGGGTCCGGGTGATCGACGTGGTCAGGTAGTCCGCCCCGGCCGCCTCGAACACCCGGTACGCCCGGGCGACCAGCCGCGGGTCGAGCAGCGGGCAGTCCGCGGTGAACCGCATGACGTGCTCGGCCGACCGGGTCTCCAGCACCCCGAGGAACCGGGTGAGCACGTCGTCGACCGGTCCGCGGTAGCAGTCCACCCCGATCGCCGCGCATTCGGCGGCGACCGCGTCGTCGTCCGGCTCGACCGTGGTCGCCACGACGAGGTCGTCCAGGACACCGCTCTCCCGGGCGGCGCGGACCACCCGGTCGAGGACGGTCCGGCCGCCGAGGTGGCGCAGCACCTTGCCGGGCAGCCGGGTGGAGCCCATCCGGGCCTGAATGATGCCGAGCGTCGTCATTGCGTTCCTCTGTTCCGGATCCGGTTGCGGGCCGCCCGGGCGATGCCGAGGCCCGCCTTGGCGGCGCGAAATCCCAGGGAGCCGCTGAACGCGGCGATCTGCACCTTGGCGCGGCCCAGTTCGGCCTCGCGTTTGCCGAGTTCCGCCTCGTAGAACCGGACGCGGTCCTCGGCGTCGGCCAGCCGGCGGCGCACCGCGTCGAGCTGTTCCTCGTGTTGCCGCCGGATGTCCGGCAGCTCGTCGCCGGACACCGGTGCCGGCGTCGGCGCGGTGGTCAGCCCGGCCGCCCCGGCGAGCACGTCGGTGAGCCGGGCGACGTCGGTGACCCCCGGCCACGGGTGGTGGTAGCCGCCGGTGGCCAGCGTGTGCGCGAAGCGGGCCAGCGCGTCCGCCCGGTCCGGCGCCGACGGGTCCAGCCGGGCGTACCGGTCGCCGTCCACCAGCACGTTCCCGGCGGGCACGTTCGGCAGTCCGGTCATCCAGCCGGTGAGCAGCCGGCGCAGGCCCGGCAGGTCGTGCCCGAGCGCGGCGGTGAGCAGCCGCTCCTCCAGCAGCCGGCCGGACGGCAGCGGCCCGGTCAGCTCCTCGGGGCCCTGCACGGCCCGGCGCGACCAGGAGCCGTCCGGGCTCTTCACCAGCTCGGTGAGCGCGCCGCCCGGGCCCGCGATCAGTGCCGGCGGGAGCGGGACGACCTGGCCCGGGCGGGTGGCGAGCTGGGCGACGGCCAGCCAGCCGGGCGCCAGCTCGGCGCCGAGACCGCGGCGCACGGCCGCGGCGGCCAGCCGGCGGGGATCGCTCAGGACAGACCTTTCCCGGTACGCCGGAGCGACCGCCGCCGAAGCCAGGGCGGACAGCGCGTCCAGTGGCCCGTAGCGGAATGTTTCCGGGGTGGCCAGCAGGGTGGGCCGTTCGGGCAGCGGCCAGACCGCGGCCAGCCCGGCGACCGGCAGCCCCTCGGCGCCGAGTGCGGCGGCGAGCCGGTCCGGGCGGCCGGGTGCGCTGCCGAACTCGCCGAGCGGAGACCAGGCGTCACCGGTCCGGGCCGCAGTCGGGGTGCCCGGATCGACCAGGCGGTGTACGCCCAGCTCGTTTTCCACGGCGATCAGCAGCGTGCCGCCGGGACGCAGCGCTCGTTTGAACACCCGGACCGATTCCGCCCAGTCCAGCTGCGGGCCCTCCGGTGAGCAGAGTCGGCCCGCGCCGTCCAGGGCGATCACCGTGTCGTACCGGTCGGTGTCGGTGAGCTTGGAGAGGTCGCCGCAGACCACCCGTACGTCCCGGGTGGTCACCTGCTCGGCGTCCGGCCGGGAGCGCAGCAGCAGGGTGACCTCGCGACGGTCGGCCACCGCCCGGATCAGCGCCTCGTGGTGCGGGCCGGCGATCAGCACCCGGATCCCGGTGGGTAGGTGGTCGATCAGGCGCCGGTAGAGCGGGCCGCCGGCCGGTGGGCGTTCCTCGGCGTACTCCGGCATCTCGCCGCCGATCATGGTGATCATGCCGGCCAGCCCAGGATCGCGCGTAGCTCGGCCGGCCCGGCCAGGTGACCGTCGCCGAGCTCGGCCAGCGCGACGGCCCGGGCCCGGTCCGGGTCCGGCCCGGTCCCGTGCAGCTCCGGCCACTCCCGGCGGATCCGCTCGGCGGTCGGGGTGTCCTCCCCGGCCAGGTACATCGGGTCGCCGTAGACGGCCGGGGCGCACCCGGCCACGGCGCCGTAGAGGATCGCGGTGCTCAGCCGGTTCGACGCCACCCGGCGGTGCCGGCGCAGCTCGGCGAGTTGCTTGTGGAGGAACCGGGCGTCGGTCTGCCGCCGCATGTAGCCGCGGTAGCCGTGGCAGACGACCCGGCCGGCGTGCTCGTAGGCGGCCCGGATCCGGTCGTCGCGGTACTCGTTCCAGTACAGGCAGAACGTGACCGGGCCGGTCTCGGTCGCCGTGATCTCGTCGATCAGGCGCAGGTGGTCGCCGCTGACCCGCTGGCCCTCCCAGCCGTGGAACGGGTACCAGATCGTGCCCTCGCGCTCGCCCTCGTCCACGCTGTCCGATTCGGATCGGAGCAGGTAGAGGAACGGTGCGCCGGTCACGGTGGCCAGCGGGCGGCCCATCGACCAGGCCCGGCGGCGGGTCCGCTCGGACCACACGAAGATCGGTGAGCCGGGCGCGTACGGCGTGCCGCCGCCCAGCCCGTCCACCACGTTCCAGCCGTGCTGGAGGTAGCCCTCGATCCGGGGCGGATCGTCCGGGTCCAGCCCGCAGTACCCGGCGAGCACCTGGGCGTGCCCGTAGAAGTGGTTCCCGTGGTGCACCCGCTAGCTCCCCAGGATCCCGCGCAGCGCCTCGACCACGCGGTCCTGGTCGCTGTCGGTGAGGTCGGCGAAGAGCGGCAGGGACAGCTCCTCGGCGTAGAAGGACTCGGCCACCGGGCACATGCCCCGCCGGTACCCGAGGTCCTCGAAGACCGGGTGCCAGTAGACCGGGATGTAGTTGACCTGCACCCCGATACCGGCGGCGCGCAACCGGTCGTACACCTCCCGGCGGCGGCCGTCCTTCACCCGTACCGGATAGAGGTGCCTGATCGGGTCCACTTCGGAACGCTGAGCCGGAAGACGCAGGCCGGGGACGTCGGCGAGAAGCTCGTCGTAGCGTGCCGTGAGGCGCGCACGGCGGGCCTTGAACCCGGCGAGCCGCCGCAGCTGGGCCGAACCCAGCGCGCAGAGCACGTCCGGCAGCCGGTAGTTGAGGCCGAACTCGTGCACCTCGTAGTGCCAGCTGCCCTCGTCGGGGCGGCGCAGTCGCTGCGGGTCGCGGATCGAGCCGACGGTCCGGAAGTCCCGCACCCGCTCCAGCAGCTCCGGCCGGGTCGAGGCGACCGCCCCGCCCTCGCCGGTGGTGAGGTTCTTGGTCGGGAAGAACGAGAACGTGGTCAGGTCGGCGAGCGTGCCGACCGGCCGTCCCCGGTAGGTCGACCCGATCGAATGCGCCGCGTCGCCGAGCAGGAACACCCCGGCGCTGTCGGTGATCTTGCGGAGCCGGTCGTAGTCGGCCGGCACACCGGCGTAGTCGACCGCCGAGATCACCCTGGTCCGCGACGTGACCGCGGCCTCGGCCGCGGCCGGGTCGAGGTTCGCGGTGTCCTCCTCGACGTCGGCGAAGACCACCGTCGCGCCGAGCATGGCGGCGCCCGAGGCGGTGGCCACGAACGTCATCGGCGTGGTGATCACCTCGTCGCCGGGGGTCAGGCCGGTCGCCGCGTAGGCCGCGTGCAGCGCCGTCGTCCCGTTGGTGACCGTCACGCACGGCGCCCCGGCGACCGCTTCGAGGTCGGCCTCGAACGCGGCGACCCGTGGCCCGGTGGTGAGCCAGTCGCTGCCCATCGCCGCGACGACCGCCGCCACGTCGGCGTCGTCGATCGACTGTCGTCCGTACGGCAGCATCAGTTCTCCGCGAGCAGTTCGCGCATCTCGTCGACCGAGAGCCAGAGGTCGTTGTTGTCCGAGCGGTAGTTGAAGCCGTCGGCCACCTCCTCGCCACCCTCGGGCGTCTTGTAGCCCCAGCTGGCGACCACCGGCTGGACCACGTACCGGTCCTTGAAGCGCAGCGTGCGGCGGCTGTCGTCGGCGGCGATCATCTCCTCGTGCAGCTTCTCGCCGGGCCGCATCCCCATCTCGTGGGTGGGCGCGCCGGGGGCGACCGCCTCGACCAGGTCCATGATCCGCATGCTCGGGATCCGCGGGACGTAGAGTTCGCCGCCCTGCATCACGTCGAACGAGTCGACGACGAACTTCACCGCCTGGTCCAGCGTGATCCAGAACCGGGTCATCCGCTTGTCGGTGATCGGCAGGCTCCGGCCCTCGGCGGCCAGTTTCCGGAAGAACGGGACCACCGAGCCGCGGCTGCCCATCACGTTGCCGTAGCGGACCACGGCCATCCGGGTCGGGTGGGTGGCGGCGTAGTGGTTGCCGGCGATCACGATCTTGTCGGCGGCCAGCTTGGTGGCGCCGTACAGGTTGATCGGGCTGGACGCCTTGTCGGTGGAGAGCGCCACGACCTTCTTGACCTCGGCGTTGATGGCCGCGTCGATGACGTTCTGGGTGCCGTTGATGTTCGTGGCGACGAACTCCGACGGGTTGTACTCGGCGGTGTCGACCTGCTTGAGGGCGGCCGCGTGCACCACGTAGTCGATCCCGTGCATGGCCCGGGCGAGACGCTTCTCGTCCCGGATGTCACCGATGAAGAAGCGCAGGCGCGGGTCGTCGCCGAACATCTGGCGGACCTCGTACTGCTTCAGCTCGTCGCGGGAGAACACCACGATCCGGTGCGGGTCGAGGTGGGTCAGCGCGTACCTGAGGAATTCCTTGCCGAAGGAACCGGTGGAGCCGGTGACAAGGATCGAGGAGCCGGCGATTTCAGACAAGGTTCTCTCCGGGGGATCAGGGAAGGCCGGTACGAGGCGGAAGCATAACCAGCCCGGAGCGCAATTCCCGGGGAGCGGGAAAATGCTGCGATCAGTTCATTTCCAGTTCAGCCTGGATTGGTCGTGGCGACCGGGAACCTGCGGGATCGTGGGTTTCCTCTGAACACCCCACCCTGGAGTTATCTCGTGACTGAGCTGCAGAGACTACGCGAGGCGTTTCGTACCGCCCTCGATCTTCCGGCGGACGCGCCCGTGGACGACCTGAGTTACCAGGACGACGAGAAGTGGGATTCGCTGGCGCACATGTCACTCGTCGCGACGATCGAAGATGAATTCTCGGTAATGATTGACACGGATGACGTCATCAATATGTCAAGCTTTGCCGAGGCCGTGAAAATTCTTGGTAAATACGGGGTGGACGTCAAGTGAGTGCCGCCCTGGTCACCGGGGCGTCGCGCGGAATCGGCCGGGCCACCGCGCACCGCCTCGCCGAACGGGGATACGACCTGGTCCTGCACGGCCACCACGAGGCCGGCGTCGCCGACACCGCCGCCGAGCTGGCCGGGAAGTTCGGGGTCACGGTCGTGCACGCGGCCGGCGACATCGCCGACCCGGCCACCAGCAAGGCCCTGGCCCGGCTGGCCTTCGAGACGTTCAAACGGCTCGACGCCCTGGTCGTCAACGCCGGGACACACGCCGCCGGGATGCTCGGCATGACCGCGGACGACACCATCGGGCGGCTCTTCGCGGTGAACGCGGCCGGCGCGGTCCACACCCTCCAGAACTCGGTCCGGCTGCTGGCCCGCGGCGAGAACCCGGCCGTGGTGCTGACCGCCTCGATCACCGGCACCCAGGGGGCGGCCGGGCAGGCCGTCTACGCCGCCTCCAAGGCCGCCGTCGCCGGGCTCACCAGATCCGCCGCCAAGGAACTCGGGCCGCGCGGCATCCGGGTCAACGCGGTGGCGCCCGGCTTCATCGCCACCGACATGCTGGACACCCTGGACGAGGCCGGCCGCGCCGAACGGATCGCGAACACCGCCCTCGGCCGGCTCGGCGCCGCCGAGGACGTGGCCGACGTGATCGTCTTCCTCCTCTCCGAGCAGGCCCGGTTCGTCACCGGGCAGGTCATCGGGGTCGACGGAGGTCTGACGCTGTGAACCTGCTCCACCCCGACGCCCGGGTCGTCGACGCGGCCACCGGCGAGACGCTGACCCCGGCCATGATCGACGCCTTTTCGGCGCCCGGCGAGCCCGGACCGGTCTTCATGGGCATGCCGACGACGGTTCCGGCGGTCGCCCGCTACCTGGCGGCGCTGCGGCTGGGCCGGCCGGTCCTGCTGCTCGACCCGGAGACCGACCAGACCCCGCTGCGCGATCGGTACACCACCACCGACGTGCACCCCGACCTGGCGCTGCTGCTCACCACCAGCGGATCCACCGGCGACCCGAAACTCGTCCGGCTCTCCCGCTCGGCGGTGCTGGCCAACGCCGAACAGGTCGCCGAGAGCCTCGGCGTCACCGGGGACGACGTCGCGATCACCACGCTGCCGCTCTTCTATTCGTACGGGCTGTCGGTTCTGCACTCGCACCTGCTGCGCGGGGCGACCGTGGTGCTGGACCGGACCGGGATCATGCGCAGGGACTTCTGGACCGCGGTGGACGAGCACCGGGTCACCTCGATGGCGTTCGTCCCGTCCCAGTACGAGATGCTGCGGCGGCTGCGTTTCGACCCGGCGAAGCACCCGTCCGTGCGTACCCTCACGCAGGCCGGCGGCCGGTTGCGGACCGACCTGGTCGCCGATTTCGCGGGCCGGATGGACGCCGTCGGCGGCCGGATGTTCGTCATGTACGGGCAGACCGAGGCCGCGCCCCGGATGGCCTGCCTGCCGCCGTCGCACCTCGCCGGGAAACCCGGCTCGGTCGGCCGGGCGATGCCCGGCGGCGCCTTCACCATCGAGGACGGCGAGGTCGTCTACCGCGGGCCCAACGTCATGATGGGGTACGCGGAGACCGCCGCCGATCTGGCCCGGGGCGACGACCAGGGCGGCGTCCTGCGCACCGGGGATCTGGGCCGTCTCGACGACGAGGGCTTCCTGTACATCACCGGCCGGCTCAAGCGGATGGGCAAGGTCTTCGGCGTCCGGATCAACCTGGACGACGTGGAGCGGCAGTTCCCGGTCGCGGCGGTGGCCGGGGACGACAGGGTCCACGTCTTCGCCGAGGGGCTCTCCGCGGACGAGGTCCGGGCGCTGCGCACCAAGATCGCCGAATGGCTCGGGGCGCACTTCACCGGCGTCGACGTGCGCACGGTCGAGGTGCTGCCGCTGCTGCCCAACGGCAAGACCGACTACCGGGCGCTGGAGGCGTCGCTGTGAGTGTCTTCACCCTGCCGCAGGCCGACCGGGAGAAGCGTCTTCTTCCCGAGTTGGAGGAACTGGTGGCGCATCACCGTCGCCACTGCGAGCCCTACGACCGGATCCTGGCGGCCAGCGGCTTTTCGTCCGCCGCTTCGGTGGCTGATCTTCCCTGGCTGCCCGTCCGGCTCTTCAAGACCCTGGAGCTGAAGAGCATCCCGGACGACGAGGTCTTCAAGGTGCTCACCTCCAGCGGGACCACAGGCGACGTCAGCCGGATCTATCTGGACAAGGCCGCTGCCGCGGCCCAGACCCGGCAGCTCGGCGCCACCCTCCAGACCGTGCTCGGCCCGAAACGCCTGCCGATGCTGATCGTCGACACCAGATCGATCCTCAAGGACCGCCGCTCGTTCAGCGCCCGCGGCGCCGGAGTGCTCGGCATGGCCACCTTCGGGCGCGACCACGTCTGGGCGCTCGACGAGCAGGGCGTGGTCGACGTCGACGGCATCCGCGGCTTCCTCGACCGGCACGGTGACCAGCCGTTCCTGATCTTCGGGTTCACCTACCTGGTCTGGCTGCACCTCTACGAGACCGCGCTGGCGCACGGGCTGGACCTGGGCAACGGTATACTGATCCACTCCGGTGGATGGAAGAAGCTGGTCGATCAGGCCGTCTCGCCGGAGGAGTTCCGCGAAAGGCTGGGCCGGGCCGGACTCACCCGGATCCACAACTTCTACGGCATGGTCGAGCAGATCGGGACGATCTTTCTTGAAGGCCCGGACGGTGGTTCGCTGTATTGCCCCGACTTCGCGGACGTCGTGGTTCGCGACCCGGAGACCTGGGCGGAGCTCCCGCCCGGTGAACCGGGCCTCCTGGAGGTCGTGAGCACCCTTCCCACGTCGTACCCGGGGCACGTGCTGCTCACCGAGGACCTCGGCGTGGTGCACGGCATCGACGACGGCACCTGGCCCGGCAAGCGGTTCTCGGTGCTCGGCCGGCTGCCGCGCGCCGAGGCCCGGGGCTGCTCGGACACGTATCGGAGCGCGGCATGAGGTTCAGGTTCGGGGCCGAGGGCGACCTCACCGCCCCCTCGGAGGACCGGCTCACCGTCGGCGACCCGCGCGTCGTCGACTTCCTCGCGGCGCTGGCCCGGCGGCTGCTCGCCCCGGCCGTGGCCCGGCGCTTCCCGGAGCTCGGGTCGCTCGGCTACTTCCTGCGCCCGGCCGAACTGACCCGCGCGGTCGCCGCCATGCAGCGCACGGACGCCCTGGTCTTCCCCCGGGGCAACGTCTTCCATCTGCCCCCGGCCAACGTGGACACCATCTTCGTCTACTCGTGGGCGCTGTCGGCGCTGGCCGGCAACCACAACGTGGTCCGGATCTCGTCACGCTCGGCGGGCGCGGCCGAGGCCATCCTGGAGGCGCTCAACGCGGTCGACGGCGACCCGGTGATCGGGCGGACCCAGCGGATGGTCACCTACGGGTACGACGACGCGATCACGGCCGCCCTCAGCCGGTGGTGCGACCTGCGGGTCGTCTGGGGTGGGGACACCGCGGTGGACACCATCCGCAGGCACCCGCTGCGGCCGTCGGCGCGGGACCTGACCTTCCCGGACCGGACATCCTGGGCGGTGCTGTCGGTGCCCGGCTGGCGGGCCGCCGACCCGGCCGCCCGGCGGGCCGCGGTGACCGGGTTCGCCAACGACGCGTACTGGTTCGACCAGGCCGCCTGTTCGTCGCCGCGGACCGTGTTCCTGGTCGGCGACGGGGATCCGGCCGAGGTCCGGGCCGAGTTCCTGGAGCTGCTGCTCGACGCGGTGGGCAGGCGCGGCTGGACGGTCGACGCGGCGATGGCGGTGGAGAAGCGGGTCAACGCGTACGGGCTGGCCGCCACCGGCGCCGCCACCGCGCTGGACCTCTCGGACAACCGGGTGACCGCGGTGACCCTGGCCGGCGCCGATCGGGCGCCCCGGCGCTGGATCGGTGCGGGCGCGTTCCCGTTCGCCCGGGTGGACTCGCTGTCCGACCTGGTGCCGGCGATGAACCGGCAGGACCAGACGGTCAGCCACTTCGGGTTCACCCCGGCTGAGCTGCACGCCTTCGCGGCCGAACTGGGCGGCCGCGGGGTGGACCGGATCGTGCCCTTCGGGTCGGCTCTGACCTTCGGCGCCGTCTGGGACGGTTACCACCTGCCGAGCGAGTTCACCCGGCTCACGGTGATCCAGCCGTAAGGTCGTTGATCGACGTTGCGCCGGGGGCGTACCGTCGCGGCCATGTCCAAGATTATCAATGGCCGGCTGACCGGGGCGCTGGCCGTGAGCACGGCCGTTCTGGTCGGCATCGCCGGGAGTGTCACGCCCGCGTCCGCGGCCGCGAGCGCCACCCCCGGCTCGGCGGGCCTCGGCGACCGGCTCTACCCCCTGCTCGGTAACGGCGGCTACGACGTCACCAACTACAACCTGCGGCTCAACCACCCGGCGAAGAACCCGGCGCAGACCGTCAACGGCAGCGTCACGATCAGCGCGGTGGCCACCCAGAACCTGTCCCGGTTCAACCTCGACTTCGCCGGCAACAGCGTCGGCTCGGTCTACGTGAACGGCAAGGCGGCCACGTTCAGCCGGTCCGGCGAGGAGCTGGTCATCACGCCGTCGGCGTACCTGCCGAAGGGCAAGGGCTTCTGGGTCACCGTCAACAACTTCACCGCCACCCCGGTCTCGGCCACCGGCGACGCGCCGGAGGGCTTCGTCGCGACCAAGGACGGCACGGTGCTCGCCGGCCAGCCGGACACGTCGCACAACCTCTTCCCGAGCAACGACCACCCGCGGGACAAGGCGACCTACACCATCGCGGTGACCGTCCCGTCCGGCTGGAAGGGCGTGGCCAGCGGCCGCCACCTGAAGACGACCACCGCCGGCGGCTACACCACGTCGGTCTACCGCGAGGCCAAGCCGATGGCCAGCGAGCTCGCCCAGATCGTGGCCGGTGACTTCCTGGTCTACAACCGCAAGGCCGTCGACGGCGTGCAGATCCGCGACGTGGTCCCGCGCCGCCTGTCGAGCCAGCTGCTCACCAAGGCCAAGGCCGAGCGCGCCCAGCTGACCTACATGACGAAGAAGGTCGGAAAGTACCCGTTCGAGAACTACGGGTCGCTGGTCATCGACGCGGACCTCGGCTTCGCGCTGGAGACCCAGACGCTCTCGCTCTACGACACCGGCCTGTTCGGTGCCCCGGCCTACATCCTGAACCCGATCATGGTGCACGAGCTGGCGCACCAGTGGTTCGGCGACAGCGTGGCGCCGAAGTCGTGGAGTGACGTGTGGCAGAACGAGGGCCACGCCACCTGGTACGAGCTGCTCTACGCCGCCGACACGAAGACCTTCAAGAAGTACACCGGCTTCGCCGATCCGGACGCCTACTTCAAGTCGGTCTACCAGGCCAGCGACATGCTGCGCGCGGAGTACGGCCCGGTCGCCCGCCCGAAGGGCTCGGCGTCGGTGTGGGACGTCTTCAACCCCAACGTGTACGCCGGTGGCGCGCTCGCCCTCTACGCCCTCAAGCAGAAGATCGGCGCCAAGAAGTTCGCCAAGCTCGAGCGTGAGTGGGTCCGCAAGTACCGCGGCAAGTCGGCCTCGACGCAGGACTTCATCGCCCTCGCCTCGAAGGTGTCCGGCCAGAACCTCAAGCCGTTCCTGACCCGCTGGCTGTACGGCACGAAGACCCCGGCCATGCCCGGTCACAGCAGCTGGAAGGTGTCGTCGGCCTCGGCGGCGTCCACCACGGCCGCCGCTGACGCGTTCATCGTGCCGCTGCGCCAGCACATGGCGGACCACCACTGAGATAGGTGGTCGGGTTATCCCTACCTTCTGATCGGCGGTCAACGGGATCGCACGGGCGGGTGCCGGTGCCTAGCGTCTAGGGCATGACGACCACACACGCGGGGCCGGCGCCCGCTCCCCGTCCCACCCGGCGGTTCCTGCGCCAGTTGGGGATCGACACCCAGTACGTGCTGGTCGGATTCCCCCTCGGCCTGATCGCTCTCGTCGTCGGCATCACCGGCTTCGCGCTCGGCATCGGCCTGGTGGTCATCTGGGTCGGCCTGCCGATCATGGTCGGCACGCTGATGTTCGCCCGCGGGTTCGCCATCACCGAGCGGGCCCGGATCGCCCCGGTGCTGGGCCGGAGCGTCCCGCAGCCGATCTACAAGAAGGTCCGCGGCGAGGGACTGCTGCGCCGCACCTTCGGCCCGCTCTCCGACGGGCAGTCCTGGCTCGACCTGGTGCACGCGATCTTCCGCTTCATCCCGAACACCCTGGCCTTCTGCTTCGTGATCACCTGGTGGGCGGTCGCCGTCGCCGGGCTCACCTACCCCCTGTGGGACTGGGCCCTGCCGCACCCGCCGGACAACTACGAGCTGCACGAACTCCTCGGCTTCGACGACTCCGCGGGCACCCGGATGCTCTTCAACGTGAGCATCGGCCTGTTCTTCACCGGCACGCTGTACTGGGTGGTCCGCGGCGCCGCGCTGTTGGAGGCGCACTTCGCCCGCGGTCTGCTGATCGGCGCCTGGGAGCTGCGCCGGCAGGTGGCCGCCGCCGAGGAGGCCCGCGACGTGGCGCAGCGGCAGAAGGCGGCGGCGGTCTCGGCCGAGGCGGTGGCGCTGCGCAGGCTGGAGCGCGACATCCACGACGGCCCGCAGCAGCGGCTGGTCCGCCTCGCCATGGACCTGGGCCGGGCCGAGCAGCAGTTCGCCGACGACCCGGAGCGGGCCCGCGCCATCGTGGCCGAGGCCCTGACCCAGACCCGGGAGACGCTCGACGAGCTGCGTGCCCTGTCCCGCGGCATCGCCCCGCCGATCCTGATCGACCGGGGCCTGCGGGCGGCGCTGACCGCACTGGCCGGCCGGTGCACCGTCCCGGTGGACCTGGACGCGCCCCCGCTCGACCGGCTCGACCCGGCCGTCGAGTCCACCGCCTACTTCGTGGTGGCCGAGGCGCTCACCAACGTCGCCAAGCACAGCCACGCCAACGAGGTGCAGGTCAGCGTGCAGCGGATCGCCACCGGCCTGATCGTCACGGTCAGCGACGACGGCGTGGGCGGGGCGAGCCTGGCCAAGGGGCACGGCCTGGCCGGGCTGGACGACCGGGTCCGGGCCGCCGGGGGAGTGCTGGCGGTGGACAGCCCGGAGGGTGCGGGCACACGGCTCACGGCGGCCCTGCCGATCTGACAGCATGGCGGCATGCGTGTGGTGATTGCCGACGATGCCGTGCTGTTGCGCGAGGGCCTGATCCGCCTCGTCGAGGAGAACGGTCACACCGTCGTCTCGGCCGTCGGCGACGGGCCCTCCCTGGTCGAGGCGATCAAGGAACACCGTCCGGACGTCTCCATCGTGGACGTCCGGATGCCGCCGTCGCACACCGACGAGGGGCTGCGCGCCGCCGTCGAGGCCCGGACCGCGGTGCCGGGCAGCCCGATCCTCGTGCTCTCGCAGTACGTCGAGGTCTCGTACGCCGACGATCTCCTGGCCGACCGCCGTGGCGCGGTCGGCTATCTGCTGAAGGACCGGGTCGCCCTGGTGGGCGACTTCCTCGACGCCCTGGGCCGGGTGGCCGGCGGCGGCACCGTGCTGGACCCGGAGGTGGTGGCCCAGCTGCTGGTGCGGCGCCGCCGCGACGACCCGATGCGCAGCCTCACCCCGCGCGAGCGTGAGGTGCTGGGCCGGATGGCCGAGGGCATGTCGAACACCGCGATCGCCCGCGCCCTGGTGGTCACCGACGGTGCGGTGGAGAAGCACGTCCGCAACATCTTCACGAAGCTGAACCTGCATCAGGACGAGGAGCAGCACCGGAGGGTCCTGGCGGTGCTGGCCTACCTCCAGGCGTAGGGCTAGCCCTACCCCGGATCCGGGTGACCGCCATATCGTTCGGCCACTTCGGAGTCCATAGCGTCTTTTCCATGGAGAACAGGGAAGACGTCAAGGGAATCGCGGCTCGTGCCGCGATCTGGAGTGCCCGCCATCGGGTGCTCGCCATACTCGGCTGGATCGCCTTCGTGGCCGCCACCGTCGTTCTCAGCGGCATGATCGGGACCAGGCAGGCGGACGAGGGCACGGCCGGGCACGGGGACTCCGGCGACGCCGACCGGATCGTCGCGGCGGCCGGGTTCCCGGAGCAGCCGGCCGGCGAGATGGTGCTGATCCAGAACCGGGCCGAGTCGGACCGGACGGCGGCCACCGCCGAGATCACCGAGGTTCTCGGTGCGACCGCCGGAGTCACCGGCGTGCAGGAGCCGATCCAGTCGGCGAACGGCCGGTCGACGCTGATCAGTTTCAGCATCACCGGTGACCCCGGGACCGCGGCGGAGCGGGTCGGCCCGGCCCTGGACGCGGTGGCGAGGGTGCAGAGCGCCCACCCCGGCCTGTTCATCTCCGAGGCCGGCTCGGCGAGCGCCGACCAACTGGTCGACGAGGAACTGACCGGTGGCCTGAACCGGCTCGGGATGCTCTCCATCCCGGTGACGCTGGGCATCCTGCTGGTCGCCTTCGGCGCCGTGGTCGCATCGTTGCTCCCGGTCCTCCTGGCGATCATGTCGGTGGTCGCCGCGATCGGCCTGATGGCGGGCGCGAGCCGGTTCGCCCCCGCGGTCGACGAGACGACGCACGTCATGCTGCTGATCGGCCTGGCCGTCGGCGTCGACTACTGCCTGTTCTACATCCGCCGGGAGCGCGACGAGCGCCGCCGGGGAGCCGACCCGCACCGGGCGCTGATGATCGCGGCACAGACGTCGGGCCGGTCGATCTGGGTCTCCGGGCTCACCGTCATGATCGCCATGGCCGGCATGTTCTTCACCCAGGACGTCGTCTTCGTCAGCTTCGCCGCCGGCACCATCCTGGTGGTGGCCACCGCCGTGCTCGGCTCGCTGACCGTGCTGCCCGCCCTGCTCTCGCTGCTGGGCGACCGGGTCGACGCCCTCAAGATCCCCGGCCTGTACCGGCGGAACAGTGACGGCCGGGTCTGGAACGCGCTGCTGAACGTCGTACTCGCCAAGCCGTTGATCTCCGCGATCGTCGCCGTCGCGGCGCTCGGCGCGCTGGCCTACCCGGCCCTCGATCTGAAGACCCGGGGCCAGGCCATCCAGGACGTCTCGCCGGACGCCCCGGTCGTGCAGACGTTCCTCGCCATCGGTGAGTCCTTCCCCAGCAAGACCACCCCGGCGCAGATCGTGGTCAAGGACGACTCGGTCCGGACCGCGGAGTTCGAGAAGGCGCTGGCCGGGCTCGAGGCGGCGGTCCGCGACAGCGGCGGGAAGCTGGCCGAGCCGGTCGGTGTCGAGATCAACCCGGCCGGGAACGTCGCGGTGGTCTCGGTCGGCCTGGCCGGCAGGGAGAGCGACAGTGTCGCCGTCGACGCGCTGAACCTGCTGCGTGACCAGGTGGTGCCGGACACCTTCGGCCGGATCGACGGCGCCACGGCGCTGGTCACCGGGTCCACCGCGGGCGGCGTCGACTACAACGAGCAGCTGGACAAAACGCTGCCGTTGGTCTTCGCGTTCGTCCTGGGGCTGGCATTCCTGCTGCTGCTGGTGTCGTTCCGGTCGGTCGTGGTCGCGGTCACCGGGCTGGTGCTGAACCTGCTGTCGGTCGCGGCCTGCTACGGCATGCTGGTCTACGTCTTCCAGTACGGGCACTTCGAGGAGCCGCTGGGCTTCGTCTCCGGCGGGGGCATCACCAACTGGATCCCGATGTTCCTCTTCGTCATCCTGTTCGGGCTGTCGATGGACTACCACGTCTTCGTGGTCAGCCGGATCCGCGAGGGCCACGACCGCGGCCTGTCGACGCGGGACGCCGTCCGTGAGGGCATCGGCCGGACCGCCGGCGTGATCACCAGCGCGGCCGTGGTGATGGTCGCGGTGTTCGCCCTCTTCGCCACGCTGCCGCTGACCGCCACCAAGGAGCTGGGCATCGGCCTGGCCGCCGCGGTCCTGCTGGACGCCACGATCATCCGGGCGGTCCTGCTGCCCTCGGTGATGGCGCTGCTCGGCCGGGCGAACTGGTGGCTGCCGAAGTGGCTGGGCTGGCTGCCGGAGGTGGCCCACGAGCCGCCCGCGCAGTCGCACGAGCCCCGGATCGAGCGGGAGCTCACCCCGGTCAGCTGACCGCCTGAGCGAGGGCGCCGCCGAACACGGCGGCGCCCATTCCGGCCGTGATGCTGAGCAGCGCGTACCCGGCCGCGGCCGCGATCTCGGAGCGCCGGGTCAGCGCCAGGATCTCCCAGCTGAAGGTCGAGTACGTGGTGAGCGCCCCGCAGAACCCGGTGCCGAGCAGCGCCACCGCGCCGGCCGGGAGCGGCAGCCCGAGCACCAGGCCGAGGACGAACGAGCCGGTGACGTTCACGGTCAGGGTGCCCCACGGGAAGGCCGCCCCGAACCGGTTCCGCAACATCAGGTCGGTCAGGTAGCGCAGCGGGGCGCCGACCGCGGCACCGAGGGCCACCAGCAGGACCGTCATCGGGCCAGGGCGCTTCCGGCCGCGACCGCCACCACCGCGCCGATCAGGGTGGCCGCCAGATACCCCAGCCCGGCCTGGGACGTCTCGACGATCGCCGTGGAGAAGGTGGTGTAGCCGCCGAGGAACCCGGTGCCGAGGAACAGCCGGGGCAGGCGCGGCTCGACCCGGGAGTAGAGCACCCCGATCAGGAAGCAGCCGGTCACGTTGATCAGCCAGGTGGACCAGGGGAAACCGTGCGGCTCGGTCGGCCACGCGGTGGCGATGCCGTAGCGGGCCAGGGCGCCGAGCACGCCACCCGCGGCGACGGCGGTGAGGCTGGCGCGGTTCAGGTATTGGTCCATCTCCTGGGACGCTATCCCATCAGGAACCCGGCGGCCGGGGGGACGTGGCGGCGTCCTCCCCGGCCGTGGATCCACTGTAGATCAACATTGCCATTCGGGGGCAGGCGGCCCCGTGGCGGACGGGCGCCTGAATTCTGCGGGGCGGGCTGGTGAACTGTGGCGCGAGAATCGGTTGAACAGCCATAAAGTGGTGCGATCAGCCCCGGTATTGGCTGATAACGTGCGGCTCCGCACGCGGACGGAGCGGACAGACATGCACCACGCCAACCATCACTACGGCCACTCGCACATCCTGGCCCGCTACTGCGGGATGCCCGAGCCGTTGCATCCGCCCCGGATCCACGGCTACCTCCAGCACGGCTGGAACATCGGGGACGGCCTGGCCCCCGGTACGCCGTACGTGGCCGGCTCCCGCCTGCTCGTCTGGTCCGAGGAGACCCGGCGACGGTCCTGGTCGCAGGGGCGGCGCGATGTGGTCGTGGTGGGCGCCCCGTTCGCGTACCTGGCGGAGATGACCCCGGCCGGCGGCGAACCCGGCGAGGGGACGATCTTCTACCCCTTCCACGGCTGGGAGGGGCAGCAGGTCCACGGCGACCACCAGCGCCTCATCGACGAGGTGCGGGCGACCGAGACCGGCCCGGTCACCGCCTGCCTGTACTGGAACGAGTACCGGATGGGCGCGGTGCGCCGGCTCTACGAGCGGGCCGGGTTCCGGGTGATCTGCCACGGCTACCGGGGCTTCTGGTGGCGCGACCACGACCGGGACTTCCTGGTCAAACAGCTCGCCGAGCTGCGGCGGCACCGGCGGGTGGTCTCCAACCGCTTGTGCAGCGCCATCTGGTACGGCCTGCTCGCCGGCCGGGAGGCGGCGGTCTACGGCGACCCGATGGTCCTCGACAACGCCGACATGACGTTCGGCGGGGAGTCGCGGCTGCACCGCCAATGGCCCGGTCTGTACGGCCGGGAGACCGACTTCGCCACCTGCCACCGGCTCGCCCGGGCGCAGCTGGGCGCCGACGAACTGGCCGGTCCCGAGGAGCTGCGCAAGCTCCTGGGCTGGTCGAAGGAAGGGTACGTGTGACCAACCTGATCCGGGCCGGCGGCGAGATGTTCGCCTGGTCCGACCGGTCCGCCCGGCCGAACGCGCTGCTGACCCGGCTGATCACCGAGCTGAGTGGTCCGGGCCGGTCCGTCCTGGTCGCCGGCCCGCACCCGGACGAGCTGATCACCGCGTTGACCACCGGTGGCGCCGAGGTGACCTGGCTGCTGCGCTCGCTCACCGACGCCGAGCAGGCCGCCCGTACCCATCCCGCGGTCACGGTGCTGGCCGGGGCGTTCGGCAAGGCCGACCTGACCCCGGGGTACGACCTGGTGGTCGCCACCGACGGTATCCAACGGCTCAACTCGGCCGAGGGCGACCAGCTCCCGGCCGCCGGACTGCTCGACGGTCTGGCCCGGGCGGTACGGCCCGGCGGCTCCCTGGTCCTGATGCACGACAACCAGCTCGGCGCCCACCACACCGTCCGCCTCGATCCGGGCGCCCGGCACCGCGACGACGCCGCCTGGTACCCGGCCGAGGCGGTGGACGGACCGGCTGCCCGCACCCAGCTCACCGCCGAGCTGACCGGTTCCGGCCTGGTGATCGACGCTGCCTATGCCGCCTTCCCGGAACCGGATGCGCCGACCGTACTGATCGGGGGTGAAACGCTCGGTGACCTCGCGTCGCCGCTGCGACCCTGGCTGCACACCGTGCTGGCGCAGGCGTACACGACCGCCTTCCGTGGCCGCCCGGTGCTCAGCGACCCGCGCCGCTTGGTCGGCCGGGCGTTGCGGGCCGGGGCCGAGGACACGGTCGCCGGTGGCTGGCTGGTCGTCGCCCGCGCACCCGGCGACGCCGGGCACCTCCGGCAATGGCACGACGTGCTGATCGGCGTGGCCCACGGCGTCCACCGGCTCGACGCGGGCGGGCTGCGAACCCTGGCACCCTACGAAGGGCCGCGTGAGCAGGACGGTCTGCTCCGGGCCGAGGTGGCTCAGCCGTTCGACGGGTACCTGTTGGAGGAGCGGCTGTTCGCGCTGTGCGCCGCCGCCGACGTCCGCCGCCTGCGGCAGGAGGTCACCCAGTACGAGGCGTGGCTGTCCGGCCGGTCCCGCGACGGCGCCGTCGACGGCCCGGCCGCCCTGGCCGACCTGTCGGGTATCGGCGTCACCGCGGCCGGGCCGGACGTGCTCTTCGGGCGCTGGGCGCCGGTCGAGCCGATTCCCACCCGGATCGCCCTGGTCCGGGCGCTCTGGCAGTTCGCGGTCCGGCTGGTCACCGCGGGCCGCCCGCATCCGTGGCCGATCACCGCGAGCGCGTCCGACCTGGCCGCGATCCTGACCGGCATGGCCGGGCGCAGCGTGACCGAGGAGGATCTGCGCGCGGCGGTGGACCTTCAGGTGACGATCGACGCCGCCGAGTTCGGGCTGAGCCCGGCCGACCGGCGGGCACACCGGCTGGCCCTGCTCGCCGTGCAGCCGGGCACCGCGCCGCTGGACGTGGCCGGGTACGGCGAGCTGGCCGAGGCCCTCTGGCGGCAGCGCTACCAGGCGAGCCACCTGCTGGCCATGATGGAGTGGACCGAGCAGATCATCGCCTCCCGGGACTCCCAGCTGAGCCGGATGGAGTGGGAGCTGCGATTCCACCGGAGCCGGGTGACCGGGAGGGCGCTGATGGCCGCGAAACGCGCCTACCGGATGATCAAGAAATAGGTCTAGACGAGATCCCAGGTGAGCGGGGTCCCGGTGGCCGCGTCGACGGTGAAGGTCCGCCCCAGAACCGTCCCGATGAGGTCGGGTTCGAGCCCGCCGGTGGGCCGGATCGACCGCACGTTCTCCTCGGTGACCGGGTCGCCCGCCCGGACGTCGGTGACCACGTAGAGGGAGCGCCGGAACCGCAGGCTCTCCTTCTCCGCCGACGTGGGGCCGATGGCCGTGGTGCCCAGCGCCTGCCAGGCCCGCTCCGACTCGGTGACCAGCAGTCGCAGCTCGGCCTGGTCGAGGGAGAACGCCGAGTCCACGCCGCCGTCGGCCCGGTCCAGGGTGAAGTGCTTCTCGATCAGCACGGCGCCGTACGCCACCGCGGCGATCGGCACCCCGATGCCCATGGTGTGGTCGCTCAGCCCGATCGGCAGTTTCAGCGCCTCGGCCAGCACCGGGATGCGCCGCAGGTTGGTTTCCCCGGGCGGCGCCGGGTAGGAGGCGGTGCAGCTCAGCACGGTGATGTCGGTGGCGCCGGCGCCCTGGGCGGCCTCGACCGCGGCGGTGATCTCGCGCAGCGTCGCCATGCCGGTGGAGATGATGACCGGCTTGCCGGTCGAGGCGGCCAGCCGGATCAGCGGCAGGTCGGTGATCTCCGAGGAGGCGATCTTGTACATCGGTGCGTCCAGCTTCTCCAGCAGCTCGACGGCGGTCCGGTCGAACGGGCTGGAGAACGGTGTGATGCCCCGCTCCCGGGCCCGCTCGAAGATCGGCGCGTGCCAGTCCCATGGCGTGTGCGCCCGCTCGAACAGCTGGTAGAGGTAGTCGCCACCCCACAGGTCGTGGCCCGCGGAGATCTGGAAGCGCGGGTGCTTGACGTCCACGGTCATGGTGTCCGCGGTGTACGTCTGGATCTTGATGGCGTCGGCGCCGGCCTCGGCCGCGGCGTCCACCAGGGCCAGGGCCCGGTCCAGCGAACCGTTGTGGTTGCCCGACATCTCCGCCACGATGTACGGCTTCCTGCTGCTCATTTGCTTCTCTCCGTCCAGACGACGGTCTTCGGCACGCCGTCGACCAGCCGTTCGTATCTGCGTGTCTCGCGGAACCCGAATCGCCGGTGCAGGGCGAGGACCTGCTTGTTGTCGGCGAGCGTCTCGCCACCGAGGGTCTCCAGGCCGAGGGTGCCGAAGGCGTACTCGACAGCCTCCTTCTCCAGCCGCATCCACGCCGGTAGCAGGCGCGGGCCGAGCCCCTCGACGTCGAGGTAGAAGGACCAGGTGGAGCCGTTGAAGATCACTACGCCGGCCGGGACGCCGTCCTCCTCGTAGATCAGGACGTCGCCGCCGCGCGCGGCCCACCAGGCCGCGTGCTCGGCGGGCCGGATCTCGTGCGTGGTCAGGCTGACGGCGCGTACCGATGGGTGGTTGCGCCAGGGGAGGACCAGGTCACGGTCGGTTTCACGGGCGGGTCGAAGCACGGGAGTCAACGTAGGGAGGCGCCCTGGACCGCCCGTGGCGGCGCGGGGACGTCCCGGGAAACCGCGGGTGTCCGTTCAGTGGACCGGCGGCGCAGCCCGGCCACCCGGTAGCCGGTGCGCAGGGCGGCGTACGCGGTGTAGCTGTTCGCCGCCACGAGCCGGTGCTTGAGGCCCGGGGTGCCGGCCGGCGGCAGGTAGCCGTCCGGGCGGTGCCGCCGGTAGAGCGCCGCGATCCGCCGGAAGTAGGCGCGGCGCCGGGACGGGTGCACCCGGCTCTCGTTCCCGGCGACCACCAGCAGGTGACTGATCATCAGGGTGAACATGCGGACCTTGAGCGCGGGCGCGACACCGGCCGCGGCCAGCCACGCGTGCAGCCGGTCCCACTGCTCGAACGCCTCGAAGTGCCGGTCGCTGCGGGTCGCCGTGATCGCGCCGAACCGGCCGACCCGGTAGTGGTAGCAGACCCGGTTGAGCACGTCGAGACGCTCGGCGGCGATCAGGACCGGATTGCTGAACGGGACGTCCTCGTACCACCCGGCCGGGAAGCGCAGCTCGTGCTTGGCCAGGAACTCCCGGCGCATGACCCGGTTCCAGGCGGTGTGCTGCACGCCGAGCAACCGGGAGAGGTCCACCGATCCGGCCAGCAGCGGCGAGCTGGCGTCGGTCTGCAACCGGCCGTTCTCGTGCACCCGCAGGTGGTCGACGAGCAGCACGTCCGGCTCGGTCTCGCGGAGACGTTCCAGCACGGCCCGGACCGAGCCGGACGGCAGCCAGTCGTCGCTGTCCACGAACCACACGTACTCGCCGCGCGCCTCGGCCAGCCCGGCGTTGCGCGCCAGGCCCAGCCCGACGTTGCCGGGCAGGTGGACGACCCGCAGGTCACCGTGGCGGGCGGCGTACCCGTCCAGCATCGCGCCACAGGCGTCCGGCGAGGCGTCGTCCACGGCGATGACCTCGACCAGGGCGTTCTCCTCCGCGGACAGGCCGGCGCGGAGGGACTCCAGACACTGGTAGAGGTAGCCCTCGACCGCGTAGACCGGCACTACGACGGTCAGCAGAACATCCATACCGCCCACGGTCGACCCCGGACGTGAAGCTGAGGGGAACACCGGTTGGCTGTTCGCTACAAACCAATCAACAAACCTTTACCGGTACGGCTTTCGCGCTCACGCGGCCGGCGGCGGGAACAGCAGCTCCTGCATGGCGTCGCTGGTCAGCGGCTCGGCGAAGTAGTAGCCCTGGCCGAGTTCACAGTTGCCGTCCGCCAGTTCGCTGAGCTGGCCGGCGTCCTCGATGCCCTCGGCGACCGTGGACAGCTGCAATGCCTGGCCGAGCTGGATGATGCCGTGGGTGAGCGCCGCGGCGGCCGGCACGTCGCCGACATCGTCCACGAAAGATTTGTCGATCTTGATGATGTCGACCGGGAAGCGCCGCAGGTAGGCCAGCGACGAATAGCCGGTGCCGAAGTCGTCGATCGCCAGGCGCACGCCCAGGGCCTTGATCGTCTTGAGCCGTTCCACGATCTCCGCGCGATGATCGACGAGCAGCGACTCGGTCAGCTCGATGATCAGGTGATGCGCCGCCAGCCCACTCTCGGCGAGCGCCGACTCCACCAGTCCGGGCAGGTCGGCGCGGTCCAGCTGGACGGCCGACAGGTTCACGCTCACGGTGAGCGGCCCGTCCTTGCCGCGCTGCGCGTTCCAGCGGGCCGCCTGCCGGCACGCCTCCCGCAGCACCCACTCGCCGATCGGGACGATCATCCCGGTCTCCTCGGCCAGCGGGATGAAGTCCAGCGGCGGGACCATCCCGCGTACCGGGTGCTGCCAGCGGACCAGCGCCTCCAGGCCGGAGATCTCCCGGGTCGCCAGCCGCACGATCGGCTGGAACCGCAGCTGGAACTCGTGCCGCAGCACGGCCCGGCGCAGGTCGGCCTCCATCTCCAGGTGCCGCTTGAAGGACTCCCGGATGGCCGGGTCGAACACGGCGTACTGGTCCTTGCCCTTCTTCTTGGCCTCGAACAGGGCCAGGTCGCCGCGGACCATCAGCTCCTGGGCGTCGTGCGTGCCGGGTTCCCCGAACGCGACGCCGATGCTGCACGTCACGAACGTCTCCCGGCCGTCCAGGTCGAACGGGTCCCGCATCGCCATGACGATCCGCCGGGCCACCAGCTCGGCGGCGTCCGCGGTGCCGCCGTCCGGCAGCAGCACGGCGAATTCGTCGCCGCCCAGCCGGGCCGCCGTGTCGTCGGGGCGCAGGCAGTCACGCAGCCGGTCGGCGACCATGACCAGCAGCCGGTCGCCGGCCTGGTGCCCGAGAGAGTCATTTATGACCTTGAACCGGTCCAGGCCGATCAGCAGCGTGGCGATCCCGCCGGTACGGTCCGCGCCGAGTGCGTTCTCCATCCGGGTGACGAACAGCGAGCGGCTGGCCAGTCCGGTCAGCGCGTCGTGGAACGCGGCGTTCATCTCGTGCAGCGCCCGGGCGTCGGTGACGGCCAGACTGGCGTGTTCGGCGAACGCCGACAGCACCTCCCGCGAGGCCTCGTCCCACTCCCGCGGCTCGGTGTGCGAGCCGGCGAACATGGCGCCCACCACGACGCCGTTCTCGTGCACCGGCACCGCCATCACGCTCTGGAGCCGGGAGCGGACCAGCTCCGGCACGGCGATCGGCGAGGCCGCGTAGTCGTCCACCGCGATCAGTTCGTCGCCCATGATCGCCAGGCCCACGACACCCAGCGTGGCGACCGGGATCCGCTGCATCCGGGCCATCAGCTCGTCCGGGATGCCGGCGGCGGCGATCAGGCTCATCCGGCCCGGGTCGTCGCTCTCCAGCACGGTGAGCCCGGCGAGGTCGACGCCGAGCAGTTCGGCGGCCGCCCCGGCGATCCGGTCCAGGATCCGGCTCAGCGGCTCGCGCTGCGCGATCGTCCGCTGCACCGAGCTGAGCTCGTCGAACAGACGCTGCCGCCGCTGCAACGAGTCGATCAGGCGGGCGTTCTCCTCGGACTGCCTGCGCTCGGCCTCGACCAGGTGCACCGCCTGGAGGCTCAGCTCCAGGACCCGGGCCATGCCGCGGAGCAGGCAGACCTCCTCGTCGGTGAACGCGCCGGAGCGCCGGCCGATCACCAGCATGCCGGCGGACGAGCCGCCCAGCGGGGCGACCGCCAGGTGGTAGCGGACATCGCCGGCCCACATCGTGGACGGGCGCCCGAGCAGGTGGTCGGCGGTCAGCGCGAAGAGCGGGACCTCCTCGGCCGGCAGGCCCACGGCGGCGGTCGCGCAGGATTCGACGGTCAGCACCGCGATATCGGCGCCGAGCGCACGCTGCGCGCACTCCACGGCGGCACGCTGGGCGGCGGCCTCATCGGGCCGGTCGGCTACGACGGCCAGGAAGTCCGTCAGTTGCTGGGTGGCGAGCACCTGGTTGCAGTCGGCGGGGCATGGGCGCAGCTGAGGAAAACGCGCATGCGGTTCGGGGTTCGTGCCAATCTGGTCACGAACGGTCAGTGCGTCGATACGTACGGTTGTCAAAGCCGGGCGGGTGCGACTGAATGGACCCGTGGAGATCTCCGAGGAGGATCCGTCGCCGGGGCTGGCTGCCGGCCGGGTCGGCGCCGCTTCGATCGCCTTTCTCGGGCTGGCCGCCGCCGCCCCGATCGTCACCCTGGTCACCGTGGTCCCGGCCGTCCTGGCCGACGGCGCGGGGCCGCTCGTTCCCTGGTCGTTCGCCGCCGCCGGGCTCCTGCTCCTGCTCTTCTGCGGCGCCCAGTCCGCGATGCTCCGGCGGTACCCGAGCGCCGGAGCGGCGTACTCCCAGGTGGTCAAGGGCCTCGGCCGGCCCGCCGGGATGGCCGCCGCGTGGCTCGCGATCGCCGGTTACCACGCGATCCAGTTCGGTCTCTACGCGCTCGCCGGTGTGACCGCCGCGCCGCTGGCGCAGAGCTTTCTCGGCCGTAGCGTGCCGTGGTGGGCGGTGGCGGCGGTCTGCTGGGCGATCGTCGCGCTCTGCGGCACCATGCGGATCGAGGTGGCGGCCGGGGTGATCGGCCTGTTCGCGGTCGCCCAGGTGGCCGTGCTCGCCGGGATCGGCGCGGCCAACGTGCTCCAGCCGTTCGGCGACGGGGTCACCGCCGAGTCCATCCGGATCACGGACTGGACAGTGCTGGACCGGCCGGCGATCGGCCTGCTGCTGGCCGTCGCGGCGCTGGCCTTCGCCGGTTTCGAGACCACCGCGGTGTACGCCGAGGAGGGCTTCCAGCCCCGCCGCAGCGCCGGGCTCGGTGGGTACCTCGCGGTGCTGCTGATCGCCCTGATGCTCGGCGGCCTCTCCTGGAGCATGCTGGTCGCCGCCGGGCCGGACCGCACCGCCGTGGTGGCCGAGGTCCGCGGCGCCGACCTGCTCTTCGACCTGGCCGCCGACCGGCTCGCCCCGTGGGCCGTCACGCTGGGCCGGTTCATGCTGCTGGCCGGTGTGGTGGCGGCCGTGCTGGCGCTGCACCAGGTGATCACCCGCTACCTGTTCGCGCTGGGCCGGGAACGGGTGCTCCCCGCCGTACTGGGAAATGTCCGTCGCCGGACGGCCGCGCCGCGCGCCGCCTCGATGACCCAGTCGCTGATCGCGGGTTCGACGCTGGCCGGCGCCTACCTGGCCGGCGCCGACCCGGGCCCGCGCACCGCCCGCTGGCTGATCGTCGGCGGCGTCCTGAGCATCCTGCTGGTGCTGCTGCTCGTTGCGGTGGCCGCGTTGCTGCACCTGAACCGGATCCCCGGCCCCGAGCGCGCCTGGGGTCGTTTCGTCGCGCCCGTTCTGTCCACAGTGTCCCTGGGGGTGGTCGCCGTCCTGGCGTTCCGCGACCTGCCCGCCCTGCTCGACATGCCGGCCGGATATCCGCTGGTCCGGGCGATTCCGGGCTGCCTGCTGGGCTGTGTGCTGCTGGCCGTCGGCCACGCGCTGCTGCTGCGTGCGCTGCGCCCGGTCCGCTACGCCGGCATCGGCCTGGCCGGCGCGGCCGTGGTGATCACGCCGGCGAGCCCGCCCCCGCCCACTCCGTCCACCCCGCCCGCCGCGCACGCCGAGCCCGGGGCGCCGAGGATCCCCCGGCAGCGCGATCCCGGCGCGCACCGGCCCGAGCGGGTCACGACCCGAAGAAGTCCTGGACCTGAGTGAGTGTCAGGTAGCCCTGCGGCTCCAGCTCGCGCGGGATGGACGGCAGGCCCTTGGCCGTCACCGGCACCTCGCCGGCGTCCTCCGGCGGGGCCGACGGGGTGGGCGGCGGCGGCAGGTCGGGCAGGGCCAGCGCCTCACGGATCAGCTCGAACATGGTGCGCACCTCGGTGGCCGCCCGCCGGACCAGCTCGTCGCGGGCGGTCCCGGCCGGCGGCAGCGCGCACGTGAAGTTCGCGCGCAGCCGGTCGTCGACGCGCCGGAGGTCGGCGCTGGGGCGCAGGTGGTCGAGCCGGCCCTCGGTGACGATGCCGAGTTCACAGTCGAGGAAGCCGGACCGGTGCCACCACTGCTGCCAACGCGGGTCCGCGTCCAGGGTCTGTACGGCATGTTGCAGCGCCAGCAGGTAGAACCGAGGCGCCTGTCCGTCCCGAGTTGCCGTCCCCAGCCGTGGGTGGAGCCAGAACTCGTCCATGGTTCGCAATAGTTGCAAATCGGGCGGCGGTCGGTAGGGATTCCGCGGTGGCGCGTCCGAGTGGATCGCCGGATCGGTAGCTATAGGAGCAATCGTCTGTCTTATCAGAAAAAGTACCTTATGAGGTGGCGTCTCGGCGTGGGCGGGTGATAGGTGCCCGACTGCCCCGCAGCATGGGGGTGAATCGGACACAAGGGGCTGGTATGAAAAGAATCTGGGTGACCGCCATCGCGGTCGCGCTCGGTACGGTCGGTGCCACGGTCACCGCGGTGCGGGCCGAACCGGCGCGGGACGCGCCGCCGCCGATCGTGTGGGGCGCCTGCGCCGACGCGACGCTCAAGTCACAAGGCGCCGAATGCGGTCAGCTCTCCGTCCCGCTGGACTACGCGAAACCGGAGGGCACGAAGATCCAGATCGCCGTCTCGCGGATCAAGTCCACCGTGCCCAAGGACAAGTACCAGGGCGTCATCCTGGTGAACCCGGGCGGGCCGGGTGGCGCCGGCCTGGGCATGGCGGCGCTCGGCGAGCACGTGCCGAAACAGGCCGGCAAGGCGTACGACTGGATCGGCTTCGACCCGCGCGGGGTGGGCACCAGTACGCCGAAGCTGACGTGCGACAACGACTACACGGGCTACAACCGGCCGGCCTACGTGCCCAGCACCCCGGCGGTGGAGAAGGCCTGGCACGCCAAGACCACCGCGTACGCGGCCGCCTGCGCCAAGGCCGGTGGCGCGCTGCTGGACAACATGAAGACCGTGGACACGGTCCGCGACATCGAGAGCATCCGCACCGCGCTCGGGGTCGACAAGATCAGCTTCTATGGCTTCTCGTACGGCACCTACCTCGGGCAGGTCTACGCCACCAGGTACCCGGAGCGGGTGCACCGGATGGTCCTGGACGGCGTGGTCGACCCCACCCGGGTCTGGTACCGCTCCAACCTCGACCAGGACGTCGCCTTCGACAAGTCGATCAAGGTGTACTTCGCCTGGCTCGCCAAGTACGACTCGGTCTACCACCTGGGCAAGACCGCCGCCGAGGTGGAGAAGACCTACTACCAGCAGCTCGCCGCGCTGGCGGCCAAACCGGCCGGGGGGATCGGCCCGGCCGAGCTGACCGACGTCTTCCTCCAGGCCGGCTACTACGTCTTCGGCTGGCAGGAGGTCGCCCGCGCGTTCTCCGACCTGGTCACCAAGAAGGATTCGGCCGGCCTGAAGCGGCTCTACGACGAGGAGCACCCGCAGACCGCCGGGAACGACAACGGGTACGCCGTCTACCTGGCCGTGCAGTGCACCGACGTCGCCTGGCCGTCGGACTGGAAGAAGTGGGCCCGAGACAACTGGAAGGTGCACAAGAAGGCGCCGTTCGAGACCTGGGGCAACGCCTGGTACAACGCGCCCTGCCGGCACTGGGCCGGCGACCCCGGCCGCCCGGTCGAGGTGGACGGCGCCAAGGCCCCGCCGGTGCTGCTGATCGGCGAGACCCTGGACGCCGCCACCCCGTTCAGCGGGGCCCTGCGCGTTCGCCGGCTCTTCCCCCGGTCGGCCCTGATCGAGGGCGTGGACGGCACCACCCACGCCGGATCGCTGTTCGGCGACGCCTGCGTCGACAACTCGATCGCCGACTACCTGGCCACCGGCGCGCTGCCGGCCCGGGTCAAGGGCAACCGCTCCGACAAGCAGTGCGAGCCGATCCCCAAGCCCACCCCGCTGACCGCCACCGGCAAGAGCGCCGCTCCGGTGAACGAGCGCCTGCGGTTGCAGCGGATCATCGCGGGCCGCTGAGCGGACGGCCGGTCAGCGGCCCGGTGTGATTCCTCACCGGGCCGCTGACCAGGACGTGAGCTATGCTCGACCACGCGAAGGGGAGTAGCTCCCAATGTCGCGGTCGACATACTGAGCCTGGTTCGCCGGGCTCCGGCCGCGCGGCCTCCGACGAGGCGAGCGAGACCTTCGACCAGGCCGTATTCATCGACGGCCGGGTCGAGGTCGCCCTGCGCCCAGAGCCCGGTCGTGATCACCGGGAGTGGAAAGTTGGAAGGTTTCCTCGCCGCGCTGGGCATCAGCTTCGCGGTCATCTTCGTCGCCGAGCTCGGCGACAAGTCACAGCTCATGGCGATGACGTTCGCCACCCGTTACCGCCCCGTCCCGGTGCTGATCGGCATCACCGTGGCAACCGCCGTGGTGCACCTGGTCTCGGTCGGCATCGGCTACGGGCTGGGCACCACCCTCCCGACCGGCTGGATCTCGCTGGTCGCCGGCATCGCCTTCCTCGCCTTCGGCGCCTGGACACTGCGCGGCGACGTCCTCACCGCCGAGGAGAAGAGCAAGGCCGAGCGCTCCACCGGATCGGCCATCCTGGCCGTCGGCGGCGCGTTCTTCCTGGCCGAGCTGGGTGACAAGACCATGCTGGCGACCATCACCCTGGCCACCCAGCACGGCTGGTTCGGTACCTGGATCGGCTCCACGGTCGGCATGGTGGCCGCCGACGCGCTCGCCATCCTGGTCGGCCGCTACCTCGGGAAGCATCTGCCCGAAAAGGTCATCAAGTACGGAGCTGCCACACTCTTCGCTATCTTCGGCATCTGGTTGATCACCGAAGGCGTGATCGAGTTGCGATAGGGGGAGCCGTGCTGGATTACCGGGCCGAGTTCGACGCCGAGGTCGCTCTCGAGGGTGGGGGCGAGTTGCGGGCGCGCGGGTTCCGCCTGGACATTCCGCACGCCGACGTCACCGAGGTCGAGGTCACCGCGCTGCTGGTGGCCGCGCTCGCCCCGCAGCGGGTGGAGCGGGCCGAGGTCCGCGGCATCCGGATCCTCGCCGAACCGCACCCGGCGGCCGGCCGCACGCCGGTCGAGCGGGTGCGATACGTCGAGCTGAGCCACGTCATCGAGGCCGGCCTGGTCACTTTTCCCGGCCTGCCCGGCCCGGAGATCACCCCGCACCTGACCCGGGAGGCGTCCCGGGGTGTCTACGCGCCCGGCACCGAGTTCTCCATCGAGCGGATCAGCATGGTCGGCAACACCGGCACGTACGTGGACAGCCCGTTCCACCGCTACCCGGACGGCACCGACCTGGCCGGCCTGCCGCTGGAGCGCCTGGCCGGGCTGCCCGCCGTGGTGGTCCGCGCGGTCGGCGGCGAGCGCGGGGTCACCGCCGAGATGCTCGCCCACGTCACGGTGGCCGGGCGGGCGGTCCTGCTGCACACCGGCGGCGACCGGCACTGGGCCACCCCGGCGTACGCCACCGGCGCGCCCTTCCTGACCGCTGACGGAGCCCGGCTCCTGGTCGACCGGGGCGCCGCGCTGGTCGGCATCGACGCGGTCAACATCGACGACATGTCCCCGGCCACCTGCGGTGAGCGCCCCGCGCACTCGCTGCTGCTGGCCGCCGGCATCCCGATCGTCGAGAACCTCACCAACCTGCGTCAGCTGCCGCCGTGCGGGGCCCGGTTCACCGCCGTGCCGCCGCGGATCGCCGAGTTCGGCACCTTCCCGGTCCGGGCCTTCGCCACCGTCCCGGTCGAGGACCCACAGACGTGACCCGCGAACTGGAACTGGCCCGGATCCGGTTGGGCCGTGGTGAGCCGGCGGCCGCCGCCGAACTGCTCGGCCCGCTGCTGGCCGCCGAACCGGACGATGTGACCGCCCTGGTGCTGATGACCCACGCCCAGCTCGCCCTGAAACGGCCCGACCTCGCCGACGAGCTGGCCCGGCGTGCGGTCGAGCACGCCCCGGAGTGGCCCGACGCGCTGGCCGCGCTCAGCCGGGTGCACACCGAGCTCGGCCGGCACGACGAGGCGATCGCCGCCGCCCGGGCCGCCGCCGACCGGCAGCCGGAGAATCCGTACCGGTACAACCGGCTGGCCTGGGCGCTGCTCGAGGAGGGCCACCACCCGGTGGAGGCCGAGCACGCGGCCCGCGAGGCGATCCGGCTGGACCCGGAGGAGGCCGACTTCCGGATCACCTACGCCATGGTGATGAAGCAGCTGAACCTCACCGAGCGGGCCCGCCAGGCGCTGCGGGACGCGCTCCGCCTGGCCCCGGACAACGCGGTGGCCCGGCACGAGCTGGCCGCCCTCGACGTGGCCGGCCATCATCCGTTCGCGTTGACCCGGCTGGCCCGGGGCGCGTCCGGGCTGGTCGGCGCCCTGCGGGCGGACCCGCGCCAGGAGGCCAGCCGGTTCCTGCTGGAGGTGGCGCTGCGCCAGTTCCTGGTCTACACCGCGATCATCCTGGTCCTGCTCGCCTATCTGGGCTGGCGGACGGCCGGGTCGTCGGTGCTCGGCGCCCGGCTGGCGGCCGCCGCGGCGGTCCTGGTCCCGCTCGCCTACGCCGGGTACTTCGTGACCCGTCTCGATCCGTCGCTGCGCGTCTACCTGCGCGGCCTGCTCGCCCACGGCCGGCAGCGGATCGCCGTCGCGGCGGCTGGGCTGGCGTTCGTGCTGCTGCTGGCCGCGCTGGTCGCCCCGGCTTCCTGGCTCGGCGGCCTGCTCGGCACGGCCACCGCGGCCGGCTTCGCGGTGCGCCTGCTCACCGCCTCGGCCACCCGGTGACCACCCCCTCACGCCCGGCGGGCGCGGCACGGTCCGGGCCCGGCAGAGAGATCGCGGGGTACGGGCGGTGCTGTGCACTCCCGTACCTCTAAAGATCTTTGGGCTTTTGCCGATTAGGGCGTCGTGATCACTGACCGCGAATCCGGAGCGGCGCTGACCTCCCCCAGCGACGCCCCCGCGCTGGCCTTCGCCGATCCGGGCGACCTCGGGGTGGCGCGTGCCGCGGCCCTGTTCGAACAGATGCAGCCGCAGAAGGCGGTCGAGCTGCTGACGCCCGTGCTGGCGCAGCGGCCGGACTCGGCGCCCGGCTGGATCCTGATGGCCCGGATCCGGCTGGCGCTCGATCAGGTGGATCCGGCGCTGGAGGCGGCGACCCGGGCCGTGGATCTGGCGCCGGACGACCCGCGCCCGCTGGCCATCGCGAGCCGCGCGCTGACCCTGCTGGGGCGGCACGAGGAGGCGATGAGCATGGCCTACCGTGCGGTGATCGTGGAGCCGAAGAACCCGCTGTGGCACGACCGGGTGGCGTGGGCGCTGGTCGCCGCCGACCGGCAGCTCGGTGACGCGGAGCAGGCGGCCCGTACCGCGGTCGGCCTGGATCCGAACGAGGCGCACTACTACTTCACGCACGGCGTGACGCTTGCCGCGCTCGGGCACGTGGATCAGGCCCGGCAGGCGTTGCAGACGTCGTTGCGGCTGGAGCCGGAGAACCCGGTGGCCAAGCATCGTCTGGACGTGCTGAACGGCGAGGCCGTGCCGGTGGTGGAGAAGAAGAAGCGGGGCTGGCGGCTGTTCGGCCGCAAGGAGGAGAGCAAACCGGCGCGTCCGGAGGAGTTCCGTCCCTGACTTAGACCCCTATAACGGGGCATAAGTATTATTTCGGGCATGAGATCTTGTTTGTCCGCGGTGACTCTGGTGCTCGCGACCCTCGTCGTGACCGCCGTGCCGGCGCACGCGAACGAGCCGGCGCTCATCGCCCACTACAGCTTCAACGCCCGGGCCGGAGCCCTCGCCGACGAATCGGGCAACGGGCACACCCTGCGGATGCTCTCCTTCCAGGGCGGCCGGGTCCGTACCGTGGCGCACGGCCTCGGCGCGGCGGTCGCCTTCCCCGGCAAGTGCATCCGGCTCGTCTGCCCGCACGTCGTCCTCCAGAGCGGCACCTCGGCCGACCTCAACCCGGGAACCCGGGACATCGCCTTCGGCGCCGACGTGATGCTGCCACCCGGCCAGACCAGCCCCGGACAGAACATCGTCCAGAAGGGCTACTCCACCCTGAACAGCCAGTACAAGCTCCAGATCGACGGCGCCGCGGGCCATCCCAGCTGCGTGCTGGTCGACATCCGGCAACCCGGCATCCGGATCGCCCGCAGCGTGGTCAGCACCGCGGACGGCCGCTGGCACCGGGTGCGCTGCCAGCGGAGCGGCACATCGCTCACGATCTACGTCGACAACGTGATCCGGGGCCGGACCATCGTCCCGGCCGGGCTCACCGTCTTCAACGACCAGCCGCTGAGCATCGGGTCGAAGGGCGCCTACCGGGACAACGACCAGTTCAACGGGGTGCTGGACAACGTCTGGGTACGGATCACCCGCTGAGCGCCCGCAGAAGCGCGCCGTCGTGGGTGTCGCCGGACAGCTCCCAGGCGAACAGCCCGCCGAGCTCGCGTTTCCGGGCGTACGCCACCTTGACGCCGACCGTCTCCGGGGTGTCGTACGACCACCACTGGTCGCCGCAATCGGCGTACGCCGTACCGCCCAGCGTCCCGGTCGGCGGGCACCGGCCCACCAGCACCCGGTAGTCCTCCAGCCCCCGGGCCGTGCCGGTCCACCCCCGCCCGTAGAAGCCGACCCCGATCAGCAGTTTCCCGGCCGGCACCCCGGCCCGCAGCAACTCGTCCACGGTCGCCGAGGTGGTGGCGGTCTCCCGCGGGATGCCGGGATAGGGCTCGAGCGGGGAGTGCGGCGCGGCCGTGCCGGGCCCGCTCCCGGCCGCGCCGAAGTAGTCGTAGGTCATGGCGCCCAGCCAGTCCACGTGCCGGGCCGCCGCCGCGTAGTCGGTGGCCCGCAACCGTCCCAGGTCGCCCGGCGCCGCGGCACTGATCAGCGCACCCGGCCCGAGTTCGGCACGCAGCGCCGACAGCATCCCGGCGAGCGCCGCCGGGCCGCTGCCGTCGCAGGTCGTGCCGCAGGCGTTCGGGTACTCCCAGTCGACGTCGATCCCGTCGAACAGCCCGGCCCAGCGCGGATCGGCGAGCAGCTGCCGGCAGGACGCGGCGAACCCGGCCGGATCCTTGGCCGCCTCGGTGAACCCGGCCGAGCCGGTCCAGCCGCCGAACGACCACAGCAGCCGGATACCGGGGTGTTGCTTCTTGAGCTTGCGCAGCTGACCGAAGGTGCCCCGCAGCGGGTCGGCCGCCGTGTCACCGACGCCGTCCACACTGTCCGCCGCGGAGACCATGCGCCGATGGGCGGCCCACGCGTCACCCATCGCGCAGCGGCCGCCGGTCACCCGGCCGAACGCGTACGTCAGATGGGTGAGCCGCTCGGCCGCCAGGTCCTTCACCCGGAAGTCGTGTCCGTAGACGCTCCACTCGGTGAGATAGCCCGCCACGACCAGCGGCTGCGGCTGGGGCACGGGCGCCGGCGGTTCGCCGCACCCGGCGAGCAGAAGGATCAGGATCAAGAACGCCGACCGGAAGCGCATCGGCCCGAAGGTATCCGCCCCTCGGTGTGAGCGGCACGTCGTTCCCTCGTTCGGGTTCGGATGCATCGGTGTGTAATCGTCGGTTCGTGGCCATTCGCACCCAAGCACGCTGGGCCGCCCGCCGGGGCCGGGCCGTGCTGCGCAGCGCCATCCTCACGTTCGTGGTCCTCACCCTCACCCTGTGGCTGATGCCCGGGGTGGCCGGCACCGACGTGGTCGACACCCTCGGGCTCGTGGTGCTGGTCGCGGCCGTCGGCGCGGTGCTGCGGCCCCTGCTGCTGCTCGGCATCACGGCGCTCGGCGGCTGGGCGGCCATGCTGCTCGGCGTGGTGGCCCAGGTCGTCGTGATGGTGGTGGCGCTGCGGTTCGACCCGGGCAGCCGGGTCAGCGGGCTGCCCAGCCTGGTGTTCGCCGCGATCCTGGCCGTCATCGTGGCCGCCCTGCTCGACTGGATGGTCGACAGCGGCAGCGACGACACCTTCGTCCGCGAGGCCCGCCGCCTGATGCGCGGGGTCCGCCGCCGCGCCGCCGGCCGCCTCATCGCCCTCCGCCGCCCGCCCGCCGGCACCGAGCCCGGCCTGCTCATGGTGCAGCTGGACGGGGTCGCCGAACCGGTCCTGCGTTGGGCGATCCGGGCCGGCAACCTGCCCGTCCTGGGCACCTGGCTGCGCACCGGCAGCCACACGGCACGCAGCTGGCACACCGGCCTCCCGTCGACCACCCCCGCCTCACAGGCCGGCATCCTGCACGGCGCCACCCGGCAGATCCCCGGCTTCCGCTGGTACGAGAAGGACACCGGCCGGCTGATGGTCTCCAACCGGCCCCGGGACGCCGCGATCATCGAGGCCCGGCTCAGCGACGGCCGCGGCCTGCTGCGCGACGGCGGGGTCAGCATCGGCAACGCGTTCAGCGGCGACGCCGTCACCAACCTGCTGACGGTCAGCCACGCGGCGCTGCCCGGCCGCTCGGCCCGGGGCTGGGCGGCGTTCATGGCCTCCCCGTACGGCTTCACCCGCGCCCTCGTCCTCGGGGTGGCCGAGGTCTTCACCGAGCTGCACCAGGCCCGCCTCCAGCGCCGCCGCAACCTGCAGCCCCGGGTCAGCCGGTCCGGCGCCTTCCTGGCCCTGCGCCCGGCCTCGATGCTGCTGCGCGACGTGAACGTTTCGCTGGTCGCCGAGCAGATGGCCCGCGGCGTCCCGGCGATCTACTGCGACCTGGTCGACTACGACGAGGTGGCGCACCACGCCGGCCCGGCCCGCCCGGAGTCGATGCGCCAGCTGGAGAACCTGGACCGGATGCTCGGCGTGCTGGAACGCCTCGCCCCGGAGGCGGCCCGCCGCTACCACCTCGTGGTGCTCTCCGACCACGGCCAGAGCCAGGGCCCCACCTTCCGGCAGCGGTTCGGCGAGAGCCTCGACGAGGTGGTCCAGCAGTTGGCCGCGGACGCGCTGGTGGTGTCCTCCGGCAACCTGTCGATGATCTACCTGACCCGGTTCCCGCGCCGGGTCGGGCGGGCCGCGATCGAGCACGACCACCCGCAACTGATCACCGGGCTGACCGCCCACCCGGGGATCGGGCTCGTGGTGGTGCAGGACGAGGACGGGCCGGTGGCGTACGGGCCGGGCGGCATCCACCGGCTGCTCGACGGGGCGGTCACCGGGACCGACCCGCTCCTGCCGTACGGGCCGCACACCCGCGCCGACCTGCTACGCCACCAGAGCGCCGCGCACGTCGGCGACCTCGTGGTGATCAGCTCGGTGGATCCGGGGACGCTGGAGGTGTCCGCCTTCGAGGAACTGGTCGGCTCGCACGGCGGGCTCGGCGGCTGGCAGACCGACGCCATGCTGGTCCACCCCGCCGACTGGCCGGTCACCCACGAGCTGAACGGCCCCGACGCGGTGCACCGGCAACTGCTCGACTGGCTGGTCATGCTGGGCTTGCGCCAACCGGACCAGGCCACCCTGGAGCGGTCCGCGCCGATACCCGCGACCGGCCCGCAGTCGGAGGCGATCGCGCGACTTTCCCCCATCCGGGAGGGTTAGGCCCATGTGCGACTGCTCGTTCTGACCCTCCTGCTCGTCCTTTCCGTCGCGGCCCCGGCCCGGGCCGTCGAATCCGCCGCCCGCTCCGCGCCCACCTTCAACGGGACCGTGTACGCCATCGCCTACCTGGGCGGCACGGTGTACGTCGGCGGAGGGTTCACCAAGGCCCGGTGGGGCGGGCGCAGCTATCCACGGCAGCGGCTGGCGGCGTTCGACGGGCGTACCGGGGCGCTGCTGGACTGGGCGCCCCCGGCGGACGGCACGGTTCGCGCGCTGGCCGCCACCCGCGGCGCCGTCTACGCGGCCGGCGGCTTCCACCGGGTCGGCGGCGCGAGACGAGACTCGATCGCCCGGATCGACCCGGCCACCGGAACCGTCACCTCGTTCCGGCACGACATCGCCGGCACCCCGTACGCCCTCGCGATCGGCGCCGGCCGCCTCTACCTGGGCGGCAGCTTCACCGCCATCAGCGGGCACGCACTGCGCAACCTGGCCGCGTTCTCGCTGGCCACCGGACGGGTCGACACCGGCTGGCGGTCCGGCGCCGACGACCGCGTGCGCACCCTCGCCGTTTCCGGCGGCCAGGTCTTCCTGGGCGGCGCCTTCCGCGAGGTCAACGACGACCACCGATCGGTACGCCTGGCGGCCGTCGACAGGGTCACCGGCGTCCTCGACCGCTACTTCCGGCCCAGCGTCGCCGCCGAGGTCAACGCGATCACGGTGAACCGCACCGGCGTGTACGCGGCCACCGGCGGACAGGGCGGCCGTGCCGTCGCGTACACCCTCGACGGCACGACCCGCTGGCAGCGTGTCTTCGACGGCGACGCCACCGCGATCACCACGGTCGGCGAGATGGCGTACGTCGGCGGCCATTTCGACCGGGTCTGCCTCACCACCCGCAACGGACCGCAGGGCGCCTGCCTGGACGGCTCGGCGCCACGCGTCAAACTGGCCGCGGTCACCGGCGACGGCCGCCTCACCGAGTGGAACCCGCGGGCCAACGGCGTCGCCGGGGTCCGTGTCCTGGCCACCGACCCGATCGGCGTCCTCGACGCGGGCGGCGATTTCACCACGATCGGCGGCCTGGACCGGCCCCGCTTCGCCCGCTTCTAGTCCACCCGGGTCCGGCTGCGGCCCAGCCGCTGGGCGATCGCCCAGTAGCGGGCCGGGGCGATCCGGGTCAGCAGGTCGCCGGCCTTCGCCTCCCGGGTGATCACCAACCGCGGGTTCCGGTTCTGCACGGCCGCCACGATCAGCCGGGCCGCCTCCTCCGGCGGCAGGGTCAGCGCCGCCGCGGCGAACCGGCGGCCCTCCGCGGTCTCCTCGCTGTCCGGGTCGACTCCGCTGAGCCGGGCGCTCGTCGCGATGTTGGTGCGGACCCCGCCCGGGTGCACCACCGTCACCCCGATACCGCGGGGCGCCAGCTCGTGCCGCAGCGCCTCGGTGAAACCGCGGACGGCGTACTTGCTCGTCGCGTACGCCACCTGGCCCGGCGGCGCGAACAGCCCGAACAGACTCGACATGTTGACCAGGTGCGCGCCCGGCCGGGACAGCAGCTGCGGCAGGAACGCCTTGGTCATCCGGATCACCGCGTGCAGGTTGATCTCCAGCAGCCAGTCGATGTCGGCGGTGTGGTTCTCCTCGAACGTCCCGATCAGCGTCACCCCGGCGTTGTTGATCAACAGATCGGCCGGGCCCTGGCGCGACGAGATCTCCGCGGCCAGGTCCAGGCGGTCGCCACCATCACTCAGATCGACGGGGTACGCCGTGACGCCCGCCGCCCCCAGCTCCCGGGCCAGCCCGGCCACCCGCTCCAGTCCCTCGACGTCCCGGTCCACCAGGGCCAGTTCGGCGCGCCGCTTCGCCAGGTCGAGCGCGAGCGCCGCCCCGATCCCGCCGGCCGCCCCGGTGATCACGCAGGTACGCCCCGCGAACGCGAACCGCTGCACTGTCCAGACTCCCTTCGTTGACTGACAACCGGTGCCTAACGACCGCACAGGATCCGCATAGCCCGGCTCGGCAATCTTCACCCCGTCAGTAGAGAAACCGGACCGAGGAGCGCCGATGACTCAGCACGATCCGTCCGCCCGAGGGCCGGTACCGCGGTATTCCGCCCAGGCCCGGACCTCGCACGGCGAGTGGGCGAACCGGCCCTCCGAGGTGCCCGATCCGCAGTCGGTCCCGGCCGACTGGTCGCCGTCCGGGATGACCCACGCCGGTACGCCCGGCGCCGGATACGCCGACTACCCGGTGCACCCCGCCGCCTCCGGCAGTGCGCACGCCGCTTCCGGTGGCGCGCACGCCTCCTGGGAGCACGCCGCCGACCAGGCCGCGGCACCCGGCTGGACCGGCTACGGCCCGGAGGCCGACCCGGCCGCCGGGTGGAACGGCAACACCGGCGCCTGGACCGGTGACGGCCGGACGGCCGCCTGGAACGGCGGCCCGATACCGGACCGGGTCCCTGCCGAGTGGAGTACGCCGGAGCCGCCCACCGCCGCCTGGAACGCCGTCCCCGAGCCGCATCCTCCGGCCTGGAACAACGCGGAGCCGCCGGCGCCCACCTGGAACGCCGCTGCCGAAGCCGCTCCCGCATGGGGTGCCGTGGTACCCCGGCCGCATGCCGACCCGCCCGCGCACCGGCACCCGACCGCCACCCCGGCTGTCTGGGAAACCACTGCCGCGCCGACCGTGCACGACGCGCCCGCGCCGAGATCGGCTTCTGGTGCCCGTACCCCGAAGAAGTCGAAGTTGATCTTTGCTGGTGCCCTGATCGCCGCCGCGCTGGCCGGTGGTGGCGCCGGCGCGGGCATCATGGCCGCGGTCGGCGGCGACAGCGCCGCCACCGCCCCGGCCGGCCAGCCGCCGAACGGGCAGGCCCCCGGCCAGGCGCCGCCGGACGGCCAGGCGCCGACCGCACAGCCGACGAAGGCGAGCTGACGACCCTCTGGGGGATGGAAGCGAGGGCGGTTCCCGCTGTGGGCGGCGGGAACCGCCCTCGTGTCACGCCTGGCTCTGGCTCTCCTCGAGCGCGAGCTGAGCGGTTCGGGCCCGGCGCCTGCGGACGTGCCGCACGTGCAGCGTCACGTAGATCGCCAGAGCCGCCCCGAGCACGCCGATGATCGACCACCGGTACTCGTGGGCCCGCCCCATGATGTGCACCAGATTGGCGCCGAGCAGGTACGCGACCGTGCACCACCACCCGACCCAGAGCGCCGCCCCGATCGCGTTGTAGAGCAGGAACGTCTTCCACGGCATCCGGGTGATCCCGGCGATCACACCGTTGAGCTGCCGCAGCCCGTCGATGAACCGGGCCACCACGATGATCCGGTTACCGCGCTTGGCGAAGAACTGCTCCGCCTTCTCCAGCCGCGCCGGTGTCACGAAGATGTACTTCCCCCACCGGTGCACGATCTTGCGGCCGCCGCGCAGCCCGATCCAGTACCCGATGTTGTCGCCGGCCACCGCCGTCACGAACGAGATCAGCGCGACGAGGAAGATGTTCATCCGCCCCGCACCGGCGTAGATCGACCCGGCGACCATGATGGTCTGACCCGGCGCGGGCACGCCGAAGCTCTCCACCACGATGACGCCGCCGATCGCCAGATAACCCCAGCTGTCCAGGATCGGGGCCACGTTGTGCAGGAACCCGGGGAGGTCGGCAGTAGGTGGCATCCGCTAAACGGTAGCGGCAGCCGGGAGTAGTAACCGCACAGGACTGGTGCAGGACGGGGGCACCGGCCTCAGCCGGCACCCCCGATCGTGGCGAACCGGGTCAGATCGCATCCGGCGCGAGCTGGCCGCGCAGCTTGGTCAGCGCCTTGGTCAGCAGTCGGGAGACGTGCATCTGGGAGATGCCGATCTGGTCGGCGATCTGGGATTGGGTGAGGTTGCCGTAGAAGCGCAGGGTGAGGATTTTCTGTTCGCGTTCGTCGAGGGTGGCGAGGGCGGGTCCGAGGGCGACGCGGGTTTCGGCGATTTCGTATTCGTGGTCTTCGCCGCCGAGGGTGTCGCCGAGTTCGGTGGTGCCGTCGGCGCCGATGGGGGTGGAGAGGCTGGTGGCGTTGTAGGCGCGGGCGCCTTCGAGGCCTTCGAGGACGTCGTCTTCGCTGATGCCGAGGTGGGTGGCGATGTCGGGGACGGTGGGGGATCGGCCGAGGGTGTGGGTGAGGGTGGCGTTGGCTTCGGTGATGGCGAGGCGGAGTTCCTGGAGGCGGCGGGGGACGCGGACGGACCAGGTGCGGTCGCGGAAGTGGCGTTTGATTTCGCCGATGATGGTGGGGATGGCGTAGCCGGCGAAGTCGACGCCGCGGTCGGGGTCGAATTTGTCGACGGCTTTGATGAGGCCGACGGTGGCGGTCTGGATGAGGTCGTCGGTGGGTTCGCCGCGGCCGGAGTAGCGGTGGGCGAGGTGCCGGGCGAGCGGCAGCCAGGCCTCGATCGCCCGGTCCCGCAGTGAAGCCCGGGACGGGTGTCCCACCGGCATCGCGGCCATCGCGGCGAGCAACTCGGCAGCGCTGTCGACCGGAGCCGTGGCGCCGGCCGTGGTCGACGGTGACACCGCCGTCGAGGTGTCGGTGACGGTCATGTCGTGGTCCTCCCTGGCGCCTCTCCACCAGTGCCGTCCCTGTTCGGGACCTGCGTCGGCAGGGCATCCATATCTATGGGCAGCGTTCGCCGCCCAGGCACACTTGGCCGTTCGGTTACGAGGACTCTATACGACAGGTTGATGGAACACTAGCCGAAAGTATGAGGCTGTTAACGTGACAAAACGGTCTTAAACCCCACGCACATCAAGATTTTCGTTCCATGCCCCTCCGAACAGCGATCACACTGATCCGCACGGGCCTCCGTAAAACCCCCTCGAGTGGGCAAGATAGGCACATGACGTCGCTGCCCGCCCCGGTCCCGCACCCGGCGGCGACCGAGCAACGCCGCTGGACCCTCTCCAGCGTCCAGGACCTACGGCGACTGCGAGCCGAGTTGCGCGAGGCGGTCACCGGCACCCTGATCGACGACGACGGCCTCGACCGCATCGCGGTGGTCGCCACCGAACTGGCCACCAACGCCCTCCGCCACGGCCGCCCACCCACGGTTATCCGCCTCCTGGAGGAGCCCGGCCACCTCATCCTCGACGTGGCCGACCACGACCTCACCGGCGAACCCCTCTTCGACCAGTCCCGCCCCATCGGCTCCGGCGGCCTGGGCCTGCACCTGGCCCGCACCTTCGCCACCGACCTCGGCTGGTACCGAACCCCCACCACCAAACACGTCTGGGCCGTCTTCACCACCTGACGCGGCCCGGTCCCACTCACCTCACCGTGCGGCTGCGGCCCGGTCCCACTCACCCACCGTGCGGCTGAAGCCGCCTCCCCACCCGGGCGCCGACCCTCCGACCTCGATCCAGGCGACTCTCTCGCCCTCCCTTTTCTTGTACGCCCTGAGCACCCCAACCGCACAAACCCACCCGCCCCACCCCCGCGCGCAGGCCGTGCCCGCTTCCACACGTCCGCGCGTCACGCCTGCTTCCACGCGGTCGCGCGTCACGCCTGCTTCCACGCGGTCGCGCGTCACGCCTGCTTCCACGCGGTCGCGCGTCACGCCTGCTTCCACGCGGTCGCGCGCCGTGACCGCTTCTGTGCCCGCGCCGTCTCCCTCCGGCCGCGCGTCGTGGCCCATCTCGTCCGGCTGGTCGTGGGGTGCGACGGGCGCCGGGCGGTGGGAGGTGGCTTGGAAAGGGGGCTGAACTGCGCGAATGCTGCTGGGCGCCATTTCTGTTGGTGGTGGGATCGGTGAGAGGGATGTTCATTGCGTACCGGGGGGCTTCGCAAGGTCGTAGAAACTCTTTCGGCTCGCCGGCACCAGGGGCCACGGGAGTGCGATCACGTGTGGGGGCCGATTTGGCGTTGCTGGAGGGAGCGGGTAATGTTCTCCGAGCCGGCAGGGAAACGGGCGAGGCAAGCGGAGAGATCCGCTAGACCGGCCGTCCTGCCAAACCCCAAGGATCTAGCGCACGAGCGATCGTGTAAGCTTCCGCGGGACTTGAGCGAATTCCTAGCTCACCGAAATCGGGAATACCCCGGATTTGGCGAGACGGAATAGCTCGGGTAAAGTAGAGCGAGTGCCCCGGAGAACGGGCCGCGGAATGCGGAACGGTTTGATGGTGTGCGGTTGTTCTTTGAGAACTCAACAGGGTGCTTGATAAGCCAGTGCCAATTATGGCAATACCCCGGCTCATCGTTTAGGCGATGGGTGGGAGATTCCTTTGGCAACTTTTATGTTGCCGGGACGATTGTTCAACAGATTTTGTTGGAGAGTTTGATCCTGGCTCAGGACGAACGCTGGCGGCGTGCTTAACACATGCAAGTCGAGCGGAAAGGCCCTTCGGGGTACTCGAGCGGCGAACGGGTGAGTAACACGTGAGTAACCTGCCCTGGACTTTGGGATAACCCTCGGAAACGGGGGCTAATACCGAATACGACACAGCTTCGCATGAAGTCTGTGTGGAAAGTTTTTCGGTCTGGGATGGACTCGCGGCCTATCAGCTTGTTGGTGGGGTAATGGCCTACCAAGGCGACGACGGGTAGCCGGCCTGAGAGGGCGACCGGCCACACTGGGACTGAGACACGGCCCAGACTCCTACGGGAGGCAGCAGTGGGGAATATTGCACAATGGGCGGAAGCCTGATGCAGCGACGCCGCGTGAGGGATGACGGCCTTCGGGTTGTAAACCTCTTTCAGCAGGGACGAAGCGCAAGTGACGGTACCTGCAGAAGAAGCGCCGGCCAACTACGTGCCAGCAGCCGCGGTAAGACGTAGGGCGCGAGCGTTGTCCGGATTTATTGGGCGTAAAGAGCTCGTAGGCGGCTTGTCGCGTCGAATGTGAAATCTCAGGGCTCAACTCTGACATTGCATTCGATACGGGCAGGCTAGAGTTCGGTAGGGGAGACTGGAATTCCTGGTGTAGCGGTGAAATGCGCAGATATCAGGAGGAACACCGGTGGCGAAGGCGGGTCTCTGGGCCGATACTGACGCTGAGGAGCGAAAGCGTGGGGAGCGAACAGGATTAGATACCCTGGTAGTCCACGCTGTAAACGTTGGGCGCTAGGTGTGGGGACCCTCTCCGGGTTTCTGCGCCGCAGCTAACGCATTAAGCGCCCCGCCTGGGGAGTACGGCCGCAAGGCTAAAACTCAAAGGAATTGACGGGGGCCCGCACAAGCGGCGGAGCATGCGGATTAATTCGATGCAACGCGAAGAACCTTACCTGGGTTTGACATGCACGGAAATCCTCCAGAGATGGGGGGTCCTTCGGGGTCGTGCACAGGTGGTGCATGGCTGTCGTCAGCTCGTGTCGTGAGATGTTGGGTTAAGTCCCGCAACGAGCGCAACCCTCGTTCGATGTTGCCAGCGCGTAATGGCGGGGACTCATCGAAGACTGCCGGGGTCAACTCGGAGGAAGGTGGGGATGACGTCAAGTCATCATGCCCCTTATGTCCAGGGCTTCACGCATGCTACAATGGCCGGTACAAAGGGCTGCGAGACCGTGAGGTTGAGCGAATCCCAAAAAGCCGGTCTCAGTTCGGATCGGGGTCTGCAACTCGACCCCGTGAAGTCGGAGTCGCTAGTAATCGCAGATCAGCAACGCTGCGGTGAATACGTTCCCGGGCCTTGTACACACCGCCCGTCACGTCACGAAAGTCGGCAACACCCGAAGCCGGTGGCCTAACCCGTAAGGGAGGGAGCCGTCGAAGGTGGGGCTGGCGATTGGGACGAAGTCGTAACAAGGTAGCCGTACCGGAAGGTGCGGCTGGATCACCTCCTTTCTAAGGAGCATTCTTCCGCTGAAAGGCGGACAGAAATCCTGCATCAGCCGAATGTGCTGGTGAGGAGCTCACAGGCGGAGACACTGGCTAGTCAGAACCGGCAACGGTCGGCCTTTGTTAGTACAGCTGCTTCGGTGGCGTGGAACGCGGGTCGGTGCGGCTGGATTCTGGCGACAAAGAAAGCACCCTGTTGGGTATCTGAAAGAACAACCCGCGTAGGCCGGCTGAGTGCCGGTGCCCGTGAGGGTGGTTGTTTTTCAATGCCAGGCATGACCTGGCCTCCCATACCGCTCAGTTTCTGAGGTTTGGTGGGACGGCCTTGAAGGTTGTGGGTTGGTCGTTGGTTGAGAATTGCACAGTGGACGCGAGCATCTTGTTTTCTGTGGTTAAGTTGTCAAGGGCGAACGGTGGATGCCTTGGCACCAGGAGCCGATGAAGGACGTAGGAGGCCGCGATAGGCCTGGGGGAGCTGCCAACCTAGCTGTGATCCCAGGATGTCCGAATGGGGAAACCTGGCACGAGTCATGTCGTGTCATCCATGCCTGAATTCATAGGGCGTGTGAGGGGAACGCGGGGAAGTGAAACATCTCAGTACCCGTAGGAAGAGAAAACAACCGTGATTCCGTGAGTAGTGGCGAGCGAAAGCGGATGTAGCCTAAACCTTGCGTGTGTGATAGCTGTCAGGCGTTGCACGTGAGGGGTTGTGGGACCCACTTGATTGTTCTGACAGACAGTCGAAGAGTTACAAAGTCTTATGCTAGTCGAACGACGTGGGAAAGTCGGCCGTAGACGGTGAGAGCCCGGTAGACGAAAGTGTATGACCTCTTTGTGGTGTTCCCGAGTAGCAGCGGACTCCTAGAATCTGCTGTGAATCTGCCAGGACCACCTGGTAAGGCTGAATACTTCCTGGTGACCGATAGCGGACAAGTACCGTGAGGGAATGGTGAAAAGTACCCCGGGAGGGGAGTGAAATAGTACCTGAAACCGTTCGCCTACAATCCGTCAGAGCCTTTCGGGGTGATGGCGTGCCTTTTGAAGAATGAGCCTGCGAGTTAGTGGCATGTGGCGAGGTTAACCCGTGTGGGGAAGCCGTAGCGAAAGCGAGTCTTAATAGGGCGTTTTTAGTCGCATGCTCTAGACCCGAAGCGGAGTGATCTAGCCATGGGCAGGTTGAAGCGTGGGTAAGACCGCGTGGAGGACCGAACCCACCAACGTTGAAAAGTTGGGGGATGACCTGTGGTTAGGGGTGAAAGGCCAATCAAACTCCGTGATAGCTGGTTCTCCCCGAAATGCATTTAGGTGCAGCGTCGCGTGTTTCTTGCCGGAGGTAGAGCACTGGATGGTCTAGGGGGCCCACAAGCTTACTGAAATCAGCCAAACTCCGAATGCCGGTAAGTGAGAGCGCGGCAGTGAGACTGCGGGGGATAAGCTTCGTAGTCGAGAGGGAAACAGCCCAGATCGCCAGCTAAGGCCCCTAAGCGTGTGCTAAGTGGAAAAGGATGTGGGATCGCATGGACAACCAGGAGGTTGGCTTAGAAGCAGCCACCCTTTAAAGAGTGCGTAATAGCTCACTGGTCAAGTGGTTCCGCGCCGACAATGTAGCGGGGCTCAAGCACACCGCCGAAGCTGTGGCATTGACACTTTGCTCGGTCATGGTTTTCGGATCATGATCCAGGCGTGTTGATGGGTAGGGGAGCGTCGTGTTGCGGGTGAAGCGGCGGAGTGATCCAGCCGTGGACGCTACACGAGTGAGAATGCAGGCATGAGTAGCGAATGAAGGGTGAGAACCCCTTCCGCCGGATGACCAAGGGTTCCAGGGCCAGGCTAATCCGCCCTGGGTGAGTCGGGGCCTAAGGCGAGGCCGAGAGGCGTAGTCGATGGATAACGGGTTGATATTCCCGTACCCGCAAAAGAGCGCCCAAGACGAACCTCACTGTACTAACTACTTGAAGTGCCGGCGGTCTTCGGACCAAAAAGCATGGAGACTAGGAACTTGGTGGGTAGTAGTTTAGCGATGGGGTGACGCAGGAAGGTAGATGATCCCGGCCGGTGGTTGTGCCGGGGTAAGCGTGTAGGACGTACCGTAGGCAAATCCGCGGTGCATATAGTCTGAGACGTGATGCCGAGCCGTTCTGGTGAAGTCATTGATCCTATGCTGCCGAGAAAAGCCTCTAGCGATGTTCTGAGCGGCCCGTACCCCAAACCGACACAGGTGGTCAGGTAGAGAATACCGAGGCGACGGGTGAACTGTGGTTAAGGAACTCGGCAAATTGCCCCCGTAACTTAGGGAGAAGGGGGGCCGGACGCGTGAAGCCCCTTGCGGGTGGAGCGTGGTATGGCCGCAGAGAGCAGGGGGAAGCGACTGTTTACTAAAAACACAGGTCCATGCCAAGTCGTAAGACGATGTATATGGACTGACGCCTGCCCGGTGCTGGAACGTTAAGGGGACCTGTTAGCTCTTCGGGGCGAAGCGGAGAACTTAAGCGCCAGTAAACGGCGGTGGTAACTATAACCATCCTAAGGTAGCGAAATTCCTTGTCGGGTAAGTTCCGACCTGCACGAATGGCGTAACGACTTCCCCACTGTCTCAACCACAGGCCCGGCGAAATTGCAGTACGAGTAAAGATGCTCGTTACGCGCGGCAGGACGGAAAGACCCCGGGACCTTTACTATAGCTTGACATTGGTATCTGAATTTAATTGTGTAGGATAGGTGGGAGACTGTGAAGCTCGGACGCCAGTTCGGGTGGAGTCATTGTTGAAATACCACTCTGTTGGGTTTGGGTATCTAACTTGCGGCCCTGATCGGGTCGAGGGACAGTGTCTGGTGGGTAGTTTAACTGGGGCGGTTGCCTCCTAAAGGGTAACGGAGGCGCCCAAAGGTTCCCTCAGCCTGGTTGGCAATCAGGTGTTGAGTGTAAGTGCACAAGGGAGCTTGACTGTGAGACTGACGGGTCGAGCAGGGACGAAAGTCGGGACTAGTGATCCGGCACTTGCGTGTGGAAGCGGTGTCGCTCAACGGATAAAAGGTACCCCGGGGATAACAGGCTGATCTTCCCCAAGAGTCCATATCGACGGGATGGTTTGGCACCTCGATGTCGGCTCGTCGCATCCTGGGGCTGTAGCAGGTCCCAAGGGTTGGGCTGTTCGCCCATTAAAGCGGTACGCGAGCTGGGTTTAGAACGTCGTGAGACAGTTCGGTCCCTATCCGCCGTGCGCGTTGGATACTTGAGAAGGGCTGTCCCTAGTACGAGAGGACCGGGACGGACGAACCTCTGGTGTGCCAGTTGTTCCGCCAGGAGCATGGCTGGTTGGCTACGTTCGGAAGGGATAACCGCTGAAAGCATCTAAGCGGGAAGCCTGCTTCGAGATGAGGTATCCCACCACCTTTGAGTGGGTAAGGCTCCCAGCTAGACTACTGGGTTGATAGGCCGGAGATGTAAGCACGGTAACGTGTTGAGTTGACCGGTACTAATAGGCCGAGGGCTTAACCACCCTAAATTTTATGCTTAGCGTCCACTGTGTGATTCACAGCAAACGAACAACCACCCCGGGAGAAGTCTTGGGTTGCTGGTTTGTTCCACGCTGATGGCTGTTTCGGTGGTCATAGCGGAGGGGAAACGCCCGGTTACATTCCGAACCCGGTAGCTAAGCCCTCCAGCGCCGATGGTACTGCACTCGGGAGGGTGTGGGAGAGTAGGACGCCGCCGGACTCAACGTGATAGAAAGGCCCACCCCATGCGGGGTGGGCCTTTCTTTTTGCCCTGATCCGGAACCCGTTATCGTTCCGTTACCGAACTTCGCGAACCAAGACCGCCGGCCCGGCATCGCACCTTATGAATACGGGAGCTACGGGATTCGGGGAGAGCGCGATGCGACGGACGCTGGCGGTACTGACGGGGATCGTGGGACTGGCCCTGCTGGCCGGGTGCGGTCCTGCTGTCCAGGCCTCGGAGGGCGTTCGGCCGCCGGCCGCGGTGGTCTCCTCGTCGGAGAAGCCGGAGACGAAGCCGCAGGAGAAGGCCGCCGTGACGGTGCCGGCGGCGAAGACCGAGAAGTTCACCGGCGACGGGCTCGCTGAGGAGGCCGCGGCCGCTGAGACGGGTGTCACGACGCCGCTCCGGAGTGGGCCGGAGGCTGCCGGGTCTACCGGGAACGGCGGCCGTGCCGCAGTGCCGGCGGACCGGGATCCCGATGTCTCGATCATTGGGGACGGCGGGCACATCTACTGGTAAGGCCGTCGAGCAGGCGGAACAGCCACCTTCGGAACGGTCGCTGCCGCCGGGGATCTTGTCGTCACGGGGGCGATCAGGAGATCCGGCGGCAGCGGCGTAGCCGGGGGCGGTCCATCTGCTTCTGTCAGTGCTCCGGGCGTACCGGAAAAGGGGGGTTGGAAAGCCGGTATGCTGGCGGGCAGGCCGTGACTGGCGCGTTCGGATGGTTGACCATCGGGGAGCGGCCTCGTCGAGATGACGACTTGCCGTGCGCCTGGGCCTCTTCGCTTCGTGATAGGGAGGTCCCATGCCTGAGTTGAACGCCGAATCCACCGCCTTCCGCGCCGCCCTCGAGGTGGTCCGGTCCGTGGAGCCGCGGATCGCCGACGCGATCGCGCAGGAGCTGACCGACCAGCGTGAGTCGCTGAAGCTGATCGCGAGTGAGAACTACGCTTCCCCGGCTGTCCTGCTCGCCATGGGTAACTGGCTTTCCGACAAGTATGCGGAGGGCACGATCGGCCGTCGTTTCTACGCCGGCTGCCAGAACGTCGACGCCGTCGAGTCGATCGCCGTCGAGCACGCCAAGGCTCTGTTCGGTGCGCCGTACGCCTACGTTCAGCCGCACTCCGGCATCGACGCGAACCTGGTCGCCTACTGGGCGATCCTGGCCGACCGGGTCGAGGTGCCGTACCTGAAGAAGTTCGAGAAGCGGCAGATCAACGACCTGACCGACGCCGAGTGGGCCGAGCTGCGGCAGGCGTTCGGCAACCAGCGGCTGCTCGGCATGTCGCTGGACGCCGGTGGCCACCTCACCCACGGGTTCCGGCCGAACATCTCCGGCAAGATGTTCGACCAGCGCAGCTACGGCGTCGACATGGCGACCGGCCAGATCGACTACGCGGCGCTGCGGGAGACGGCCCGGGAGTTCAAGCCCGCGGTGATCGTCGGCGGCTACTCGGCGTACCCCCGGAAGGTCAACTTCGCGACGCTGCGCGAGATCGCCGACGAGGTGGGCGCCACCTTCATGGTGGACATGGCACACTTCGCCGGTCTGGTCGCGGGTGGCGTGTTCACCGGTGACTTCAACCCGATCCCGCACGCGCACATCGTCACCACCACCACGCACAAGAGCCTGCGCGGCCCGCGTGGTGGCGCGGTGTTCTGCCAGCCGGAGCTGTCCGCCCAGGTGGACCGCGGCTGCCCGATGGTGCTGGGTGGCCCGCTGCCGCACGTGATGGCGGCGAAGGCGATCGCGTTCGCGGAGGCCCGCCGGCCGGAGTTCTCGACGTACGCGCAGCAGATCGTCACCAACAGCCAGGCGCTCGCCGAGGGTCTGCTGAAGCGGGGCGTGCGGCTGGTCTCCGGCGGCACCGACAACCACCTGGTGCTGATCGACGTGCACCCGTTCGGCATCACCGGCCGCCAGGCCGAGCAGGCGCTGCTGGACAGCGGCATCGTCACCAACCGCAACGCGATCCCGCAGGACCCGAACGGCGCCTGGTACACGTCGGGCATCCGGATCGGCACGCCGGCGCTGACGAGCCGCGGCCTGGGCGTCGCGGAGATGGACCAGATCGCCGAGCTGATCCACAACGTGCTGTCGGCGACCACGCCGGCCGAGGGGTCGAAGGCGAAGTTCAACCTGGACCCGGCCCTGGCCGACCGGATCAGCAAGCAGGCCACCGAGCTGCTGGCGCCGTTCCCGCTCTACCCGTCGGTCGACCTCGGCTGATCTTCTTCTCTTCGGAGCCCTTCACCCCGCCGGGTGGAGGGCTCCGTCGTCTTTGTGTCCTTCTTCCTCAATGTGAGTTGTTACGAACGTTAGCGGAACCGGTTCCGGAATCTCTGTTATTGACGGTCCCGAATCGCCCCAGCCAGCGAGAACATGTTTTGAGCTGGGAAAACCCGCGCCGGTTCCGGAACCGCGCCGAAGTCTGGATTGTGAACCGGGGAACTCTTAGCGTCAGGAGTCGGGTGAGCGCTCTCCCATGATCATTCTTCTTCCGTCCTAGGAGATGCCATGTCCGTTCCCAGACGCTCGCCCTGGCGGCGCGGCGCCGCCGGTGGCCTGGTGGCCGTGCTGGTCGCCGGGCTGACCGCGATCACCGGCAGCAGCGCGGCCGCCGCCGAGGTCCTGCTCTCGCAAGGAAAGCCGGCCACCGCCTCGTCCACCGAAGCGCCCGGCGCCTACCTCGCCACCGAGGCGGTCGACGGCAACACCGGCACCCGCTGGTCGTCGGCCTTCGCCGATCCCCAGTGGCTCCAGGTCGACCTGGGCACCTCCCAGGCGATCACCCGGGTCGAACTGAACTGGGAGACCGCGGCCGCCAAGGCGTACCAGATCCAGGTCTCCGACAACGCGTCCAGCTGGACCACGGTCTACTCGACGACCACCTCGACCGGCGGCAACCAGTCGCTGGCCGTCACCGGCACCGGCCGGTACGTCCGGATGTACGGCACGCAGCGGACCACCACCTACGGCTACTCGCTGTGGGAGTTCAAGGTCTTCGGCGAGACCGGCGGCGGAGGCGTTCCGGGTGGCGGCAGCCTCGGCGCCAACGTGGTCGTCTTCGACCCGTCGATGTCGTCGGCCACCATCCAGGCCCGCGCCGACGAGATCTTCCGCCAGCAGGAGTCGGCCCAGTTCGGCACCGGCCGGTACGTGCTGGCGTTCAAACCGGGCACCTACAACAACCTCAACATCCAGGTCGGCTTCTACACGTCGGTGGTCGGCCTCGGACAGAACCCGCAGGACGTCCGGATCAACGGGGACATCACCGTGGACGCCGGCTGGTTCCAGGGCAACGCCACCCAGAACTTCTGGCGCTCCACCGAGAACCTGTCGGTCTACCCGGTGAACGGGGCGAACCGCTGGGCCGTGTCGCAGGCGGCGCCGTTCCGTCGGATGGACGTGCACGGTGACCTGAACCTGGCGCCCAACGGCTACGGCTGGGCCTCCGGCGGCTACATCGCCGACTCCCGGATCAGCGGCTCCGAGGGCCAGTACTCGCAGCAGCAGTGGTTCACCCGGAACAGCCAGATCGCGTCGAACACCAACGCGGTCTGGAACCAGATGTTCGTGGGTGTGCAGGGTGCCCCGTCGGGCGCCGCCTACCCGAACCCGCCCTACACCACGATCGCGGCGACCCCGGTCATCCGGGAGAAGCCGTACCTCTACCAGAGCGGCGGCGACTACGCGGTCTTCGTGCCCAGTTTGACGAGCAACTCGTCCGGGGTGAGCTGGGCGAACGGCAACACGCCGGGCGCCGGCATCCCGCTGAGCCAGTTCTACGTGGCCAAGCCGGGTGACACCGCGGCGCGGATCAACCAGGCGCTCGCCCAGGGCCTGAACCTGATCTTCCAGCCGGGCATCTACCAGATCGACCAGACCATCAACGTGACCCGGGCGAACACCGTCGTCCTCGGCCTCGGCTACGCCACCATCATCCCGGTGAACGGCGTGACCCCGATGCAGGTCGCCGATGTCGACGGTGTGAAGATCGCCGGCATCCTGTTCGACGCGGGTACCACCAACTCGGCGAACCTGCTGGTGATGGGCCCGAACGGATCGTCGGCCAACCACGCCGCCAACCCGTCGACCGTGCAGGACGTGTTCTTCCGGATCGGCGGCTACATCGCCGGCAAGGCCACCAACAGCCTGCTGGTGAACAGCAACAACGTGATCGTCGACCACATCTGGGCGTGGCGGGCCGACCACGGCAACGCCGGGACGTACGGGTGGAACGTCGCGACCGGTGACAGCGGCCTGATCGTCAACGGCCAGGACGTCATCGGGTACGGGCTCTTCGTCGAGCACTACCAGAAGTACGAGGTGGTCTGGAACGGCAACGGTGGCCGGACCTACTTCCTCCAGAACGAGATGCCGTACGACCCGCCGACCCAGGCCGCCTGGCGGACCGGGGCCAACGGGTACGCCGCGTACAAGGTGGCCGACTCGGTGACCACGCACGAGGCGTGGGGCATGGGCAGCTACTGCTACTTCAACGTGAACCCGTCGATCCACGCGGACCGTGGGTTCGAGGTGCCGGTCAAGTCCGGTGTGAAACTGCACAACCTGCTGACCGTGTCGCTGGGCGGCAACGGGGTCATCGACCACGTCGTCAACACCACCGGAGGAGCGGCTCAGGGGACGGCGACGGTCCCGTCGTACGTCGTCAACTTCCCCTGACATCCACCACGCCGGTGATCTTCGCGGGGGTGGCTCCGGCCACCCCCGCACCCGCCGATTCCCTCAAGGCACACCACCGGATGTCGATCAGCCTCGCATGAGGTTGCGTCGGGATGGTCGGCAAGTAGGCGCAAGGACCAGTTCCCGTCTGTTCGCGACGTACGCCGCGGCTAGCCTGGTGCCGGTCGTCGCGCTCGCCGCGGTGATGATGCAGGGCTACCAGCAGGACGCGGCCGAGCAGGGCGAAGCGCAGGGACTGGCGCAGGCCGCCGTGATCGCGGAGATGGCGATCGGGCCCGCGCTCGGCGGTGAGGAGGCGTCCGGCGCACGCGGCGGAGGGCTCACCGACGGGTTGAGCGCATCACAGACCGAAGGCATGCACCGTGCCACTGAGCACGCCATCTTTCACGGGCTGGTGCTGCGCCTGCGGGTGCGCAGCTTCACCGGGCAGGTGGTCTTCTCCGATGACGGGTCGACCAGCGGTGGGGTACCGGTCGCCGACCCGGACTTCCAGGCCGCCGCGAACGGGGGCTCGCGCGCCCAGGTGATCAACGGGGACGTCGACGTGATCCGGGTGCTGCAGCCGCTCATCACGAGCGCCTCGGGGCAGTCGATCGGTGTGCTGGAGCTGTATCTGCCGTACGAGCCGATCGCCAAGCAGTTGCGGGAGCAGGTCAACAGCACCTGGTGGCGCATGGGTGGCGGGCTCGCCGCCCTCTACCTGGTGCTGGCGCTGCTCGCCTGGTGGACCACCCGGTCGCTGAGCCGGTATGCAGCGCGGCAGGAACACTCCGCTCAGCACGATGCGCTGACCGGCCTGCCGAACCGGGCGGCGTTCCGGACCCGGGCCGAGGCGGTGCTCGCCGCGGCGGCCCGTGACGGCAGCCAGGGCGCGGTCGTCCTGGTCGACCTCAACCGGTTCAAAGAGGTCAACGACACGCTGGGCCACCTTGCCGGCGACGAGTTGTTGCAGGTGGTCTCCACGCGGATGCGTGCCGCGCTGGGTCCGGAGAACATCCTGGCGCGCCTGGGTGGCGACGAGTTCGCCGCGGTGCTGCCGGGCCGTGACGCGGTGGAGGCGATGGCGCTGTTGGAGACGGTGCACGAACGGGCCTCCGAGGAACTGGTCCTGAACGGGGTGCCGCTGAGGATCGAGGCCAGCTTCGGTGTCGCCCTGTACCCGGAACACGGCATTGCGTTCCAGCAACTGATGAACAGTGCCGACGCTGCCATGTATCAGGGGAAGCGTGGCACCGCGGACATCGTGATCTTCAGTGGTGCCGGGGCCGGTCATCCGCACCAGTGGCTGATGGTTCAGGCCGAACTACGGCACGCGCTGGAGCGGGATGAACTGGTGCTGCACTATCAGCCGAAGGTGGGCCTGCCCGGGGGTGAGGTGCGGGGCCTGGAGGCGCTCGTACGCTGGCAGCACCCGCAACATGGGCTACTCCCGCCCGGCGAGTTCCTGCCGGCCGCGGAGCATTCCGGGCTGATCGTGCCGCTCACCGAGTGGGTGCTGCGCCGGGCGCTCGCCGACCAGTCGTGCTGGACGGCGACGGGGCAGGACTGGGCACTGTCGGTGAACGTCTCGGCCCGCAATCTCGAGGTCCCGGGTTTTCCGCAGTTCGTCCTGAACCTGCTCGCCGAGGTCGGCACCCCCGTGCACCGGCTGATCCTGGAGGTCACCGAGACCGCGCTGGTCAGCGACATGGACGCGGCGGTACGCGCGATCGCCCAGCTGGGCGCGTCCGGCATCGGGATCTCGGTCGACGACTTCGGCGCCGGATACACCGGCCTGTCACAGCTGCGCGGGCTGCCCATCACCGAGATCAAGATAGACCGGGTGTTCGTCGCCGATGTGGCGCACGATCCGCAGAGTCAGGCCATCGTGCGTTCGGTGATCGAACTGGCGCACGGTCTCGGCAGCCGGGTCACCGCCGAGGGTGTCGAGACGCCGGAGGTGTGCCAATGGCTGGCCGAGGTGGGCTGCGACGAGGCGCAGGGCTATCTGTTCGGGCGTCCGGTGCCCTGGCCACAGGTCAGTCCGGTTCCCGTCGTGCCGTCCACCGAGGTAGAAGGGGTGAGTAGATGAGGCGCTTGATGGCCGCGGCCGGTGTCCTTCTGATGCTGGTGACGGGCGCCTGCTCGCGGGGCGGCTCGGATGAGCAGAGCGATCCCTTCGACGCGACCGCCGGTGTGGCGGTCGACCCGGAGTTGCACGACAGGCTGCCGGAGTCGGTCCGGAACACCGGGTTCATCCGGCTGGTGACGGATGCCAGTTACGCGCCGATGGAGTACTTCGCCGCGGACGGGCGCACCATCATCGGGTTCGAGCCGGACCTGGCCGCCGCACTCGGTGGGGTGCTCGGCATCCGTGCCGAGATGGTGGTGGGCCCCTTCAACACGGCGCTGGACGATGTGGTGGCCGGCACCTACGACGGGGTGCTGTCGATGATGACGGACACGGCCGAACGGCGGGAGCAGGCCGATTTCGTCAACTACTTCCATACCGGTACGTCGATTGTGGTCCAGCGCGGGAACCCGCAGGGGATCTCCGATCTGAACAGTCTCTGCGGCAAGGTCGTCGCCACCGAGAAGGGAACGTTCCAGGAGACGATGCTGCGCGGTGTCCAGAAGACGTGCGGGAACCGGTCGATGACCATCGCAGACTTCCCGACGAACGCGGATGCGCTGGTGCAGTTGCGTACCGGGCGGGCGGCTGCCGTGCTGAACGACTTCCCGGCGGCCATGTACCTGGCGACCGCCGCCCGGACCAGTGCGTTCTTCGAGATGGCGTCGGACGAACAGTACGAGGTGAGCCTGCTCGGTATCGCTGTGTCGAAGGAGAACAGCGAGCTGCGGAACTGCCTGCAGGCGGCGCTGGATCGGCTGATCACCTCCGGTGTGTACACGGAATTGCTGACCCGCTGGGGTTTGAACTCGGGAGCGATCCCGGCCGCGATGATCAACGGACAGCCGTCAAAGCCGGCAGGGTGAAACTACACGAGCGTGTAGTAGGCTATACGTGTGAGTAGTGGTAGCGACCTGACCGCCCGTGCCCGGATCCGGGAAGCGGCCATCGCGCTCTTCGCCGAGCGTGGTGTCGCCAGCGCCTCGATCCGGGACATCGCGCAGGCCGCCGGTGTCTCCTCAGGCCTGCTGCGGCACCATTTCGGGTCCAAGGAGGGCCTGCGCGACGCCTGCGACGAGTGGGCGATGAGCCGCGTCGTCCAGATCCAGATGCGGTTCACCGAGCTGGGCACGTTCGGCCCGATCGACCCCGAGTTCCTGGTGCTCCAGCGCTATCTGGTGCGGTCCCTGATGGACGGCTCGCCGCGTGGCATGGCGATGTTCACCCAGGCCGTCGAGCACGGCGAGCGGTGGCTGGCCGGCACCTCGCTCCAGACGGCGGACCCGCGTGCCTTCGCCGCGCTCCTGGGCGCCATGAAGCTGGGCATGTTCGTGATGCGCGACCAGCTCACCGCGGTCCTCGGTGAGGACGCCGGTGAGATGCCCGGCTATCTGCGCATGATCCGGGCCTCGCTGGAGATCTTCACCCAGCCACTCCTCACACAAGAGCAGGCCGACCAGGCACTGAAGGCACTGGATCGGCTGGGTGATTCGTGATGGAGGCGATCCATGTCCGAGGCCATCGACGCTGAGGGACTGATCAAACGGTTCGGCGCGGTCACCGCGCTGGACGGACTGGACCTGCGGGTCCGCACCGGGGAGGTGCACGGGTTCCTCGGGCCGAACGGGGCGGGCAAGACCACCGCGATCCGGATCCTGCTGGGGCTGATGCGGGCCGACGGCGGATCGGCGCGGCTGCTCGGGGGCGATCCCTGGGCCGACGCCACCGAGCTGCACCGCCGGCTGGCGTACGTGCCGGGTGACGTCACCTTCTGGCCCAACCTCACCGGCGGCGAGGTGATCGACCTGCTCGGGCGGCTGCGTGGCGGCGCCGACCGGAAGCGGCGGGACAGCCTGATCGAGCGGTTCGAGCTGGACCCGCGCAAGAAGGGCCGGGCCTACTCGAAGGGCAACCGGCAGAAGGTGGCCCTGGTCGCGGCCCTCGCCTCCGATGTGGAGCTGCTGATCCTGGACGAGCCGACCTCCGGCCTCGACCCCCTCATGGAGGAGGTCTTCCGGGAGGTGATCCTGGAGGAGAAGCGGCGCGGCGACCGCACCGTGCTGCTGTCCAGCCACATCCTGTCCGAGGTCGAGGCGCTCTGCGACCGGCTCACCATCATCCGGGCCGGCCGCGTCGTGGAGACCGGCACCCTCGGCGACCTGCGCCACCTCACCCGCACCACGATCCGCGCCGAGCTGACCGGCCCGGTGAACGGGCTGGGCGACCTGGCCGGTGTCCACGACCTGATCACCGAGGACGGCCGGGTGGCCTTCGACGTGGAGGCCGATTCCCTGGAGCCGGCCCTGAAGGCGCTGGTCGCCGCCGGGGTGCGCAGCCTGGTCAGTCAGCCGCCCTCGCTGGAGGAGCTGTTCCTGCGCCACTACACGCGGGACGAGGAGACCGCGCGATGACCGGCACCCTCGATCTGCTGCGGCTGGTGCTGCGCCGGGACCGGGTCGCCATGCCCCTCTGGGTGCTCGGGCTCGGCCTCCTGCCCTATGTCTACGTCACCGGGTTCGACACCCTCTTCGCCACCGCGCAGGAACGGATCGACTACGCCCGGATCAGTTCGGGGAACGCCGGATTCGTCGCCCTCTACGGTCCGCTGCACGGCACCAGCATCGGCGAGCTGACGGTCTGGCGGGGCGGTTTCGTGCCGGTGATGATCGGCCTGGCCGCCCTGCTCACGGTGATCCGGCACACCCGGGCCGACGAGGAGGCGGGCCGGACCGAGCTGATCCGGGCCACCGTGGTCGGCCGGTTCGCGCAGCTCGCCGCCGCGGTGCTCGGCACCGCCGCGGCCTGCCTCGTGATGGGTGTGCTGGTGGCGGTGACCCTGATCGGCAAGGGACTGCCGGCCGGCGGGTCGGTGGCGCTGGGCGCGGTCTTCACGCTGAGCGGCTGGGTCTTCGCCGGGGTCGGTGCGGTCGCCGCACAGGTGAGCGAGACCGCCCGCGGCGCCCGGACGATCGCCGTGCTGGTTCTCGGCGCGGCCTACGTGCTGCGGATGGGCGGGGACATCTCGGCGCTCGGCGACGAGCGGATGGAGTGGCTGTCCTGGCTGTCCCCGGTCGGCTGGGTGCACCGGGTGTTCCCGTTCGGGACGGACGCCTGGGGGCCGGCGCTGCTGACCCTGGTCGTCTCCGTCGCCACGGTCGGCGCCGCGGCGTACCTCTCGACCCGGCGTGATGTGGGCGGCGCCCTGGTCGCCGGACGGCTCGGGCCGGCCACCGCGGCCGCGGGCCTGAGCTCGCCGGTCGCGCTGGCCTGGCGCCTGCACCGCGGCCTGCTGCTCGGCTGGACCGGCGGGTTCGCCGCCCTCGGGCTGGTCTTCGGCGGGGTCGCCGGCAGCGTGGCGGAGCTCACCGAGGACTCGACGAACATGACCGACGTGTTCAGCCGGCTCGGCGGGGCGGATGCCGTGCTCGACAACTACTTCGCCACCACCGCCGCGATCTGCGGGGTGATCGTGTCCTGCTACGCCGTGCAGGCGGCGCTGCGGATGCGCGACGAGGAGCAGACCGGGCACGCCGAGGCGGTGCTCAGCACCGCCGTCAACCGGTACGCCTGGGCCACCGGCCACCTGCTCTTCGCGCTGCTCGGTCCGGCCGCCGCACTGCTCGCCGAGGGGCTCACGGCCGGGCTGGTGCACGGCGATCCCGGACCGGTGCTGGGCGCCTCGATCGCCCAGCTGCCCGCCGTCTGGGTGCTGGCCGGGCTGACCGCGCTGCTGGTCGGAGCGGTTCCCCGGCTGGCCCAGGCGGCCTGGGCGGCGGTCGCGGGATGCCTGCTGGTGATGCTGGTCGGGCCACTGCTCGAGGTGGACCAGTGGGTGCTCGACATCTCGCCGTTCACCCACGTCCCGCATCTTCCCGGCGGGGAGCTCGCGACCGTACCCCTGATGATGTTGATGGTGATCGCGGCCGGTCTGGGCGGCGCCGGACTGATCGCCCTGCGCCGCCGCGACCTGCCGGTCTAGGAGCTCGAAGGACGCTTTGGCAGGACCAGCTCCTCGTGGTCCAGCTCGCGGTTGAGGACGCGCAGGCTGTCGTCGTTGAGGCGGCCCGCGTCGCGCCAGCGCAGCAGTTCCTCGCGCTCGGCGTCGATCACCGCCTGCCGGACCATGAGCGCGGCCTCGTACTGCGGCGACTCCGGCACCTCGTGCGACTCGACCTGCTCCAGCAGGTCGAGTCGCCGCTGGTAGCGGTCCAGGCGGAACTGGAGCTGCTTGCGCATCGTCTCGATGGCCTCGTCCTCGACGTTGTCGTGCTGCTGCTCCTGGATGTCGTCGAGCCGGTCCAGGGCGGCGATCACGGCGGCCGAGCGGGCCTCGTTGCGCAGCTTCGCCTTGTCCGTCTGGTTGGCGCGCAGGCCCAGCCAGCGCACCAGCGGCGCGAAGGTGAGCCCCTGCCCGATCAGGGTGACCAGCACCACCGCGATCGCGCAGAAATGCAGCAGCTCGCGGTCCGGGAAGCCGATCGGCAGGGTGAAGACGGCCGCCAGCGTGATGACGCCGCGGGTGCCGGCCCAGCTCAGCGCGACCACCTCCTTGCCGGTGAGCGGCGCCTCGCGCTTCTCGACGTCGGCCTCCGGCTCGTCCTGGCCGCCCAGCCGGGTGTGCAGCGAGCGCGGCAGCCACTGGGTGGTCACCAGCCAGAGCGGGCGCAGCAGCAGCACCACGCCGAGCGTGATGGCCAGCGCGATCAGGATGGTGCTGGGCTCGTACCTGCGCAGGCCCTCCACCACCTCGGGCACCTGCTGGCCGATGAGCAGGAAGACCATGCCCTCCAGCAGGAAGTCGATGAGCCGCCAGACGGCGCTGACCTGGAGGCGGCTGGCGCCGGTCGCGTACCGGGGGGTGTCGTGGCCGACGATCAGGCCGGCCACCACGACGGCCAGCACGCCGGAGATCGTGACGTAGTGGTGGACGAACGAGTTCTCGCAGATCAGGTACGCCGCGAGCGGGGTGATCAGGGAGAGGGCGTTGGCGTTGAGCGGGTCGTAGCGCAGGGCCTTGAGCATCCGCACGGCGTAGGCCACGGCCACGCCGACCAGCACCCCGCCGGCCGCCGAGATGACGAACTGGCCGACCGCGTTGTCGAAGTTGAAGTTCCCGTCCCTCCAGGCGGCCACCGCCACGGTCAGGATGGTCAGCGCGGTCGCGTCGTTGAGCAGGCCCTCACCCTGGATCAGGGTGACCAGCTTGCTGGGCAGCCCGGCCTTGCGGCCGACGGCGAGCGCCGCGACCGGGTCCGGCGGTGCGACGGTCGCGCCCAGCGCCACGCCGGCCGCGAGGGTGGCCCCGGCCACCCAGAGCGAGAAGCCGAGGCCGATCAGGAGCGCGGTGACCAGCACCAGCACCACCGAGAGGCTGATCACCGTACGCATGTTGCGCCGGATGTCCAGCAGGGACGAATCGAGTGCCGCGTTGTAGAGCAGCGGCGGCAGGACGAAGGTCAGAACGAGTTTGGGATCGAGGTCGAGGTTCGGCCCCGGCAGGTAGGCGTACAGGATGCCGATCAGGGTCAGCAGGGCCGCCGCCGGGAGGCCGGTCTTCTCGGTGACCCATCGGACGGCGACGATCACACAGACCGCGCCCAGAACGAAAAGCAGGATCCCCTCGTAACTCATTCGATCATTGTCGCGGCTGCTCCAGGGCGATCTGGTTTCGGGCCGCGGTCAAAGCGTCACGATTCTTCTCGATGGCCGGCGCGGCGGTCACGACGATCTTGCGCACCGTCGGGTCGGTGGTCGTCCGGAGCACGATCCTGGCGAGTTTGGCGGCCCGCTCGTACGCCGAGAGCTGGGAGCTCACGAAGAGCGTGTCGAACGCCCGCCCGGACGTGGCCTGGTACTGCTCGTTGAGGGTGAGCTGTTCCGAGTTGGGCACGGCGGGCAGCCGGACCTCCAGCGCCTCGGCGGCCGCGCGGACCTGCGCGTCCAGCCTGCGGTGGTATGCCGCGAACCGTTTCCCCAGTTTGCGGACGGAGCTCACCTCGCCCTTGCGGGCGGCCAGGCGCCCGGCCGTGATCTGGGCCAGGTTGCCCTGGTGGACGGCGATCAGGAACTCCGCCTCGGGGCTGACGGGACGGGCCGGGGCCGCGGTCGCGGCGGTGACGGGCAGGGCGGCCAGAACGGCGGCCGCCATTACTGTGATCATGCGACGAATCATCATGATCACAGGATATTTGGACAAAAAGGGGTGATCGCCGCTTCCGGCGACGATCACCCCTGGTGTATCAGTAGCGGTAGTGCTCCGGCTTGAACGGGCCCTCGATGTCCACGCCCAGGTACTCCGCCTGCTTCTTGGTGAGGGTGGTCAGCCGGACGCCGAGCGCGTCCAGGTGCAGCCGGGCCACCTTCTCGTCCAGGTGCTTCGGCAGCACGTAGACCTGCTTCTCGTACGCCCCCGGCTTGGTCCAGAGCTCGATCTGGGCCATCACCTGGTTGGTGAACGAGTTCGACATCACGAAGCTCGGGTGACCGGTCGCGTTGCCCAGGTTCATCAGGCGGCCCTCGGAGAGGACGATCACCGAGTGGCCGTCCGGGAAGCGCCACTCGTGCACCTGCGGCTTGATCTCGATCTTCTCGATGCCCGGGACCTTGGCCAGCCCGGCCATGTCGATCTCGTCGTCGAAGTGACCGACGTTGCCGACGATCGCGTTGTGCTTCATGGCCGACAGGTGCCCGACCGTGATGATGTCGGTGCCGCCGGTCGTGGTGATGAAGAGGTCGGCCTCACCCACCACGTCCTCGAGCCGGACCACCTGCATGCCGTCCATGGAGGCCTGGAGCGCGCAGATCGGGTCGATCTCGGTGACCACCACGCGGGCGCCCTGGCCGCGCAGCGTCTCCGCCGAGCCCTTGCCGACGTCACCGTAACCGCAGACCACGGCCAGCTTGCCGCCGAGCATCACGTCGGTCGCCCGGTTCAGGCCGTCGACCAGGGAGTGGCGGATGCCGTACTTGTTGTCGAACTTGCTCTTGGTGACCGCGTCGTTGACGTTGATCGCCGGGAAGAGCAGGGTGCCCTCCTTGGCCAGCTTGTAGAGCCGGGCCACACCGGTGGTGGTCTCCTCGGTGACGCCCTTGATCTCGGCCGCGATCTTGGTGAAGCGGTCCTTCGAGGAGGCCAGGCTCTCGCGCAGCGTCTCCAGGATGATCCGGTACTCGTGGACGTCGTCCTCGGTCGGCTGCGGAACGGCGCCCGCGCCCTCGAACTCGACACCCTTGTGCACCAGCAGGGTGGCGTCACCGCCGTCGTCGAGGATCATGTTCGGGCCCTGGCCGTCGCCGAAGTCGAACAGGCGCATGGTGGCCCACCAGTACTCCTCCAGCGTCTCGCCCTTCCAGGCGAAGACCGGGACACCGGCCGGGGCGTCGACCGTGCCGGTCGGGCCGACCACGGTCGCGGCGGCCGCCTCGTCCTGCGTGGAGAAGATGTTGCAGGACACCCAGCGGACCTGCGCGCCCAGCTCGACCAGGGTCTCGATCAGCACGGCGGTCTGCACGGTCATGTGCAGCGAGCCGGCGATCCGGGCGCCGCGCAGCGGCTTCGAGTCGCCGAACTCCTTGCGCAGCGACATCAGGCCGGGCATCTCGTGCTCGGCGAGACGGAGCTGGTGGCGGCCGGCCTCGGCGAGCGAGAGATCGGCGACCGCGAAGTCCAGGCCGTTGATGGATCGAAGTTTGTCGCTCATGAAAAGAGGGCTCCTCCCTCTCAGGAGGCGCCCTTTCGTCATCTTCACCCGCGCCGAGCGTGGCGGAGCCCGAGTCGGACATCCGTTGCAGCGCCTCTCGGCGGGGCCGGGAACCACCTTAACGCCCACCCCGCAAGATCACACCAGATGGTCAGAGTTCGGACGGCGCCGTACCGCCTTGATTTTGCGATTCATTGCAAGAAACGAGCAGAAACTCGAAATTCAGAGACTGACTCTTGTGAGTTAGATCACCGGACATCTATCGTCGGCTCACCGTCTCTCCCATGGAGCCATCGATGTCCCAATGGTCCGCCCTTCTTCTCGGCATAGTGACCGGCGCGGCCGGTCTCGTCGCGCCGGCCGCGGCCGCTCCCGCGCCCACCGCGGTCACCCGGGCCGCCCTCGATCCCGCGCTGGTCGCCGGCCGTGGCGCAAACGTGCCCTTCCAGGAGCAGGAGGCCGAGAAGGCCACCACCAACGGCACCGTCATCGGCCCGGACCGCACCGCCTACTCGTTGCCCGCCGAAGCGTCCGGACGGTCCGCCGTCACCCTCGACCCGGGCGAGTGGGTGGAGTTCACCCTGCCCCGGGCCGCCAGCGCGATCACCGTCCGCTACAGCATCCCGGACGCGCCGGAGGGCGGCGGGATCACCGCGCCGCTGTCGGTGACCACCCGGCACGGCACCCGCACCATGACGCTGACCTCGCAGTACTCCTGGCTCTACAACCAGTACCCGTTCACGAACGACCCCCGGGCCGACCTGCTGCACCCGGACTGGTGGATCACCGAGTGCGCCTGTGTGCCGGCCGCCACCGAGCCGAAACCGGTGATCACCAAGCCGTTCCGGCCGGCCCACTTCTACGACGAGCAGCGGCTCCTGCTCGGGCACACGGTCCGGGCCGGCGACCGGGTCCGGCTCACCGCGCGCGACGTGCCGACCACCATCGACCTGCTCGACTCCGAGCTGGTGGGCACCCCGAAGATCGACCTCACCGGGGTCGACGTCCTGCTCTTCGGCGCCGACCCGACCGGCCGCCGGGACTCCGCGCCCGCCATCGAGAAGGCGATCGCGCACGCCAAGCGGACACACCGCGGGGTCTACCTGCCGCCCGGCGTCTTCCAGGTGAACCGGCACATCCTGGTCGACGACGTCACGATCACCGGGGCCGGCAACTGGTACACGATCATCAAGGGCCGTGAGGTCGCCCTCGGCGAGCCCGCTCCGGACGGCTCGGTGCACACCGGCGCCGGCTTCTACGGCCGGGACGCGGCCGACGGCGGCAGCCGCAACGTGCACCTGTCCGGGTTCGCGATCCAGGGCGACGTCCGCGAGCGGATCGACACCGACCAGGTCAACGCCATCGGCGGCGCGATGAGCGACTCCAGTGTGGACGGGCTGTACCTCCAGCACACCAAGGTCGGCCTGTGGTTCGACGGTCCCATGTCGAACACCCGCATCACGAACAACATCATCGTCGACCAGATCGCGGACGGCCTGAACTTCCACACCGGGGTGGTGAACTCGGTGGTGCGCGGCAACTTCGTCCGCAACACCGGCGACGACGCGCTGGCCATGTGGTCGGAGAAGACCGCCGACTCGGGCAACGTCTTCGACCGCAACACCGTCCAGTCACCGACCCTGGCCAACGGCATCGCGATCTACGGCGGCCACGACACCACCGTGTCGAACAACCTGATCGCCGACCCGGTACGCGAGGGCAGCGCCCTGCACGCCGGCACCCGGTTCGGCGCCGAACCGTTCACCGGGCACCTGCGGTTCACCGGCAACACCACGGTGCGGGCCGGGACGTACGAGCTGAACTGGCGGATCGGTCTGGGCGCGATCTGGATGTACGCGCTGGAGGGCGGCATCGGCGCGGACGTCCAGGTGACCGGTGACCACTACCTGGACAGCACGTACAACGCGATCATGCTGGTCGCCGAGTGGGGCGTGAAGGACCTCTACTCGATCGACGGCGTGAGGTTCAGGGACATCCGGGTCGACGGCACCGGCACCAGCGTGCTCAGCGCCCGCGCCGGCGGTTCGGCCTCGTTCGAGAACGTGGACGCCCGCAACGTCGGGGCGGTCGGGGTGAACAACTGCGGCCGGTTCCGGTTCACCCCGGAGGGCTCCGAGTTCGCCCTCACCGACCTCGGCGGCAACGACGGCGGCTGGCTCGGCCCGTACGTCCCGAATGTCATCACCTGCGACGACCGTCCGCCGGTGGTCGCTCCACCGGCACCCTCGCGGTGGTGATCACAACCCCTGTCGCCCGGCCGTGACGACCACAGAGTGGCGTCACGGCCGCGCCGCGTAATACCGGTTGAGCAGTTGGTTTCCCGGGGTAGGGCTTGGGTAGCCTGGTCGGCGCTGCGCGGACCGGAAGATGGGAAACACGTTGAGCCGAACCCTGTTGGTCACCGGTGGCGCCGGATTCGTCGGCAGCTCCTTGATCAGGTCGCTGCTGAACGACTTCCCCGACGCCGTGGTGATCTCGCTGGACAACTACTTCACCGGAACCCCGGAGAACCACGTCCACGACCCCCGGGTCACCTACATCGACGGGTCGACCGCGGACATCGCCAAGATCTGGGCCGACCGTGGTCTCCCGGCGCCCGAGCTGGTCTTCCACCTCGGCGAGTACTCGCGCATCCCGCAGTCCTTCGACGACCACGACCTGACCTGGGACTTCAACCTCCTCGGCACCAAGGAGGTGGTCAAGTTCACGGCCGGGCACGGCGCGAAGCTGATCTACGCCGGGTCCAGCTCCAAGTTCGGCAACGACGGGGAGGACGAGAACCTCAACCCGTACGCGTGGACCAAGGCCAAGAACATCGAGTACATCAAGAACTACTCGAACTGGTTCGGCCTGGACTACGCGATCGCCTACTTCTACAACGTCTACGGCCCCGGCCAGATCACCCACGGCAAGTACGCCACGGTGATCGGCATCTTCGAGCGGCAGTACCTGGCCGGCGAGCCGCTGACCGTCGTCTCCCCGGGCACCCAGACCCGCGACTTCACCCACATCGACGACATCGTCCGCGGCCTGGTGCTGGTGGCCCGCAGCGGCTCCGGCGACGGCTACCTGCTCGGCACCGGCTGCGAGTGGCCGCTGGCCAAGGTCGCCGAGATGTTCGGCACCGAGTTCACCCTGGTCGCAGAAAGGCGCGGCGAGCGGGTCCGGGGCCAGGCCGACATCACCAAGGCGACCGGCCTGGGCTGGCGCCCGGAGCGGCGGCTGGACGAGTACATCGCGGCGTTCACGGCGGCACACCCGCGCTGAGACGGCCCGAGCCGGATCGGATGTATAGCTTGGCCCAGGAGGGGCATCCCGTGCGTCATGCAGAACGGGATCCGGGTAGCAGTCGTGGACGATCATGCCGCCTTCGTGCGCGGCCTGGAGCTGTTGCTTCCTGAGGTGAGCGGCGGCCGGGCCACAGTCGTGGCCACCGCCGGGGACGGGGCACAGGCGGCCGGCGTGGTCCGCGACGCCGCCCCCGATCTGGTGCTCGTCGACCTGCACATGCCGGCACCCGGTGGCGTCCAGGCGATCACGGCCGTCCGCGCGGCCGCTCCCCGGGCCCGGGTGTTCGCCATGTCCCGCGGCGACGATCCGGAACAGGCTCTCGAGGCGCTGCGGGCCGGCGCGGCGGGCTTCCTGCCGAAGACCGGCGAGCCCGCCGAACTGACCCAGCCACTGATGGCCGCGCTGGCGGGCTGGGCCCTGTTGCCCGCACCGCTGCTGAACATGCTCGTCGAGCGGAGCCGCCCGGCCGGCACACTGCCGGCCGCCGTCCAGCTCGACGACGAAGACCGGCGGCTGCTCCGGCTGATCGCCACCGGCTCGTCGACCAACGAGATAGCGGGGCTGCTGCACGTCTCCGAGCGCACGGTGAAACGCCTGACCGCGGCGCTGCTGCGGAAACTGCGGGTGTCCAGCCGTACCGAGGCGGCCGCGCTGGCGGGCAGCGCCGGCCTGGTGTGAATCAGCCGGTCGCCCGGGGACGCGCGGTGATCGCCAACAGCGCGCCGGACAGCAGATAGGTGCCGGCGATCATCTTCCGCCGGCCCACCGTGTCGAAGAGCCGCCCGAAGAAGAGCGCCCCCGCCCTTGGTCGAGCTCAGGGCGGATTTACCCAGCCGACTCCCAGCTACCCGCACCCATTCAAGGTCATCTGTTCCCCTCGTCGCGTCGGTACGGCATCGTCCGTTCGGGTGATCAGCCAAAGATGATCTTCTGTCTATGATCCCTGGGCCAGCAGTCCCGCCTCGATGGATCACGAGGTCCTCATGCGTATCTCCCGGGTCGCGATCGCGACCACGGTTCTCGCCGGCGCCACCGCGGTGGGCTTCGGTCTGGCGACCGGCACCGCCCTCGCCGACTCCGACGAGAAACTCCCCATCAACACGTTCGGCGACATCGCGGTCGACGCCGTGCACCAGCGCGTCTTCGTCAGCGACCCCACCTCGGGGAACATCGTCGCGACGAACTACCAGGGTCACGAGGCCACCCAGATGACCGGGTTCGCCGGCGTCAACGGGCTCGCGCTCTCCGCCGACTCGAGCGTTCTCTACGCCGCCGTCAGCGGCGGCCACCGGATCGCCGCGATCGCGACCGACACGCTGACCGAGACGGCCAGCTACCCGGTCGGCGACACCGTGACGATCCGGGACGTGGTCGGCCCGATCAGCGGCAAGCTCTGGTTCTCCACCATCGGCGCCAACGTCGGCACCGGCACCATCGGGTCGGTGGACCTGGCGACCTCGGCGGTCGCGGTGCACGATGCGCGCGCCGACGGGGTCGGGCTCTATTCCACTCCGGAGATCTCCACCGGAGCCGGCGCGCCCGGCCTCATCGTGCTCACCGACACCGACACGACCAGCGGCGACAGCGTGGTCTACGACGTCTCGTCGGGCGCCGCGGACCTCAAGCTGGCGGCCGAGGTGTTCGGCGAGTTCACCTCGGACGTGGCGATCTCCGGCGACGGCGCCGAACTGATCCAGGCCGGCTACAACGGCTCCCACCGGATCGCGATCTCGGACGGGACCAAGACGGCCGCGTACACCAGCCTGAACCACTTCGGCGGGGTCGAGGTCGCGGCGGACGGCCGGGTGGCGCTCTCGCTCCGCGGCGCCTCCGTCTTCGGTACCCAGGACGTCTACGTCTTCCAGCCCGGCGCCACCACGCCCGAGCGCACCTTCAAGCTGCCGTCGGTCGCCGGCAGCTACAACCGGCCCGAGGTGGTGGGCCGCGGTCTCGCCTGGGAGCCGGGCGGATCACGGATCTTCGCGGTCGCCGAGGGCGACGGCACGCAGAACAACTACTGGCTCTACACGCTGAACGACTCCGACCCGGTCGAGCCCGACCCGACGACGGTGTCCCCCTCGCCGTCCACCTCCACCCCCTCGCCCGGCCCCACCGAGACCAACTCGCCGGAACGGCTCCAGCCGACCATCTGGCTGACCGCGCCGGCCACCGCCACCCGGGGCCAGGCGCTGACCATCACCGGCACGATCAACGCGAACTGGCCGCTGCCCGCCGGCAAGGAACTGGCTCTGTGGCGCCACGACGTGGAGACCACGAGCGGCCCCTCGTTCGGCGGGGTCGCGACGACCGACGCCAACGGCGAGTTCCGCTTCACGAACACGCCGCCCGCCGGTGGCGAGGTCACCTACGAGGTCGTGTTCGAGGGCGACGCGGACTATTACCCGGCGACGGCCTCGGCGGTGGTCCAGGTCTCCCGGACGACTCCCGGTCTGACCCTCGACAAGAACAAGACCGTCAACGCGTACGGGGCGACGGTCACCTTCACCGCGACGCTGGGCACCACCTACAAGAACCGGGTGGTCGAGATCTGGGCCGACCCGTACGGCTCCGACCAGGCCAACCGCCTGCTCAAGCGGGCCACGGTGAACAGCGCCGGCAAGGTGGCCGCCAGCTTCAAGCTGACCCGCAACACCACGCTGACCGCCCGGTTCACCGGTGACGCCCGGTACGCCCCGCGGACCGTCACCTCGGTGGCGTACACGAAGGTCGCGGTCAACACGAAGGTCACCAAGCACTTCAAGACCAAGAAGATCGGGTCGGTGTCCTACTACGTCGTCCGTACGACGAAGGACCCGCACTTCGTCACCACGATGACGGCCTACCCGAACCGCTTCCACCGGATCGTCATCCAGCGCTACAAGAACGGCAAGTGGACGGCGTTCGAGAGCGCCACCATCGGGCTGGACGCGTACGGCGTGTCGGAGGCCTGGATCACCGGCTACTACCCGGCCGGTCAGCGGTTCCGGGTGCGCGCCGAGTACGGCAACAGCCCCTACAGCGACAAGATCAACGCCACCACGTACGGGGCTTGGCGGTACTACACGTACGAGAAGTGATCCACTGACGAGTAAAGGGGCCGGTCGTCCTCGACCGGCCCCTTTTCTTGCGCCGTCGGCCACGTCGCGGCGACCCGGTTCCGCCCACATCCGGTGCTTCAAGCGCCCGGTCGGGCGAACCACCAAATGGGGGCGCCGTCCGCCGCGCTAGGCGGAAATGGGGCTTTCGCCGGAAACAGTCGCCCGTTTCGCCCGCTTTGCGCGCTGCTGTTGTGCGATCTTGAACGATTTACCACCCGAGGCGGCGGTAAATCGTTCAAGATCGCTCCGAGTGACGCGTCCTGCTGTCGAGGGATTGCGGATTCGGCCGTGGGCGACCAGGAAGAAGACTCCCGGCGCCTCCATGCATGCGCCGCCATGGTCCCGGTGGGTGACTCCCGACGGGCTCCCCAGGCTGACCGGCGTCAAACCGCCACCACTCACCCGGCGCGACCGGCGTGACGGCCGGGAGCAGCACCCCGGTTGCCTGGCGATCACTACCGCAACCACCCGCCCGGCGCGACCGGCGTGACGGCCGGGAGGAACACCCCGGGTGTCTGGCAAGCACCACCGCAACCACTCACCCCGGCGCGACAGGGCGGCACCTGCGGGGGTATCCGACCGATCTACGCCCGGCGGGCGCGGCACAGGCCGGAGCGGGCAGTAGGCACGCGCCGACCGGACGGAACGGCCCTGATGAGACGGGGACGACGTCGCGCGTACCGGAAAGGGGCCGGAAGCGGAACGAAAGGTGGTACTTCACCTACGCCAACTGATTGATCCAGGTTGACGGCCGTCGGGTGGGCACTCAAGATCATCTTTGTGTCGATCACGACAGCCGATGTCTGCCCGCTGTGTGCGGGCGCGCTCACCACGCTGCCTGAGCAGGAGCCGTGGTGTGGCGCCTGTGAGTGGAACCTGGACGCCTTCCCGCCGGTCGAGGACGCCGGCTGGTACTCGCGGCGGATCATCGAACGGGACCGGCGGGCCGGGTTCCGGGCACACCGGGAGCTCGCCACGTCCGAACCGGATGAGAACGGCGGGCGTACGGCGTACCGAATCCTGTTGTTGATCTCGGGTTTGCTGGTGCTCGGCAACCTGGGCCTCGCCGGATACGGCCTCTACCTGGTGATCTGGGGCGACCCGTTGTTCCCCAAGATGTTCGGGCTGATGCTGGCCGGTCTCGCCTGGGTGTTCCGCCCGAGGATCGGCAGTTTCAAGCGCTTCCTGAGCGAGGACACCTACCTCGTGGAACGCACCGACGCCCCGGTCCTGCACCGGCTGATCGAGCTGGTCGCGGCGGAGATCGGCGCTCCGGTGCCGGACCGTCTGATGATCGACTACGCGGGGAACGCGAGCGTGGCGGTCGTCGGGTTCCGGCGCACCAGCGTGCTGACGCTGGGCCTGCCCCTGCTGGTGGCGCTGCGCCCGCAGGAACTGGTGGCACTGATCGGGCACGAGCTCGGGCACCTCAAGCACGAGGACAGCGCCCGGGCGCTGCTCATTCAGCCCGCCACGACCACGTTCGGCCGGCTCGCCGAGATGGTCCGCCCGCCCGCCGAGGAGGACGTCGTGGGAGCGGGCGATCCCGCCATCGTCGTGTACCGGCTCTGGCAGGCGGTCGGCGGCACGCTCGCGCTGCTCCTCTCGGCGGCGCACATCCGGATCGGGGTGGTCGCCGCCGACGGGAACCGCCGGGTGGAGCTGCGCGCCGACGCGATGGCCGCCCGAGCCGCCGGATCCGAGGCCGCACTGTCGATTCTGGACGCGCTCACGCAGATGGGGATGTTCTTCGAGCACATCCAGCCGTGGGTTCCGAAGGGTGAGGCCGGGCCGGCGTGGCGGCGGCTGATCCACGCGGTCCGGGAACGGGAACAGCCGGACGGTCCGGCCCGGCTGCAACTCACCGCCCGGACCGGGGCCACCCTGCTCGCCAGTCACCCGCCGGCCGGGCGCCGGCACCAGTGGCTGGCGGCGCGGCCGCCACAGCCCGCCCACCTAGTGGTGGACCCGGCCACGGCGGCCCGCCTGGATCGGGAGATCGACCGGTACGCGGAGGCGCTGCACCGCGCGATGATCGACCACCCGATGTTCTGGAACGGGTGAGCCGCTCCACCGTCACTCGCAGTTCAGGAACTCACCGGTGCCGAGGCTGTACTCGTGCCGGCACGAGTCGGCGCCGTCGCCGCCGTCGAGGGTGTAGCGGTTGTACGTCTCGAAGCCGCCGCCGTACAGGGCGTCGTCGCCGGCCTCGCCGTAGACCTTGTCGACGCCGGTCTTGGAGCCGTCGTCGGCGTGCAGTTCGTCGTTGCCGCCGCCGCCGCGGATCACGTCCGCGCCGCTCGAGCCGTTGATGACGTTGGCGCCGCCGTTGCCGGTCAGCACGTCGTCGGCCCATCCGCCGGACAGGTTCTCGACGTCGGATCCGATGCTGTCCTTCTCGCCGCTGGAGCCGTCGTCGCCGCTCTGCCCGTCGAGGTCGGCGACGACCCGGACCAGCCGGTCGCCGTACGAGACGGTGTCCCTACCGGCGCCGCCGGACAGGTGGTCGTTGCCGAAGTCGGCGGTGAGGTTGTCGTTGCCGTCGCCGCCGAACAGCCGGTCGTTGCCGTCGCCGCCGACCAGGTAGTCGTCGTCGCCCAGACCGTGCAGGGTGTCGTTGCCCTCGCCGCCGTCCAGCCAGTTGGCGCTCGCGTTGCCGGCCAGCCAGTCGTTGCCGTTGCCGCCGCGGAGACCTTCGACGTCCGTACCGATGGAGTCGCCCTCGCCGGCCTGGCCGTCGTCGCCGGACTGCCCGTCGGCGTCGGCCGCGACCGCCCGGCTGCGGGCCATGTATTCGACCGCGTCGCTGCCGGGGCCGCCGTGGATGACCTCCCGGGCCGTGCCGTTCCAGCCGCCCTGGTTGAAGCTGTCGGAGCCCTCGTCGCCGTAGAGGACGTCCCGGCCGGTGGCCTCGTCGAACATGTCGTCGCCGGTGCCGCCGCGGACGACGTCGTTGCCGGCGCCCGGGTCGATCCGGTCGTTGCCGGAGTCGCCGTAGATGTAGTCGGTGCTGGGCCCGCCGCGCAGGTCGTCGTCGCCGATGCCGCCGCGGATGACGTTGACGCCGCCGTCCGGGTAGATGTAGTCGTTGCCGCCGTTGCCGTAGATCGTGTCGTTGCCGCTGCCGCCGAACAGGTTCTCGCCGCGCGGCCCGCCGATGATCTTGTTGGAGCCGCTGCCGGCCCGGATCCACAGGCTCAGGTCGCTCTGGTTCACGACGGTGTCGTTCTCGTCGTACGTGTGGATCGCCCCGCCGGTGGGCGCCCCCGACGTGGTGCACCGGACCCGCGTCTTGTCGCCGCTCACCTGCTTGCAGCCGGCGCCGGGTTTGATCGTGACCCGGTCGTCGATGGTGACCGTGTTGCCGGACCGCGTGATCGTCACGTAGTTGACCCGGTTGGCGGCCGCGCTGAACTTGATCTGCGTCCGGTTCAGCACCTGCGCGGTGCCGACGGCGGCGGCCGAGGCCGGACCGGCGATCGTCAGCCCGGCGAGAACGACGGCGGTGATGGTGCCGGCCCGTAGCGTCTTCATGGAGCTCCTGTTCATCGGGCGATGTACCCGCCGTAGCCGACGCCGTTGGGGTCGAGGAACCGGCCGCTGGTCAGCGTGGCGTTGCCGAGGCCCTGGTAGCCGCCGAGGAAGCGGGTGACGGTTCCCGATCCGTAGCCGGGGTGGTCGCCGGCGACCTGCTCGGAGGGGGCGCTCACCAGCGCGTCGACACCGCCGGAGCCGTTGAGGTTGAGCAGCGCGACGCTCGCCCCGAACCGGTCGCCGCGCTCGGCGCCGTCCGGCACTCCCGCCGACGACTGGGTGAGGGTCTGCGACTTGGCGCCGGTCAGGCCCTTGGCGGAACCGCGCAGCAGCACGACGGCGCCCGCGTCGTTGTTCTCCCCGGGCACGCCGACCAGCACGTCGGCACGGCCGTCGAGGGTGACGTCGCCGACCGCGATGCTGTCGCCGAAACGGTCCCCGCCTTCGGCGGCGCCGGCCACGCCGGGGCTGCTCTGGGAGATCGCGATGACGCCCTTGGCGGAGAGCCCGGTGGTACGCCCCGGAACGGTCACGACCATGCCCCCGTAGACGCCGGAGCCCGCCTGCGCCCCGGACACCCCGCAGACGACCTCGCCGTACCCGTCGCCGGTGGTGTCGCCGATCGCCAGGGCGGCGCCGACCTCCCACACCCCGAGTTTGCGAACGGTCGTGGCGATCTTGCCGCCACTGAGCGCGGTGACCTTCTTCAGCGACACACCGGCGGAGGTTCCCCAGAACTGGGTGATGGTCCCGCTGCCGTTGTAGTTGATGTCCGGGCGCTCGCCGGGGGCGCCGACGACCAGTTCCTGGTAGCGGTTCTTGTCGATCCGCCCGATCGCGACGGCGAAGCCGAACTTGTCGTAGGTGCCGGGCGACCCGGGAACCCCGGCGGTGTCCCGGCTGATCCAGCGGGCGCCACCGGCAGTGAGGCCGCTCGAACCGCCCTTGAGCACGACGGCCGCCCCAGCCTCCGCCTTGTTCCCGATCCGCTTGCGCGGGATGCCGATGGCCAGCTCGTCCCGGCCGTCGCCGGTGATGTCACCGGCCGCGAGCGAGAAGCCGAACCAGTCACCCTGCACGGAGGCGCCGGGCACGCCGGCGGTGCTCTGGTTGAAGTGCTGGGCCCGGTTCGGCTGGAGTCCGCCCGGTCCGCCCGGGATGATCCAGACCGCGCCGGCGACGTACCCCATGGTGCGCAGATCGGCCTCGTTGTAGTCGCCGATCGCGAGGTCGTCGTACCGGTCGCCGTTGAAGTTGCCGGCCGCCATCGAGTAGCCGAAGCCGCCGCTGGAGCTGCCCGGGATCGCGGTCTTGAGCACGTCGCGATGGGCTGCCGACGAGTAGGCGACGGCCACGCCGACGTTGCTGAAGACGGCGACGTCGTCACGGTTGTCGCCGTCGAAGTCGGCGCGGCTCGTGCCCTTGCCGGTGTAGGGCTTGACGCTGACCGGCGTGCGTTCCAGCAGCAGGGTGACGCCGTCCCGGACGGTCTCCGTCACGGTGGGGGAGGCGGCTTGGGCGGCGACCGGAGACGTCAGCACGGTGGCGCCGGCGATCGCCGCGACCAGCACGCTGCGCGTGTACCTCATGGGGTGCTCCTCAGGCTAGGAGCAGCAGATTACCTATCCGTGAATTGGCGGGAATCCCCGTTTCCGGTCACTGTTGATCACGAAACAGCGACGATTCGCAGGCGTCGCGACGAACCGGGACCGGATCGGCCCAAAACGGGAAATCCTCAGAGGCTGACCCACCGGCCGGAGGCGGCGGACTCGGCCACCGCGTCGAGGATCCCGGCGGCCGCGATCGCGTCGGCCAGGGTCGCCCCGTGCGGCACCCCCTCGGCGATCGACCGCAGGAACAGCCCCGCCTCGATCACCTTGAGGTCGTCGTACCCCAGCGGGATCCCGGCCCCCGGCTGGAAGTCGCCGTGCGCGCCGTCGCCCGGGCCCACGAAGACGGTCGCGTCGCCGATCCGCAGCTCACCCATCCGCCGGAAGTCCCAGGACAGCACCCCTTCGGTGCCGTGCACGGTGAACCCGTACCGGTTCTGCTCCCCGGCCGCCACCCGGCTGGCCTCCAGCGTGACCCGGGCCCCGGAACGCATCCGCAGCAGCGCGGCGAACCAGTCCTCGTTCTCGACCGGGCCGGGCTCACCCGTACCCCGCTGGTGTCCGGAGGTGGCGCCCGCCGGGCGCGGGCGTTCGGCGATGTGGATCGCCGTGTCGGCGACCAGCGCGGACACCTCACCGAGCAGGTGGCGGACCAGGTCGGCGGCGTGCGAACCCAGGTCGCCGAGCACCCCGCTGCCGCCGCGTGCCCGCTCGAAACGCCAGCTCAGGGCGGCGTCCGGGGCGGCCGCGTAGTCGCTGAAGAACCGGAACCGGGCGTGCGTCACCCGGCCGATCCCACCGGCCCGCAGGATCTCCCGGGCCCGGGCCACGGCCGGCGCGTGCCGGTAGTTGAAGCCGACCGCGACCCGCACGTCCCCGGTGATGGCGCGGGCGTCGGCGGCGCTCAGGCCGACCGGCTTCTCGATCCAGAGGTGCCGCCCGGACGCGGCGAACGCGGCGCCGATCTCCCGGTGCAGGAAGTTCGGCGCGGTCACGCTGACCGCCGCGATCCGCGGGTCGCCGAGCAGCGCACGCCAGTCCGTGGTGGCGGTGGCGAACCCGTACACCCCGGCGGCCTCGGCGGCCCGGCCCGGCACGTCGTCGGCGACCGCGACCAGCTCCGGCCGGGGCAGCTCCGGATAGTGATGGCCGACCCGGGAGTACGCCCGCGTGTGCGCCCGGCCCATCCAGCCGAACCCGATCACCGCGACGCCGATCGATCCCATCCCGGCATCGTAGGCAGGTCACCTGAACGCGGCCTCCCGTACCGGTGGTCTCGTGGGGTTAGGTAGGGGTGTGGGCGAGAAGACCTATGCCGAGACGTTCGACGCCGATGCCGCCGAGTGGCTGCGATCCGGCGGCCCGGCCGGGGAGTTCGTGGAGATCTCCCGGCTCCCCGACGGCGGCGCCGCGATGCGCAACTCCACCGACCCGGCCACCATCCTGTTCTTCACCAAGGGCGAGTGGGACGCCTTCACCGGCGGCGTCCACGACGGCGAGTTCGATCTGCCGGAAAGTTGAGGTTGCGGGTTCCCCCTACCATTCGCGCACAGCGAATCTGCGACGCCGATCGATGTCCGCGTCGTCCAACGGGGAGAATCCATATGAGACGAGCTGCGCGCATATGCGCCGTCCTGTTCGCCACCACGCTCGGCAGCGGTCTCGCCGCGGCTCCGGCCCAGGCGGCGACCACCGGTGTGGCCCGCATGCCGCACGCCCAGGCGGTGCGTTACACCGCCGGGTCGAAGGCCACGAACAGGGTGACCATCACCTACTCCGGCCGGACCGTGACCATCGACGACCGGGTCCGGATCAAGGCCGGCAAGGGTTGCAAGGCGGTCAAGGGCGATGCGACGAAGGTCCGCTGCACGTTCCCCACGGATTACGACGCCTACTACGGAACGGTCCACGTCTACCTGGGCGACCGCGGCGACTCGCTGGTCAACAGGTCGAAGGTGCAGACCTCCGTCTTCGGCGGCAGCGGCAACGACGCCCTCCAGGGCGGCTCCGGCACGGACACTCTGCGCGGCGAATCCGGCAAGGACCGGCTCTGGGGCAACGGCGGTGACGACTACCTCGACGGCGGCAGCAACACCGATGCCCTGTCGGGTGCGGCCGGCAACGACCGCCTCGCCGGCGGCACCGGTCACGACACCCTGTACGGCGGTGACGGCGAGGACGGCCTCCACGGCGGCAGCGGTGACGACGTCCTCTACGCGGGTCCCGGCTACGACGGTCTGAACGGCGGGACCGGCGCCGACTACCTCTCCGGCGGCTCCGGCGAGGACACCGTGGGTTACCAGGACCGCCGGGACGACATCGTCGCGGACCTCGATGTGGCCAAGGCCGACGACGGCGCGAAGGGCGAACGGGACACCATCGTCTCGGACGTGGAGAACCTGTCGGGTGGCTCCGGCAACGACGTTCTCACCGGTAACGACGGCGCGAACCGGTTCTACGCCGGTTCCGGCGCCGATCGGGTCTACGCGGGCGGCGGCAACGACTTCGTGCACGGCGGCTACGGCCAGGACATGCTCTACGGCGAGGCCGGCGACGACGAGCTCAACGAGATCGGGTCGGCCGACGACTACGCCGACCGCCTGGACGGTGGCGACCATGTCACGGGTGACGAGTGCTGGCCGTCCACGCCCGATGTCGTGGTGAACTGCGAGATCACCGGCTAGGTGCCGGGAACCCGGATCGGCCGTGCTGCCCGCCGGGACGGCACGGCCGATCCGGAGTCGAACTAGAGTGATCGCTCGTGACGGTCTTTCAGATCGGGGAGGCGGCCGACCTGCTCGGGGTCAGTCCGGACACGATGCGCCGCTGGGTCGACGCCGGACGGCTCGCGGCGGGCCGGGACGAGCACGGGCGCCGGGTGATCGACGGGGTGGAGCTGGCCGCCTTCGTCCGCGCCCAGGCCGCCGAGCCGGACGGCCGCTCCGACGAGTCGTCCGCCCGCAACCGGCTGCGCGGCATCGTGACCGCGGTCGTCAAGGACACCGTGATGGCCCAGGTCGACATCCAGGCCGGCCCGTTCCGGCTGGTGTCGCTGATGAGCCGGGAGGCGGTCGACGAACTCGATCTCCAGGTGGGGTCGATCGCGGTCGCCGTCATCAAGTCGACGACCGTGGTGGTCGAGCGGGCTCCGAAGGGGCGTCATTGAGGACGCGCGTTCCCGTACCCCTGCTTGTTCCCGCGATCCTGGGTTTGGTCTTTCTGATCCTCCCGCTGGTGGGGCTGCTCGCCCGGACGCCGTGGGCCACCCTGTTCGAGCGGCTGACCGAGCCGGGCGTGGTGGCGGCGCTGCGGCTGTCGCTGCTCACCTCGACCGTGGCGACCGTCTTCTGCCTGACGCTCGGGGTGCCGCTGGCCTGGCTGCTGGCCCGGGTCGAGTTCCCCGGGCGGCGGCTGGTCCGGGCGCTGATCACCGTGCCGCTGGTGCTGCCGCCGGTGGTCGGGGGCATCGCGCTGCTGCTGGCGCTGGGCCGGCGCGGTCTGGTCGGGCAGTGGCTGGACCAGACGTTCGGGATCAGCCTGCCGTTCACCACGGCGGGTGTGGTGGTGGCCGAGTCGTTCGTGGCGCTGCCGTTCCTGGTCATCGCGGTCGAGGGGGCGCTGCGCGGCGCCGACAGCCGGTACGAGGAGGCCGCCGCGACACTCGGCGCGAACCGCTGGACGACCTTCACCCATGTGACGTTGCCGCTGGTGGCACCGGGGATCGCGGCCGGGGCGGTGCTCTGCTGGGCGCGGGCGCTGGGGGAGTTCGGCGCCACGATCACCTTCGCCGGGAACTATCCGGGGATCACGCAGACCATGCCGCTCGCGGTCTACCAGACCATGGAGAGCGGTGACCTGGAGGGCGCCGTCGTGCTCAGCCTGATCCTGCTGATCGTCTCGGTCGCCATCCTGGCCGGGCTGCGCGACCGCTGGCTGACCGCGCCATGAGTCTCCTGGACGCGCGTCTCGTCGCCGAGCGCGGCGCCTTCCGGCTGGACATCGGGCTGCGGATCGAGCCGGGCGAGACGGTCGCGCTGCTCGGCCCGAACGGCGCGGGAAAGACCACGGCGCTGCGCGCGCTCGCCGGCCTGACCCCACTCTCCGGCGGTCACCTCACCCTCGACGGCGAGGATTTACGGGGTACGCCCACCGAGCGCCGCCCGATCGGGGTGGTGTTCCAGGACTACCTGCTGTTCCCGCACCTCAGCGCCCGGGACAACGTGGCGTTCGGCCCGCGCCGGCACGGTCTGGACCGGCGGGCCGCGCACGCCGTGGCGGACCGCTGGCTGGACCGGGTCGGGCTGGCCGAGCACGGCCGCCGCAAACCGAGGCAGCTCTCCGGCGGGCAGGCGCAGCGGGTGGCGCTGGCCCGGGCGCTGGCCGTCGACCCGGTCCTGCTGCTGCTCGACGAGCCGCTCGCCGCCCTGGACGCCCGGACCCGGCTGGAGACCCGCGGCGAGTTGCGCCGGCACCTGGCCGAGCACCCGGGCGCCACGCTGATCGTCACGCACGATCCGCTGGACGCCCTGGTCCTGGCCGACCGGCTGGTCATCGTCGAGCAGGGCCGGGTGGTGCAGGAGGGCGATGCGGCGACCATCACGGCCCGCCCGCGTACCGATTACGTGGCCCGGCTCGTGGGACTCAACCTGTACCGCGGCCGGGGCGACGGGCACACCGTCGAACTGTCCGACGGGTTCGTTCTGACCAGCACCGACATCGTGCACGGCGACGCCTTCGTGGCCTTCCCGCCGGCCGCGGTCGCCCTGCACCCGCACCAGCCGGACGGGAGCCCGCGCAACACCTGGCCGGCCGTGCTCACCGACGTCCAGCAGCACGGCGACAGCCTGCGGGTACGCCTGGACGGCCCGATCTCGGTGGCCGCCGACATCACGCCTGCGGCCGCCGCGCAGATGGGTCTCACCCCCGGGCAGGAGCTGTGGGTGGCGGTCAAGGCGGCGGAGACCCGCGCATACCCCGCCTCCGGATAATTGGTGCGCCATTCTTTGTGAATCGACTGAGAAAAGGCTATCGATTTACTTAGAATCTATTTCTCGGGTGTTTTGGCTGCTCAAGGCCTTTGATGAAAACTTCCTGGAATTGCTCTCTTGCGTTGTGTGGACGAAGTTGTCAACAATCGGAAAGCAAATCGGCGGGGGCTTTTCATGCCAAGGAGAATGCGCGTGACCAACGAGATCAAACCCCGGAGATGGCGGGGTGCGGCCACCGTGGCGGCCGCCGTCGCCCTGCTCGGCGCCGGCATCGCCACGGCGAACGCGGCCACCACCGGCAAAGGCGCGGACAACGCGCCAAAGGCGGCCGCACCCCAGGACCCGACCCGGGGCCGACCCGGTCTGCCCGGCCTGGTGAACGCGGCCGACGCGTTCCTCGCCACCCTGACCGACGCACAGAAGACGGAGGTCCTGCTCGACTTCACCGAGGAGAACGCGACCGCCTGGTCCAACCTGCCGTGCGCCGGCACCTGCCGGCCGGGCATCGAGCTCGGCAGCCTCAGCGCGGAGCAGCTCGCCGCCGCCCAGGCCGTCCTCAAGGCGGCCGCCGGCACCGGGCAGGGCACCGGCTTCGACCAGCTCCAGGACATCGTGGCGGCCGACGACCTGCTGGCCGAGGACTCCAGCGGCAGCATCGGCGGCGGGGGCACATCGCCCTCCGGAGCCCCGGCGCCGTCCGGCGCCCCGCCCGGGGACGGCAGCGGTGGCGGCCCGGCCCTCACCTACGGCAGCGGCTACTACTACCTGGCCTTCCTCGGCACCCCGTCGGTCGACGGCACCTGGCAGCTCGACTTCGGCGGCCACCACCTGGCCACCCACCTGACCTACACCAAGGGCCGGGCGACCAGCGCCAGCCCGTTCTTCCTCGGCGTCGAGCCGATCAGCTACACCGACGACTCGGGCGCCACCGTCGAGGCGATGAAGGCCCAGAAGACGGCGATGACCGCGCTCACCGCCGGCCTCACCGAGAAGCAGCTCGCCACCGCCACCCTCGACCAGTCCTTCGGTGACGTGCTGGTCGGCCCGGGTGAGGACGGCCAGTTCCCGGAGACCAAGGTCGGCATCCCGGTCAAGAGCCTCAAGCCCGCGCAGAAGAAGCTGGTCCTCGCGGCGATCCGGCCGTGGGTCGCGAACGCCGACGACGCGACCACCCAGCAACTGCTCAAGATCTACGAGAGGGAGCTGGACCAGACCTTCGTGGCGATCTCCGGCGGCACCGCCCTCGACACGCACGGCGACTACGTGCGCATCGACGGGCCGAGCGTCTGGGTCGAGTTCATCTGCCAGACCGGTGTCGTCTACAACGACCAGATCCACTACCACACGGTCTACCGCGACCACACCCGCGACTACGGCGGCGAGTTCGACTTCTAGCTCTCGGTCACCGTCGGCCGTACCGCCGGGACGCCACGTTCCTCCGGCGGTCCTGCTGGGTTCCGGGGCGGCCCTCGACGTACTCCCAGGTGTCCAGCACGGTCGGCCCGTACGGGCCGGCCTGCTGGATCGGCGGCTCGGCGGCCGGACGGTAGCCGCAGCGGCGCGCCACCGACATGCTCGCCGTGTTGCCGCGGTCGATCCGTAACAGCAGCCGCCGCAGTCCCAGGGTGTCGAACGCGTACCCGGTGAGCAGCGAGAGCGCGGCCGATGCCAGGCCCCGCCGCCGGTACGGCCGCCCGACCAGATAGCCCAGCTCCGCCTCGTGCAGTTCGGACCGCACGTTGAACAGCAGCACCTCACCGAGTGGCGACCCGCCGTCGGTGGTGATCGCGAGCTGGATCCGGCTGCCGCCGACCCGGCCCTGGTGGGCCCGCCGCAGGTACGCGAGCCCGGACTCCACATCGAACGGTGACGGCATCAGCGTCCAGCGGGCGATGTCCGGTTCGTCCAGCAGGGCGACCAGGTCGTCGAGGTCCTCAGGGCGCCATTCGCGCAGCACGACACCGCTACCCGCCAGCCTGAGCGGGTATGGCAACGGGCTGACGGTCACCCCTGAATCGTGCCGTTAAGAACACCTTTGCGGCTAGTGGCGATCGAAAGGAGGCCCCTGAACAGTTCCTTACCGTCCACCGGTCGGATCACGGATACCGCTCTTGAGGAGGATGGGTGCATGCGCGACGACGACCACTGGGCCCGCTACAACTCCCATCAGGGTGACCGTCCGGTCCGTGAGCAGTGTGCCCGGGCCATGTCGCTGGCCGGGCCGGGCGCCGGCCGGACCGCCGCCGACCTCGGCTGCGGCGCCGGAGTGGAGACCTCGGCGTTGCTCGGCGCCGGCTGGCGGGTGGTCGCGGTCGACGGCGAGCCGGGCACCCATGCGCGCCTGTCCCGCGCCGCCGGGGACCGGCAGGCGATGCTGACGGTACGGACGACGCGCTTCCAGGACCTGCCGGAGCTACCGCCCACCGACCTGATCTACGCCGGGTACTCGCTGCCGTTCCAGGCCCGTACCTCGTTCGATCGGTTGTGGACGGTGCTCCGCGCCTCGCTGCGCCCCGGCGGCCGGATCGCCGTCGACCTCTTCGGCGACCACGACTCGTGGGCCGGCGACCCGGACATGAGGTTCCTCACCGAGGTCGAGGCGCGGGGCCTCTTCGACGGTCTGGTGATCGAGCACTGGCACGAGCGGGACGAGCCGGGCATGGCGTTCAGCGGGCCGAAGCACTGGCACGTCTTCGAGGTGATCGCCCTACAGCCGCTCGGCGGTGATCTCCAGACCGGCGGTGCGGAGGCGGTCGACCAGCGCGTCACCGATCCCGGTCGCGGGGGTGAGCACGCCGCCGGGTGACTCCGGAAGACGGTCCCGGTCGAGGGCCAGTGCCAGGGCGGATTCGCCGAGCATCACGGCGGTCGCCGCGTACCCCGGATCGCCTGTGGCCTTGACCCGCGCGTGATAGCGCGCCCCCGACGAGGTCGTGGTGAAGATGTCCAAGGTGAAGTGACCGTTGCGCCGCGCGGCCTCGTTCGGCCCGGTGCCCGGCGCCGGCAGGATCCGGTCCAGCAGGAACCGGGCCGGCGGCAGCGCGAAGCCGATCACCAGGCCGTTCAGCGCGGCCTTGAGGATCAGCGCGGCGGCCGGGCCGTTCACCCGCATCGCCTCGCGGTAGCGGAAGCGGCGGCCGTACGCCCAGCCGCGCAGTGCGTTGCTGCGCCGGACCACCCGGGTGTTGTAGGACGCCATCACGAACGGCGCGAGGTGACCGCGCACGCTCGTGTCCACGTCGGAGCCCGGCAGCGTCACCATGTCCGGCTGGCGCCCGAGATCGGGTTCCGCCTCCCGGTCCGGGCTCAGCGAGTACGGGCTCGCGCCCACCCGGCGCAGACGGCGGTCCTTCTTCATGACGTCGACCTGGTGCCGCATCGAGTCGATGGTGCCGCCGCTGAATCCGCCGCGCGCCCGGGTCACGACGAGCGTGGTGTCGGTCAGTTCCCCGGCATCGTCCGCCTGCACCGCCGCATGCAGGACGTGCACGCCGATGTCGGACGGGATCGAATCGAAGCCGCAGGAGTGCACGATCCGTGCGCCGGTGCGCTGCGCGGTCGCATGGTTCTCGTCGATGCTGTCCCGGGCGAACAGCACCTCACCGGTGAGGTCCACGTAGTCGGTGCCGGTGACGGCGCACGCGCGGGCGAGTGGGCGGCCGTATTTCGCGTACGGGCCGACGGTCGTCAGCACCACACGGGCGCGCTCGGCCATCGTGGTCAGCGCCGGTTCGTCGTCGGCGTCGGCGACCAGGATCGGCCAGTCGACGCCGAGTTCACCGGCGACCTTCTCGAGCTTCGCGCGCGAGCGTCCGGCCAGCGCGATCCGGGTGCCGGCCGGCGCGTGTTCGGCCAGGTGGCGCGCGGTCAGCACGCCGACGAAACCGGTTGCGCCGTAGACGATGACGTCCAGTTCGCGTTGTGGATCGTTCATGGCCGCAGATTGTGCACCCTCCGTGCAGATCGCGCGAGCCGCCCAGGCCTTCCCGCGGGCGGCGCGCCGAGATCATCCCGTTATACATACAAAGAAGATCAAAGTTGCTAATTTGTGACTTGACAACTCCGCCGCCGCTGCTCGGCCATGCCCGCCGGGTGCGGCGGATACGCAGCCCGCCATGCGGGCACCGTGGCCGGAACGCCGAGTCCTGCCACCGGCCACGGTCCAGACGAAATCAACGGCAAGGAGCGGGGGACCCAAGAGTTCCTCGGCGCTGACGCGCCTCGGGGTGAAGCCGCCGCACCGGCGGCCGGGCACCTCTGCCCGAACCCGACAGCTGACCTCGTAGGCGTGGAGGACAAGCTCATGGTTCAGACCAGGAAACAGTTCCAGCGGGCAGTCGGGCTCGTCGCCGCGAGCCTGGCCGGCGGCATGGCTCTAGCCGGGCCGGCCGCCCCCGCACAGGCCTCGATCAACTGGGAGGCCATCGCCAACTGCGAGTCCGGCGGCAACTGGCGCATCAACACCGGAAACGGGTACTACGGCGGTCTGCAGTTCAGTCGCAGCACCTGGCGCGCCTACGGCGGTGGCCGGTACGCGAGCACCGCGAACCGGGCCAGTAAATCCGAGCAGATCCGTGTCGCCGAGCGGGTGCTCCGCGGCCAGGGGATCAGGGCCTGGCCGCACTGCGGGCCCCGGCACGGCTTCCGGCCGGCCGCGTCCCGGAAGACCCGGGTCGTCCGGTCCTTCGCTCTCCGTTCCTCGACCACCGGCACCGGCGGCACCTACGTGGTACGCCGCGGCGACACGCTGACTCAGATCGCGGCCCGGAACGACGTCCCGGGCGGCTGGCGGGCCCTCTACCGGGCCAACGCGGGGGTCCTGGACAGCCCGCACCGGCTGGTCGTGGGGCAGCGCTTGAAGGTCTGAAAAGTGGGCCCGGCGCGATTTGAACGCGCGACCTACCGCTTAGGAGGCGGTTGCTCTATCCACTGAGCTACGAGCCCGACGCCCTGAGGGTACCAGCAGACGGGGCCCGGGTCGGCGCGGCCGACCCGGGCCCCGGAGGGACTGCTACCGGCCTCAGGCCAGGTCGAACCGGTCCAGGTTCATGACCTTGATCCACGCCTCGACGAAGTCGGTGACCAGCTTCTCCTTGGCGTCGTCGCTGCCGTAGACCTCGGCCTGCGCGCGCAGGATCGAGTTCGAGCCGAAGATCAGGTCAGCCCGGGTGGCGGTCCACCTGACCTCGCCGGTCCGGCGGTCGCGACCCTCGAAGGTCTCGCCCTCGGAGTCGGTGGCCGACCAGGTGAGGCCGAAGTCGAGCAGGTTGGCGAAGAAGTCGTTGGTCAGCACGCCCGGCGTCGCGGTGAAGACACCGTGCTGCGAGCCACCGGCGTTCGCGCCGAGCACCCGCAGGCCGCCGACCAGCACGGTCAGCTCCGGCGCGGTCAGCGTGAGCAGCTGCGCCTTGTCGACCAGCAGCGCCTCGGTGGGGCGGCGGTGGCCCTTCGCGAGGTAGTTGCGGAAACCGTCGTGGGTCGGCTCCAGAACCGCGAACGACTCGGCGTCGGTCTGCTCCTCGGTCGCGTCGGTACGGCCCGGGGTGAACGGCACCTCGATGTCGAAACCGCCGTCCTTGGCGGCCTTCTCCACGGCGGCCGTGCCGGCCAGCACGATCAGGTCGGCCAGCGAGATCTTCGTGGCGCCACCGGCCGCGTTGAACTCGGCCCGGATGCCCTCGAGCACGCCCAGCACCTTGCTGAGCTGCGCCGGGTCGTTGGCCTCCCACTGGTTCTGCGGGGCCAGGCGGATCCGGGCGCCGTTCGCGCCACCGCGCTTGTCGGTGCCACGGAACGTCGACGCCGACGCCCACGCGGTCGCGACCAGCTCGGAGACCGACAGGCTGGAGGCGAGGACCGCGGCCTTCAGCGAGGCGACCTCCGCCGCGCCGACCAGCTCGTGGTCTACGGCCGGCAGCGGGTCCTGCCAGATCAGCGGCTCGGACGGGACCTCCGCGCCGAGGTAGCGGGAGATCGGGCCCATGTCACGGTGGGTCAGCTTGAACCAGGCCTTGGCGAAGGCCCGGCCGAACTCCTCCGGGTCGTCGTGGAACCGCTTCGAGATCGGGCCGTAGACCGGGTCGAACCGCAGCGCCAGGTCCGAGGTCAGCATCCGCGGCTCCTGCCGCTTCGCCGGGTCGAACGCGTGCGGCACCAGGTCGGAGCCGGCGCCGTTCTTCGGGCGCCACTGGTGCGCGCCGGCCGGCGACTGGGTGAGCTCCCACTCGTACGCGAAGAGGATGTGGAAGAACTCGTTGTCCCAGCGGGTCGGGTGGTAGGTCCAGGTGACCTCCAGACCACTGGTGATCGCGTCGGCGCCCACGCCGGTGCCGTAGCTGCTCTTCCAGCCCGTGCCCTGCGCCTCGATCGGGGCGGCCTCCGGCTCCGGGCCGACGTGTTCGGCCGGGCCGGCGCCGTGGGTCTTGCCGAAGGTGTGACCGCCGGCGATGAGCGCCACGGTCTCCTCGTCGTTCATGCCCATCCGGCCGAACGTGTCGCGGATGTCGCGGGCCGAGGCCAGCGGGTCCGGGTTGCCGTTCGGGCCCTCCGGGTTGACGTAGATCAGGCCCATCTGGACGGCGCCGAGCGGCTTGGCCAGATCACGGTCGCCGCTGTAGCGGTTGTCGCCCAGCCAGGTGTCCTCGGAACCCCAGTTGATGTCCTCGGGCTCCCAGACGTCCGCGCGGCCGCCGCCGAAGCCGAAGGTCTCGAAGCCCATGTTCTCCAGGGCCACGTTGCCGGCCAGGATCATCAGGTCGGCCCACGAGATGTTCTTGCCGTACTTCTTCTTGACCGGCCAGAGCAGCAGGCGGGCCTTGTCCAGGTTGCCGTTGTCCGGCCAGCTGTTCAGCGGGGCGAAGCGCTGCTCGCCGCCGCCCGCGCCGCCGCGGCCGTCGAAGGTCCGGTAGGTGCCGGCGCTGTGCCAGGCCATCCGGATCATGAGCGGGCCGTAGTGACCGAAGTCGGCCGGCCACCAGTCCTGCGACTCGGTCATGATCGCGGCGATGTCCGCCTTCAGAGCCGCCAGGTCGAGGCTCTTGAACGCCGCGGCGTAGTCGAAGTCACCACCCAGCGGGTTGTGCGCCGGCGGGTTGTGGTGCAGGGCGCTCAGGTCGAGCTGGTTGGGCCACCAGTCGCGGTTCGTCCGGCCGCCGTGGGAGCCGGAGCCGCCGTGCGCGACCGGGCAGCCTCCCTGGGCGGCCTTGCTCTCGAGTCGTTCCTGGGCGGCGAGTTCGTCTGCCACGAAATCCTCCGGGTAGCGAGCGGTGAGTCGCGACGAGTCTGCCCTGCTTTTCTGGAACGAGTCAAGAAAAGGACGGGGCGTTCCATCTCTCGCGGTGAAGTTCTCAGGTGACTCAAAGTAGTTTTGCGAACCCGCATGGTGACGTAGTGCACGTTCATTTTGCTGACACGTGACAATGGACCTACATTTTCGCGACCGTACAAAAGCGAACAATGAACGGTTCGAAAATCCTCCTCCAGGTCCACCTTGCAATGCCCTACCGTTACCTTCCTGAGAATCTTTCGTCACCAGCGGTACCTACGCTGCGGCGGATCAACTTCCTTCGGAGGGTCAACCTCGATGCGTTCCTACATACGCAGCGTGGGTGACGCCGGATGGTCTTTCCCAGTGCCGAGAACCCCTGCGGGGTTCCGTGCGCTGGGCGCTGCCGTCCTGGCGACCACGCTCGGTCTCAGCCTTACCGGCCCTGTCTCCGCCGCAACGGACGCGCCGTTCATCAGCGAGATCCACTACGACAACGCGGGCGCCGACAGCGGTGAGGCCGTTGAGATCGAAGCCCCGGTCGGATTCGACCTGAGTGGCTGGAAGCTCTACCTCTACAACGGCAACGACGGCGCCACCTACTCGCCGACGACCACGCTCAGTGGAGTCGTCCCGGCCTCCGGTGTGCAGAGCATCGCCATCGCCGGCCTCCAGAACGGCGCCCCGGACGGCCTCGCGCTGGTCAAGCCGGACGGCACGGTCGCCGAGTTCCTCAGCTACGAGGGCGTCCTCACCGCCACCAACGGTCCGGCCGCCGGCCAGACCAGCGTCGACATCGGAGTGTCCGAGCCGGGCACCGAGCCGGCCGGGCAGTCGCTGCAGAAGATCGACGGCGTCTGGAAGGCGTCGGCCGTCAGCACCTTCGGCACCCGCAACACGGCCACCCCCGAGGAGCCGGAAGAGCCGGAGGAGCCCGGGACCGGCTGTGCCGTCCCGGTCACCCACACGATCGCCGAGGTGCAGGGCACCGGCGCCGCCACCGGCCTGGCCGGCTCGACCGTCACCGTCGAGGGCGTCGTCACGGCCGACCACCGGACCGGCGGCTACAACGGCGTCTACGTGCAGACGGCCGGCAGCGGCGGGGACCGTCCGGTCGCCGCGGGCACCGCGTCCGACGGCATCTTCGTCTACCTGACCTCGAACACCGCGAACCACCCGTCGGTGGCCATCGGCGACCAGGTCCGGGTCACCGGCACGGTGAGCGAGTACAACGGGCTCACCCAGATCACCATCGCCGCGAAGGCCGACGTGCAGGTCTGCGCCACCGGCGCGACCCTGCCCACCCCGGTTCCGCTGGCCCTGCCGCTGGACGACGCGGCCCGCGAGTCCGCCGAGGGCATGCTGGTCGCCCCGGTCGGCACCTACTCGGTCTCGGACGTCTACAACACCAATCGGTACGGCGAGATCGTCCTCGCCGCCGGTGGCGCCCCGGCCCGGATCCCGACCGACGTGGCCCGGCCCGGCAGCGACGCCGCGGCCCAGCAGAAGGCCGCCAACAAGGCCGGCCGCGTGCTGCTCGACGACGGCCGGACCACCAACCTGTCCACGGCCGGCGTGGCCCCGCCGTACTTCTCGGTCACCGAGCCGCTGCGGGTCGGCGACACCGTGGAGAAGTTCGGCGCGAGCGTGCTGAGCTACGGCTTCAGCGAGTGGCGTTTCCAGCCGGCCACCCCGGTCGACGCGAGCACCCCGGCGGTCTCCCGTACCTCGTTCAAGGCCACCAACCCGCGGACCGCCGGTCCGGCGAACGTCGGCGGTGACATCAGGGTCGCCAGCTTCAACGTGCTGAACTACTTCGTCCACTTCGGTGGCGAGGCCCGCGGCGCGACCGACGAGGCGGCGTTCGCCAAGCAGGAAGCGAAGATCGTCAAGGCGATCACCGCCCTGGACGCCGACGTGGTCGCCCTCATGGAGATCGAGAACTCGGTCCGCTTCGAGGCGACCGAGACCCAGCTGGCGCTGAAGACACTGGTCGCCGCCCTGAACGAGGCCGACGGCGCGGGCACCTGGGACTACGTCCGGTCGCCGGCCGAGCTGCCGAGCGCGGCCGAGCAGGACCTGATCACCAGCGCGATCATCTTCAAGCCCGGTGCGGTGACGCCGAAGGGCGCCTCCAGGTCGGTCAACGACGAGACGGTGTGGGGCAACGCCCGCGAGCCGATCGCGCAGACCTTCACCGCGGGCACCATCGACTTCACCGTGGTCGCGAACCACTTCAAGTCGAAGAGCACCTCGGTCACCCCGACCGGTGACAACGTCGACACCGGCGACGGGCAGGGCGCCTACAACGGCGACCGGAAGCGGCAGGCGCAGGCGCTGGCCACCTTCGTCGAGGGCCTCGGCACCGACAAGGTGATCCTGCTGGGCGACTTCAACTCGTACGGCCAGGAGGACCCGCTCCAGGTCCTGTACGACAAGGGCTTCACCGACGCGCACCCCGCGGACAAGTTCTCCTACGTCTTCGGCGGCGAGTCCGGCTCGCTCGACCACGCCCTGGTCACCGGCGCGCTGAAGAGCCGCGTCACCGGCGTCGACATCTGGAACATCAACTCCGTCGAGTCGTTCGCCTTCGAGTACGACGGCTACGCGCCGTTCTACGCGGAGAACCCGTACCGCTCCAGCGACCACGACCCGGTGGTCGTCGGCGTGGAGACCGGCCTGACCGGCCCGGTCGACCTCCAGCTGCTGAGCATCAACGACTTCCACGGCCGGCTCGAGTCGCCGTCCACCGTCAACGGCCAGGCCGTCGGTGGCGCCGCTCAGCTCGTCGGGCTGGTCGACCAACTGCGGGCCGCGAACCCGAACACCGCGTGGATCTCCAACGGTGACAACATCGGCGCCTCGACCTTCATCTCCGCGATCGACAACGACAACCCGACGATCGACGCCCTGAACGCCGGTGGCCTGGCCGTCTCCGCGGTCGGCAACCACGAGTTCGACAAGGGTCTCGCCGACCTGGTCGGCCGGGTCAGTGACCGGGCGGACTTCCCGCTGCTCGGCGCGAACGTGTACAAGGACGGCAAGCGCGTTCTGCCGGCCTACGACGTGCAGAACCTGGGCGGCGTGAAGGTCGGCTACATCGGTGTCGTCACCGAGCAGACCGGCTCGCTGGTCAGCCCGGCCGGCATCGAGGGTGTCGAGTTCCGCGACCCGGTCGCCGAGGCGGACGCCCTGGCCGCGCAGCTCTCCGACGGCGACCAGGCCAACGGCGAGGCCGACGTGCTCGTGCTGCTCGCCCACGAGGGCGCGCCGACCGAGCACATCGGCTCGGCCGAGGCGCTGCAGGCGGACCCGGTCTTCGGTCCCTTCACCCGGGTGAGCGCCGAGATCGACGCCATCTTCAGCGGTCACACCCACCAGCCGTACGCCTTCCAGATCCCGGTTCCGGGTGTGCCCGGCAAGACCCGCCCGGTCGTCCAGGCCGAGGACTACGGCGAAAAGCTGGGCAAGGTCGTGCTGACCTACGACCCGGCCACCGGTGAGGTCACCGCCTCCACCTCCGAGCTGCTCACGGTGACCGGCTACCCGTCGAACACCGCGGTCGCCGGCATCGTCGCCGCGGCCAAGACGAACGCCACCGAGCTGGGCAAGCAGCAGCTCGGCAAGATCTCCGGCGACATCAAGCGGGCCTACACGGCCGCGGGCGCCGAGGACCGTGGCGCCGAGTCGGTGCTCGGCAACCTGATCGCCGACGTCCAGCTGGACCAGACCAGGGACGCCGGCCGTGGCGGCGCGCAGATCGCCCTCATGAACCCGGGTGGCCTGCGGGCCGACCTGCTGTACGGCACCGACGGCACGATCACCTACTCGCAGGCGTTCGCGGTTCAGCCGTTCGCCAACGACGTGGTGACCCAGACCCTCACCGGCGCCCAGATCAAGCAGGTGCTGGAGGAGCAGTGGCAGCCCGCCGGGGCCTCCCGTCCGGTGCTGCACCTCGGCTCGTCGAAGGGGCTCACCTACTCCTACGACGTGAACCAGGCGCGCGGCTCGAAGATCATCGCGTCGACGCTCAAGCTGAACGGGGTCACCCTCGACCCGAACGGCACCTACCGGGTCACGTCGAACTCGTTCCTCGCCTCCGGCGGTGACAACTTCACCACCCTGGGCAAGGGCACGAGCAAGGTGACGACCGGCGACAACGACCTCACCATGCTGGTCAACTACTTCGCCGCGCACACGCCGATCACCGCCGACACCACGCCGCGCAGCACGGCGGGCGTCCTGGACGCCACCGCCCCGACGGGCACCTACGCCCTGAACACGGCGGCGCTCTGGCCCGGTCAGTCGGTGACGCTGACCGAGACCGCGCTCGACGACGACGTCAGCGACAACGCGAAGATCACCCGGGTGGTGAACTGGGGCGACGGCAGCGCGGCCGAGACCCTGGCCGCCGGCACGACCACGGCGACCCACCGGTACGCCGCGGCCGGCGCCTACCAGGTGACCGTGACCCTCACCGACGAGGTGGGCAACAGCGGCCCGGCGACCTTCACCGGCGCGTCCACCGTCACCGTGGCGGCGCAGGCCGGCAAGTACACGCTGGACCCGAAGGCGATCTGGGCGTCGCAGTCGGCCACCCTGGGCCTCAGCGGCGTCACCGGCGCCACCGAGATCTCGGTCGACTGGGGCGACGGGGTCACCACCCGTTCCTCGGTGAACAACGCGACCGTGTCGCACGCGTACACCAGGGCCGGTCTGTTCACGGTCAAGGCCACGCCGGTCAACCCGGCGGGCAACGGCACCACGGTGACCGTGGGCAGGATCCTGGTCGCCCAGGACTTCTTCGCCCCGGAGATCCACCTGAACGAGCCGCGCAACGAGGAGCGGATCTCGTCCTGGCAGACCCTCACCGGCTCGGCGTACGACCTGGGCACCGGCGTCGCGACCGCGAACGCCAAGCTGGTCCAGGAGCGGTCCGGCAAGTGGTACTACTACGCCGCCGGCACGTGGACCCGGGCGACCTCGGAGCGGGACGCCCAGGCGAAGGCCGCGGTGGTCAGCGCCGTCCCGGACGCCAGGGGCAACTGGAGCATCGCGCTCACCGGCGTCGACAAGGGCAAGCTGGTGATCAGCTACTGGGCTGAGGACAGGGTCGGCAACGACTCGAAGGTCCGCGTCCACACCGCTCGCATCACCAGGTAGCGCCACCTGACGAAAGGCCCCCGTCGAACGGCGGGGGCCTTTCGCATCTATTCCAATCGATACAAACCATTGATGTTCGTTGACGTAACTGACCCGGGATCGCGAGAGTTAACTATATCTCCGATAGAACTTAGGGGTTAAGCGATGTTCATCAAGAGAGCCGGTGCGGTGCTGCTCGGCGCCGTTACCGTGACCGCCGTCGGCACTGCCGCGCCCGCGGCCGCCACACCGTCCAACGATTCTGTGCTGATCTGGTACGACGCCACCGCGGCGGCGATCACCGCCGGTGGGGCCACCACCCAGGTGACCAACGGACGCACCTGGGCGATCGGCTGGCTCGCCGCGGCACGGGCGCAGAAGGGCTCCCACGCGAACGCCTACCAGCGCGCGGCCCTGGCCGGAGCGGTCCACCAGACCCTGATCACGCTGACCCCCACCCAGGCCGCCGCGGCCGACACCGTACTCGCCGCCGACCTCGACACCATCCCGGACGGGCCGGCCAAGGACCGGGGTCTCGCCGCCGGACGGGACGAGGCCGCCGACCTGATCGCCGAGCGGGCCGGGGACGGGCTCGACCCGGCCTCGGTGAACACGCCGTACCCGGTGCCGGCCGCGGCGCCCGGGATCTGGCAGCCCACCCCGCCGGCGTACGCCCCGGCCACCCAGTACGGCAACCGGGTGGCCCGCCCGTTCGCCCTGCGCGGCGCCGGCCAGTACCGTCCGGCCCCGCCCCCGGCGCTCGGCTCGGCCCGGTACCAGCGGGACATCGCCGAGGTGAAGGCGTACGGCGCGGCGAACAGCACGGTCCGCACCCAGGCGCAGACCGACACCGCCACCTTCTGGCTCGGCTCGTCGTACGTGCTCTACACCCCGATCCTGCGGGCCGCCGTCGAGCAGTCCCGTGGCCCGGTCGCCGAGCGCACCCGGCTCGTCGCCCTGTTCCACGTCGCCTCGGTCGACACCCAGATCGCCACGTCCGACGCCAAGTACGCGTACCAGCTGTGGCGCCCGGTCACCGCGATCCGGGCCGGCGGCGACGCGGAGTGGCTGCCGCTGCACGCCACCCCGGCGCACCCGGACTACCCGAGCGGGCACAACACGTACTCCGGCTCGGCCGAGCAGATCCTGACCGAGCTGGTCGGCCCGAAGGCGCGCGGCGCGTACACCATCCCGAGCCCGACGGCGCCCGGTGTGACCCGCACCTACACCGACTGGAAGGTGCCGAGCCGGGAGAACGTGGACGCCCGCGTCTGGTCCGGCATCCACACCCGCTCGGCCGACGAGGCCGGCATCAAGCTCGGCAAGGACGTGGCCGCGAACACCATCCGCAACGCCCGGGCTCTTCTCGCCGGATAACTCTTCCGCTACGGATACGGCTGGCGCCGAGGCGCCAGCCGTATCACGTCAAGTAACCGGTATTTTGATCACCGGCGAAATGGGAGGATCGGATGAGCGTCCGAACGAGTCGATACTCGTGGATCGTTCTTGCTGTAGGGCTGGTGATTCTGGCTCTCGGCATCGTCCTTCTGATGAACGGCACGGCCGGGTGCGGCCCGGCCGAAACGCGCGTCGGCAACCAATGTGTCACTGTGGGTGATGAGACCGGTCTGGCGCGCCCGCTGGAACACTCGATCGGCCGGCTCGCCGGGATGCTCACCATCGGCCTCGGCGTCCTGGTCGGTGCGGCCGGTGTCTACCTCACCTTCTTCGCCGACCGGTCGGTCAGCCCGGCGACGGGGGTGGGCGACCGGATCGAGCTGGCCCGCCGCGAGGGCTGGCGCTTCCTCGACGTCGACCCCGACCTGCTGGCGGACTGGAGCGACACCCCCGACTTCGGCGAGGACCAGCCGGCGTACGCGGTCCTGCGCGGGGTTCACGACGACCTCGAGTTCGTGGTCTTCGACTACCGCAAGCCGGACAGCGGCGAACTGGCCACCGCGTGGATCGTCCACCTGCCGGAACCGTCGCGGGCCTTCGTCAAGTGGGCGACCAGTCAGGAGCCGCTCTACCGGCGGCCGCTCAACATGGTGGGGGTGCGGGCGGACGCGATCGTCGACATCGGCCGCCAGGTGCACCGGTCCACCGAGCCGGAGAGCGTCCTGCGCCAGGTCCGGGCGCTGGTCGAGATCATCCGTCGCTTCGAGGGACAGGCCGCTGCCAGCTCCTGACCTCCCGCCGCCTGCGCAGCCGGTGGGCCGCGGCGCCCGTGGTGACCGCCGCCCAGACGGTCGCGATGGACGCGGCGATCCACCAGCCCACCACGACCAGCACGATGGCGGCGGCGATGACGAGGGCGGACAGGATGAACAGTGGAATCGGAGCGAAGCCGGTCGGTGACACGCTGAAGTTTCCGCCACCCATTCGGGCGCAGAAGTCGGGATCATCCCGTCGGAGCTGGCGTTCCAGCTGTGCCAGCCGCCGACTGTCCTCTTTGCTGAGCATGTCCGCTACCTTCCGGTCCGCCGAGCCGGTGAAGCATGGATCGAGATGGGGCGATCCCGATCAGAGCCCATTGTTACCTCTGAGTTGCCTCTGTGATACAGCTGCGTGTGCCGAATTTTTGTCCCGTTCCGTTCCGGACAGTGGGACCTACCGGACTCATGCCGCATCGGGTACAACGTTCCGCCGCCCCGGCGATGACGGCCGGTCCAGGTGGGACCGGTGGGCGGTCCACGGCCCAGCGGGCCGGCATCCGCAAGATAAGAAGCTCGCAGGGCCGCGAACGACCGTCGGATGACCTTGTGATTAGCTATCGTGAGCATGCTGGGCCGGGTGAGCAACCCGGCCCTTATCAGGTGGAGGGCGGCATGGGCGGCGCCGGCCAGGACGATCCGGGCGCGTCTCGGTTGATCGACGTCACCGATCTTCCGGTGGACCGTCTCATCGCGGACGGCGATTCCGTGCTCGCCAACGCCATCCGGCGCTTGTTGATCGAATTCGACGGTGCTCAGGAAGTTCTTTCCGCCTTCGACAACTACGCCGGCGATCCACCGGACGCCCCGGGCGCAGGATCCGCTCCATAGCCTTGTTCTCAGCTGCTGCCCGGCGCCAGGGTCCGGCGGTGGCCGCCAGGCACGCGATCGCCTGAAGTGTCGATTCGCCGCTGAGCTTTCCGGTGAGGATCAGGATCAGGATCGTCACCACGACGGCCACGAAGGCCAGCTCGTTCGTGACCCGGTCGGTGCCGGGCCGTTTATGATCACGCATTCGACGCCCCTCCGCGACGAACTTTTCCATGAACCAATCGTCGAGCCTCCGGAATGTGCGAGAACGGATCCTGGCATTCATCGCCATAAGTTGACGGTTGGCGTACGCCCGATACTCGTGAAATCCTGTCTGACACAACTTGACGATTCTTGTCAGCGTCAGGAGCGTGACTCGTGGCGGTACAGATGCCCGGACCAGATCAATTGCCCCCGGGCCCACTGAGGGATCTGGTCCTCGCCCTGCACGAGCTCTATCGCAGCGCCGGAAAACCGGGCGTCCGAATGATCAGCAACGATGTCAGAATCCGTGGGGACCTCGCCGACACTGTCAGTCACGAGACGGTGAGCGCCATGCTTCGCGGCGACGGCCTACCCAAATGGGTGAAGCTGGACTGCGTGGTCCGTGTGCTGGCCGTCCGCTCGGTGGACCGCCGGGACCCGCACGAGGTGGTCCGGCAGTTCCTGCAACTCTGGCTACCGGCCTCGGACGACTCGACCCGCCCGGCCGTGGCGGCGCCGAGCGAGGACTTCATCGTGCCCGAGCCGGTCGAGGAAGCGGTCGAGGAACCGGTCGGCGACCAGCCGTCCGCCACCGTCCGGCCGCGTGACCTGCCGGAACGCAACAGCGCCTTCACCGGCCGGGATCTGATCCTCGACGAGGTCCGGCGGCGGCTGCGCGAGGGCCGGTCGCTGCCGGTCATCCTGCACGGGCTGGGCGGCGCCGGGAAGACACAGGTGGCCGTGGAGTACCTGCACCGCTGGGCGGTTCCGGAGAACGGCCTGGTCTGGTGGGTGCCCGCGCACGACCCGATGCCGGCCCGCCGGGCCCTCGCGGACCTGGGGGAGCGGTTGAACCTGCCGGCGAACCGGGACCTCCAGCAGACCGTACGGTCGGTGATCAGCGAGTTGGAGCGGGGCCGGGTCGCCTGGCATCTGGTCTTCGACAACGCCGAGCTCTCCGACGAACTGCTGGCGCTGCTGCCCTCCTCGGCGCGCGGCCAGGTGCTGGTCACCTCCCGCGACCCGAACTGGGCGAACGTCGGCACGGCCATCGAGGTGCGGCCGTTCGACCGGGCCGAGAGCATCCAGTTCCTGCGCCGGCGGGGCCGGGAGATCGGCGGCGCCGACGCGGACCGCCTCGCCGACCGGCTCGGCGACCTGCCGCTCGCTCTGGAACAGGTGGCCGCCGTCCAGGCCGCGACCCTGATGCCGGTCGGTGAGCTGATGCAGCTCTTCGATGAGCACATGCAGGAGTTGCTGGCCACCGGACGGCCGCAGCATTACACCGACACGGTCGTCGCGTTCGTCCGGATCGCGGTCGACGGCCTGCGTCACGAGGCGCCGAGCGCCGCCCAGCTCCTCGAGGTCTTCGCCTACCTCGGCACCGAGCCGGTCTCGGTCACCCTGCTGCGCAGCGGGCAGGACGCCCCGGTCACCGCGCCGCTGGCGCGGGCGCTCAGCGATCCGATCCAGATGGCCCGAACGGTACGGACCCTGCGCCGGTACGGACTGGCGACCGTCGAGCAGCAGACCCGGCGGATCACCGTGCACCGGCTGGTCCAGGTGGCGCTCCGGGAGGCACTCGACGCGGCCGCCCGGGAGCGCGGCCGGACCAACGCCGAGCTGCTGCTGGCCGCCGCGAATCCGGGCGCACCGGAGGACATGCGGGCCTGGGACCTGTACGCGGAGATCGCCCCGCACGTGGTCCCGGCCGGGCTGATCGGCTCCGCCCACCTGCCCGCCCGCCGGCTGGTCGTCGACCAGATCCGCTACCAGAACCGGGCCGGCGACTACGCGGGCAGTCTGAGCCTGGCCGACCTGGCCATCGCCGCGTGGACCCCGGCCGACGCGGACGACGCCACCGAGCCGGTCGAGGAACTGGCCATGCGGGCCACCTTCGAGCGCGCCGAGACGTTGCGGGCGCTGGGCCGCTATGACGAGTCCCGGGAGCTGAGCATCGTGTCCTGGAACCGGCTGCGGGAGAGCGCGGGATACGGGGACCGGCACCGGTTCACGCTGCGGGCCGCGCGGACCGTGGCGGCGCACCACCGGATCAACGGCGCCTACCCGCAGGCGCTGGAGGTCGACGAGGAGACGCTCGCGCACTGCCGGGCCGCCGACCCCGAGGACGAGGAACGCATCCTGCATCAGATGAACAACCTCGGGGTCAACCGGCGTCTGCTGGGCGACTATCGGAGCGCCTTCGTGATCGACGAGGAGGTGCTGCGCCGGCGGCGGGACCTGTTCGGCGACCGGGACGCCCGGACCCTGTTGTCGATCGGCAACCTGGCCCGTGACCACTTCGGGCTGGGGGACTACCAGCAGGCCTACGACCTGCAACAGGAGGTGCTGCCGACCTTCCGGGCACGGATGGGCCCCCGGCACCAGCAGGTGCTGATGAGCGTCCGTACGGTCGTCGTGGCCCTGCGCAAACTCGGCCGGCACGCCGAAGCCATGCGCCTGGCCCGGGAGAACTACGAGGCCGGCCTGACCCAGTTGGGCACCGATCACGAGCACACGCTGGCCGCCATGATGAGCCTCGCCAACGTCGGCTGCGCCCTGGCGGTCGCCGAGCACCGGCCGCCGGACGACGCCCTGGAGTTGGCCAAGCTGGCCGTGGCGCGGTACCGGCGGGTCTTCGGCCGGTTCAACCCGGTCACCCTGGCGGCCGAGGTGAACCACGCGATCATCCTGCGCGCGCTGAGCGATCCGCGCGCCCTGGAGATGGATCGGATGACCCTGACCGAGTTACAGGAGCGATTGGGTGATGAACACCCGTACACCCTTTCCGCGGCGGCGAACTACGCCACCGATCTCTCTCTCGATCAACAATTCGACGATGCCCGTGACCTGCTTCGACGTACCCTCGAAGTGTCTCAGAGAGTGCGCGGAAAGGATCATCCGGATTCGCTCGCGTGCGCTGTCGATCTCGTATTGGAACTGAGAAACGCAGGCGAGTCGGGCAGCGCTCAAGTGTTGTTGGACACTACACTTGGCAGCCTCCGCCGCGTGCTCGGACCGCACCATCCGAGCACGGTCAACGCCGCTCTCGGGGTGCGCGCGGAGTGTGACATCGAGCCGCCGCCGACCTGATCGCGGCGGCGGGCGAGGAGGCGAGGATGGCCGCAGGTCCCGGGGTGGCCGGGAGTGGCGACGCACTGCCGACGACCTTGATCGATGTCACTGGCATACCGCTGGATCAGCTGCTTCCCTCGACCGATTCGGTGCTGGCGAATTCGCTGTCGGCGCTGGTCGCCGAGATGAGCGGGAACCGGGAGATCCTGGCTGCTTTCGGGAATTTCGCGCCCGATGAGCCAAGTCCTCTCTGAGGCGCCGACCCCCGATTGGCCGCACCGGGCACTGGACGTCCCGCGACTGATCGCGGAGGGCTGGTCACCACGTCCCTTTCGGGATTTCGTGCTGAAGGTCCATCAGCGCTGCAATCTGGCGTGCGACTACTGCTACATGTACACGATGTCCGACCAGAGCTGGCGGACCCGGCCCGCGGTCATGTCCGCCGAAGTGGCGTCGGCGGCCGCCGGCCGGATCCGTGCGCACGCCCGGGCCCACCGGCTGGACACGGTGCGCCTCATCCTGCACGGCGGCGAGCCGCTGATGGCCGGCCGTGACGGGCTCCGGTCGATCGTCGGCACGATGCGTGCGGCGCTCACCGGCACCTGTGCCGTCGACTTCGGGTTGCAGACCAACGGCGTCCTGCTCGACGAGGCGATGCTCGCCGAGTTGCGGTCGCTCGGCGTCGCGATCGGGGTCAGCCTGGACGGCGCGCCCGCCGACAACGACCGCCACCGGCGCCGGGCCGACGGCCGCGGCAGCTTCGCCGCGGTGCACCGGGCGCTCACCCTGCTAGACCGGGCGGAGAACCGGTCCGCGTACGCCGGACTGCTCTGCACCATCGATCCGGACACCGACCCGCTCGCCTGCTACCGGACCCTGCTCGGCTATCACCCACCGGCGATCGACCTTCTGTTCCCGCACGCCAACTGGGCGGAGCCGCCCCCACGGGCACGGGACGGAGAGACCCCGTACGCCGACTGGCTCATCGCGATCTTCGACGAGTGGTACGGGGCCGAACACCAGGCCACCCGGATCCGCCTGTTCGAGTCGGTGATCAACCTGGTGCTGGGCGGCGGCAGCCGCAGCGAGCAGGTGGGGCTCAGCCCGGTCGCGGTCGCGGTGATCGAGACCGACGGGGCCGTCGAGCAGGAGGACTCCCTCAAATCCGCGTACGACGGGGCGTGCGCCACCGGGACCAATGTGCTGACGCACGACCTGGACGCGGCCCTCGTCCATCCCGGGATCGTCGCCCGGCAGATCGGGGAGCGGGCGCTCGCCGACTCCTGCCGGCCGTGCGAGCTGCGCCGGATCTGCGGCGCCGGCCACTACGCGCACCGCTACCGCCGGTCGGAGGGATTCCGGAACCCGTCGGTCTACTGCGCCGATCTGACCCGGCTCATCACCCACGTCCACTGCCGGGTCGCCGACGACCTGGCCCGACTCACCGGGGCACGGCAGTGACGATCAGGTGGCATCAGCTCACGTCCGCCCAGTTCGCCGGGCTGGCCGGCGGGTACGGCGGGGCCGGCGCGGTCGCCGCGCTGGCACACGCCCAGCTCAGCAAGCACCTGCTTCTCATCAAGTTCATCGCCACCGCCTGGAGCGGCGACCGCACCCACCGGGACCGGGCCGTCGATGTCCTCGCCCGGGCGCAGGCCGCCGATCCGGAGCGTTTCGCCCGGCTGCTGACCGACCCGCTGGTCGGCGCCTGGGCGGCGCGGACCACCCGGCGGCTGCGCGGCGCGGCCCGGTCCGAGGTTCCGCTCGACGTCGACTGCAACCATCTGTCCGCGGTCGCGACCGCCGCGGCCGCGCTCACCGGGGTGGACGCCGACCTGGTGGTGCATGCTTCGCCCGGCGGGGTGACGCTGCCGGGCCTGGGCCGGGCGCTGACCGCCGAACCGGGGCACACCCCGCTCGCCGCGATCGTCCGACGGGGCCGGGTGACCGTCGAGCGGCAGACCGGCTGGCAGGTCCTGCGGGAGCTGACCGGCTCGGCGGAGCGGGAAGAGCTGGTGGTGACCCTGGACGATCTGGACGCGTACCGGGGCGGGCACCACGCACCGCCGGCGGACCGGCTGAGCGACGACGATCTGCGGCGCTGGCAGGACGCCTTCGCCGCCGGGTGGTCACTGATCGCCCGCTACGACCGGGAGCGGGCCGGTGAACTGGCGGCGGGACTGCGCACCCTGGTCCCGCTGGCGAGACTCGACGCACACTCGGCCCGGAGCGCCACCATCCGCGACGCGTTCGGCGCCTTCGGGCTGACCCGCCCGTCCACCCCGGCCGAGTTCGCGGTGATGCTGGTCCACGAGTTCCAGCACTCGAAGCTCTCCGGCGTGCTCGACATCCAGCCGCTCACCGATCCGGCCTCGACCGAGCTGCACTTCGCGCCGTGGCGCACCGATCCGCGACCGGTCGGCGGCCTGCTCCAGGGGCTGTACGCCTTCCTCGGGATCGGCCAGCTCTGGGACCGGCTGCGGGGCGCGCCGGAACTCGCCGAGACGGCCACCCGGGAACTCGCGCTCGCCCGTGAGCAGGTGCGCTGGGGCCTGCGCAGCCTGGACGGCTCAGCCGCGCTGCTGCCGGCCGGCGAGCGGTTCGCCGCCGGCGTGCGGGCCGCCTTCGCGACGCTGGCCGCCCGGGAGCTGCCCGGCAGGGTGGTACGCCGCGCCGAGCAGGACCTGCACGGTGCCCACCAGGCCTGGCAGCGGCGCAACGCGGAGTCGCTACGTCGGTGACGGCTCCAGGTCGCATTCGGCCCGCCGCCCCCGCCCCCGGTCGAGGGTGTCCGGATGGTCCGGCCCGAGGACCACGGCCATCAGGTTGAGGGTGCGCTCCAGCAGCCGCCGGCCGGACTCCGCGTCGCCGGTGGCCATCCGGTCGAACGCCACGTTTCCGGCGCACGCCAGGGTGTGCGGATGCTCGTCGCCCCGATGGCCGGTGAGTTCGGCCAGCGTGCTCTCGGACAGCTCGCGGGCGCCGGGCGCGTTGCCCCGCAGCGCCAGGTCGTTGGAGAGGTTGCTGATCGTCCGCAGCGTGTACGTGTGGTGCGGCCCGAACACCTCCCGGAAGCCGGCGGCCGCGTCCTCGTCCAGTTCCTGCGCCGACTCGTAGTCGCCCAGCGCCCTCAGCAGCAGCGCCATGTTCACCTCGGCGGCCAGCGTGAACGGGTGCTGCCCGCCGAAGTCCCGCCGGTACGCGTCGAGCGCCGTGCTCGCCAGGTCGTGCGCCTGGCCGATCTCGCCGACCGTACGCAGGGCGTTGGCCAGGGTCATCGCGGCGGCGAGGCTGTGCTCGTGGTTCGGGCCGAGCCGGGCCCGGGTGCCGTCGTGGCAGGTCCGGGCGCTGATCACGGCCTCCGCGAACCGGCCCAGCCGGAGCAGGGCGATGGCCTGGGTACGCGAGGCCAGCAGCACGTAGGTGTGCCGGGGGCCGAACTCCGCCCGCAGGTCCGGCACCACCTGGCTGACCATGTCCAGCGCCTCCTGGTGCCGGCCCATCGCCAGCAGGTCCCGCGCCACGTTGGCCCGGCACTGGAGGGTCTGGTAGCGGTTCGGGCCGGTCCGGCTCCACTGCTGGACCAGGTCGGTGTCGATCCGGTGCGCATGCTCGACGTCACCGAGCATGCGCAGGTTCACCGCCACGTTCTGCAACACCCGCAGCGTGTACAGGTCGTCCTCGCCGAACACCCGCTGGTGCCGTTCCAGGTTCTCCTGGTCGATCGCGAGCGCCGCCCGGTAGTCGCCGAGGATCCGCTGGTCGAGCGCCAGACTGTTCGCCGTCACCAGGGTGTACTCGTGGTCGACGCCGAAGTCGGGACTGCCGCTCAGTACGCCGTACACCTCCTCGGTGAGCTCGCGTGCCCGCTTGCTCTCGCCGAGCGACCGCAGCGCGTTCGCCAGATGCCGCATGGCGAGCATGGTCAGCGCGCCCTGCGGGCCGATGTCCGGACCGTCGCCGGCCCGCCACACCGGGAGCGCCGTCTCGGCGAGCCGGCGGCTGTTCTCGTAGTCGCCGACCAGGTAGAGGTAACGCATCTGGTCCTGCACCACCGACCGGGCCTGCTGGAAGTCGGCGCTGACCAGGTTCGCCGGGACGATGTGCGGGCCGATCTCGGCGTGCATGGCCCAGCCCTGCTGACCGTCCGGGTCGCCCGGGTTGGCGTGCGCCAGGATGAGCTGCACGTTGCGCCGGCTGCGTTCGCGCTGCTCCCCGTCCAGGCTCTCGCGCAGCACGAGCTGCATCAGCCGGTGCACCTGGATCTTCTTGTCCAGGTCCACCCGGGCGAGGCCGAGCCGCCGGACCGCCCGAATCGCCCGGCCCATCTCGATCGGCTCGCGCAGGGTGGTGCGCAGCGGCTCGGACAGCGGCGCTTCCCGCCCGGTCCGCAGCAACTCCTGGGAGAGCGGCTCGGCGCCGAGGAAGGCGAACAGCTCGAACAGTTGCGCGGTGCCAGGGCTGGACGCCCGCAGCCGCTCCACGGCCAGGGCCAGGAACGCCGCCACCGTGGTCGGGTAGTACGTCGGCTTGCCCTCGGAGAGCAACTCCCGGACGTGCGCGTCGAACAGTTCCAGGTACTCCGACACGGGCATGCTGGTCTCGGCGTGCCAGGTGGCCGCCTGCTCCAGGGCCAGCGGCAGGTCACCCAGCTTGTCGGCGAGACGGTCCGCGTCCTCGACGGAGATGTCCCTGGCCCGTTTCCGGATCAGCTCGATGCTCTCCGGCCGGTCGAAGACATCCACCTCCACGGCGTCGCCGAGCCGGCCCCACTCCTGGTTGCGTGAGGTGACGATGACGTGCCCGCCGGTCACCGGGACGAAGCGGGCCAGCTCGTCCGGCTGGTCGGCGTTGTCGTAGACCAGCAGCCAGCGCAGCGGTGTGGAGGCCAGCGCGTCCAGCACGGTCGCCGCGGTCTGCTGGAGACTGTCGCTCTCCGGCAGCCGCAGCCGCCTGCTCAGCTCGGCCAGTGAGGAGAGGACCATCGTCGGCTGCTCGGCGGGGATCCACCAGATCAGGTCGTAACCGTTGACGTAGCGATAGACGTACTCCACCGCGAGCTGGGTCTTGCCGACACCGCCGAAGCCGTGCAGCGCCTGCGGGAGCACCGAGATCTGCGACTTCGTGACCAGGGACTCGTTCAGAGCCCGGAGCATCGCCTCACGGCCGGTGAAGTCCGGGTTCTGGGCGGGCACGCTGCCCCAGATGGGCCGGCGGTCCGGCGGCTCGTCACCGGCGTCCTCCGGTGGCGGCGGCAGGATCGCCCGGTTCGGCTCCGGCTCGGTCTCGGCGGCCCGACTCGGCGGCGACGGCTCGGCCGGCTCCGGTACGAGGTCGGCGCTCTCCTGCTCCCGCCGGCTCGCGATGCACAACCCGCGGACGGTGGCCTGGGTCAGCCCGCTGCCACCGGCCACCAGATCGATCCAGCGGTGCAGGTTCAGCGCCTGCACCGGCTCGACCAGGTGGGCGAGGCGATCCACGAACGCCAGCAGCAGGGGCGCCCCGCCGGCCTGGGTGGTCGCGGTCTCCAGCCGGCGCACCAGGGCCGCCGGATCGCCGGCCAGCGCGGTGATCTCGCGGGCCCGATGCCCGGCGACCGCGGCCGCCGTGGCCAGGTGCGGCGAGCCCACCCCGGCGAGCAGGTTCAGCAGGGCCTCCCGGTCGGCCGGCGCGAGCAGGACCTCCCGCTCCAGCTCCTCGGCCAGGCGCTCCAGCTCCCGGACCGCGGGGCCCTCGCCGTGCAGGTCGTAGACCACCCGGACGAAGGTGCGCAGGCCACCGGAGCGGGCCAGCATGGCGCCGAGCAGGGACCACACGTCGTGCCGGGCGTCGGGATAGCGGGACGCCTGCAAGGGCCGGCCGAGCCGTGCCTCGAGTTCCGCGGCGTAGCGATTCCGCTCATTCGGATCACGCATGCTGGGAATGTCGAGCAGGGCATCGAGCAGTCGTTGCCGGTCGTCCAAGGTGAATTGCCGATCAAGCACGTCACGGCCCTCATTCGCGGTCGGCGAGGCTTAATCGTACGACGACGCGAGAGGCCCGAAAATGCCGCTTTCACATTGACGTTCATGATCGCAATTAGTGGTGCCGCCGACCTTCTGCCCCGGAATGATCGGCGGCCACCCGTTCAGAGCGCGCGGCGCTTGGCCGATGCGGCGGCCAGCCGCTCCAGGACCGCCACCGTGGCGTCCCAGCCCATGCAGGCGTCGGTCACCGACTGGCCGTAGGTCAGCTCGCCGCCCAGGTCCTGCCGGCCCGGCTCCAGGAAGCTCTCCAGCATCACGCCGCTGATCGCGTGCTGGCCGGACTCCATCTGCCGCGCGATGTCCTCGGCCACGATCGGCTGCCGCTTGTGGTCCTTGTTGCTGTTGCCGTGCGAGCAGTCGATCACCAGGCGCTCCGGCAGGCCCGCCTTGCGCAGCAGCGCGAGCGACGACTCGACGTCCTCGGCGCTGTAGTTCGGCTTGCCGCCACCGCCGCGCAGCACCAGGTGGCAGTCCGGGTTGCCGGTGGTGTGCAGGATCGCCGGGGTGCCCGAGTAGTCGATGCCCGGGAAGACGTGCGACGCCTCGGCGGCCTGGATCGCGTCGACCGCCGTGGAGACGCTGCCGTCGGGGCGGTTCTTCATGCCGATCGGCATCGACAGGCCGGACGACAGCTGCCGGTGCACCTGCGACTCGACGGTCCGGGCGCCGATCGCACCCCAGGCCACGGTGTCCGCGATGTACTGCGGGGTGATCGGGTCGAGGAACTCGACGGCCACCGGCAGGCCCCGCCGCACGACCTCGAGCAGCAGCTTGCGGGCGATCCGCAGGCCGGTGCCGACGTCACCCGAGCCGTCCAGGCCCGGGTCCATGATCAGGCCCTTCCAGCCGACCGTGGAACGCGGCTTCTCGAAGTACACCCGCATCACGATCAGCAGGTCCTCGCTGAGCCGCTCCGCCTCTTTCTGCAAAAGAGAAGCGTATTCGCCGGCGGCGACCGGGTCGTGCACCGAACACGGGCCGACGACCACGATCAGGCGCTGATCTCGGCCGTTGAGCACGTCCTCCACCTGCTTGCGGCCGGCCAGCACGGTGTCGTGCAGCTCGGACGTCAGCGGCAGCTCGTGGTGGAGCAGCGCCGGGCTCATCAGCGGGACGACCTTCTCGATCCGCTGGTCTCGTACGCGCTGCACCTCTGGGGCGGTCATGGTGATCTCTCTCCTTCGACCGGCCCTGGTCAGAGCCGGTTTGCTCGGGGCAAACAAAAAGGCAGCGACGACGTCGCTGCCTTGCCGGCTCTGGCGGGTGTCTCAGGTCATGCGGTCATGGCCGAGGCACCGGCTTGAGCCGGCCTCGTAAACCAATAAAACGACCACATCCGAGACATGCCCGCCAGCATAGCCACCTCAGCGCACCGGTTGCAGCATCTCCGGTCTCTGTTCAGCTGTTGGGACGACAGGAGGTGGGCCGAGCGGCAGCATCACCGTGAAGACGGTCTGGCCGGGACGGCTCTGCACACCCACCTTGCCCCGATGCGACGTGACCACGGCGTGCACGATCGACAGGCCGAGACCGGTGCTGCCGGCCGCGCGGGACCGGGAGCTGTCGCCCCGAGCGAACCGTTCGAAGATGCGTGGCACCACGTCCGGCTGGATGCCCGGACCGTTGTCGATGACCTGGATCACCGCGGCGTTCCGTACCGAGCCCACCTTGACCGTCACGGTCGAGCCCTCCGGCGTGTGCGTCCGGGCGTTGGCCAGCAGGTTCGCGACCACCTGGTGCAGGCGCGCGCCGTCGCCGACCACGGTGACCGGCTCATCCGGCAGGTCGAGCTGCCAGTAGTGGCCGGGCCCGGCGGCGTGCGCGTCACTCGTGGCGTCGACGGCCAGCATGGTGAGGTCCACCGCGTCCTGGGCGAGCGGACGGCCGGCGTCCAGACGGGCCAGCAGCAGCAGGTCCTCGACCAGGGCGGTCATCCGCTTGGCCTCCGACTCCACCCGGTTCAGCACGTGCGCGATCTCGTCCGGCACGACCTGCCGGCTGCGGCGGGACAGCTCGGCGTAGCCGCGGATCGCGGCGAGCGGGGTGCGCAACTCATGGCTGGCGTCCGCGACGAACTGCCGGACCTGCATCTCGGAGGCGTGCCGCGCCTCCAGGGCGTTGCCGACGTGGTCGAGCATGCGGTTGAGCGCGGCGCCGACCTGGCCGACCTCGGTGCGCGGGTCGGTGTCCTGCTCGGGCACTCGCTGCGCGAGTCGCACCTCGCCGCGGTCCAGCCTGAGCTCGGAGACGCGGGTCGCGGTCGCTGCCACTCGATCGAGAGGCTTGAGGGTACGGCGGACGATGAGCGCCCCACCCCAACCCGCGATCAGCAGCGAACCCACGATGACGCAGCCGGTGAAGATCGCGACGGTGACGAGCGTGCTGTTCGCTTTCTCCAGCGAGATGCCGAGGTACACGGTTTCCCCGTCGATCTCCTTGACCATCACCCGGTATTCAGGCAGGGAACTGCCGAGATCGATGTCGGCCCTTTGTTCCACCTGCACCTTGCTCCGGAGGGTGGCAAGCATCGTGGGGGAGAGCTCGGCGAAGGTGTTGTCACCCGGCCGGTCCGCCTCGGTGGAGGTCACCTTCGGCTGCACCAGCCCGCCGACCGGGTCACCGCCGTCCGGGATCACAACGATGATGGAACCGGTCCTCATGGCACCGGTCGGCCCGCGGCTGATGGCCTCGCTGAGCTTCGTGTTGAACTTGTTGGGGCCGGGTATTCCCTGCTGCCCCTGCCCCGGGCCGCTGATCCGTTTTCCCAACTCGTCCAGGTCGTCGTCGAGCTGCTTGTGCAGCGAGGTGTAGAGGTAGAGCTCGGCGGTGCCGCCGACGACCAGGCCCAGTACGGTGAGCAGGCTGATCATGATGGCGACGATCCGGGTGCGCAGCGGCCAGCTTGCGGGACTGCGCCAGCGGGCAGAGCGTCGGGTTCGGGCCGTGGCGGCGGAGCTCATGGGTCAGTCGGCCGGCTTGAGGACGTAACCGGCGCCGCGCATGGTGTGGATCATCGGCGCGCGGCCGGCGTCGATCTTCTTCCGCAGGTACGAGATGTAGAGCTCGACCACGTTCGCCTGCCCTCCGAAGTCGTAGTTCCAGACCCGGTCCAGGATCTGCGGCTTACTCAGCACCCGCCGCGGGTTACGCATGAGGTAGCGCAGCAGTTCGAACTCGGTGGCGGTGAGCGTGATCAGGGCGTCGCCGCGGCGGACCTCGTGCGAGTCCTCGTCGAGGGTGAGGTCACCGACGACCAGCTGCGACTCCGTACGCATAGGGGCGTGTCCCATCCGCCGCATCAGACCGCGCAGCCGGGCCACCACCTCTTCCAGGCTGAACGGCTTGGTGACGTAGTCGTCGCCGCCCGCGGTGAGGCCGGTGATCCGGTCCTCGACCGAGTCCTTGGCGGTGAGGAACAGCACCGGCACCTCGGGGGTCTCGCCGCGCAGCCGGCGCAGCACCTCGAGCCCGTCGATGTCGGGGAGCATCATGTCCAGTACGACGGCGTCGGGGCGGAAGTCGCGCGCGGTGCGGACGGCCGTCATGCCGTCGCCGGCGCTGCGCACATCCCAGCCCTCGTAGCGCAACGCCATCGAGAGCAGCTCGGCCAGGGTCGGTTCGTCGTCCACCACGAGGACCCGGACCGGGGTCCCGTCGGGCCGCCGGAGCTCGGTGCTGGGTTCTGCGTTCGCCATCGTCATGCCCTTACTGTGGTGCCCCACGCTCGGTGCCACCTTTTCGTTTCCTGTGAAGCGCCTGTGCCTCTGTCATGGGTGATGTCATGGTGTTCGGCACGGCGGTTGCGGTCCCTGAGGATCCTGGCGAGCGGAGTGGCGCGATCACCGCGGCGTACAAAAGTCACATAATGGACTAATGGGACTAGTTGGTCGGATAGCGGCCGCGTTCTCCGCGATCCTCTTCCTGCTCCTCTGCCTCGCGCCGTCGGCCCGTGCCGAGCTGCCCGAGCAGCGCCGGCCGGAGACCACCGGCTCGGTGCCCGAACTGCCCGGCGGAGGAGCCAGCCCGATGCTGCTCGCCGCGCTCGGCGGCTATCTGCTCACCGGCGGCCTCGCTCTGCTGCTGCTCCGGCGTTGATCAATCCACGGTCCCCCACCTGGGCATCCCCGGTTGTCAGGGAGCCGTAGCCCGGGGAACACTCGATGTTGGCGCGATGTTGTGCGAGCGTGGGTCAAAGCGGCGGCGCGAGTGTGGGGAGCGTTCACGTGGATCTTCTCGAGGACTACCGCAGGGCGACTTTCTTCTTCGAGTCCGGCGACCCGCTCGGCGCCGCCCGGCTGCTCGAGCCGATCGTCGAGGCCGAGCCGCACAACACCGCGGTCCGGCTGCTGCTGGCCCGGGCCTATTTCAACTCGGCCCAGCTGAACGGGGCGGAGGCACAGCTCCGGGTGCTGGTCGAGCATGATCCCTCCGACCACTACGCGCACCACGTGCTCGGCCGGACCCTGGAACGGGCCGGCCGTTTTCGTGAGGCGTTACCGCACCTGCGGCTGGCCTCCGCGATGAAGACGCAGACCGACTACCAGGAGGCGCTGCGCCGGGTCGAGACCTGGCTCGGCAAGAACAGCGCGGCGTAGGGTCTCGATCGTGAAGCTGAAGCTGGACCTGCACGACATCTTCAACAGGGGGCACGAGATCGACCGCGCGCTGCGGGGGATCATCGACGAGGCCATCCAGAAGAAGGCCACCCTCGTCGAGATCATCCCGGGCAAGGGCAGCGGCGCCCTGAAGAAGAAGGTCATCCGCTTCCTCGACCAGAAAGAGATCAAGCAGCTCTACCACCGGGTCGAGAAGGACGGCGACAACTGGGGGCGTCTCTTCGTGCACTTCCGATTCGACGCCCCCACCGGTCGCAGGGGCCGGGGCCGCTAGAGGGTGTAGGTCTTCGCCACGGCGACCATCTCGCTGCTGTGCGAGCCGAGCACGCCGACGTCCGCCGGCCGCGGCCGGAAGCCGGGCATCGTGGCGAGGTCGTCGCTGGCGTCCATCACCCGGAACTCGACCGGGCCACCCGCCCGTACGGTCAGGTCGACCTCGACCCCGTTCTCCGGCGGCGCGTGGAAGACGAAGCCCGGCGTGGGGTCGATCGGCCTGCCACCCACCGTGATCGCGGTGACCTCGGCGCCGACCACGTGCAGGGTGGCGAACCGGACCGCCCGCTGCGGATCGAGCAGCAGTTTCATGGTGCGCAGGCCGCCCGAGTCGCTCTCCGAGAGCAGTGTGAGCGCCGGCGCCGGCAGGGTCGCCGCGGGAGCCGGTCCGCTGCGCAGCTTCTCGTCGCCGAAAGCCGGCAGGATGTCGGACACCTCGGCGGGCTCACCGGTCACGTACTGGGACGTCCACTCCTGCGGCTCGGCCTCCTCGCTGAGCCAGCGGGCGGTGCCGGTGTCGGCGTCCAGGGCGTACATCAGATGGGTGAGCGACGGGTGTTCCTCGTCGAAGCGGTCCACCACGAGGCCGGTCACCGTGCAGCCGATCGCCGCCACGACCGCGACCAGTGACGGTACGGCGCCGAGCCGGCGGGCCTTCAGCGCGTCCAGGCCGCGGGCGCCCGCCTCCACCGGGTGCAGCAGGTCCAGCACCGGCAGCAGGGCCAGGCCCAGCAGCACGGTCAGGAACGCGCCCACCCCGGCCATCGGCATGCCCAGTGCCGGGAACAGCATCAGCACGGTCGGCAGCAGGACGACGACCGGGACCAGCGCGCCGACGATCAGGACGGCGACGGCGAGCCACGGACGGGCGCGCATCGCGAGCAGGGCGGAGACCGCGACGGCCAGGGCCGGCAGCGCGGCCAGGTAGGAGCCGCCCGGGGTGAACGCGGCCAGCACCATCCCGAGGACGGCGAGCCAGGTCAGGCCACCGACGGCCAGTGCCGCCGGGCCGACCCGGCGGCGCAGCAGGGCGTACCAGATCAAAACGGTGGCGGCGGCCAGGGCGATCACCGCGAGGCGGTACCACATCGGACGGTACGGGTCGATCGGCAGGCCGGCGTACTCCGGCCGGATCACCTTCAGCAGCGCCCACAGGCCCTGGGCCAGCACCGGCGCCACGATGATCGGCAGCACGGCGAGCGGGATCGCGACGAGCACCCGGCGGCGGACGAACCAGCCCAGCGCGACCACCGCGATCAGGGCCGCCACGGCCAGCGGCCACACCAGCCCGCCCGGGTAGCGGATCAGCAGGCCCGGCACCGGGAAGTAGGTGGCGTCCCCGGTGTTGCGCAACGTGGTCAGGTCCTGGGCGCCGAACTCGCGTACCAGAGCCAGCGCGTTGTCCCCGTGGTGCTGGAGGCTGTCCCGGTTCATCGCCGACGGCTTGTCGGTCGGCGCGTGGTAGACCGCGGCACCGTCGATGTAGGCGGTGTTGAGGCCCAGGAAGTCCGACTCGCGGAACGGTGTGAAGTCGGTGTCGTTCGGCAGCAGGCGGTAGATCTCCACGGCGAAGGACGTGCCGACCGGGTACGGCACCCGGGCGTACGTCTCCACGAGCCGCGCGTTGCCCGCCGACGTCTCGAACATGATCGCCGGGCCGCTGCTGCCCCGCGCCTCCAGGTTCAGCGCCACCCCGCCGTCCCGGGCCAGCGGGTGCTGGTCGACGAACGCCTTGGCCCCGCAGAGACACGCCTCCTCGGCGTCGGTGAGCACCAGCACCACGTCGTTGCGCAGCTTGCCCCCGCCGGTCAGCGCACGTGCCGTCTCCAGGATCGTGGCGGTGCCCGCGCCGTCGTCGTTCGCGCCCGGGGCGATCTGGGCCGAGTCGTAGTGCGCGATCAGGAAGATCCGTCCGGTCGAGGCGGACCCGGGGATCAGCGTGACCACGTTCCGCACCCGGGCCAGGCCGGTCCCGCCCGCCGAGGAGGAGAGGCCGGCGCCCTGCACCGACACCACGTCCTGCACCTCGGGCGTGAGGCCCAGTCCACGCAGCCTGTCGATCAGGTGCTCGCGTACCCGGTCGTTGGCGGCACTGCCGGCCGGGTGCGGTGTGGACGCGATCGCGCGTACCTCCTCGAAGGCCCTCGCGGCGCTGAAGTCGCTCGCCGGCGCCGATGTCGCCCGCTCCGCGGGCGGTTGAACGGAACTAACCGCGGCCAGGCCGGCCAGCCCGAGAACGGCCAGGACGGCGGCGGCGGCGAGACCGCGACGCGCCGGGCGGCTGAGAGCTGTGTCACTCATGGGTGACATCTGACCATCCGGGTACGCCTGACGGGTACCCCGAAGATCCATTGGCGCGTGCAATAGCGTGTGCCGGGTGACTACGCCGCTTGACCCAGCCGCCGTCATCGCGCAATTCATCGACCGGGTGTCGCCCTACAATCCGGCACCGGACGCTGACCCCGTCGCCGTTCTCGGTGTGCGCACGGCCTTCGGTGAGGATGTCTTCACCGTCAGTGACCATGTGATCCGGGCGATGTGCCGGGCCCTGGAGTCCTATCGGGACCCCGAGGACCGTGGCGATTGCGCCAACTGCGGAGGACTCCACCTGGACGAGAACCTGCACTGCCGGGACTGCGGACAACTGCACGGCATCCTCGGCCAGGTGATCGCCGAACACGCCCGGCGGGTCGCCGCCGACTCCGGCTCGCCCGACGACCCACGCTGATGACCCAGGTTGTGCCGTGGGGCCGGGTGGTACACGATTTGCGGGTCACCTATGCGTCGAGTGGGGAATCGGTATGACGGAGCGGTCGCTCGCGTCCCGCAGGTACGCGGCGGACCAGCTGGAACGGCTACGGATTCTGCTCGTCGAGGACGACGAGGGCGATGCCTTCCTGGTCCGTGAGCTGCTCGCCGAAGCCGAGGCCCCGTTCGAACTGACCGTCGCCAGCAGCCTGCGCGAGGCCCGCGAGCGGCTGACCGGAGTCGAGTGCGTCCTCCTCGACCTGGGCCTGCCCGACGCCGAGGGCATCGACGGCCTGCGCAAGCTGCTCGCCGTCGCCGGAGGCGCCGCGGTCTGCGTGCTCACCGGCCGCTCCGACGAGCACCTCGGGGTGCAGGCGGTCGCCGAGGGCGCCCAGGACTACCTGGTCAAAGGCCAGGTCGACGGTGTGCTGCTGATCCGGTCGCTGCGCTACGCGGTGGAGCGGAAACGCGCCGACGAGAACGCCCGGCGACTGCGCGAGGCCGAACTGCGCGAAGCCGAGTCGGCCCGCCTGGAACGCGGTCTGCTGCCCAAGCCACTCAAACGGGACGACTTCGGCATCGGGGTCGAGCCGTTCTACCGGTCCGGACGGGCCATGGGCCTGCTCGGTGGCGACTTCTACGACGTGGTGCAGGTCGGCGACGACCGGCTGCACGTGATCGTCGGCGACGTCTGCGGGCACGGTGTGGACGAGGCGGCGCTCGGCGTCGAACTGCGGGTCGCCTGGCGGGCCCTGGTGCTCGCCGGAGTGCCGGACGAGCAGGTGCTGCCCTCACTCGAACAGGTGCTCATGTCCGAACGCCGGGCCCGGGAGGTCTTCGCCACGGTCGCGTCGGCGGTCATCGACCTTCCCAGGAACAGAGCAACGGTACGGGTGGCCGGCCACCCGCCGCCCGTCGTGCTCTCCGGAGGGCGGGCCGCGCCGGTCGCCGTGCGTACCGGGATCGTGCTCGGGGTACGTCCCACTCCCACCCCCGCGACGGAGTTGGAGTTCGACGGCCATGACTGGTCCCTGCTGATGTACACCGACGGCCTGATCGAGGGGCGTACCGGAGGTAGCGACGAGCGGCTCGACGTCGACGGCCTGTGCCAGCTGCTGGCCGAGCCGGAGGCGCGTGCCAAACCGCTGCCCGAGCTGCCCGAATGGCTGGTGGCCCGGGCCGACCGGGACAACGGCGGCCCGCTCACCGACGACGTCGCGATGTTGCTCATCTCCCGGGGCGCCGGTAGATGAGGAGCAGAATGCGCGCCTGGACCCTGCGGATCCGGATCGTGGCACTCTGCGGCGCCGCCGGGCTGCTGCTCGGCGGGCTCGGCGTGGTCGCCGCGATCACGGCGGCCGCCAACAACCAGCAGGTCGACGACATCCTCGACCGGGTCAGCCCGATGCGGGCCGCCGGCGAGACCCTGAACACCGCGCTCGTCGACCAGGAGACCGGCGTCCGGGGCTACGCCATCACCGGGCAGGAACACAACCTCAAGCCGTACCGGGACGGGCTGGCGCAGGAGAACCTCCAGATCAGCCGGATCGAGAGCTACCTGAACCCGGAGGACAGCGACATCCGCGCCGCTCTCGAAGTGGTCCGGGACCGCGCCGTCACCTGGCGGGCCGAAGTGGCCGAACCGCTGATCCAGACCGTCAGCGGCGAGGGCACCGAGGTGGCCCAGCAGCGGATCGAGGCGTCCGGCACCCGCGAGTTCGACGAGGTCCGCGCGGCCGTCCAGGTGATGCAGGACCACATCCAGGAACTGCGGGCCCGCTCGGCGGACGCCGCCCGCGCCTCCAGCCAGGCGCTGGTGGCCATCGAGATCGCCGCCGCGGTGATCATCCTGTTCACCGGCGCCTTCCTGCTGCTTCTGCTGGACCGCCTGGTCAGCCGGCCGATCCTGGACCTCGCCGGGCAGGTGCGGCAGGTCGCGGCCGGTGACTACGACCGGCACATCGAAAGCCGCTACAGCTCACCCGACCTGACCGGCCTCGCCGACGACGTCGACCGGATGCGGCAACAGATCGCCAGCGAGCTGAGCGAGGTCCGGGAAGCGCGCCAGCAGGTCGAATGGATCAACCAGCAGTTGCAGTCGCAGGCCGAGGAACTGACCCGGTCCAACCGCGACCTGGAGCAGTTCGCGTACGTGGCCTCGCACGACCTACAGGAGCCGCTGCGCAAGGTGGCCAGCTTCTGCCAGCTCCTCCAGCGGCGGTACGCGGGACAGATGGACGAGCGCGCCGACCAGTACATCGCCTTCGCGGTCGACGGGGCGCAGCGCATGCAGCAGCTCATCAACGACCTGCTCGCCTTCTCCCGGATCGGCCGGTTCACCACCGGATTCACCGACGTCGACCTGAACAAGGTGCTCGCCGAGGTGAAGTCGCAACTGGAGCCGCGGGCCGGCGAGGGTGCGGAGATCAGCTGGAGCGGACTGCCCATGGTGGAGGGTGAAGAGGCGCTGCTCACCACCCTCTTCGTCAACCTGATCGGCAACTCGCTCAAGTTCCGCCGGCCCGATGTGCCGCCGGTCGTGCGGATCACCGCTTCTCTTGAGGACCGGGAGTGGCATGTCAACGTGCGGGACAACGGCATCGGTATCGAGGCCGAGTTCGCCGACAAGGTGTTCGTGATCTTCCAACGGCTGCACGCCCGGGACGCGTACGAGGGCACCGGCATCGGATTGGCGATCGTCAAGAAGATCGTCGAATACCATGGCGGGCGGGTCTGGCTGGACATCGACGTCGCCGAGGGTGCGTCGATCAACTTCACGCTCCCGGCAGTGCCAGACGCCGAGGCGCTCGAGAGCGCGGAAGACGTGGGGACCACATGAGCTCAATGCCGCGCTCGTGGCATCGCCCGGGCTTGTGGCATCGGCGGAGCTAAGCGGAGGTGGCGACATGAGCACGGAAAGAGAACCGGGCACACCGATCGAGGTGTTGCTCGTCGAGGACGACCCCGGTGACGTGCTGATGACACAGGAGGCGTTCGAGGAGCACAAGGTCCGCAACCGGCTGACCGTGGTCTCCGACGGCGCCGAGGCGCTCGCCTACCTGCGGCAGGAGGGCCCGTTCGCCGACGCGGTGCGGCCCGACCTCATCCTGCTCGACCTCAATCTGCCGAAGCGGGACGGCCGTGAGGTGCTCGCCGAGATCAAGAAGGACGACGACCTGGGCCGCATCCCCGTCGTCGTGCTCACCACCTCCTCGGCGGACGAGGACATCCTGCGCAGCTACCAACTCCACGCGAACGCGTACGTCACCAAGCCGGTCGACTTCGAGCGGTTCATCGCGGTGATCCGGCAGATCGACGAGTTCTTCGTCAGCGTCGTGAAGTTGCCGCCGCGTGCCTGATCAGGTTCTCGATCAGGTTGCTGAGCTGGTTCGTGAGGTCGCGCACACCATCGTCCTGCCGCGTTTCCGGCGCCTGGCCGACGACGAGGTGCATCAGAAGGCGCCCGGTGACCTGGTCACCATCGCCGACCAGGAGTCCGAGCGGGCACTGACCCGCGGGCTCACCGCGCTGCTGCCCGGCTCGGTGGTGGTCGGCGAGGAGGCCGTGGCGGCCGACCCCAAGGTCCGGGACCGGCTCGGCGGCAGTGGCGCCGTGTGGATCGTCGATCCGGTCGACGGCACCAACAACTTCGCCGCCGGGAAGACGCCGTTCTGCGTGATGGTCGCCCTGCTGCGGGGCGGGGAGACCTGCGCGGCGTGGATCCTCGACGTGATCGGTGACCACCTGACGGTGGCCGAGGCGGGTTCCGGCGCCTACCGGGACGGCGTACGCGTGAAGACCCGCGCCGACGACCCCGGCCCGGCCGGGCTGCAGGGCGTGATCTCCCACAAGTACCTGCCGGACCAACTGCGGGAACGGGTCCGTGCCAACGCCGTGGCCCTCGGCGGTCACACCGCCGGCCGGCACTGCGCCGGGTACGAGTACCCGGCCGTCGCCACCGACGAACAGCAGTTCGCGATGTTCTGGCGGATCCTCCCGTGGGATCACGTGCCCGGCACCCTGATCGTCCGCGAGGCCGGCGGCGTGGCCCGCCACCTGGACGGCGCCGACTACCGCCCCACCGACCGCCGTCGCGGCCTGCTGGTAGCCGCCAACGAGGACATCTGGCAAACCGTCCACGGCACCCTCTTCCCGGACGGCCCCCCACCGGCCGACCCCACCTGACGGCTTTCGCCTGGTGCCAGTTGGCCAGGCGGGCGCCAGCGGCCGCCTGGCCGCGCGACCGGGCCACGTTCGGCCGCCGGGCCGCTTGCGGGTCGCTCGTTCGCCGGCGCGGCGACCTCTTTCGGGTGAGGGGACGGTCACAGTCGGCGGGGGCCCGTGGGCGGGTCAGTGGATCTAGGGTGCGGGCATGTCCTCGTACCTCGATGAGCTTTTCGGGCTGAGCGGGCGGACCGCGGTGGTGACCGGCGGCAGCTCCGGGATCGGGCGCGCGATGGCGCTCGCCCTGGGCCGTGCCGGCGCGCGGATCGTGCTGGTGGCCCGGCGCGAAGCGCCGATGGCCGAGGTGGTCGCCGAGTTGCGCGGCTACGGCGCCGACGCGCACGCGATCTCCGCGGACCTCGCCGACCGGGCTGCCGTCAAGGCCGTTACCAGCAAGATCATCGACGGGTACGGCGAGCCCGACATCCTGGTCAATTCGGCCGGGATCAACCTGCGGCCGCCGCTCGGCGAGCTCACCGACGACGTCTGGGACGTCACTCTCGCCGCCAACCTGACCGCGCCGTTCCTCCTGGGTCAGGCGTTCGGCCCGGCGATGGCCCGGCGCGGCTGGGGCCGGATCGTCAACGTCGTCTCGCAACAGGCCTTCCGGGCGTACGGCAACAGCGGCGCCTACGGAGCGGCGAAAGCGGGGCTCGTCGGCCTCACCCGCTCGCAGGCCGAGGCGTGGTCGCAACACGGCGTCTGCTGCAACGCGATCGCCCCCGGAGTGGTCCACACGCCACTGACCGACGTCGTTTTCGCCGATCCCACGAAAGTGGCGGCACACGCCCGCCGTACGATGATCGGTCGCAACGGAGTTCCGGAAGATTTCGCCGGGTGTGTCGTATTCCTGGCGAGTGAGGCCGGTCAGGCGGTAACCGGTCAGACACTTTTTGTCGACGGTGGATACTCGGCTACCTGATCGATCTCCCTTTCGCCTGCTCCGACACGGTAAAGTACCGGCGCTTACGACTTGGAGGTTCCTGTGGCGGTCAGTCTCCCGCGCCGGTGCACCGCCCTGCTCGCGATCCTCGCCGCCGCGTTCGCGGTGGTCATCGCGCTGCCAGCGACCCCGGCGTCGGCCGACCCCGAGGGCGGCACCAAGAAGCTGCGGGCCACGCTCGAGGCCGCGGCCAAGGGCTACGACCAGGCGAAGACGAAGCTGGCCGGCTCCAAGAAGCGGCAGAAGCAGCTGACCGAGGCGCTCAAGCAGTCCGAGGAGAACGCGAAGTCCCTCACCGGCCAGGTCAACGCGGTCGCCAACCGGGCCTACCAGATGGGCCGGATCAACACGGTCACCCTTCTGCTCAACAGCTCCGATTCGGGCAGCTTCATCGAGCGGGTCCAGAGCCTCGACATGCTCGCCCAGATGGACGGCTCCACCCTGGCCGGTTTCCGGACCGAGATCGAGAACTCGACGCGCGCCAAGACCGCCCTCGAAGCCGAGATCAAGGAGCAGCAGCGCCAGGTCAACGTGATGGCCAAGAGGAAGCGGGACGCCGAGGTCGCGCTGGCCGAGGTCGGCGGTGGCGCGGCCGGCGGTTTCGTCGACCCGAACTCCGCGGCCGCCGAGCCGGCACCGCGCAACTCCGACGGCTCCTGGCCGAAGGAGTCGTGCACGGTCGACGACCCGACCTCCGGTGGCTGCATCACGCCGCGGACGCTGCACGCCTACCAGCAGGCACAGGCGGCCGGGTTCAAGCGCTACACGGCGTGCTTCAGCGAGCGGTCGTCGGGTGAGCACCCCAAGGGGCGGGCCTGCGACCATTCGGCAGCCTCGGGCGGCTTCGAGAACGTGGCGGCCACCGGTGGCGACAAGTCGTACGGCGACCGGCTCGCGGCGTTCTACGTGAAGAACGCGGACGAACTCGGCGTCATGTACGTGATCTGGTACCGCCAGATCTGGATGCCGAGCACCGGCTGGCGTGCCTACAGCGCGAGTGGTGGCCCCGCGGCGGTACACACCAACCACGTACACCTCTCCATGCTCTGAGACCCCGGTAGCATCGCGGCGGTGGAGAAGCAGCCGCGAGCCCTGCCCTCGGCCCTGGCCACCGCCCTCGCTTTCGGCGCGAGCGGAGCCGTTCTGGTCCTGGAGATCGTCGCCCTCCGCCTGGTCGGGCCGTACGTCGGCGTGACCCTCCAGGTCAGCAGCTCGGTGATCGGCGTCTCGCTGGCCGCCATCGCCTACGGCGCCTGGGTGGGCGGCCGCCTCGCCGACAGGTTCGACCCGCGGACCCTGCTCGCCCCGGCGCTGATCCTCGGCGCGATCGGGACGGCGCTCACCCTGCCGCTGGTCCGCTGGGGTGGCGAGCTGCTGCGCGGCGGCGCCGCCCCGGCCGTGCTGATGCTCGCCGTACTGGCCGTCTTCCCGCCCGCCCTGGTGCTCTCCGCGATCGCCCCCATGGTGGTGAAGCTGCAACTCGGCGATCTGCGGCGGGCCGGTTCGGTGGTGGGACGGCTGTCCAGCATCGGCACCCTCGGCGCGATCACCGCGACGTTGGTGACCGGTTTCGTCTTCGTCGCGGCCATGCCGAGCAGCGTGATCATCCTCAGTCTGGCGGTGCTGCTCGCGGTCAGCGGTGTGGCGCTCGGCTGGTGGCTGCGCCGCGACCTGCCCGGCAATTCCCGGATCCGGGCATCGCTCGCCGCGGTGGGGCTCGCCGGAGCCGGGCTCGGCGCGGTCTCGCCCACGCCCTGTGATGTGGAGACGGCCTACCACTGCGCGAGCGTGGTTCAGGATCCGGCGCGCGAGGGAGGCCGGACCCTGATCCTCAATTCGGCCCGCCACTCGTACGTCGACCTGACCGACCCCACCCACCTCGAGTTCGACTACGTGCAGTGGATCGGCGCCGTCACCGACGTGCTCGAACCGCCCGGCGCCCCGATCGACGCCCTGCACCTGGGCGGTGGCGGGTTCACCGTCCCGAACTATCTCCGCGCCACCCGGCCGGGCAGCGAGCAGCTCGTCCTGGAGCTCGACGGCGGGCTGGTCGGTCTGGACGAGCGGGAACTCGGCCTGACCACCGGCTCTGATCTGCGGGTCCGGGTCGGTGACGCGCGTGTCGGGCTCGCCGAGCGGCCGGACGCCGCCTACGACCTGGTCGTCGGGGACGCCTTCGGGCACCTGGTGGTGCCGTGGCACCTGGCCACCCGGGAGATGGCCGACGACATCGCCCGGGTCCTGCGCCCCGGCGGCGTCTACGCCCAGAACGTGATCGACTACCCGCCGAACCGCTTCATCCGCGCCGAGGTGGCCACCGTGGCGGCTGCCTTCCCACACGTCGCACTGATCGCCCCACCGGACGCCATCGCCGGCAGGCGCGGCGACAACTTCGTCATCCTGGCCTCCCACGACCCGCTGCCGATCGACGCGCTCCGGGCTCCGCTCGCCCGGCTCGACACGCCACCCGCCCTGCTGACCGGCGCCGAGCTGGCCGGCTTCGTCGGCGGCGCCCGTGTCCTCACCGACGACTACGCTCCGGTCGACCAGCTCCTCGCCGGCTGACCCGCCCACCTCCCGGAACCTGCCGGTGAGGGTTTCCGAGTGGGTTTCGGTGTGCGGCACCGGACCGCCGGTAACTCGGGCGAGAATCGGCGCATGGGGCGTACGGAGCGAAACGGTCACGACGGATCGCCCCGTCTCGCGGGCCGGTACCGCCTGATCGAGAAGCTCGGTACCGGCGGAATGTCGGTGGTCTGGCGTGGCTACGACGAGATCCTCGGCCGCGACGTCGCCGTGAAGGTTCTCGAACCCGGGCTGGCCGAGGATCGCACCTTCCGTGACCGACTGCGCCAGGAGGCCCTGGCCGCGGCCCGGCTCTGTCACCCACACATCACCGGTATCCACGACTTCGGCGAAGCCCCGATCTCGGACCGGCTGACCGTCCCCTACGTCGTCATGGAGCTCAACGACGGCGAGTCCTTCGGCTCCCGGCTCGGCCGGCAGGGTGCGCTGGACTGGCGGGAGGCCGTCATGATCGTCACCGAGGTGGCCTCCGCGCTGGCCACCGCCCACGCCCGCGGTGTCGTGCACCGCGACGTCACCCCGGCGAACGTGATGCTCACCGGAGCCGGCGCGAAGATCGTCGACTTCGGGATCTCCGCGGTGGTGGGTCAGCGGGACGCTGCCCCGGACGGCAGCCTGCTCGGAACTCCGGCCTACCTCGCCCCGGAACGCCTCGGTGGCTCCTCGGTCTCGCCGGCCACCGACGTCTACGCCCTCGGTCTGCTGCTCTATCGAGGGCTCACCGGCCGGATGCCGTGGCCCGCCGAGAACACCACCGAGGCCCTGCGCGCCCACCTCTACGCCGATCCCGAGCCGATCCCGGACCTTCCCGGGATGCCGCCCGTCATCGCCGAACTGTGCCTGCGTTGTCTGGCCAAGAGCCCCGCCGATCGCCCCGCCGCCGCCGAGGTGGCCCGGGGCCTGGCCGCGACCGTCGGCCTGCGCCCGATCATTCCGCCGCTGCGCCCCGGCGAGCGGCCCGCGGCCCGGGCGGTGGCGGCCGTGCCGACGGCCCGCGACCGATCCGGGATACGCCGTGGGGTCCGCGCCTGCCTCGGTTCGCCCGCCACCTTGCGGCTCCGGGCCGGCCTGCGCCTGCGGGCCGCCCTTCGGCTCGACGCGGTACGCCCTCTTGGCGGCGGTCTCTTCGTCGGCGGCCGCCGGAACCGTGCCCTGATGCCCCCGCACCGGCTGCGGGACCGCCGCTCGGCGATCGCCGCCCTGGCCACCGTGGTCCTGCTCGCCTCCGGATTGCTCAACTGGTCCGCGCGACGGGAGGTGGCGGAGCCCGACCGGACGAGCACCGCCGCCACCGGCACCGGCGCCCCCGCAGTCGACCGGCCGAGCCGGGTCCGCTGCACCGTCCGCTACCAGGTCCGGCGTGACTCCGGCAGCTACTTCGAGGCGAGACTGAGCGTGATCACGACCGAGACGTCCGGCTGGCGGGTCGAGTTCTCCTACCCCGGCGGCCAGCGGCTCGCCGCCACACCGCGGGCGGTGACCCAGAACGGCCGGCGCGTGGTGCTGACCGGTCGCGGCCGGAGCCGGGCGGTCACCCTGCACGGCGGTTACCGGCAGCGGAACCCGCTGCCGCTCTCCTTCGCGCTGAACGGGCAACCGTGCCGTGCCGAGGTCACCGGCCTGACCGGGCCGGCCCCACCCGGGAGCGAATCGGTCAACACGACGATCGAGGAGAGCGCGCCCGAGCCGAAGACCAACCAGCAGCGCAAACGCGCCCCGGCCCGGCGCGGCGGAGCGCCTCGACCGGCGGCCAAGCGCGCCAGCGGCTTCTCCCTGGCGCTGTGACGGTTCGCCGCTCGGTTGACGCTCCGTCGATAGGGTCGAGGTCATGACAAGACTCGCAGTGGTCACCGGTGGCGGAACCGGGATCGGCAAGGCGACGGCCGGGATGCTCGCCGGTGAGGGATTCGACGTGATCATCGTCGGGCGCCGGGCCGAGGTGCTCGCCGACGCGGTGAAGTGGATCGGACCGCAGGCCACCGCCGTGACCGCGGACGTCTCGGACCCGGCCCAGGTGCCCGCGGTGGTCGAGGCGGTGGCCGGGCGGACAGTGGACGTGCTGGTGAACAACGCGGGAGCGTACATCTCCGGTGACGAGGACACTCTCGACGGCGTGGCGGCCCGCTGGCGCGCCAACCTCGACTCGAACGTGCTCTCCGCGGTCCTCACGACCACCGCACTCCTTCCGCGTCTCCGCCGACCGGGCGGCAAGATCATCCTCACCAGTTCGATCGCCGCCCAGCGGGGCGGCGGCGGGCCCTACTCTGCGGCCAAGGCCGCACTGCACGGGTACGGGCTGGATCTGGCCACCTCCCTCGGTGCCGAAGGCATCACGGCGAACGTCATCTCGCCGGGCTACATCACCGACAGTGAGTTCTTCGACGGCCGGATGACCCCGGAAGGACATCAGAAGCGCGTCGACGCCTCCCTGGTGAAGCGGGCCGGTGTCCCGGACGACATCGCCGAGGCGGTGCGCTGGCTGGTCGGCCCGGGCGGTGGGTTCGTCACCGGCCAGATCATCAACGTCAACGGAGGCACCGTCCTGGGGCGTTAGCGACCACGGCGGGCCGCTCACGCCGTACCACCGGTGAAGCGGCCCTCGCCGGGACGATTGGCCCGGAACCGCAGCGCCGACCAGCGCTCGTCGATCGCCACCTGCCCGCACGGGCGCATGTCGAAGTCGGCGACGACGGGCCAGAGCGAGTCCCGATTGATGTCGGCCTCGTTGCCCTTCGGATAGGCGATCCAGAACGCGGCCGGCTTGTCCAGGTCGGTGCGGTACCGGTCCAGCTGTTCCCGGACGGCCCCGGCATTGTCCGCGAACAGCACGGCCGTGCTCGCCGTCGCCAGCGTGCCGGTCTCCCGCACACCCTCCGGCATGGGGGTGAGCAGCGGAAGCCGGGCCGGCTCGTTGAGCCAGACGGTCGAATGCGGCTTGATCAGCAGCTTCTCGGCGATCGTTGTGGCCATGTCATCGAGACTTTCATCCGTACGGCGATCGGTCGCCGTCTTCTCCGAACCACCCCACGCGCGTGACCAGGGGTAGGAATCCGTCGCCCGCGGCCGGACGGTTCAACGCCGAGCCGGCCGCGGCTCGTCAGCCGTTCGGCAGGCCGGGCCGGCCGCAGCCGGCCCGGCCTGGTGGTGGCCGGGGCCCCGCCTCTGCCGGGCGGACCCCGCACCGCGCCGGGACGGCTCGCTGCGCCCTTCCACATGACATCCGCATGGCGACCCCCGATCGATCCGCTTGAACGACCAGGAGCATGGCCCAGATCGGCGAGGCGCCGCTTGAATCGTGCCCTCGGCCTGTGGATAACTCCGTACTGTGGATAACTCGGGAAGGGCCACGGCGGGCTGATAGACATGCCGGGTGACTGAGACGACGCGGATGGCGGCCGGCGAGGCCGAGCGGGCAGTCGTGCGAGAGCGCGCTGAGGAGGTGCTCCGCCGGCTCGCCGGGGAGAGTGCGGTGCTGCGGGAGGACCAGTGGCGGGCGATCGAGACGCTCACCGTGGACCGACGGCGGGTCCTGTGCGTGCAGCGCACCGGGTGGGGCAAATCGGCGGTCTACTTCGTGGCCACCGCCCTGCTCCGGTCAGGAGGCAGCCCAGCCGGGCCGACGGTCATCGTCTCCCCGCTGCTCGCCCTGATGCGCAACCAGGTCGACTCGGCCGCCCGCGCCGGGATCCGGGCGCGCACCATCAACTCGGCGAACCTCGACGAGTGGAGCCTGATCGAGCACGAGATCCGTGCCGGTGAGGTGGATGTGCTGCTGATCAGCCCGGAGCGGCTCAACAACCCGGACTTCCGCGACAACGTCCTGCCCGGCCTGGCGCGCAGCACCGGTCTCCTGGTGGTCGACGAGGCACACTGCGTCTCCGACTGGGGCCACGACTTCCGCCCCGACTACCGGCGGCTCCGCACCTTCCTGGCCGGCCTGCCGACGCGGACGCCGGTGCTGGCCACCACGGCCACCGCCAACGCGCGAGTCACCGCCGACGTCGCCGACCAGCTCGGTGACGCGCTGGTGCTGCGCGGCCCGCTCGAGCGAGACTCGCTGCGGCTCGCCGTGCTGCGCCTGGAGAATCCGGCTCACCGTCTGGCCTGGCTCGCCGATCACCTGGAGCGGCTGCCGGGCTCCGGCATCGTCTACACGCTGACGGTCGCGGCGGCCACCGAGACCGCCGACTTCCTGCGGTCCCGCGGCTTCGAGGTGGCGTCCTACACCGGCCAGGTGGAGGACTCCGAGCGCCGGGCAGCCGAGCAGGACCTGCTGACCAACAAGATCAAGGCGCTGGTCGCGACCTCGGCCCTCGGGATGGGCTTCGACAAACCCGACCTCGGGTTCGTCGTCCACCTCGGCGCGCCACCGTCGCCGATCGCCTACTACCAGCAGGTCGGCCGGGCCGGCCGCGCGGTCGAGCACGCCGAGGTGGTGCTGCTGCCCGGCCAGGAGGACTCGGCGATCTGGCGCTATTTCGCCTCCCTGGCATTCCCGCCGGAGGACCAGGTGCGAGCGGTCCTGGCCCGCCTCTCGCCGAATCAGCCGATGTCCACACAGGCGCTGGAGCCGCTGGTCGACCTCCGCCGGACCAGACTGGAGCTCATGCTCAAGGTCCTCGACGTGGACGGCGTGGTGCGCCGCACGCGCGGGGGCTGGCTCGCCACCGGAGAGCCGTGGACCTACGACGAGGCCAGGCTCCGAAGGGTCGCCGAGGCACGCGAGGCCGAGCAGAAGACCATGATCGAGTACGCGGTGACGCCCACCTGCCGCATGGAGTTCCTCCGCCGCTGTCTGGACGATCTCGGGGCGGCGGCATGCGGCCGGTGCGACAACTGTGCCGGGCCGTTGTTCGACGCCGAGGTGTCCGCGCCATCGCTCGCCGCGGCCGAGGCCTTTCTGGGACGTCCCGGCACCGAGATCGCGCCGAAGAAGATGTGGCCCACCGGGCTGGCCGCCGTCGGCGTCAACCTCAAGGGCCGGATCGGTCCCGCTGAGCAGATCGAGCCGGGCCGTGCCGTGGGCCGCCTGTCGGACCTCGGCTGGGGCGGCCGGTTGCGGGCCGCGGTCTCACCCGAGTCGCCGGACGCGCCGATCACCTCGGATCTGGCCGGTGCCGTCGTCGAGGTTCTCAAAGCCTGGGCCAGGGGAGATGACGCCTGGCAGCAGCGCCCAGCAGCTGTCGTCTCCGTTTATTCACAGCGTCATCCACAACTTATCCACAGCCTCGCCGAGCACATCGCCACCGTCGGCCGCCTGCCGATGCTCGGCATGCTGGAGTCGACGACATCCCCAGATGCCAGCGGTCACCGCGGCAACAGCGCCCAACGGGTCCGCGCGCTGCACGACGCTTTCACCGTCCCACCAGAGATCGCCACGGACCTGGCCGCCCTGTCCGGGCCCGTCCTGCTGGTCGACGACCTGGTCGATTCCGGCTGGACGATGGCTCTCGCCGGCCGCGCCCTCCGCAAGGCGGGCGCCCCGGGCGTCCTGCCCTTGGCCCTGGCCGTAGCCGGTTGACCGGGTCACACCTCACAGACCCGGCCATAGCGGGTGTGTAGGCCCGTCGGCCCGGTTGGCGGCCAGGGTGTGCTGTCCAGGGACCTTCAGGCCGCGTGTTGGTACTGCCGCGGGTCGTTCTGCTCCGGCAAGCAGGCGGTCCGCGGCCCCAGCGGGCGAGCGCCTCAGTGGGTGAGCGCCTCAGTGGGTGAGCGCCCCAGCGGGTGAGCGCCTCAGTGGGCACAAGCGGGACCGCGATGCAGCCAGTGGCGCGTGCTCTCGTCCAGCTGAGGCGGTGAGCGGCGGTCTCGGTTGACGGGCGGTCCACGATCCGGCTGGTCGGGCGACCTGCGATCCAGATTGGTGAGGTGGCCCGCGAAACCGGGTGGGCGGGCCGTCAAACTCTGCCGAGGATCGGGTTTCCGGTGTGGCGGCGGTCGATCTCCATGAAACGGTGCGCGCCTTCGAGTTCGGCGAAGCCGGAGCGGCGGTAGACCTCCTGAGCGTCCCTGGTGGCCAGAAGGAAACGTTGGACACCTCGCTCGGACAGGTCGGCCAGAATCGAGTCGATCAGCCATTTGCCCAGGCCGCGGCCCCGGTGGGCGCTGTCGATGAAGACGTCGCAGATCCAGGCGAAGGTGGCGCCGTCGGTGACGGCCCGGGCGAAGCCCACCTGTTCGGTGCCGGCGAAGATCGAATACGGCAGGGAGCCGTCGATGGAGCGGGCCACCAGATCGTAGGAGCGGCCGGCCGCCCAGTAGGACTCCTCGGCGAGCCAACGGTGCACCCGGGTGAAGTCGACCCGTTTCGGGTCGGCGGTCAGTACATATCCACCCTGAATCAGATCCTTCATCGACTCCTCCTTCGTAACGCTTCCGCAAGGGGCCGGTCGCATGGTGTCACAGCGGCCGATGAGCCGATCCGCCGAGCCGGGTGCCGGGCACCGGGGAAGACCGGTCGGAAGGGAGGACCAGCCGGTCGACCGCGGTGGCCAGACGGGCCAGCCAGGGTCCGGGGCTGCCACCGTCGGGTGGCGGGGCGTCGAGCACCCACTTCGGGATTTCGGAGGGGGCCAGCAGGCGGGCCGCGCCCTCGGCGCTGAGCACCAGGCGGCGCAGGCGGCGGGACAGGCGCATCCCGTCCAGCTCGGCCAGGAGCACGGCGTCGTAGACGTCCTTCATCGCGGAGACGCCCTCGGTGGCCTGGTCGACGGTCAGCCAGTGCATCTTCCAGGCGAGGGAGAGCTCGCGACTCGCCGTCCACGCCATGGTCGGAGGCAGCCCGTCGGCACGCCGGATGGGTGTGCGGACCACGGCATCCGCCATCACCTCGTCGTAGGCCAGGTCGATCCGGGCGCTCCCGATTTCGCCGCCCGGCGCCGTCCACGGGATCACCATGCGGGCGCGGCTGCCGGCGACCAGGCGAATGTTCGAATACTCCGACCACGAGACGGTGTAGTCCCAGGTCGCCTCGTGCGCGATCCGGCTCGCGTCGAGGACCACTCCGCCGGACGCCCGGGGGTGTGCGGCCAGCAGCTTTTCGAGCCGGTCGTGGACCGGGTCGGGGGCCTCGTCCGGTTGGGCCCCGGACACCCAGCTCGCATGATCCGGAGAAGACACGGACCGTGGGCCGTCGGAGTCGAACTCCTGGAACGTCCAGGCCAGATGACGGGCGGCCTCCGGCCAGTGGTGGGGGACGTCGGCACGGTCCAGCACCGGGTACGGATCCAGGTAGTCCACGGGCACCGCGTCGGGCGGCCACACCACCCAGTCGATGTCGCCCGGTGGCCGGGCCGCGTCGCCCACCCACGACGCCATGGTCATGCTGCCGCGCAGCACCAGGCACTCCGCCCACGGCTGCTCGGCGACCACCCCGAGGATGTGGTCGAGAGCGGCCCGGTGCGCGGTCATGCCGGGGTGCCCGATGGGTCGTCGAACCAGCCGCTGTCGAGGCCCGGATTGTCGTCTACCAGCACATACTCCTCCTCGACCTCGGCCACCTCCAGGCCCGCGCCACCGACGGCGGCGAGCAGCCCGGCCAGTGCGGTGGCCGCCTCCGCCCGGCCCGCCCGGTAGCAGCGCTGAGTGACGAACCTCTCCTGCACGCCGTCGGGCCGTGTCCGCCGGGCATTGCGCGACAGGTGTGCGCCGTGCCGGACGGCCAGCTCACGAACCGGATCCAGCGGGGCACCGGCGGGCAGCAGCACCTTGACGTGATGCTCGAAGTAGAGGTCGGGCCGTGCGTCGGCCGCGTTGACGGGCGCCTCTCCGCCGGAGGCGGCGGCCTCGACCTTGAGCCGGGTGACCGGGAAGCCGGCCGCCCCCAGGGTGGCCGCGACCCGGCGGGCGTCGGCCTCCGCCGAGACCGGTGTGCCGTCGGAGAGCCAGCTCAGCATCGGCTGGCTGGCGTGGTCGCCCCGATCGAGCAGGATGCGGGTGCACCGCACGCCCCGGGCCGTCGCCCAGGATCGAAGCTGCTCGTCGTCGGCCTCGGCCGCGACCGTCAGATGGATCTCGTATCGGCTCACGCGCGCACGCTAACCGCGGGGTATGACATCTCCGGGTCGCGGAACCGGCGGACGGTAGGCTCACGGGGGAGCCGGCGGGGTTTCGGCGACGGGCGGAAGGGGTCCCATCATGGCGGTCACCAGCACCTACACGGTGAAAGGCATGACCTGCTCGCACTGCGTGCAGTCGGTGACCCAGGAGCTGTCCGCCCTGCCGGGTGTCACCGGCGTGCAGGTCGATCTCGCCTCCGGCGGCGTCACGGTCGCCAGCGAGATTCCGCTCGCCGAGCAGGCGGTGCGGGAGGCGGTCGACGAGGCCGGCTACGAGCTCGCGGATGCCTGACGAGACGCAGGCCACCCCGGTCGGGCGCAGGCCGGCCGAGCAGCGTCACCCATCAGAATCAATGACCATAAAAGCCGAAAAATCGGAAACCGAGGGTACGCGAGAGCCGCACCCCAACCTCACTACCCCCGTCGACGAGGGCCGGCCCGGCGCGGGCGGTGTCGGTGAGGGCCGGGATGGGCGGGCGCCCGCGGCCGGTGAGGGCCGGCCCGGGCAGACGCCCACCGGCCCGGGCAGTGTCGACGAGGGCCGGGATGGGCGGGCGCCCGCGGCCGCACCGGCCGACGAGGGCCGGGATGGGCGGGTGGACACCGGCGACGTCTCGGGAGACGACACCGGCGCGCCGCGCCTTGGGCTCGTGGGTGGGGGAGGCGGGGCTTCCGCGACGCCCGGGTTTCGGTTCGCGGCCGTCGGGGCTCTGCTGATCGTGGTGCTCTTCGCGGGCTACGGGCTGGGCCGGCTCAACGGCGGCACCGCCGGCACGACCGCGACCCCGGCCGGCACGCAACCCACCCCGACGGCGTCCGCCTTCGACGAGAGTCAACCGCACACCCACGGCACCACCGCACCGATCGGTTCGACCGGGCAGGGCGCCGCCGTCGGCGGCCTCTCGCTCAGCGGCAACGGCCTCACCCTGACCCCGCTGGTCACCACTTTCCAGGGCGGCCGTCCGCAGCGGCTGGACTTCACGATCAACGGCCCGGGCGGCGCGCCGGTCACCACCTACGACGTCGTGCACGACAAGCCGCTGCATCTCATCGTGATCCGCCGTGATCTGACCGGCTTCCAGCATCTACACCCGGTGATGGCGGCCGACGGCACGTGGAGTGTCGACCTCACGCTCGCCGAACCCGGCGTCTACCGCATGATCGCCGACTTCACCGCGGTGGTCGGCGGTGAGCGGCTGGCCTCCACGCTGGGCAGCGACCTGACGGTCGCCGGGAGCTACACGCCGGTCACCCTGCCCGATCCGGTGCGGGCCACGACCGCCGACGGCCACCAGGTGGGGTACGAGGGCACGCCCGTCACCGAGTCCACCCAGCCGCTGCTGATGACCGTCACCGACGCGGCCGGACGGCCGGTGACGGTCGAGCCGTACCTGGGCGCCTTCGGTCACCTGGTGGTGCTGCGCCAGGGCGACCTCGGCTACGTGCACGTGCACCCGGAGACGCGACTGGTCGACGGCAAGGTCAAGTTCTGGCTGGCCGCCCCGAGCCCCGGCACCTACCGGATGTTCTTCGACTTCCAGGTCGCCGGGAAGGTCTCCACAGCGGCCTGGACCGTGGTCGTCAGCTGAAATCCAAAGGGCTGAGCATCCGGGAGAGCGCCGGCGTCACGCCCCACTGGCCGGTCAGCGAGTCGTACTCGGCACGCTGTTCGTCGGTGGGCGCCGCGCCGGTCCGCCGGGCCCGCAACATGAGGTTGCGCGGGGTGTGCGCCGAGTCGATGAACTCGACCACGTCCACCCGATAGCCGCGCAACCGCAGCAGGGCGGCCCGCAGCGAGTCGGTCAGCACGTCGGCGAACCTCTCCCGCAGGATCGCGTGGCGGGTCATCTCCCCGTACGGCGAAGGGGTTGGATTGCCTTTGAGCTGCGCCGCGATGTCGTGGTGGCAGCACGGGGCGGCCAGCACCCACCGGGCCTCCCAGCCGACCGCCCGGGCCAGCGCCTGGTCGGTGGCCGTGTCGCAGGCGTGCAGGGCGAGCACCAGGTCCGGCTGGAACGGCAGCTCGGCCTCCTCGATCGTCCCGGCCACGAACGCCACCTCGGCGGAGCAGCCGAGTTCGGCGGCGACGGCGCTGTTGCGTACCCGCTGATCCTCTCGGACATCGACCCCCACGACCTGGACGTGCGCGCCCCGGCCGGACAGATATCGATAGGCCGCGAAGGTGAGGTAGGCGTTGCCGCAGCCGAGGTCGACGACGCGCAGCGGGCTCGGCAGCTCGTCGGGCAGGGTCGCGGCGAGCGCGCGCAGGAAGGCGTCGATCTGGCGGCGCTTCGCCGCGGTGCCGCCGACCACCGAGAACAGCGGGTCGCCCGGATCGAGCAGCCACTGCTTGGCCCGGTCGTGGCCCTCGGCGGCGCGCGGCGCGGCGACGGTTCCGGCCCGGTGCACCTGCGCGTCGCCCTTCTTGGTGATCCGCACCTGCACGGTGGCCGAATCGGTCTCCACGTGCCAGTTGCCGAACGGCTCGGCCAGCAGCTCGTCGACCGCCGCGGCGGCCTCCGGGCCGGGCGCGACGTTCCGCGTGTACGGCCGAGCACCGTCATCGGTGACGATCTGTAGTTTCCGCCCGTGCTTGAGAGTTACCGGCCGTACCTGGGCCCTGGTCACCGACGGTACGTGCCCGCGGCGCCGGCCGGCCGCGACGGCCCGGGTGAGGCCCGGTGCGAGCAGGAGCTCCCGCACCTCGGCGAGGACTGTTTCGAGCGGTTCTGGCATGGAATCCATTCTGCCCGGCGCCCGGGATGTCTCCGCGGGGCTGTGGATCTCGCGCGACGCGGTTAGGTTGATCGATGTAGAAGAAGAAGACGAGGTGCCCCCCACATGTCGTTCCTCGCCGATTCCTCCGCGCCCACGCTGCTCACCGCCCGCCTGCGGGAGGCCACCAGACAGGAGCACGCCGCGGCGCGGCACAGCCCGTTCATCGACGGGATAGCCTCCGGGCGCCTGCCGATGGCCGCGTACGCCGAACTGCTGGCCCAGTACTGGTTCATCTACGAGTCACTGGAGTTGGCCGCCGGCGCGATGGCCGACGACCCGGTGGCCCGGCGGTTCGTCTACCCGGAGCTGTACCGGATGCCGTCGCTCGGGTCCGACCTGCGGTTCCTGTTCGGGCCGCGCTGGCAGAGCCGGATCACCGCGCTGCCGGCCACGACCACCTACTGCACGCGGATCCGCACTGCCGCGTTCGACCGGGCCACCGGATATGTGGCCCATCACTGCACCCGCTACCTGGGCGACCTCTCCGGCGGGCAGTGGCTGGGGCAGGCGGTCGTCGGGGCGTACGGGTTCCGCCGCCACGGATACCGGTTCTTCGTGTTCGAGGGCGTCGACCCGGCGTTGTTCCGGGCCCGCTACCGGGAGCGGCTCAACGCCGTCCCGTGGAGCCGGCCCGAGCAGGACGCCTTCGTGAGCGAGGTGTCCGCTGCGTTCCGCCTGAACATCGACCTGCTGGCCGAGTTGTGGGAGGGCTGGACCTGACAGTGGATCTTGGACGACCAGCCACCGCATCCGGTGGTCAATCGTCCAAGATCCGCACAAAAAGGGGTCAGGCGTCCGAGGCGGTGCGGGTGGTGCGGCGACGGCGCCGCCGGGGAGCGTCGGCCTCGTCCGGTGAGTCCGCGGCGGTGGGCTCGGACGCCGGAGCGGAATCGGACGCCGGAGCCGAGTCGGGCGCCGGAGCGGAGTCGGGCGCCGGAGCGGAGTCGGGCGCCGGAGCCGAGTCGGACGCCGGAGCGTCGCCCTCGGAGAAGACCAGTGAGGTGGCGGTCGTCCGGCGACGACGGGTCCGGGCACGAGGAGCGGCCTCGTCCGAGCCGGTGACCGCGCCCTGCGCCTCGGAAGCGCCGGATTGCGCCTCGGAAGCGCCGGAGGGCGTACCGGACTGGGTCTCGGAGTCCTCGACCACCCGCCGCCGGCGACGCTGCCGCTGAGGCCGCTCAGCCTCGTCCGAAGGAGCCGCGGAAGCGGAGGTGGACGGCCCGGAGTCGCCTCCACGTGAGCGCCCGCGCCCGCGCCCGCGGCCGTTACCGCGCCGCCCACCGACGCCGCCGAGATCCTCCTCGACCTCGGCCGACAGCCCGGCCCGGCTCCGCTCGGCGGTCGGCAGCGTGCCCGAGACGTCGGTCGGGATCTCCAGGTCGGCGTAGAGCGCGGGCGACGTGTGGTACGTCTCCGGCGGCTCCGGCATGCTGAGGCCGAGCGACTTGTCGATCAGCACCCAGCGCGGCATGTCCTCCCAGTCCACGAAGGTGACCGCGACACCGGTGGCGCCCGCCCGGCCGGTGCGGCCGATGCGGTGCGTGTAGGTCTCCGGGTCCTCCGGGCAGTCGTAGTTGATCACGTGGGTGACGCCCGAGACGTCCAGCCCGCGGGCCGCCACGTCGGTCGCCACCAGCACGTCGATCTTGCCGCTGCGGAACGCCCGCAGAGCACGCTCGCGCGCGCCCTGGCCCAGGTCACCGTGGACGGCGGCGACCGCGAACCCGCGGAAGTCGAGGTCCTCGGCCACCCGGTCGGCGGCCCGCTTGGTACGGGTGAAGATCATCGTGAGGGACCGCTCGCGCGCCTGGAGGATGCGCGCCACCATCTCCAGCTTGTTCAGCGGGTGGGTGCGGTAGACGACCTGCTTGGTGAGCGGCGACGGGCCGCTCTCGGTGGTGTGCCCGGCGTGGATGGTGACCGGGTTGCGCAGGAACCGCCGGGACAGGGCGACGATCGGGTCCGGCATGGTGGCCGAGAACAGCATGGTCTGCCGGTGCTCCGGGATCATCGCCAGGATCTTCTCGACGTCCTCCAGGAAGCCCAGGTCGAGCATCCGGTCGGCCTCGTCGAGCACCAGGGCCTGGATCGAGCTCAGCTTCAGCTGCTTCTGCTTGCACAGGTCGAGCAGGCGGCCGGGGGTGCCGACCAGGATCTCGACGCCCTTCTTGAGCGCCTCGACCTGAGGCTCGTATGCCACCCCGCCGTAGATCGGCAGAACCCGGACACCCCGGGTGCTGCCCGCCGCGGCGAGGTCGCGGGCCACCTGAATGCCCAGCTCACGGGTGGGGACGACGATCAGGGCCTGGGGCTGCCCGGTGGCGCCCTCGACAGGGGAGGTGACCCGCTCCAGCAGTGGCAGACCGAAGCCGAGGGTCTTGCCGGTGCCGGTGGGCGCCTGGCCGATGAGGTCGGTGCCGCGCAGCGCGATCGGAAGTGCGTACTCCTGGATCGCGAACGCGTGAGTGATGCCCGCCTTGGCCAGAGCCTCCACCGTCTCGGCGCGAACGCCCAGCTCAGCGAAGGTGGGGCTGTCGGGACGGACCGGCGCGCGGGTAGTTACGGGGACTAGAGCTTGCTCGTTGTCGGTCATGAAGTTTTACGGGTGCCCTCTCGTGGTGCGCCCGTCGAAAAGCTCTGGGGCGCGGTCTCGTATAGGCGCGGGCCGCACGCTCGAAAGCGGGCCACACGCTGGCCGTCGACTCGACAGATCGACGGCGACTCAGGCCACTCTACCCGACCTGCTAGCAGACGCATCCAAGAGAGAGTTACGGGAGGGCACCCTGAGACCAGGGTGCCCTCCCGTGATGAAACTCAGCGAGCGTTTCAGCGTGTGGTGAAGCCGAACGGGCGGTGCGACGCCTCGGCGATCTCCACGTAGGCCACCTTGGTGATCGGAATGATCACCTTGCGGCCCTTCTCGTCGGTGAGTGTCAGGACACCGTCCTTGGCCAGAGCCTCCGTTACGGCCTGCTCGACCTCCGCCGGAGTCTGAGCGCTCTCCAGCACAAGCTCACGCGGCGACTGTTGCACGCCGATCTTGACCTCCACGGAGCCCCTCCTCAAGAAATCCGTCTACCCGATCGAAAGGCTATCCGATTTCCGCAGCCGTACCGGCCGTTGAACCACCCTGCAGCGGGAAGCTGGCGATCCCACGCCAGATCAGCGCAGCTACGAGCGCTTCGGCTTCAGCTTTGGGCGTACGCCGGCCGTTGGCGAGCCAGAACTGCGCCGCCTGCCCGGCCGCCCCGGCGAGGCCGGAGGCGAGCAGTTCGGCCTGGTCCGGCCGGAGGCCGGTGTCCGAGATGATGGTGTCGGTCACGGCCGCGATGCAGCCCTGCTCGACCCGCTCCACCCGCTGGCGGACCTGGGGGTCGTTGCGCAGGTCCGACTCGAAGACGAGCCGGAACGCCTCGCTCTCGTGATCCATGAAGTCGAAGTACGCCCGGACGGCGCCCTTCACCCGGTCCTTGTTGTCGGGGGACGCCAGCATGGCCCCGCGCACCTTGGCGATTATCGCGTCGCAGTGCGTGTCCAGCAGGGCCAGGTAGAGCTCCAGCTTGCCAGGGAAGTGTTGGTAGAGAACGGGCTTCGAGACGCCCGCCCGCTCCGCGATGTCGTCCATCGCGGCGGCGTGGTAGCCGTGCGCGACGAAGATCTGCTGCGCGGCGGCGAGCAACTGCTTGCGTCGCGCCGATCGGGGCAGGCGGGTGGGTCGTGCGGTCTGTTGCCCGCCGGACGCAGCGGTCATTTCTGTGAACCTCCAGGGGGTCGGTCCCCGCGGTTTGGCTTCCTGGATTGCCCGGATCGGCTCATGTCGCGGTCGTGCGGGCAATTGTCGCGACGCTGCAACTTATCGCCACTGCAACGACACGGTAGCCTCAGCGGGGGCGAGCGAGGAGCACGCGGTGGATGAATCAGGGCATTCCGGAGAAGCCGGAGCCTCAACGGGTGGCAACGGCGCCGACTCGCATGACCGCAACCGGGTGAACGGCTGGGCGAGCACCGACAGTCCGTGGTCCAGCAATGGAGCTGCATTGGAGCAGGGAGTGGACACGCCACCATGGCGGCGTCCGTCGGATGGGCGAACCTTCGGCCGGCAGCAGTTCCCACCGGAACGACCCTTCGGGGCCGCGCCGTCGTCGGCTGTTCCGGCGCCCCAGCCGGGCTCCGAGATTCCCCCGCCAGGGGACACCGCTCCGTGGCCGGACCGCAACCGCCTCGCCGACATCCTCGGCCACCGGCGGCCTCCCGCGCCGTCGTCCGGGGCGCCCGCCCCGAGCAGCGCACCCCCGTATCCGTACGAGGGTGATCTCGACGACTCGTACCGCGATCCGGGACCGCAGCGCGGCTCGGCGCCGCTGACCCGGCCCGACTGGGCTCCCGACTCGCCCGCGCCGGTCTCCTCCGAGCCGATCCGCTCCCGGCACGCCCTGGTCACCGACACGCTCGCCCAGGGACTGCCCCAGTTCGACGCCCCGCCGGCCGACGGGGACCCGGCGACGGCCCGTTCGGCGTACGATGCGTCGAGCTTCCCGCATCACCCGTCCTATGCACCGCCCCCCGCGTTCCCGGGTCTCCCGGAGCCGGCCCCCACGGCCGGCACCGAGGGTGAGCCGAGCGGGACACTGCCCCAGCGCGTCCCGGCCCAGCCGGACGTCCCGAGAGTTCCGGAGCCGCCCTCCGTGGAGCCATCGGCCGAAGCGCCCGCCCTGGCGCGCATCGCGACGCACCTGCGTCGCGGTGACGTCGTGCCGGCGCAGGAGCGTCAGGAGGGCTTCGACGTCCAGGACATCCTCGCCGCGGTCCGCGAGGTCGACGGTGTGCGTGACGCCTCGCTGCGGGCCACCCCGGCGGGGGCGCACAGCCTCCGGCTGGACCTGTCCGACGGCGCCGACCCGGCCGAGGTGAGCCGCCAGGTGGCCCGCCTCCTCCAGGACCGGATGGGCCTCGACGCGGCCATGCCCGGTGACCCGCCGGCCGCCCTGCGCCCGCCGTCGAACCCGTCCCGGACCCCGCTGCTGCCCACCCAGCCGACCCGGCCGGGCCGGGCCGCGGCCCCGGTCGCCCCGGTGTCGTCGATGCCCGTGCCCGCACCGATCCCGGTCGCTCCGGTGCCCCCGGTCGCGCCGGTGTCCGCCATGCCGCGGATCCCGGTCGAGGAACCCCGGCCGCGGATGGTGAACGCGGGCGCCTCGCTGGTGCCGGCCGACGCCTCCAGGCCACGCCCACTGGACCCGGGCGACAACCCGGGCCCCCGCGTGATCATCGAGAACGTGCACGTCAACACGTTCGGTGCGGACGCCACCGTCGAGGTGCGGCTGCGCGCCGGCGGGCGGACCGCCTCCGGCGTGGCGACCGGCCCGGCCGTCGACGGCTACCTGCTGCGCCTCTGCGCCACGGCCACCGCCGGCGCGGTCGACGACCTGCTCTCCGCCTCCCAGCACCAGGACGGCCCGGCCCGCTGCTTCGTCGAACACGCCTCCGCCGTCTCGTTCGGCCCGATGCAGGTCGCCGTGGTGGTGCTGCTGTTGTCCTGCGGCGGCGGCTGGGTCGAGCAACTGGCCGGTTCCGCCGTGGTCACCGGCGATGACCGGCACGCCATGGTCCGCGCCACACTGGCGGCGGTCAATCGGCGGCTTGAGGCACTCTTGGCTTGATGAAGGGTGCGGTTCTGGCCGACGACAGTGCGCTGTTGCCGGCGGATGTGGTTCCGCCTCCGTGGCCCGCGCGCCGGGTCACGGTCGGCGGCGCGATGCTGCATGTCCGCGACACACCGGCACAGAGCCCCGGCGCCGAGCCCGCCGTCTACGTGCACGGGCTCGGCGGCTCCGCACAGAACTTCACCGATCTCGCCGGGCTGCTCGCCGACCGGCTCGACGGCCAGGCGATCGACCTACCCGGTTTCGGCTACAGCGACCCGAGCCCGCGCTACTCCATCGCGGCCTTCGCGGCCACCGTGATCGACTACCTGGAGCACGCCGGCCGCGGCCCGGTCCACCTGATCGGCAATTCGCTCGGCGGCTCCATCTCGGTGCGGGTCGCGGCCCTGCGGCCCGACCTGGTGCGCACGCTCACGCTGATCTCCCCGGCCATGCCGTTCCTGGACCCCCGGCGGACCGCGCAGGGCCCGGTGCTGCCGCTGCTCGCGATGCCCGCCGCCGATCGCCTGATGGCCTGGGCGCTCACCCGGGTCACCGCCGAGCAGATGGCCGAGCAGGTTCTGGCCGCCTGCTTCGGCGACACCACGAGGGTGCATCCGCAGCGCCGCGCCGAGGCGCTGGAGGAGATCCAGCTCCGCTACACGGTCGCCCACTACCCGAAGGCCTATCTGGGCACGCTGCGCGGCCTGGTCAGCAGCTTCCTCCGGGCGTACCTTCCGGGAGCCGACTCGCAGTGGCGCCTCGCCGCCCGCATCCAGGCGCCCACCCTGGTCATCGGCGGCCTCAACGACCGCCTGGTCGACCCCCGCGTACCCGCCCAGGTCGCCAGGGTCATTCCGGACGGCCGCCTGCTGATCCTCCCCGGCGTCGGCCACGTCGCCCAGATGGAGGTCCCGCGTCTGGTCGCCCGCGGCATCATCGGCCTGCTCGACGACACCCGATGACCCTCCCGGCCGTCCTTCCGGCCTGCTGAGCCCTCCCTTCCTCCCGGCGACGACTTCTCCGGTACGGGCTACCCGCTCTCGATCGTGTATTTCCGGATCGCCTGCCCGGTCCGGGCCGCGGAGCGCCCGCCGGGCTGATGCGGTGGTCCGGGTCCTTTCCGGCACGTAGGCACGCCCCGGGACGAATGAGGTTGCATGTTGTAACAAAGGGCACAAGATCTTCGATGGGTGGGAAGCGGAAGCCCGGTGTGGGAATCTGGGAGCCGATGATTTCGCCTGCCGCCCCGCCCCGTGAGTCGCGGACCTCGTCCGGCACGGACCGTTGGCGGCAGTCCTGGCTGATCGTCCTGCTCGCCACCGCGGTGCTGTTCGCGGCCGTCGCGATCGGCCGGCAGTTCCTCGCCGGCGCCGCCCCGCCCGGCAACCCGGTGGCCGCGGCCTCTCCCGCCGAGGCGGCCGTTCCCGCACCGTCCGAGGTTCCGTCGATCGCGCCGGGCAGCCCGTCCCCGGCCGTCCCGGCCGATTCCACCGCGGCCGAGACACCGGTGTTCCCGGCCGACGGCGTGATGCAGATCGACGGCGCGGTCCCGGCCGAGGGGTCCGGTGATTTCGAGTACGCGGGCGGTCGCAGCCCCGTCTACGGCACGCGGGGCCCGGTGCTCCGCTTCAAGGTCGCGGTGGAGAAGGGCAGCGGCGAGGACGTGCCCGCCTTCGCCGCGCAGGTGGTCGCCACCCTCTCCGACGAGCGCGGCTGGACCGGTTCCGGCGGGCTGCGGATGCAGATGGTCGACAGCGCCGAGAAGGCGGACTTCACGATCTACCTCGCCACCCGGGAGACCGCGGGGCTGATGTGCGAGCGGGGCGGCACCAACATCCGGATCGGCGGGGTGCCGTTCACGTCGTGCCGGGCCACCGGGAAGGTCATCCTCAATCTGGACCGCTGGCGTAAGTCGGCCCGTCCCTACGTGGAGTCGGGTGCCGGTCTGGCCGCGTACCGGCAGTACGTGATCAACCATGAGGTCGGGCACGAGCTGGGCCACCGGCACGAGGGCTGTCCCAAGGCGGGCGGCCCGGCCCCGGTGATGGTCCAGCAGACCCTCACGCTTCGTGGCTGCAAGCCCTACTCGTGGCCGCGCCGCAACGACGAGAACCTGACCGGCCCGTCACTCTGACGCTGTTCCGGTACGGAAATCCGAAAGTCCTGTGACAGACGGTGAGTCATGGCAGGCTGGCGCTTGCTATGGCAAACGCGACAAATGGCCCCAATGATCCGGACGCCGGCACCGGTCGGCGTGGCCGGGCCGAGCGTTCCCGCGCCGAGGCGGATCCCGCGGCGCCCCCGGCCATGCCCGCACCCACCCCCGCCCGCCGGACACGCTCCGTGGCCGCCACCGCCAAGCCCGCCGAAGACCGGCCCACCAGGACCCGCCGTACCCCGCCACTGCCCGCCATGCCGGAGCCGGCGGAAGCGGGAGCGCCGGAACCCACGGAACCCGGAATGCCGGAACCGCCGGCCATGACCCGCGGCATCGTCGAGCTCGCCGCCTCACGGGCGGCCCTCGAACCCGAGCCGGAGCCGGCCACCCCCGCCGGCGGCGAACCGATGGCGGCGCCCGGCGCCTACCCGAATTCGCGGGCCACCGGAACCCGCCGATCGAGCCGGTCGACCGGTCCCGCCATCCGTGCCGTTCCCGGCGGCACCCGGCCCGGCACGGGCAACCGGCCACCGCCGGCCTCCCGCCCACCCACCGGCCCGCCGGAAGCCCTCCGCCCGCAGCCAGGACCGTCCGGCGAGGACGGCCGGCTCGAGACGCCCGGCGCCCCGGCGCGACCCGAGCGGGAGGACGGACCCGCGATCGTCGAGCGCCCCGGCGCCCATCGGGCCGAGACTCCGCCCGGCACCGTCGGCTCCGGCCTGGAACCGCATGCCGGCCTCGCCGGTGCGGAGTCGCACGCCGAGCAGAACCTGCGGTACCCGCCGACGCGGAACCGCCCCGGGCTGCCGCCCAGCGTCCGCCTGCCCGCGGAACTGCCGGACAACCTGTGGCCCCCGCCCGCCCTGATGGACCCGGGTCTCGCCGGGAACCTCCATGTGCCGGTGCTGGTGCCCCCGCGGGCGGAGGAGCCGTCCCCGGACGAGCGGCGCCGGCCGACGGCCGAGGCGCTCCGGGAGGAGGAACCCGACTTCCTGCCGTCCGTGCTGGCGCGCGGCGGCCACGACACCGAAACCGAATACGTGCCCGTGCACTCCCGGGACGACGAGGCTCCGCCCCGGCATGCGGCACCGCCCCGGATCCGGCGCCGCCGGAGGGCCGTGCTCGTCGCGTACCTCCTGATCGTCGCCCTGGTGTTGATCGTCGGCCATCAGCTTCGCGACCGGCCGGACCCACTCGTCCCCGGGCAGGAGGCCGCGCAGCGGGCGGCCGAACCGGCGGGTATCGGCCCGGCGGCCGGTCCGGTGCTGCCGGAGACCAGGCTGGAGCCGGCCGAACCGGCCGCACCGACGACAGGGGCGGTCGAACCGGTCACCGGGGAGGACGACGAGCCGATGGCGAAGGCGGGCGATTTCCGGTACGCGCGTGGCCGCGGCCCGATGCTGGGCACCGACGGCGAGTTGTACCGCTTCCGGGTGGCGGTCGAGAAGATCGTCGACGACACGTCGGCCAGGGAGTTCGCCGAGGCCGTCGACGGGACGCTGGGCGATGACCGGAGCTGGGTCAACGACGGGCGGCTGCGGCTGCGGCGGGTGGCGAACGGCGGTGACGACGTGGACTTCACGATCTTCCTGGCGTCGGGGCCCACCTCGGAGGAGATGTGCGCGGCAGGCGGCCTGGCCACCGAGGGGTACACCTCGTGCCGGATCCCCGGTCAGGTGATCATCAACGCGGACCGGTGGGCCGACGCGATACCGGACTACGAGGGCCGGCTGGAGCAGTACCGGGAGTACACGATCAACCATGAGGTCGGCCACGAGCTCGGGCACGGGCACGAGAAGTGCCCCGGTGACGGCGAGAAGGCCCCGGTGATGATGCAGCAGACCTTCGGTTTGAAGGGCTGTACCCCGAACTCCTGGCCCTACCTGGACGGCGAGCGGTACGCCGGTGAGCCGGTAGCCTGAGTTATTCCGCGATCCCGCATGTCGGGCCCGTGTCCAACGTCATGGATCAGCGCCCGCGAATCGAGCAACAATGGGCGGCGATCCTTACCACCGAACCCGGGGAGTGAATGTGGCTCTGCCCCCGCTCGTCGAGCCGGCCGCCGAGCTGAGCGTCGACGAGATCCGCCGCTATTCGCGACACCTGATCATCCCCGATGTCGGGATGGACGGGCAGAAGCGGCTGAAGAACGCCAAGGTCCTCGCCGTGGGCGCGGGCGGCCTCGGCTCGCCGACGTTGCTCTACCTGGCCGCGGCCGGTGTGGGCACGCTCGGCATCATCGACTTCGACACGGTCGACGAGTCGAACCTCCAGCGTCAGATCATCCACGGCGTCTCCGACGTCGGCACGCCGAAGGCCGAGTCCGCGGCCCGCAGCATCGCCGAGGTCAACCCGCTGGTGAACGTGATCATTCACAACACCGCGCTGGACCGCGACAACGTCAAGGAGATCTTCTCCCAGTACGACCTGATCGTCGACGGCACCGACAACTTCGCGACCCGTTACATGGTCAACGACGCCGCGGTGCTGCTCGGTAAGCCGTACGTCTGGGGTTCGATCTACCGCTTCGACGGCCAGGCCTCGGTGTTCTGGGAGGAGCACGGTCCCTGCTACCGCTGCCTCTACCCGGAGCCCCCGCCGCCCGGCATGGTGCCGAGCTGCGCCGAGGGCGGCGTCCTCGGCGTGCTGTGCGCGTCGATCGGCTCGATCCAGGTCAACGAGGCGATCAAGCTGATCACCGGCATCGGTGAGCCGCTCGTCGGCCGGCTGATGGTCTACGACGCCCTGGAGATGGAGTACCGCAAGATCAAGGTTCGTAAGGACCCGAACTGCGCGCTCTGCGGTGAGAACCCGACGGTCACCGACCTGCTCGAGGACTACGAGGACTTCTGCGGCGCGGTCTCCGAGGAGGCCGTGGAGGCGATCACCGGCTCCACGATCAGCGTCCGCGAGCTCAAGGACTGGCAGGACAGCGGCAAGGACATCTTCCTGGTGGACGTCCGCGAGCCGGCCGAGTGGGAGATCAACCGCATCCCCGGCGCGGTGCTGATCCCGAAGGGCGAGATCCTCTCCGGCGAGTCGCTGGCGAAGTTCCCGCAGGACAAGCAGATCGTCCTGCACTGCAAGTCGGGCGTGCGCTCGGCCGAGGCCCTCGCCGCGCTCAAGGCGGCCGGCTTCAAGGACGCCGTGCACGTCCAGGGCGGCATCGTCTCCTGGGTCAACACGATCGACCCGTCGCTGCCGTCGTACTGAGCGGACATCCGTCACACTGAGGAGTCATGATCTTGGCTCCTCAGTGTGAGGCTGCAGTGACAGAAACGGACCATTGCGACAGATGGTCGAAGGCGTCAGCGAATCACAGATTCGGCGGGTAGTTTCGTGACCGTGGTCGATATCGATGCCGCGATCGGTTACGTCATGGCTCATGGTGACCCGGTCGAGCGCGCGCGCCTGTCATATCTGCGGACCGGTCAGCCGGCTACCCCGGAGATCATCGACCGGCTGTCCGACGGGCAGATGGTGGAAGGCGGCTGGCCGGCGTCAGCCGACGGCCAGGTCCCCTCGGTCGATGCCAGCTGTTTCCGTCTCAGCGAGCTCGACGACCTCGGTGGCCTGCGGGCCGGCCCGGTCGCGGAGCGCGCGTTGCACTGGCTCGCCGGAGCCCAGCGTCCCGACGGCACCTGGCAGGAGCACGAGTCGCTGGCCGGCGAGGCCCCGGCCTGGGCGATGCCCGGCGACCCGGAGGCCACTCTCTACCTGACCTCGGTGGCCGGCTTCTGGCTGACCGCGGCGGCTGTCGAGACCGACCCCTACCAGACGCGCGGGCACTACAACGAGGTGCTCGCCCGCGCGGCCGGCTTCGTCGCCTCCCAGTTGCGGCCGGACGGCTCCTGGCCGTCGTTCCTGGCGGCCGGCTGGCACACCGCCGGCCTGCTTCACCAGCAGCAGTATTTCTACGAGTCGTCCCGGGTGCAGATCGTCCTCGGCGAGCGGCTGCCCGACATGGCCCCGGCCGATGTCGCCGCGATGGCGGCCGCTCTGCGCCGGGTCAACCTGGGCGACGACTGGCTGCTGCGGAACGCGCGCAAGCGCCTGGGGGAGACTCAGCGGCCGGACGGCGGCTGGGACAGCAACGAGGGCCCGATCTTCGACGTCAACGTCACCCTGACCGCCCTGCGCGCCTGCCGCTGAGCCCTCTCGGAGCGATCACTGCCGGCGCCGGCTGGATTTCGTCCGCTTGCTCGTGCTGGGCTGGGGCGCGGGAACGATCCGCGCGTCGTACAGGCTCAGCGTGGCGCCCTGCTCGTTCAGCTCGTGGGCGAACTGGACGAACATCGAGGTGTAGACCGACTCCGCCGGATTGCCCGCCGCCCAGTAGGACCAGTCGATGCCCTCCGGCCGGTTCGTCTTGTTCTCGGCGAAGACGTTCACCAGGACGTCGTAGCCGTTCCTGCGGAGTGTCGTCACCTGATCGGTGATGCTCTGCAGCGTGGCCTGGCGCTCACGTGCGTCGACCGCGATCTCGCCACCGTTCCTGGTCAGCTTGTGCCGGTAGCTACCGACATTCAGCAGCACCTTCTGGGTGCCGAGTGACTGCGCCACCTGCTCTGCCGCGGCCGCGGACGCGAATTCACTGGCGGAGATCACGGCCGGTCGGCTGTCGGAAGAGTCCGACGGGTGCCAGGGGAAACCCTGCACGCCTGCGAAATCAACGAGCGAATCGTCGATCAGGCGGGTGTAGGCAAGCAGTTTCGGTGTCTGGTCGGTGCCTGCCTGGGTGCCCAGCAGCACGCCGGTCTGGACCTTCGGGAAGATGGAACGCTGCAGTCGGAAGTACCGGTTCACGTTGTTGGCGAAGTCGTCGGGGTCGCCGTTGTTGTTCCAGTACGGCTGCTCGGGCTCCGGGAACGGGATCCAGAGACCCATCTGACGGTCGGAGACGCCGCGGTTCTTGAGGCGATTGAAGTACTTGGCGGTCCAGCCGTCGTACATGCCGGTCGTGTACTCGTGGAAGTCGACGAGTCCCCATTCGGACTCCGGCTCGACGATCACGATGGGCGTGATGCCCTGAGCGCTGAACTCCTTGAGCCGGGCGGCCATCGCGTCGGCCATCTCGACGGCGCTCGGCTCGGAGATCGGCATCTGGGTGAAGATCATCATGCTGTCGGCGACAGCGGACCCGCACACCTTCTCGTACTCGGGCAACGCCAGCAGCTGCGCATCGGCCGTCGGCTGCCTCTTCGGAGCCGGCTCGCCGGTGCACGCCGTCGCCGCGCTGGCCAGGGCGAGGCTCTGCCGCGATCGCTCGAACAGGCCGCTGCCGGTCAGATGCGTTATCACGATGTTGAACGTGCCCATCACCAGTGCCAGGAACAGGCACGTGGAGATCATTACGTCACGCTTCCGCATCAGACAGTCTCCCTAACAGGCTGGGCCGGCCGCACGGTGATGCCTTTTCGCTGCCACTTCTGCCACTCGACGCCGCGTGCGCGGATGCTGTTGGAGATGGATTTGAGGAGCGCGATGTACTCGATCCACACCAGGGCGTAGAAGATGATCCAGGTGAACGGGAACAGCGGAATGATCCACCAGTTCCTCGCCCGTTCGGTGAACAGCCCGACGACCACATAGAGGATGCCGATGAAGAGCGCGCCCAACAGCAGTGAGCTGTAGTCACCGGTGACGTAGCTGTAGAGCGCGAGCAGGGTCAGTCCGACGGGTTCGAACAGAAGCTGCAACTCCGCGAGCATCGCGAACGGCAGAGCGAACCAGGTGAGCCACATGCTGTGCTGCGCCCGCGTGGAGAAGAAGAGCTTCTTGTACTTCCCGAACGCCTCGAAGCGCCCCTTCTTCCACCGCAGCCGCTGCTTGAGAAGGCCCATGACCGTGCCGGCGCCCTCGGTGTAGCAGATGGCGTCGTCGGCATAGACCGCCTTGAGGCCGTGGAAACGCGTCCGCAGCGACATCTCGATGTCCTCCGTGATGCTGGACGTGTCGAACACGCCGATCGCATCGAAGACGGTGGACCTCCGGAAGGCGGCACAGGCGCCCCCGTAGATGTACTCGGCCCCCAGCAGGGACTGGGCTCGCTTGGAGTAGAAGCCGAAGAGGTACTCCAGCTTCTGCAGGAGGTTCAGGAACCCCACCTCGCCGGCGACCTTGACATTGCCGACCACGGCGTCGACCGTGTCGTCCGCAAAATAGGAGACCAGGTTCCGCACCATGTGCGGGTGCGCGATGGAGTCCGCGTCGACGGAGACCAGGATCTCGCCGCGGGCGTTCTCGACGGCGTAGTTCAGGGCCGTGCCCTTGCCGCCCTTCGCCTTGCTGAGGAACCGGATCGACTTGGTGCTGTTCGGATGGTCCGCCTCATAGGCGGCCACCAGTGCCCTGACCAGCTCAGGCGTGCTGTCGGTCGAGCCGTCGTCCACCACCACGATCTCGATGTTGCGGTAGTCGTTCTCCAGGATCGAGTTGATGGTGGCGGTGATGCCCATCTCCTCGTTCCAGGCGGGCACCAGGAGGGAAACCAGGGGCTCGTAGGCGACTCCACGCCTCTTCCTGGCGACGCGCAGTCTCCGCATCGCCTCTTTCGTGTGGTGAAACGGTGAGACCAGCAGGAAGAGGGTGTACTTGACGAGCATCAGGACGGCGAACAGCCGAGTGGTGTTGCGAATGACTTCGTAAAGGGTCGCCGAATCCATCAGGTGCGGTCTCCGACCTTCGAAAGGTGGGCGATGAAACAGGAGACGGCACCCGTTTTGTCATCGATGAAGGTGACCACGATCGCCGAGTCAGAGGCGTCGTCAAAGGGCTTCAACTGCGATACGTCCGTGCCGACCGTGGTCACCCGGTAACCCAGCTGCCAGCCCTGGGTCGTGACGATGTTCACCAGGTCACCCGGGTACACCTGACCCAGATTCTTCGTGGTCAGCGTGTTCAGGCGCATGTAGATGAAGGCGCTGCCGAATACCTTCTGGCGCGGGCCGGCGTTCAGAAAGGTGTGGGCGATGCCTTTGGTCGCCTTCCAGTGCCCACCCTGATATGTGGCCGGTGTGATGCGGATGTGCTTGCCGGCCTCGGGGAGCTTGATCATCTCGGGGGTTCCGAACATGCCCGGGCTGTACGTCGCGCGATATGCGCTGACCAGCTGATCGTCCGTAGCGTCGTCGGACGTGAAGCGGACGCTCTCGACGACGTCGGACACCGGGATGTCTCGGTTGGCCATGGCTTCGTATGTGTTCGCCGAGGCGTACGCGGAGAAGAGGCCGCTGGTGACCATGACGAGAGCGAGCGCTGAAATGCTCGTCATTCGAGCGCGGAATCGGCCCGTGCGTGACGTCTTACCCATGGTGGCTCCCGAAGCGCTCGATCATTCGTTTCGTCCGGCGGTCTATCAGGTGACTCGTCGTCGCGGCGACGATGTTCGAAAGAACGGTCAACCCGAAGACGATCAATACCAACAGGAAGAGGACGCGAAACGGTGACGCCCCGAAGTTCAAAAGGCTGAGCATGATCCTTCGAAACTGGATCGGGCCGGCCCACTGATTTGCGCCGCATTTGGGCAGGGCGCATCCAGGGTGCCGACGTTGGCTGGAAGGAAACGGGATAACGACAGCCCACGCACCGTACCGGGAGGGTCCCTTGGCGGCGCAACACTGAGTCATCCGGCCGTTGTCACCCTATGTAGTGATCGAGTCCCGGATATTGCTAGCCCTCTGTATTTGCCGCGATCGCATCGTCACTCGCCAGTTGGCCTGAGAGGCGACGCCGGGCTCCGTGGAAGCGTTGGGCCGCAACAAACTTCCATCATCGACTTTGGATCGTGAGTGCACTGTCGAGGCGGGATCGAGGGTGAGGCGTTAGGCAAGCTTTGCGGTAGAAGCCTCGATTGCCCGTGATGCACATCATGGCCGACTTGCCGGATTTCGGCGTCGGTCGGCAGGCGTGGCAGCGGAGAGTAGTCACGCTGTGGTGGCAGAGCGTTTACCTGGACGGACCGGCTGCTGTGCAGCCGGTCCGTCCGCGACCGGGCTCAGCCCCGGATGTGACCGTTGCCGGTGACGATGTACTTCGTCGAGGTCAGCTCCGGCAGCCCCATCGGGCCACGGGCGTGCAGCTTCTGCGTGCTGATGCCGATCTCCGCGCCGAACCCGAACTCGCCGCCGTCGGTGAACCGGGTCGACGCGTTCACCATCACGGCCGCCGCGTCGACACCGGCCACGAACCGCCTGGTCGCGGCGACCGACTCGCTGACGATGGCCTCGGTGTGGCCGGTGCCGTACCGGCGGATGTGGTCGAGCGCGTCCTCCAGCGTGTCGACCACGGCGACCGACATGTCCAGGGACAGGAACTCCGTACCCCAGTCCTCCTCGGTGGCCGGGACCACCGCGTCGCTGTAGCCGGCCACGCGCGGGTCTCCGTGCACGGTGACGCCGGCGGCGGCCAACTCGTCCAGGACCAGGGGCAGGAACGAGTCGGCGATCTCGGCGTTCACCAGCAGCGACTCCGCCGAGTTGCACACCGAGCAGCGGTGCACCTTCGAGTTGAGCACGATGGCGAGAGCCTTCTCCAGGTCGGCGGCGGCGTCCACGTACACATGGCAGTTGCCCACCCCGGTCTCGATCACCGGCACCGTCGACTGCTCCACCACCGTCTTGATCAGCGAGGCGCCACCGCGCGGGATCAGCACGTCGACCAGGCCGCGGGCGCGCATCAGCTCCTTCACCGAGTCGCGGCTGGTGGCGTCGAGCAGCTGGATGGTGTCGGCCGGCAGACCCGCGTCGGCGACCGCCTTGCGCAGCACCGAGACGATCGCCGCGTTCGACGAGAAGGCCGAGCCGGAGCCGCGCAGCAGGGCCGCGTTGCCGGACTTCAGGCAGATGCCGGCGGCGTCGGCCGTCACGTTCGGCCGGCCCTCGTAGATCATGCCGACCACGCCGAACGGCACCCGGACCTGCCGCAGCTCCAGGCCGTTCGCCAGGGTCGAGCCGCGCACCACGTCACCGATCGGGTCCGGCAGGGCGGCGAGCTGGCGCAGGCCGTCGGCCATCGCGGCGATCCGCTCCGGCGTCAGCACCAGCCGGTCGATCATCGCCTCGGACGTGCCGTTCTCCCGCGCGGTCGCCACGTCGACACCGTTGGCGTGCACGATGTCGTCGGTCCGCTCGACCAGCCGGTCCGCCATCAGCAGCAGGGCCCGGTCCTTCTCCGCACGGGTGGCCGCGGCTAGGTCGAATGAGGCGATCCGGGCCGCGGAGGCCTGCTCCAGCACGCTCATGGCAAACCTTTCAGAGATCAGACCCGATGAGGGGTATGGCTAAAGCAGCACCAGATCGTCCCGGTGCACGACTTCTCGTTCATATCCCGGCCCGAGCTCCGCGGCCAACTCGGGTGTGGACCGTCCGAGCAGCGCCGGAAGCTCGACGGCGTCGTAGTTGACCAGCCCGCGCGCGACCGGTGTCCCGGATCCGGCGTCCACCAGATCCACCGGGTCGCCGGCCGCGAAGGACCCGTCGACCGCGGTGATGCCGGCCGGCAGCAGCGACTTGCGGCGGGCCACCACGGCCGCGACCGCGCCCTCGTCGAGGTGTAGGCGGCCGCGTGGCGCGGTGGCGTGGGCCAGCCAGAACAGGCGGGCCGCCGGACGTTTGCCGGCCGCCTGGAAAAGCGTGCCGACCTCCTCGCCGGCAAGTGCCGCCCCGGCCAGCGGCGCCGCGGTCAGGACCACCGGGATGCCGAATCCGGTAGCTATCCGGGCGGCCTCGACCTTGGTGACCATGCCGCCGGTGCCGACACCGGATCGACCCGGCGTCGCGATGTTGATATCGGACAAGTCGGATTCGTCGGCAACATAGGAGATGCGGCGTGACAGGGGGTCCGAAGGGTTGCCGGTGTAGAGGGCGTCCACGTCGGAGAGCAGCACCAGCAGGTCGGCGTGGGCCAGCGCGGCGACCAGGGCGGCGAGCCGGTCGTTGTCGCCGAACCGGATCTCTTCGGTGGCGACCGTGTCGTTCTCGTTGACGATCGGCAGCGCACCCAGGTCGAGCAGTTTGCGCAACGTCCGGTACGCGTTGCGATAGTGCGCCCGCCGGGTCACGTCGTCGACGGTGAGCAGCACCTGCCCGACGGTCAGCCCGTGGCGGGCGAACCCCGCCGTGTACCGCCCGATCAGCAGACCCTGGCCGACCGATGCGGCGGCCTGCTGGGTGGCCAGGTCACGCGGTCGGCGGCGCAGTTGCAGCGGAGCCAGCCCGGCGGCGATCGCGCCGCTGGACACCAGAACCACCTCACGCCCACCGGTCGCCAGCGCGCCCAGCACGTCGACCAGGGCGTCGACCCGTTGCTCGTCGATGCCGCCCGTCGCGGTGGTCAGCGAGGACGACCCCACCTTCACCACGATCCGGCGCGCACCGGTCACCACTTCCCGCACCCGGCCCATTGTGCTCGGCAGGCCGGTGTCGATCGTTGTCAGATCCCATATCGTGGCGGGTGATGACACCGCAGGAGTACGTCGAAGAGGTCCTGACCCTGGTGGAGAGCATCCCCGAGGGACGGGTCATGTCGTACGGAGCGATCGCCGAGGCCCTGGCCGACCGGTCCGGCCGCAACTCGCCCCGCCAGGTCGGCCGGATCATGGCGCTGCACGGCGGCGGCGTCCCGTGGCATCGGGTGTGCAGCGGTGGCGGGCGGCTCCCACCCGGTCACGAGGCGCGGGCCAAGGCGCTGCTGACGGCCGAGGGCGTGCCGATGCGCGGCGACCGGGTGCTGATGGCCGACGCCGGCTGGATGCCCTGGTGACGGGCCGGTCCACGCCGGGTGCGCCGGTGCGGCGGGGTGCGCGGTGAAAGCGGGTTCGCCGAGCCGTACAGCGTGGAGCGCGGCCCGCTATCGCGCCGCCCATCAGCTGCTCGAAGGCGGTTCGATCTTCGCGGACGCGCTGGCCGTACCGATGCTGGGTGAAGCGGAAGCGGATCTCCTGGCCGATGCCCCGCGCCGCGGCATGCGGCTGTTCATCGCGGCCCGGCACCGGTTCGCGGAGGACGCGCTGGCCGCTGCCGTGGATCGTGGCGTGCGGCAGGTGGTGGTGCTGGGCGCGGGCCTGGACACGTTCGCCTACCGCAACCCGCACCCGGGCGTGTCGGTGATCGAAGTGGATCATCCGGATACGCGGGAGTGGAAGCGGGAACGGCTGGCCGCGGCGGGTATCGCCGTGCCGGACACGGTGCGTCACATCGGCGTCGACTTCGAGAAGGAGTCGCTGGCCGGCCGGCTGCCGCTGGACGGACCGGCCTTCTTCCTCTGGCTGGGCGTGGTGCCCTACCTGACCGCCGAGGCTTTCGCCGCGACGCTGGACGTCACGGCCGGGCACGAGGTGGTCTTCGACTACGCGCAGTCACCCGATCGGGCGGTCGGTGAGCGGCGTGCCCATCTGGAGGCCCGCGCCGAACGGGTGGCACGGCTGGGCGAGCCGTGGCTCAACTGCTTCGAGCCCGAGGAGATCGCCGCTGACCTGCGCGGGCGCGGTTTCACGCGAATCGAGGACCTGGGCCCGGCGGTGCTGGCGGCACGGTATTTCGGCCGTCCGGACGTGCCGCCGGAGACGCCCGGCGGGCACGTCCTGCACGCCTCATAGCCTTATGGCGTGAGTCCGGCCAGGGTCGCCGCGGCGCGCAGCTGGTAGTCGAAGAAGCCCTTGCGGTCCTCCTCGACCGAGTTCTTCAGCTGGCCGAACAGCTCGAAGCTGATGGCGCCGCAGATCTGGAAGAACGCGGCGATGGTGTCGGCGATGACACGCGGCGGCATCCCGGGCTGGTAGGCGGCCGCGATCGGCTCGAGCTCTTCGGCGAAACGCCCGGTCAGCGGGGGTCGCTCGACGATCACCCCGCTCTCGTACGCCTCCGCGATCGTCCTGCCCAGAAGCAGCAGCACCCGGGTCGCCGGCGCGACGGTGTCCGTGGGCGCGGCGTATCCCGGCACCGGGCTGCCGTAGATCAGCGCCCACTCGTGCGGGTTGGCCACCGCCCATTCCCGTGCCGCGTGCCCGGCGGCCAGCCACCTCTCCAGCGGGCTGTCCGCGCCGGCCGCCGCCTGCTCGGCCGCGTCGCCGACCGCGTCGTACGCGTCGATGATCAGTGCCGTGAGCAGGTCGTCCCGGCTTGCGAAGTACCGATAGACGGCCGACGAGGCCATGCCGAGGTCGCGGGCGACCGCACGCAACGACAGGTTGGCCCCGTCGGTGGCCAGGTGGCGGCGGGCCACCGACTTGATCTCTTCGGTCATCTCGGCCCGGACCCGGGCCCGCAGGTTGGCGGCGCTCATGCGGACCAGTGTGCCACAACGAGAGCAGTGCTCTTGCATTTCACCGAATCCCGTGCGACTGTTGTTCTCGACAGAGAGCACTGCTCGCAAAGGAGAACGCCATGCACCTCGTCGTCGGTTCCGGCCCCATCGGCTCCTCGGTCGCCCGCCTGCTGGCCGAGCGCGGCGAGACCGTCCGGATCGTCACCCGCGGCGGCGGTGGCCCGGAGCATCCGCTGATCGAGCGGGTCGCCGCCGACGCGTCGGACGCGCACCGCCTCACCGAGCTGGCCGCCGGTGCCGCGGTCGTCTACAACTGCGCCAACCCGAAATACACCGAGTGGGCCACCAAGTGGTTCCCGCTGAACAACGCGATGATCGCCGCGGCCGAGTCGGCCGGCGCGGTCTACGCCATCACCGGCAACCTGTACGGCTACGGCCCGCAGCCCGGCGGCCTGATGACCGAGAGCACCCCGCCGGCCGCGACCGGTCGCAAGGGCCGGATCCGCAGCCGCATGTGGCAGGACGCGCTGGCTTCCGGGGTCCGCGCCGTCGAGGCCCGCGGCTCCGACTACCTCGGCGCGGGCGCGGCGGGCATCTTCTCCGCCGTCCTGCTCCCGGCCATGAACGCGGGCCGCACCGCCTGGGCGCCGGCCGACGTCGACGTGCCGCACACCTTCACCTACACCGGCGACATGGCCCGCGCCCTGGTCGAGCTGGCCGCCGACGAGCGGGCGTGGGGTAAAGCGTGGCACGTGCCGTCCCCGGCCGCGATCACCATCCGTGACCTGGCCGACCGCTACGCCGTGATGACCGGCCAGTCCAAGATCAAGATCCGCAGGCTGCCGCGCTTCGTGATGCGCACCGCCGGCCTGGCCGTCCCGATCGCCCGCGAGCTGGCCGAGATGGACTACCAGTTCTACGCGCCGTTCATCCTCGACTCGTCCCTCACCGAGCGCACCTTCGGCCTGACCGCCACCCCGATCGAGGTGGCCCTCCGCGAAACAGCCGCCGACGCCGAAGCCATCGCCGCCCGCCGCATGTGACCACGGCAGCCCACCGCCACCCCGCCGCCGTTCCCGCGCGGCCGTCCCGCTGCCCGCGACCGGCCGCCCTACCGCCGTTCCCGCGCGGCCGTCCCGCTACTCGCGACCGGCCGCCCTACCGCCGTTCCCGCGCGGCCGTCCCGCTGCCCGCGACCGGCCGCCCCGCCGCCGCTCCCGCGCGGCCGTCCCGCTGCCCTACCGCCGGGATGCCCGGTCAGAGCAGTAGGCCCACTCCGCCGCGGCGTGGATCGCCGGCCGCCCCGGCCCGGCCCACCGCCGTCACCCCGCCGAAGTAGTGGTTGATCTCCGGCCACTCGACGATCTGCCAGCCGGCGTCCGCCAGCGCCGCGAGTTCCGCGGGCGGGCAGCCGGCTTCGGCGTGCACGGTGTCCTCGACGACGTGGAACCGCGGCCGGGCGATCGCCTCCGGCACACTCAGCCCGTCGACCAGCACCCCGAGCAGCGTGTCGACCAGCGCGGTACGGATCCGCGACGCCCCCGCCGACCCCGCCGCCACGGTCAGCCCACCGTCCGGGGCGATCACCACGAGCGGGCACATGTACGACGACATCCGCCGCCCCGGCACCAGATCGTCGGTGAGCAGCTCACCCTCCCCGAGCATCGAGTTCAGGTTGATGCCGAGGCCGGGCAGCCACACGCCGGCGCCGAGGCCCAGCGTCGTGGTGATGACGCAGGCGTTCCCCTCGGGATCCACCACCGACACGTTGGTGGTGTCACCGAGCCGCTGCTTACCCCGGTTGAGCAGTGCGGACGCCACCCCGGGGGCACGTCCCGGGCGGGACAGGTCGTCCGGTAGCGCCCCGATCGTGTCGACCGTCCGGTTCAGGTCGTGCCGGGCGTGCACGCGGTACCCGGCCATCGTGGCGTGGTCCACCGGCGTCTCGTGCACCCGGTACTCGGCCAGGTCGGCCGGCCCGATCGTGCCGCCGGCCGCCCGGACCGTCTCCACCAGCACGTCGGCGTACGCCCCGGTGTAGAACACCGCCGGCCCGTCACTGGCGAGAGCGTCCATCGCGGTCGCCAGCCCCGGGTGGAAGAGCAGTTCGTCGCCCTGGAGCAGCCGTCCACCCGGCTGGTAGAGCGCCGCCCCCTCGCCGTACGCCAGCGCCGGCGCACACGACTCCAGCGTGCGTGCGTGCGCGGCGGGCAGCAGCACCCCGGTCCGCGCCAGCCCTGCGGCCGGCGCCACCACCTCCGGCCACGGCAACCGGCCCCAGCGCCGGTGCACCTCGCCCAGCCCGGCCGGAATCCCGGGGACCGCCACGCTCGCCCCGCCGATCGAGTAGGTCTGTGGCAGCCCACCGAAGAACACGTCGACCGCCACCATCGACTCCGGCTTCCGGTCACCGTCCAGGCCGGGCACCGCGACGAAGAAGTCGAGGCAGGTGACCGCGCCGGTGCTCGCCTCGAAATAGGTGGCGAAGCCGCCGCCGCCGAGCCCCGTGTAGACCGTTTCGGCGACACAACAGGCCAGGACGGCACCCACCGCCGCGTCGGCGGCGGACCCTCCGGCCTGCAGAATCCGGACCCCCGTGCGTGCGGTCGCCGGGTGACTGGCGGCGACGCCGGCCGCAACGCTTTTCATGCGGCGAGCGTAGGAGAAACCGCCCGATCTTGGTTACGATGCGCGTCGATGACGACCAGTGGTCCCCCTCCCGAGGTAACCCGGACGAGTGTTCTGCCCCGCGACGTTTTGGCTGGGTATGCGCTCGGATCGGTGGTCACGGGCGCCTTCGGCACGGTGCCCGGTTTGCTTCTTCTGCCTTATCTGACCGACACGCTGGGTGTTGCTGCGGGTGTCGCCGGATTGTTGGTCCTCCTTCCGAAGGCTTGGGACGTCATCGTCAACCCGGTGGCCGGCCGGATCTCCGACCGCACCGGCGCCCGTCGGCCGTTCATGCTCGTGGCCGGCCTGCTGCTGGGCCTCCTCTTCGCGGCGATCTTCGCGGCGCCGTTCCCCGGCGGGGCCGCTTCCGGCGGCTACGTCGCCTTCGCCTTCCTCGCGGCGGCCACCGCCTTCGCCTTTTTCCAGGTGCCCTACGTGGCGATGCCGGCCGAACTGACCGACGGCTACGCCGAACGCACCCGGCTGATGACCTGGCGGGTCGCCGTCCTGGCGCTGACCATCCTGGTCTCCGGCGCACTCGCGCCGCTGGTGGTCGACCTGACCGGCGGCGGACGCGAGGGCCACCGGTGGTCCGGCGCGTTCATCGGCTCACTCATCGTCGCGGGCACGCTCGCCACCTTCTTCGGTACGCGTGGAGCACTCACCCACACGGCCACCGCCGCCGAGCCGAGTCTCCGTGCCCAACTGCGCGTGGCGGCCGGCAACGCCCCCTTCCTCGCTCTGCTGATCTGCTGGGTCGTGCAGGCGGCCGGCATCGGCACCATGCTGGCCGGCGTCAAGTACTTCGCCGACCACGTGATCGTCCAGGAGGCCGGAGCGACCTTCCTCTTCGCCGCCTTCGTCGGCCCGGCCCTGCTGGTCATGCCCCTCTGGACGGCGGTCGGGAAGCGGCACGGCAAACTCCGCTCGCTGGTGGCCGCGTCGTTGCTCTTCGCCACCGGCGCCCTGCTCCTGCTCGCCGCCCCGGCTCTGCCCGGCGTCGCGGTCTATCTCATCGTCGCGCTGGTCGGCGCCGGTTACGCGGGTCAGCAGGTGTTCGCCATGGCGATGCTGCCGGACTGCATCGCCCACGACACCGAGCGCACCGGCCGCCGCCAGGCCGGCGTCTTCACCGGCCTGTGGACCGCGGGGGAGACCCTCGGGCTGGCGCTCGGCCCCGGTATCTACGCATTGATCCTCCAGATCTTCGGCTACGTCTCGTCGGCCACCGGTGAGTCGGCCGTGCAGAGCGACACGGCACGGCTCGGGGTGCTGCTGGGTTTCACGGTCGTCCCGGCCCTGCTGGTCGGCGCGGCCGTGCTGTTGCTGCGACGCTACGACGACCGGACCGGCGCCGCCGGTGGGCCTGTGGACAACCCGGCGGTGTGGACAACCGAGAACCGGACGCCCGGGGAGGGGTAGCGTCGCGGGCATGATCAATGCGCTGCCGGAGAAGGGCGTGCCGGGCGAGCAGATCCTCGCCGAGCTGCGTGAGCTGCGCGGCGGTGACCTGCCGACACACGGCGGGCGCCTCTTCGCCTATGTCTACGACCCCGCTCTGGACGGCCTGGACGACCTGGCCCGGGCCGCCCACGCCACGTCGGCACACGTCAACGGCCTCGACCCGACCGCCTTCCCCTCCCTGCTGGCGATGGAGAACGCCCTGGTCGCCGCGGCCGCCACGGTGCTGCACGGCGGCCCGGCGACGGTCGGCAGCGTGACCAGCGGCGGGACGGAGTCGCTGATCCTGGCGGTCAAGGCGGCCCGTGACGCCCACCCCGAGATCGCCAGGCCACGCCTGGTCGTCCCGGCCACGGCACACGCCGCCTTCGCGAAGGCGGCGCACTACCTGCGGGTGGAGCTCGACACCGTGCCGGTGAAGGGTCTGCGGGCCGACCCGGTGGCGATGGCCGCCGCGATCACCCCGGAGACCGTGCTGGTCGCGGCCTCCGCCCCGAGCTATGCGCACGGCGTGGTCGATCCGATCCCCGAGCTGGCGGCCATCGCCGCCGGGCGTGGCGTGCGATTCCACGTGGACGCGTGCTTCGGCGGCTGGATCCTGCCCTATCTGCGACGGCTCGGCGCCGACCTGCCCGATTTCGACCTCTCCGTGCCCGGCGTCACGAGCATCTCGGTCGACCTGCACAAATACGCGTATGCGCCGAAGGGCGTCTCGATCCTGCTGCACCGGGACGAGGAGCTGCGCCGCCCGCAGTATTTCGCCTACGCCGACTGGCCCGGCTACACCATGATCAACCCGGTGATCTCGTCCACCCGCTCGGGCGGCCCGATCGCCGCGGCCTTCGCCACGCTGCGCTCCATCGGCGACACCGGCTATCTGGAGCTGGCCACCCGCACCCGCGAGGCGGTCGCGATGCTGGCCGCCGCGGTCGAGGCGACCGACGGCGTCCGCCTCTACGCCCCACCCGAGACCAGCGTGGTCTGCCTGGCCGCCGACGGCGTCGATCTGTTCGTCCTGGCCGACGAGCTGGCGGCCCGAGGTTGGCACACCCAGCCCCAGATGGCCTACGCCGATCTCCCACCGACCATCCATCTCACGGTGACCGCAGCCGTCCGCGCGACCGCCGCCGACTTCGCCCCCGACCTGACTGCGGCCGTGGCCGCGGCGAAGGCCCGCGGCCCGGTCGACCTGCCACCGCTGCCCCCGCTGACGCCCGAGATGATCACCCCCGAGCTGATCGCCTCCCTGGCCGAGGGGCTGGGCCTGGCCGGCGGCGACTTCACCCAGATGGCCACGGTGAATTCCATCCTGAACGCCGCCCCACCCGCGCTCCGCGAGGCCCTCCTGACCGGCTTCCTGAGCCTCCTCCAACACCCGCCGACGCAATGACGCAATGTTTACGTCAGGTAGGTAGGCTGGTGGGATGCTTTACCCATCCCCGCCGCTGACCACCGTCGACCAGAAGGTTCTGGTCGACATCGAGGCGATGCGGCAGGGGCTGCGGCACCAGATCCAGGCCAACCCGGCGAAATGGACGCTCGGTCTGCGTAAGTACCTGACAGCCGACACCATCGCCGCGTCGAACTCCATCGAGGGTTTCCGCGTCTCAACCATCGACGTCCAGGACCTCATGGATGGTGAGAAGGATGTCGAGGTCTCCGACGAGAACCGCGAGGAGACCCTCGCCTACCAGCGCATGATGACCTATGTGCAGACGCTGCACGACGTCACCGACTTCGTCTACAGCAAGGGCTTGCTGAACGCGCTGCACTGGATGCTTCAGGGCCACCGGCATGCCCAGCGGAAGCCCGCCGGCCAGTGGCGTAGCGGCCCGGTCTACGTCACCGATCCGCGTGATGCGAGCATCGCCGCCTACACCGCCCCGCCCGCCGACGAGGTCGCGGGGTTGATGGGTGAGCTGGTCGACTGGCTCAACAGCGACGACGGCAGTCACCCGCTGGTCCGGGCGGCGTTGGCGCACCTGCATCTGGTGTCGATCCACCCGTGGGCCGACGGCAACGGCCGGATGTCCCGATCACTACAGACTCTGCTGATCGCCCGGGAGGGTGTGCTCGCCCCGGAGTTCTCCTCGATCGAGGCGTGGTTGGGGCGCCCCGGCAATACCTGGGAGTACTACAAGGAACTCCAGCGCCGCGGCGCAACCTACCGGCCTGACCAGGACGTTTCCAGCTGGATCCGGTTCAACCTCACCGCGTACCACCAGCAGGCGCAGACCGTGCGCGGGCGGATGGACCGCTCGGCGGCGGTCTGGCGATCGCTGTTGTCCTTCGCCGGCCGGGCCGGTCTGGAGGAGCGGGTTCTGTCCGCCCTGCACGACGTCGCCGTGATCGGGCGGGTCCGCCGGTCCCACTACGAACAGGCCGAGGGGCTGACCTTGCAGCAGGCGCAGCGCGATCTTCGCGACCTGGTCGCCGCCGGGCTGTTGGCGCCGGTCGGGCGCACACGGGCGCGGTATTACACCGAGGGGCCGAGTTTTCCGGAGCCGGTGCTGGAGGTGGCTCGCACGCCGATGACGCTCAGCGAGCCGTACCAGGATGCAGTAGGTTGACGCCGTGGCCCTTCCTGGAGTGCTCGGAGAACCCATCCGGTTCGTGCTGAACTGGGGGCGCCGCTATTCGCTCTGGGTGTTCAACTTCGGGCTCGCCTGCTGTGCGATCGAGTTCATCGCGTCCAGCATGGCCCGGCACGACTTCATGCGGCTCGGGGTGATCCCGTTCGCGCACGGGCCGCGTCAGGCCGACCTCATGGTGGTCTCCGGCACGGTCACCGACAAGATGGCGCCGGCCATCAAGCGGCTCTACGACCAGATGCCCGAGCCGAAGTACGTGATCTCCTTCGGCTCCTGCTCGAACTGCGGCGGGCCGTACTGGGATTCGTATTCGGTCACCAAGGGCGTCGACCAGATCATCCCGGTCGACGTCTACGTGCCCGGCTGCCCGCCCCGGCCGGAGGCGCTGCTGCACGGCATCCTGCGCCTCCAGGAGAAGATCGCCGCCGAGCGGTCCGGCCCGGGTGGCGTGCACCGGCCCGATCCGCTGGCGCTGACCGCCCCGGTGGTCCGCCCACCGCAAGACCCGCGGTAAGGCCGCGGCGGACTCCGTTGTGAGGCCGCGGCCGTAAACGGCATAGCAAGAAGTCTGTCAATGCCTTGCCGTGGGTCGGGTCCAGGCTGGAAGGCTGAACCCCGTTCGTGTGGAAGCACCGATCGGGGGGTTCAATGGCACGCATTCTCCGCAGCACGCTGGGCGCGATCATCGCGACCGTACTGGCGCTGACCTCACCCGACTGGGCCACACCGGCCGCGGCGCGGGGCGCCGCGACACCCAATGCCGTCGTCACCTGGCACATCCACGCCCAGACCGCCATCTACGACGTCGGCCGGCAGACGCCTAACGCGGCGGCCCGAAGTTTCGCGATGGTCCAGGGTGCCGTCTTCGACGCGGTCAACGCGATCAGCGGTGCCCCTTACGAGCCGTACCTGGTGGCGCCCCGGAGCCGTCGCGGCGATTCGGTTCCCGCGGCGGTCGCGGCCTCGGCGTACCGGGTGCTGGTCTCGCTCTTCCCGGCCCAGGCCGACGCGTTGCGCGCGCGGTACGACGAAGAGCTCGCCAAGATCCCGGATGGTCGCGCGAAGCGCGGCGGGACAGCCGTCGGCGAGGCCACGGCGGCCGCGATGGTCGCCGACCGCGCCGGTGACGGCGCCTTCGACACCAGCGTGACCTGGCCGGTCAGCGAGGTTCCGGGCGAATACCGGCTCACCCCGCCGGGCTACGTGCAGTCCGGCGCCTGGTACCCCTACCTCAAGCCGTTCGTGGTCCGCGATCCCACCCGCTACCGGGTCTCCGGTCCGCCCTCGTTGACCAGCGCCGACTACGCCCGTCAGTTGAACGAGGTGAAGTCTCTCGGCTCGGTCGCCAGTACGGCCCGCACACCGGACCAGACCGAGGCCGCGATCTGGTGGGACGACTTCCACATGGTCGAGTGGGAGATGCGGCGGGTGCTGGCCACCGGACAGCGGCTCGGCAACCTGGCGACAGCCCGCCTGTTCGCCCAGACCGACATGGCCACCGTCGACGCGCTGATCTCCTGCTACCAGCAGAAACGCCACTGGAATCTGTGGCGGCCGGTGACCGCGATCCCGCTGGCCGACACCGACGGCAACCCGGCCACGGTCGCCGACCCGGCGTGGCGGCCGCTGCGGGTGACCGCGCCGTCGCCGGAGTGGCCTTCCGGGCACGCCTGCTACACCTCGGCGACCATGGTCAGTTTCCGGACCTTCTTCGGCCGGGACGGGCTTCCGTTCCACGCCTACAGCCCGGACTCCGGCACCACCCGCTACTTCGACAGTTTCGCGAAGGCGCAGGCCGAGGTGCAGCTGGCCAGGATCTGGGCGGGCGTGCACTATCGCGGCGCCACCGTCCTCGGCGATCAACTGGGCACGACCGTCACCCGCGAGGTGATCCGGAACTTCGCCCCGACGAAGAGCCCGACGAAGAGCCCGGCGAAGAGCCCGGCGAAGAGCCCGGCGAAGAGCCCGGCGAAGAGCCCGGCGAAGAGCCCGATGGGGAACTAACCGAGGATCTCCCGCGCGCCCTGGCGCAGCAGCGAGGCGGCCACCGACGTCCCGAGGACCACCGGGTCGGCGGCCCACTCGTGCGCGTCCAGCACGGTCTTGCCGTCCAGGCTGATCACCCGGGCCCGCAGGCTGATCCGCCCGTCCGGCTCGGTGCGCGCGTAGCCGCCGATCGGCGAATGGCAGCTGCCCTGGAGGATGTGCAGCATGGTCCGCTCGGCCTCGGTCTCCCGCCCGGTCCGCGGGTCGGCGAGAAGCTCCGCGATCTCCAGCGCCGCCTCGTCGTCCTGCCGGCATTGCAGCACGAGAGTCCCGCTCCCGACGGCGGGCACGAACGTGTCGACGTCGATCGTGTGCCCGACACGTGAGGGCATGCCGATCCGGTGCAGGCCGGAGACCGCGAGGAGCAGCGCGTCGTACTCTCCCGCGTCGAGCCGGGCCAGGCGGGAGTTGGCGTTCCCGCGGATCGGCACCGGGGTCAGGTGCGGCCAGTGCAGGGCGAGCTGGGCGATGCGGCGGACGGCCGACGTGCCGACACGCGCCCCGGCCGGCAGTTCGTCGAGGCTCAGCCCTCCGGGGTGGACCAGGCAGTCGCGTACGTCGTCCCGGCTCAGGTAGGCGGCGAACACGGTGCCCGCGGGCGCCGGCCGGTCGCCCGGGACGTCCTTGACGCAGTGCACGGCCAGGTCGGCCCGCCCGTCCAGCAGCGCCTGGTCGACCTCCTTGGTGAAGGCGCCCTTGCCGCCCAGTTCGGAGAGCGCCCCCTGCCATCGATCGCCGCTGGTGGTGAGGGACACCACCTCGACGGTCACCTCCGGCCGCCGCTCGGCGAGCATCCGGCGGACTCGCTCGACCTGAGCGAGCGCCATCGGTGAGGATCGGGTGCCGATACGCAGCAGGCGTGATGCGGGCATAGCGGAAAGGGTAGCGGCTGACGGCGGATCAGTGAGTAGCGTGACCCGCATGGGTTCCCAGTCACGAGCCGACTTCATCATCGATGTCCTCACCCGCGAGTTCGGTGAGCTGATGGCGCTCGATCCGCTCGCGTTCCGCCGCAAGTTCCGGAAGATGGCGGCCTCGCCGTTCGCGTTCTACCGCGGCAGCGCCTCGCTGTTCTACGCCGACCTGACCGGTGACCACCGGGACGACAGCTTCCTCGACGAGCGGACCAGCCGGGTCTGGATCCATGGTGACCTGCATGCCGAGAACTTCGGCACCTACATGAACTCGTCCGGCCGCCTGGTCTTCAACGTCAACGACTTCGACGAGGCGTACGTCGGCCCGTACAGCTGGGATCTGAAGCGCTTCGCGGCCAGTGTCGCGCTGATCGGGTATTCGAAGGCGCTGTCCGACGACGCCATCACGGCGCTGGTGACCACGTTCGCGCGGGCGTACCTGATCGAGCTACGCGCGATCGCCCAGGGGGGTGACGACGCGATCGGCTCGATCACCCTGGAGAACGCGACAGGTGTGCTGCGGCGGGTGCTCCAGCAGGCGCGGCTCAACACCCGGGTGGATCTGCTCGGCCAGCAGACCACGATCGACGACTTCGACCGCCGGTTCTCGCTGGGCGACGGCGTGTACGAGGTGGACACGGTCACCCACGCCAAGGTCCGGGAGGCGTTCGACCGCTATCTGGGCACGCTGCCGCAGGGCACCCGGCCGGTGGCGATGCGCATCAAGGACATCAAGCTGCGCAAGGGCGTCGGGATCGGCTCGGCCGGGCTTCCGTCGTACAACCTGCTGCTCGAAGGGAACACCGAGGCCCTCGAGAACGACGTGATCATCTACATGAAGCAGGCCCAGGTCCCGGCCGTCGCCCGGTGGATCGACGACGAGCGGGTGCGCGGCTACTTCCAGCATCAGGGCCACCGGACGAGTGAGTCGCAGCGGGCCCTCCAGGCGCACGCCGACCCGTGGCTGGGCTTCACCGAGCTGGACGGGGTGGGGCAGTTGGTCGCCGAGGTCTCCCCGTACGCCGCGGATCTCGACTGGTCCGATGTGAGCGAGCCGGAGGAGCTGACCGGGGTGGTCGCCGACCTGGGCCGTGCGGTGGCCCGGATGCATTCGGTCGCCGACGACGAGTCCAGCCACGACCTGGTCGACTTCTCCACCGAGGAGGCGATCGTCGCGGTCGTCGACAAGGACGAGGCCGGGTTCGTCCGGCACCTGGTGGAGTTCGCGCACCGGTACGGTGACCAGGCCCGCGAGGACCACCAGGACTTCGTCGACGTGTTCCGCAACGGCCGCCTCCCCGGCCTGTAGACGGCTACTTCGGGACGAACTGCACGGCGAAGTCGGTCGAGGGCATCGTGATGTGCTTGTACGAGATCCGGTAGTAGAGATCTCCGGTGCCCCGGGCCGGTTCGAAGTCGTACCGTTTCGGCGGCCAGTGACACGGCACCCGCACCGTGTCGACCACCTTCCCGGACTTCTTCAGGATCTCCACAACGAGCGTGCCGTCCCCGGTGCAGGCGGCGAGTATCCGGAAGTCACCGCCGACGTGGCTGGGAAGGTCATCCTTCCAGCCAGGTCGGCGGGCGCTGAGGCTGCCGCCGGTCCCGAAACCTTCGTCGGACGTCAGGTGCAGCGCGGCCGTCGGGTTCGCCTGGTCGTCTCCCATGGCGAACGGCTTACCGGTGTCGCTGGTGAGCCTGTAGGCGAACCCGGCGGAGCGGGAAGCGATCGTGCTTTCCACGATCTTGTAGTCGAGGTTGATGGCGCCGCTCGGCTCGAACGCGGTCTCCACCGGTTCCGGCCGTTGCGAGCAGGGCACCTTGAGCCGGGCCAGCTCGAAGGGCTCGGTCTGCGAGCTTTCGCTGCCCGGATTGCCTATGACGGCGAGCGTGATCTCGCCAGCCCCGGCGCAGGCGGCACGCAGGGTCAGCTCACCGTGGTAGACGGGGCTCGACGACGACCAGTTCGGCGTCACCTCGGCGGCCTTCTCCACGGCGGCCGGCAGGGTGGACGTGCCCAGCGCGACCTTCGCGGTCTGCGTCAGCCGCACCGGGTCGGCGGGAAGCGACGGCCCGGGAGCCGGCTTCCGGACGAGTACCCCACCGACGACGGCGAGCACCAGGACGGCGGCGAGGCCCACGGCCCGTCGCCGGCGGCGGATCCGTACCGTGCGGCGGGCCGCCTCGGCGCCCGGCGGGCGGATCGCCTGGACCGCCGTCGGGCGGGTCCGCGCGAAGATCTCCTCCAGCTGGTCAGACATGGGTCACCCCCTCCGCATCGGTGCCGAGCAACACGGCGAGCGTGCCGCGCGCCCGGTGCAGCCAGGACTTGACCGTCCCCTGGGCCACGCCCTCCCGCTCGGCGATCTCCGCGATCGTCAGGTCGCCCAGGTAGTGCAGCACCATGGCGCGCCGCTGGGTGGCCGGCAGCTCGGCCAGGGCGGCGACCACCGCCGTCCACTCACCGGTCGGCCCCTCCAGCCGGGGTTCCTCGGTGCGCTGCTTACGCAGGAAGTTCAGGGCGGTACGGGCCCGGCGCCACCGGCTCACCGCCAGGTTCCAGGCGGTACGGCGGACCCAGGCGGCCGGATCGTCGTACCGGGAGATCGTGGACCACCGGGGCAGGGCCCGGCAGAACGCCTCCTGCACGACGTCCTGGGCCTCCTGGCGGTCACCGAAGTACGCGTACAACTGCACGGTCAGCCGTGCGTAGTGCGCGGCGTAGACCTCATCGAACGTCGGTGGATCGTGGTGCACGGCGGCCGGCGTCTCCGATCGTTGGTCGGCGATGGCTGTCACGGCGACTACACGCGCGTGCCCGGCGGAAGGTTGCGGAAGCCGCCCGGATCATAGGATGAGCGGCATGACGCCCGAAGAGGTCGGTGAGCGCCTGGTCGCCCTGCTGGCGACGGACGATCCGGAGACGGGCCCGGTGACGGCCGAAATCTCCGGCGGCGGCCCGGGCCACGCCCGTGCGGTGGTGGACGTGCCGGCCGCCCGGTGGTGGTTCGCGGCCGAGACCGCCCGCGACGCCGGGGCGCTGGGCTGTGACTTCTTCGACTGGCTCTCGGCCGTGGACGAGGTGGACGGCGGCTTCTCGGTGCTGGCCCACCTGTGGTCCACCCGCCGCCGGCACGGGCTGCTGCTGCGCACCCGGGTGCCGCGGGAGCATCCGGAGGTGGAGTCCCTGGTGGACCTCTATCCGGGCGCCGCGTGGCACGAGCGGGAGACGTACGAGATGTTCGGCATCTCCTTCGCCCGGCATCCCGGCCTGCGCCCGCTGCTGCTGCCCCCGGAGTTCGAGGGGCACCCGCTGCGCAAGGAGTTCGTGCTGGCCGCCCGGGTGGCCAAGCCGTGGCCGGGCGCCAAGGAGCCGGGCGAGTCGGAGGGCGGTACGGCCAAGCGCGCCCCGATGCGCCCACCCGGCGTCCCCGCGCCGAACGAGTGGGGCCCGCAGAAGAGCGAGAAGGAGGAGAAGCCGTGATGGAGCTCCTCCTCCGGGTCGGCGCCGTGATGGCCGCCTTCCTGGTCCTGCCGCTGGTCATCGGCCAGGCCGAGCACAAGGTGATGGCACACATGCAGGGACGGGTCGGCCCGATGTACGCCGGCGCCTTCCACGGCTGGGCCCAGCTCGTCGCCGACGGGGTGAAATTCGTCCAGAAAGAGGACATCACTCCGCGCGAGGCGGATCGGACCGTGTTCCGGCTGGCCCCGATCGTGGCGCTTTTCCCGTACCTCATCGTGATTTTGACTTTGCCGCTCGGCCCGGACCTGGTCGCGCAGAGCTTGGACATCGGGTTGTTCCTGGTCCTGGCCGTGCTCGGGATCGGCGTGGTGGCCGTGCTGATGTCCGCGTGGGCCTCGGCGAACAAGTACAGCCTGCTCGGCGGCGTCCGCGGCGCCGCCCAGCTGCTCGGCTACGAGCTGCCGCTGGTCCTGGCCGCGGCGAGCGTCGCGATGGCGGCCGGCACGCTGAGCCTGCCCGGCATCGTCGAGGCCTGGCGGCCCTGGTGGCTGATCTGGCAGGCGCCGGCCGCGCTGGTGTTCTTCATCGCCGGGCTGGCCGAGATCCGGCGCCCACCCTTCGACATGCCGATCGCCGACTCCGAGCTGGTCTTCGGCTACATGACCGAGTACACCGGGCTGCGCTTCGCGTTCTTCCTGCTGGCGGAGTACGTCGGCATCGTGGTGATCGCCGGTCTCACCACGGTCCTGTTCCTGGGCGGCTGGCACGGGCCCTTCGCGGAGCAGCTGGGCTGGCTGTGGACGCTGCTGAAGGTCGCCGCCCTCTCCTTCGTGATCATCTGGTTCCGGGTCACCTACCCCCGCCTGCGCGAGGACCAGTTGCAGCGCCTCTGCTGGCTGATCCTGGTCCCCGTCGCGCTCGCCCAGCTTGTCCTGACCGTCGCGGTGAAGTCCCTGCTTTAAAAGGATCTGAAACGCCGGGGCAAGGTCGCGCCGAATTGGCCGAGCGGGCAGGATGTTCCCTTGTGAGTGAGAACGGCGACCGCAACGTGCCCGGCAAGGGCCTGCTCGACGGGCTCGCCGTAACGCTGAAGACCCTGACACGGCGATCCGGCACCCAGCAGTACCCGGACGTGCAACCCGATCTGCCGCCGCGCTCCCGCGGCGTGATCGCGCTGTCCGAGGAGAACTGCACGGTTTGCATGCTCTGCGCCCGCGAGTGCCCCGACTGGTGCATCTACATCGACTCGCACAAGGAGGAGGTCGTCGTCCCGGGCGCCGCGCGCGCCCGCCAGCGCAACGTGCTGGACCGGTTCGACATCGACTTCTCCCTCTGCATGTACTGCGGGATCTGCATCGAGGTCTGCCCGTTCGACGCGCTGCACTGGACCCCCGAGTTCGAGTACGCGGAGACCGACGTCCTCTCCCTGCTGCACGACAAGACCCGGCTGGGGGAGTGGATGCGCACGGTGCCCCCGCCGCCGGCCCACGACGTGCTCGGCGAGCCGTCCAAGGAGGAGGCCACGGCGGCGCGCAAGGCCGCGGGCCCGGGCGCGGCCACTGCCGCCAAGACCGCAAGACCGGCGACGGTACGCCCACCGCGCGCCGAAACCACGGAGGACGGGAAGTGACCGTCGCCGACGTGCTGCTGCTGGCCCTCGGCACGGTCGCTGTCGGGTCCGGCGCGCTCGTCGTCACCAGCGCCCACCTGGTCCGCTCCGGCCTCTACCTGGTGGTGAGCCTGGGCGCGATCGCCGGCCTCTACCTGGTCCTCGGCGCCGAACTGGTGGCCTGGGTGCAGGTCCTGGTCTACGTCGGCGCGGTCGTGGTGCTGCTGCTGTTCGCGGTGATGCTGACCCGCGCCCCGATCGGCCCGTCCGCCGACCTGGACCGGCCCGCCCTCCCGGCCGTCCTGATCGGGGGCGGCCTCGGCGCCGGCCTGGCGGTGCTGTTCGCCGACGCGTTCCGCTGGGTCCGCTACCCGGAGGTGGATCCGGGCACCGCCGAGCGGGTCGGCGAGCGGATCTTCGGCGCCTGGGTGCTGCCCTTCGAGGTGATCTCGATCCTGCTGCTGTCCGCCCTGGTCGGCGCGATCGTCCTGTCCCGGCCGGACGTCGGCGCCCGCCCCACCCCGGAGGCCTGATGCACGTCGTCATCCCGTACGTGGTGGCCGCCCTGCTGTTCGGACTGGGCGTCTACGGCGTGCTCCGCAGGCGCAACGCGATCCTGGTGCTGATGGCCGTCGAGCTGATGCTCAACGCGGTCAACCTGATCCTGGTCACCGCGGACGTCTCGCTACGGTCGGCGTCACCCGGCACCGGTGGGGTCCTGGCCCTGTTCGTGATCGTGCTGGCCGCCGCCGAGGTGGGCGTCGGGCTGGCGATCGTCCTCCAGTTCTACCGGATGCGTAAGGCGGTCGTGGTCGACGAGGTGCGGCTGGACGGCGACGAGGAGCGGGTGGCCGGGTGAGCATCGACGTTGCCGGGCCGCTGCTTCCCCTCGTACCCCTGATCGTGGGTTTGATCGGTCTTGTCCTGCCGCCGGGCGACGGTGGCGCGACCCGGAGGCGGCTCGCCGCCGGTCTCGGTGTCACCGGCGCCGCGGTGGCCCTCCTCCTCGCGGTCCGTCTGGTCCTCGACCCGGCGGACGACCCCCAGAACAGCGGCCTCACCCTGGCGAACTTCGGCTATCTGGAGGTGCGGTTCGGCACCTTCGTCGACGCCGCGGCCGGTTATGTGGCACTCGCCGTCACGGTGGTCGCCCTGTTCGTCCAGATCTACTCGATCGCCTACCTGCACGACGACCGCCGGTACGCGCCCTACGCCGCGCAGGTCAGCCTCTTCACCGGCGCGATGCTGCTGGTCGTCGCCAGCAGCGACCTGATCCTCATGCTGGTCGGCTGGGAGGTGATGGGCGCCTGCTCCTACCTGCTGATCGGCCACGACCGGCGGCTGCCGGAGGCGCCGGCCGCCGCGGTGAAGGCCTTCCTGGTCACCCGGGTCGGTGACGTCGGCTTCCTGCTCGGCATCGCCGTCCTGATCGCCGAGGCCGACAGCACCTACCTCGGCGACGTGCTCACCCACGACCATCCGGCCGGCACCCTGACCGCCGCCCTGCTGCTGATCCTGGCCGGGGTGGCCGGCAAGAGCGCCCAGTTCCCGCTGCACACCTGGCTCCCGGACGCGATGGCCGGCCCCACCCCGATCTCCGCGCTGATCCACGCCGCCACCATGGTCGCGGCCGGCGTCTACGTGGTGTTCCGGCTCTACCCGCTCTACCGGCAGTCCCCGGCCGCACTGGCCACCCTCGCCGTGCTGGCCGCGATCACCATCCTGCTCGGCGCGCTGTCGGCGATGGCCCAGGACGACCTGAAACGGGTGCTGGCCTGGTCGACCGTGTCGCAGATCGGGTACATGACCGGCGCCCTGGCCGTCGGCTCGCCTGCCGCCGCCCTGTTCCACCTGCTCACCCACGCCGCGTTCAAGGCGCTGCTGTTCCTCGCGGCGGGCGCGGTGATCCACGCGGTCGGCACCAACCTGATGTCCCGGATGGGCGGCCTGCGCACCCACATGCCGGTCACCTTCTGGTCGTTCGTGATCGGCCTGGGCGCGCTCGCCGGCCTGCCGCCGCTCTCCGGCTTCTGGTCGAAGGAGAACGTGCTGACCGCCGCCGCCCACGCCACCGAGGGCGGCGAGACGGCGCCCGCCTGGGCCGCGTGGATGGTCTGGCTGGCCGCGATGCTCTCGGTCGGCCTCACCGCGTGGTACGCGACCCGCCTCCTGCTGCGCACGTTCTTCGGCGTCTCCCGAGCGTACGGACCGGACGGCCCGGACTGGGAGATCGGTTTCGCCGACGGCGCCCACCGGACCCCGGCCGCCCCGCACGATCCGCCGGCGCTGATGCGCTGGCCGCTGATCCTGCTCGCGATCCCGGCCGCGCTGCTCGGGCTGGCCGCCTTCGCTCCCGGCTTCCGGACCGCCCTGGAGTTGGAGGATCCGCACCTCGGCGTGGCCGTGGCCCTGCCGATGCTGCTGCTCGCGGCCGGCGCCGGGACCGCGTGGTGGCTCTGGCGGGCGGCGCCCGGCGCCGACCCGGCTCTCGTCCTCGGCCGTGCCGGGCCGCTCCTGGCCGCCGGGTTCCGCCTCGACGAGGTCCAGGACCGTTTCGTGGTCCGCCCGGTCAAGGCGCTCGCCCGCGTGGTAACCGCGTTCGACACGAACGACGTGGACGCCGTCGTCATGGCCACCGGCACCGGCACGTCACGTGCCGGTGCCGCACTCAAGGCAGCGCACCGGCTGCCACTGCCCGCCGCCGCGGTCGCCGTCTGCGCGGCCGCCCTGCTGCTCGGCGCCATCGCCTGGTGGGGAGCCTGACATGTACCGCTACGACGTGGAACCGGCCTGGTTCGCCGGGCAGATCCTGCTTCTCGCCCTGCTTCTCGTGCCGGCGGTGGGCGCGGCCGTCGTCGCGTTGCTCCCGGACCGGCGTGCCCGGCTCGTCTCCACCGGCTTCGCCGCCGTCACGTTCGTACTCTCGGTGCTGCCGGCCCTGGTCCGCCCGACCGAGTACGGCTGGTTCGACTACGGGCCCGGCGACGGCCCGCCGATGCTGCCCTGGGCCGAGGTGAACCTGCCCTGGGTGCCCGCCCTCGGGCTGGAGTTCCACCTCGGTGTGGACGGGATCTCCTACCCCCTGATCGTCCTGACCGGGCTGCTCACCCTGCTCTGCTGCGCGTACAACCGGAAGGGCCGCGCCCTGGCCGCGCTCCTGCTGGTTCTGGAGGTCGGCGTCCTCGGCACCTTCCTGGCCCTGGACCTGATCCTGTTCTTCCTGTTCTTCGAGGTCGTCCTCCTGCCGATGTACGCGGTGATCGCCGGTTGGGGCGGCCCGAACCGCCGGGCGGCGGCCCGCAAGTTCGTCCTCTACACGCTGGCCGGCTCGGTCCTGCTGCTGCTCGGCGTGCTGCTCGTGGTGACGTCGGCCGGCACCGGCGACCTGGTCACCCTGAGCGCCGCCGCCGAACTCAGCCAGGACACCCAGCACGTGGCCTTCGTCCTGCTGGCCCTCGCGTTCGCGGTGAAGGCCCCGCTCTGGCCGCTGCACACCTGGCTGCCCGACGCGCACACCGAGGCCCCCACGGTCGGTTCGGTGATCCTGGCCGGCGTGCTGCTCAAGATGGGCACGTACGGGATGATCCGGGTCGGGGTCGGCGCGACCCCGGAGGGCGCCGCCTGGGCCTCGCCGGTCCTCGGCGGCCTGGCCGTGGTCGCGATCGTCGCCGGCGCGCTCATCTGCCTGCGCCAGACCGAGCTGAAACGCCTGATCGCCTACTCCAGCGTCGGCCACATGGGTTTCGTGCTGCTCGGCATCGCCACCCTGTCGATCACCGGCGTCCAGGCCGCCCTGGTCGGGAACGTCGCCCACGGCCTGATCACCGGCCTGCTGTTCTTCCTCGCCGGGACGATCAAGGACCGTACCGGGACGGGCTCCCTCGACCTGATCGGCGGCCTCCGGGAGACCGCCCCGCGCCTGGCCGGGCTGCTCGGTTTCGCCGCCATCGCCTCGCTCGGCCTGCCCGGCCTGGCCGGGTTCTGGGGCGAGGCGTTCGCGGTGGTCGCCGCGGTCAAGCGCGGCGGCCCGTTCTGGCTCGTCCTGGCGGCGATCGCCGCGGTCGGCGGGGCCCTGACCGCCGCCTACTTCCTGCGCCTGCTGCGCCGGGTGACGCACGGCCCGGCCACCCCGGCGGTGGCCGCGGCGAGCCCGGCCGTCACCCGGATCGAGTGGCTGGCCTGGACCCCGCTGATCCTGCTGACACTGGCCGTCGGCGTGGTCCCGGCCCTGGTCCTGAACGACACCGTCGAGCCGCTCGCCAACCTGCTGGGAGTGAAGCTGTGACCAGCCAGGCCGTCGACCACGTCGCCCTGCTGCCGCTGTACGCCGCGGCCGCCACCGCGATCCTGGCCCTGCTCGCCGACCTGTTCGCCGGCAGGCGCGCGGTGACGATCACGGCCACCCTGCTCGGCGCCCTCGCCACCGGGGTGACGGCCCTGGCCGTGGGCCCGTGGGACCCCACCTTCTGCGTCCCGGGCGGCTGCTCCTGGGTGCCGTCCTGGCCGGCCGCGGTGACCGCCGCGCTGTTCGCCGGCCTGACCGCCGGGGTCCTCGCCCTGTCGGTCCCCGCGCTGCGCCTCGGCACCGCCCCGGCCGGCGAGTTCTGCTTCCTGCTGGCCTGCTCGATGACCGGCGGCGTCACCGTCGCCTACGCGGGTGACCTGCTCACCCTGATCGTCGGCCTGGAGACCCTCACCCTCCCGCTGTACGTGCTGGTCGGCCTCCGCAGGTTCGCCCCCGGGGAGCGGACCACCACCGACGCGGCGTCCGCCTCGGTCACGTTCTTCCTGATCAGCGTCATCTCGACGGCGATCGCCCTGCTCGGGATCGCCCTCAACTACGCCGCCACCGGCGCCGTGCACCTGGCCCTGCTGGGTCCCGCCCCGGCCCCGTTCGCCGCCCTGGCCGGGGTCGGCGCCGCGCTGCTGGTGATCGGCCTGTCCTTCAAGGTGGCCGCCGTGCCGCTGCACGCCTGGGCGCCGGCCACCTACGACGGCGCCCCGGTGCCGATCGCCGCGTACCTGTCGACCGCCTCCAAGCTGGGTGGTGTGCTGGCCCTGGCCGCGGTGGCCGCCCGGCTGGACACCAGCGTCGTGGTCGCGGTCCTGGCCGTACTGACCATGACCGTCGGCAACCTGGTGGCGCTGCGCCAGACCCGCATGGTGCGGCTGCTCGCCTGGTCGTCGATGGCCCAGGCCGGCTACATCCTGGCGGCCCTGGCTCTCGGCGCCCCCGGTGTTCCGGCGGCCCTGGCGTACGCCGTGTTCTTAATGGTCCTGGAGTTGATCGCCTTCGGTGTGGTGGTGGCGTTGCGCCCGGCCGCGGCGGACGGCGGCACCCTCGACGACTTCCGTGGCGCGGCCCGCCGGCACCCGTGGCTGGGCGCGGCTCTCGTGCTGGCGCTGGCCGGTCTGGCCGGTCTCCCGCCGGGCCTGGCCGGCCTGTTCGCCAAGGTGTCCGTGGTCGAGGCCCTGGTGGCCGAGGGCTGGATCTGGCTGGCCGGGGTGGTCGTGGTCAACGCGGTGATCGCCCTGGCCTACTACGTACGGGTCGGCGCCCTGCTCTACGCCCCCGGCGCTCCGGTGGCCCGTCCGGTGGCCCGCCCGGTGGCCGCCGCGCTGGTCGCCACCACGATCGTGGCCGTCGTTCTCGGCTTCGCCCCGCAGTTGCTTCTTGGCGCCTTCTGAGAACCGGGTTCAGCGAACTCACAGCGTCTACACGGATGAACGCCCTGGTCAACGTTGTTCTCTGGAGTGCGGGCCACAAGTTCGCCAGCCGAAGGAGTGAACGTTGCACAGCCACCACAACGGCCTCAAGACCGCCGCCCTGCTCGGACTGCTCACCAGCCTGATCCTCGCTGTGGGCTACTGGCTGGGCGGCAGCGCCGGCCTCGTCATCGCCGTGATGATCTCGCTGGCGACGAATGCCGTCAGCTACTTCTACTCCGACCGGATCGCCCTGCGGGCCATGGGCGCACGCCCGGTGACCGAGGCGGAGCTGCCCGGCCTCTACCGGATCGTCCGGGAGCTGGCCACCGAGGCGGGCCAGCCGATGCCCCGCCTCTACGTCTCGCCGGCGCTCCAGCCCAACGCGTTCGCGACCGGCCGCGACCCGGAGCACGCCGCGGTCGCGGTGACCGTCGGCATCCTGAACCTGCTGGAGCCGCGTGAGCTGCGCGGTGTCATCGGGCACGAGCTGTCGCACGTCTACAACCGCGACATCCTGATCTCCAGCGTCGCCGCCGGCCTGGCCGGGATCGTCACGATGCTGGCCAACCTGGCGATCTTCCTGCCGCTCGGCGGCTCGGACGACGACGACAGCCCGAACCCGGCCGGCCTGCTGCTGATGATGATCCTGGGCCCGCTGGCCGCGTCGATCATCCAACTGGCGATCAGCCGGAACCGGGAGTTCGAGGCGGACGCCTCCGGGGCCGCGCTCACCGGTGACCCGCTCGCTCTCGCGAGCGCCCTCGAGAAGATCCATTACGGTACGGCCCGCGCGCCCCTGCCGGCCGGGGGACAGCTGACCAGCGCCGCCCACCTGATGATCGCCAACCCGTTCTCCGGTGGCGGGATCGCCGGGCTGTTCTCCACCCACCCGCCGATGGCCGAGCGGATCCGCCGCCTCCAGGAGCAGGCCGCGCTGACCCGTCACTGGTGACGCGCGCGACAACGGCCGATCTTTCAGGTCTGTCGACCGACCGCCGACGTTAGCCTCGAAACTCGTTTCGCTCGTTACCGTCGGCAGTCGGAGGCCAGCTCGTGACCGCATTGCGTCAGTACCTTGGCGTATGGCACCTACCGGGCGCGAAGGTCCTTCTGCTGGTCGGCATCCTGGCCCGCCTCGGTATCGGGATGACCCCGCTGGCCCTGCTCCTGCTCGTCGAGCAGGCCACCGGACGGTATGCGGCGGCCGGTCTCGCCGGTGGCGTCTACGCGCTGGCCGGCGCCGCGGTCAGCCCGTTCGCCGGCCGCCTCGCCGACCGGATCGGCCCGGCCCCGATCCTGCTGACCACCGCGATCCTGCACCCGCTGGCGCTGGCCGCCCTGCTGCTGGCCAGCCGGGGCGGCGCCGGCGCCCTGGAGTGGATCTTCGTGGCCTCGGCGGCAGCCGGCGCCACCTACCCGCCGCTGACCGCGGCGATCCGCCGCGCCTGGACCGACATGACGTCACCCGGCACCGGCCGGCACCAGCTGCGCTCGGCCGCCATCGCCGCCGAGACCTCGCTGTTCGAGCTGGTCTTCGTGCTCGGCCCGATGCTGGTGGCGGTCCTCATGGTGATCTCCGGGCAGCCCGAGGCGGCGCTGATCAGCGCCGCCGTCGCCACCCTCGCCGGTACGGCGTGGATCGCCCGCCTCCCGGTGATGCGGCACCGCGGCGGCCACGATCCGGAGGCCGCCGCGAAGGGCCTGGGCCCGCTGCGGACCGGCGGTTTCCCGGCGCTGCTGCTGTGCGTCGGCGCGCTCGGCGTCGCGTTCGGGGCGGCCGGCGTGATCCTCCCGGCGTACGCCGCACAGCACGGCGGCGGCGAGTCCCTCGGCGGGGTGCTGCTCGGCGTCTGGGGCATCGGCAGCGCGATCGGCGGCATCTGGTTCGGCACCCGCCGCCCGGCGATGGCCCTGTCCCGCCAGTTCGCCTGGCTGCTGGCCGCCGTGTCGATGAGCTTCCTGCTGCTGGCGTTGATGCCGAGCCCGCTCTGGCTGGGCACGGCCCTGGTCTTCGGCGGCGCCACTGTCGCGCCCGCCCTGACCGTGGAGAACAGCCTGGTCGGCCGGATCGCCCCGGCCGGGATGATGAACGAGGCGTACACCTGGATGATCACCGTCTCGGTCGGCGGCAGCGCGGCCGGCGGCGCCGTGGCCGGTGCGATCGTCGACCAGCCGGGCGGTCTGCCCTGGTCGTTCGTGTTCGCCGCGGTGGTTCTGCTGCTCGCCGCCGGGGTCGCAGCGATCCCCGAAGGGTCGATGGCCCGCGCCGACCGGCACGCCACCGAGCGACTCGCCGCCGAACCGGTGTGAGCGTCGCGCGATAGCCTGGCGACAGGCTTGGTGTGGCGAGGGGGGCGGCTGTGTCCAAAGAGGTCGAGAGCATGCGAGCGGCGGATTCGGACCGCCAGCAGATCGCCGACCAGCTGAAGGCCGCGCTCGACGTGGGCCGCCTCTCCCTGCACGAGTACGACGAGCGCATCGGCGCCGCCTACGCCGCCCGCACGTACGCGGAGCTGCTCGTGCTCGTCGAGGATCTGCCGCGCCCCGGCCTCAGCGCCACCGAGGTGCGCGCGCAGGCGCGGAAGGCCGCCCGTCGCCTGCCGACCGCTCTGCTCGTTCTCTGGACCATCTGGGGTGCTCTCGCCGCGGTCAACGTGGTGATCTACGCCCTGGTCGCGGTCTCGATCACCGAGTTCGTCTACCCGTGGCCGATCTGGCTGCTGGTTCCGGGTGTCGCGCTCGGTGCGGTGACCGTCGGAGTGCAAGTGATCCGCAATCAGAAACGGGGAGACTGAGTCCCGCATGACCGCACCGACCCGCGTTCCGCTCTCCGTGCTCGACCTGGCCACGGTCCGCGAAGGGCACGGCAGCGCCGACGCGCTGCGCGGCACCATCGAGATCGCCAAGGCCGCCGACGAACTCGGCTACCGCCGGTTCTGGGTCGCCGAGCACCACAACATGCCGGCCGTCGCCTCCACCTCGCCGCCGGTGCTGATCGGCGCCGTGGCCGCGCACACCCGGCAGATCCGGGTCGGTTCCGGCGGCGTGATGCTGCCCAACCACATGCCGTTCGTGGTGGCCGAGCAGTTCGCCCTGCTGGAGGCGCTCTACCCGGGCCGGGTCGACCTGGGCATCGGCCGCGCGCCCGGCACCGACCAGGCGACCGCGGCGGCCCTGCGCGGGGTCTCGCCCTACCTGACGGTCGAGCAGTTCCCGGAGCATCTGCGCACCCTGCTGGGTCTGCTCGGCGACGAGCGGGTGCCGACCGAGCGGCTCACCGCCACGCCCGCCGCGGAGAGCTTCCCCGAGGTGTGGATGCTCGGCTCGTCGACCTATGGGGCCCAGGTGGCGGCCGCGCTCGGGCTGCCGTTCTGCTACGCGTACCACTTCGCCGCGAGCTCGGACGTCGACGGCGCCCTCCGCCTCTACCGCAACGGGTTCCAGCCGTCGCCGCGCCACCCCCGGCCGTGGGTGATGGTCAGTGCCTCCGTGCTGGCGGCAGAAACAGGCGAGGAGGCCCGCTTCCTGGCCGGTCCCAGCCGGGTGATGGCCCTCAGCCTGCGCACCGGCCGGCTCGGCCCGATGATCTCCCCGGAGGCGGCGGCCGAACGCGAACTGTCCGACCTGGACCGCGCCGTGCTCGAGTCGCTGCCCGGCACCCAGTACGCGGGCACCGTCGAGGAGGTCGTCTCCGGCCTCGACACGCTGGTCGCCCGGACCGGCGCCGACGAACTGATCCTGGCCGGAGCGGTTCACGACCCGGCCACCCGCGTCGACAGCCTGGCCCGGATCGCCAAGGCCTGGGGCCCGGTCGCCGGATGACCTGGCACCTGACCTCCGACGTGGAGACCTTCGCCGCCACGGCGGGCACATTCCTCAGCTCGTCGCCGGTCCGGCACACCGTCCTTCTCACGGTGGTCGCCGCGTTGCGCTTCAAGGGCCCGCACGCGTACGGGGAAAGCGATCCGATCCTGGGCTGGTGGACGACCCCGTCCGGGGAGGTGTCCGGCGCCCTGGTGCGGACCCCGCCCTACCCGCTCACCCTCACCGGGACACCACCCGAGGCCGTCCCCGCAGCGGCCGAGGCCCTGGCCACCACCCCGCTGACCGCGGTGAACCTGCCGGCCGAGGCCGTCCCCGCCTTCATCGAGGCCTGGACGTCCCTGGTGGGCGGCACGGCCCGCCTCGGCCGCCGAACCCGCCTGTTCCGCCTGGAGCGACTCACCCCACCGGCCGAGTTCCCACCCGGCACCGCCCGCCTCGCGACCGCCGCCGACCGTCCACTGTTGCTGGACTGGTTCCAGGCCTTCCACGACTACATCGGCGAGCAGCCCCCCGACCTCACCGCCCTGGTCGACGACCGCATCGAGTCCCGCGGTGTCACCCTGTGGGAACGCGACGGAACCCCGGTGTCGATGGCCGCCCGCTCCCGCCCCGAGGCCGGCATGACCCGCATCCAGTTCGTCTACACCCCACCACCGCATCGCCGGCACGGCTACGGCGCCGCCGCCACCACCGAGGCGACCCGATATGCGCTGGACGCCGGAGCCACCGAGGTGGTCCTCTTCACCGACCTGGCGAACCCGGCCAGCAACGCCCTCTATCCCAGGCTGGGCTACCGGCCGACAGAAGACCGAGCGGTGGTGGAATTCTCCCCATGACCAGTGGCATCGTCCTCTCCCTGAACGTCGGCGGCTCCGAACCCAACCCGGCGAAGAAGGACTCCGGCCGGACCGGCATAGGCAAGCGCCCGGTGGACCACCCGATAACGGTCCGCCGCCCCGGCCCGAAGACCACCGGCCTGCACAGCGGCGTGGTGGGCGACTTCATCGGCGACATCCAACATCACGGCGGCGACGACCAGGCGGTGTACGCGTACGCCGTGGAGGACTACGCCTGGTGGTCCGCAGAGCTGTCCCGAGACCTGGCCCCCGGCCTGTTCGGCGAGAACCTGACCACCCAGGGCCTGGACCTCTACAACGCCGTACTGGGCGAACAGTGGCGAGTAGGCGACACGGTGATCCTGGAGACCACCTTCGGCCGCATCCCGTGCTCCACTTTCCAGCACCGCATGGCCGAGCCCCGCTGGATCAAGCGCTTCGCCGACTCCAACCGCACCGGCGCCTACCTCCGCATCCTCCAGGAGGGCGAAATCCACCCGGGCGCCCCCATCGAGGTGATCCACCGCCCCACCCACGGCCTGACCCTCGCCGAGGCCTTCGACATCTACATGCACACCCCGGAAAACCTGTCCCGCCTCCTGGTGGCCGAAGCCCTGCCCCCCGATCTCCGAGCCGAGATCGAAAAGCGCCTGACCCCCTCACCCTCCTGACGGACCCCGGAACCGAGAACGGCCCCGGACCCGCGTCTCCGGGGCCGTTTCGAACCTCTGTAGCTTTCGTGTCGGATTCACCGTGTGCCGATCATCTGCCTCTGACCAGCTCAAACGGCCCTGATAGTCGGTACGCCGACACGGATGCAACAACAGGCCCCGTAGCGGCTGCCGGTGGGTGAGACGACAGAGCGCTGAAACCCGGTTGCCGGGTGGCGGAGGATGTTGTCGATGAGGAAAACACAGGCCGAACGTGATCGGGCTGACCTTGAGCGGCGGCTGGAGGTCTTGAAGCTGCCGGTCGTGCCGCTCGAACACCATGGGTTTCTGACGCCGTTGGACCGTGCGGCGATGGAGGGCGAGCCTGAGGCGGTCGGAGTTGGGCCTGATGGCACGGCCTTTGCCGTTTGGCGGCACCGAGAGGAGTCCCGCCGCAAGCAGGTGACCTGGCACTTCGGTGGGAAGGAAGTTGCTGGTGCGATCGATGTGGAGACGGACCTTCGCGTGTCGTTCGTGCAACCGCTGCCGGAAGGGCGGGTCGTGCTGGTGGCGGCTCGCGCTCGGCGTGGCGCGCCCAACGGCGAGGTGTGGACGCGCGACGGCGGTTTGGAGCGTAGGGGCCACCTTGGTGATGCCATCGAGGAACTCCAGACGACGCCGTCGGGCAAGGTATGGGCCGGCTACTTCGACGAGGGTGCGCTGGGCGGAGCCGGGCCGGAGGGACATGGCCTTGCCCGGTTCAACCAAGACCTGACCGTCGACTGGCTCTACCCGCGAGGTGCCGGGCTTCCCTACATCTCCGACTGCTACACCCTCAACCTTCAGGGCGAAACTGCCCATTTTTGCCCTTACACCGACTTCCACATCCAGTCGGTGTCAGGTGACAAGGTCACGGACTGGGGAGCGTCTCCCTACCAGTTCGCACACAGCATGCTGGTCAGTGGCGCAGACCGTGCGCAGCTAGGGGGATTCGGCTCAGAGTACGACGCCGTGACTCTGCTGCGAATCGACAGAGACGGTGTGCGCCGCGTCGGCGGGCAGTGCCGCATCGTTCTGCCCAACGGCATCGAAGCGCAACGGCTTCGTTACACCTGCCGGGGCAGCGATCTGCACGCTTTCGGCAAGTGGGGAAAGTGGTACCGCACCAGCTTGGATGCACTGAGTGCGGTGGCTGGCGCTGCTGAGGTATGACGGTGATCCCGCAAGTGTGACCAGAGGCGCTTCGGGGACAGGCGTCGTCACTCGGCGCGGCCCCGGCGGTCGCTACGTGCCGACGCTCGGTCAGCCCATCCCGAGCAACTCCTACGGCAAGGCGTGGCGCGATGCCCGCGAGGCCACCCTCACGCCCGTGCAACTCCGGTCCCCGATGGCGAAGCGCCCGTACGACCTGCGGCACGCCGCCGTGTCGCTCTGGCTGAACGCGGGCGTCCCCGCGACCCAGGTCGCCGAGTGGGCCGGGCACAGCGTCCACGTCCTTATGCGGGTGTACGCGAAGTGCAATCTACGGCCACGTCGCAGTGCACCCAGACCAGCGAAAGCGTGGCGTTTAGCGCGCTGAACCGCTCGCGGGCGCGGTTGATCCAAGCCGTGTCGGTGTACTCCCGGATGAACGGCGCGGTAGCGATCACGCTGTTTCCGCACTCGACGTTCTCGACCATCGTCGCCATCAGCGCCTCGTACTCGCGTGGGCGGATGAGGGTCATGTACTGCTCGGACTCCCGGTCGTTGGGGGAGTGGCCGATCATCTCCAACGCGGCTTCGACGACCGGCCGCGTGATCGTGTCCTTGTCGATCATCGGCCACCCGGTCTCGCGGGTGAGGATGCGGCCTAGGCCGTGTTTCGTAACGGTTCGTGTTGTGGTGCGGTCGCGGCGTGGCGGTGATCGATAAAGGTTGAGGTCTCCGGTAGATCGGTTAGCGACCAAGCAAACCGAAGACCTTCCGGAGACCTCGTGCCGAGCGTAGCGGCAGCGAGGCGCTTCGACTTGACCGACTCGCAGTGGGCGGCGTTGCAGCCGCTGCTGCCTGCGGAAACAGGTCGTGGGCGGCCGCGCAGATGGGCCAGCAGAGATGTCATCGACGGGATCCGGTGGCGGATCCGGACCGGGACGCCGTGGCGGGACGTGCCTGAGGCGTACGCGCCCTGGCAGACGTTGTATCGCTGGTTCCGACGCTGGCAGCGCGACGGCACCTGGGCGAAGGTCTTGGCCGGGCTGCAAGCCGAGGCTGATGCCGAGGGACGCATCGACTGGAAGGTGAGTGTCGACTCGACCATCAGCCGGGCTCACCAGCACGCCGCGGGCGCTCGCCGCGATGGTCATCTGCAGAGGGAACCGCCGGGTGGCGTACAGACCGAACCCGACGATCACGGGTTGGGACGCTCCCGGGGCGGGTTCACCACCAAGACGCATCTGGCCTGCGAACAGGGCCGCAAGACGCTCTCACTGGTGATCACCGCCGGGCAGCGCGGCGACAGCCCGCAGCTGGTCACGGTGCTGGAGCGGATCAAGGTCTACCGGGTCGGCGGCGGCCGGCCGCGGACCCGCCCGGACCTGCTGCTGGCGGACAAGGCGTACACCAGTCGGGGTAACCGCGGGTACGCCCGCCGACGCAAGATCCGGGTGTGCATCCCGAGCAAGAAGGACCAGGACGCCAACCGCAAGGCCAAGGGGTCCAAAGGCGGACGGCCACCCGCCTTCGACCCGCAGGAGTACCGGCTGCGTCATGCCGTGGAATGCGGTATCAACCAGCTCAAACAGCACCGGGCGATGGCCACCCGCTACGACAAACTCGCCGTCCGCTACGAAGCCACCGTCACCATCGCCGCCATCAATCAATGGCTTCGACCCTTACGAAACACGGCCTTAGCTCGCTCTTGCCGCTTCCGGCGTAGCCACCGATCAGGATCACGTGCGGCGTTGTGGTGCGGACCTCGGTGCGCTGCCGCTGGTTGGGCGCGTTCACCGTGCGCTTGGAGCGGGATTCGCTGACCACCAAGCCCTCCTCGATGAGCAGCTGCTGTCGTATTCGGCGACCAGGCGCGGGCTTACCGGACTCTCGGCTCAGAGGTCCTGATCGCCGTAGAGGCGTTTTTGCGTCTCCGTCACGAGCCGGGCTTGCTCTTCCTCGTCGACCTGCGACCGCCATCGTAGAAAGGCTTCTTGGGCTTTCAGCAGTGGTTCAGCGTAGGCGGAGCTGCGCGCGACGTCCCGGAAGCTGATCCGCCCTTCGAGTACGTCCCGGGCCATCTCAGCCAGTTCGGGGCCGGCGCTGCCGTCTCGCAGAGTGACCAGAGTCCGCTTCACTTCCTCGGCGGCCTCGCGGCTTCCGGCCATCCGCTCGAGTTCCTGGTCTACGGGATCGTCACTCAACTCATGCCCCTGGGGTGGTGTACGCAGCGGCGGGAAGCTTGATGTCGGACAAGTCGCCGCTGCGGTAGGCGATGGTCATGGGCACAGCGAAGATGGCCATGATGGCGGTTCCGCCAGAGTTGATTTTGAGCGAGGCATCGTTGATGAGCTTGACTATCCGAACCGCCTGTACGCCGGCGACGGCGTAGCCCGCGACTGCTCCGGCCCCGGTAGCTGATAGAGCCGCCCCGGCGCCCGCAGCGGCAAGGCCGATCAGCCAGGCATCGACGATTGCCTGGAGGATGTTGCCGAGCTGGTTGGCCAACTGCCACGCACCGAGTGCCGCCTTTTGGTAGTCATCCTCGATCTGGCGGAAGTCGTGCTGGGACCCACTGATGCCGGCGGCGAGGTTGGAGAAGTAGAGGTATGCGGCATCGGCGGCGTTGCCGTCCCAGCTGTCGTCGACCTGGAGCATTCCCTGCTGAACATCGATGCCGAGTTCGGCCATGCAGTCTGCGAGGTGGCCCATCGCCTCACCGAACTTCCAGACCGCTTCCCAATCCCCGCTGACCGCTTCCATGAACGAGCCGATGACGTCGAAGCCGGTAGCCGCTTCGATGCCCTTGTTGATCCATGCCGTCGGGCTGACGTAGTTCAAGAGGTCGATCGGGTTCAGGAACCCATTGCTCAAGCTCTCGTCCGGCAAACCAGGTGGGACGAGGTTGGCGCCCGGATCACTCATCTTCCTGTCCTCTCATCGGCGATCAGCCGCGGAACAGCGGGTCACGGTGTACCGGTGGATAAGACGCGTCCAGTTCGGCCGCCGAGCGCTCGTCGGTGTTCACGTAGGTGTCGGCGGCACTCCGCAGGGCTGCCTGCGAGCCGGCGCCGAGATCCCCGAGCCGGGCGAAGAGGTCATGTAGCTGGCCCATCAGCTGCCGATGGCCGGGAGCGACGAAGCCGATCAGCCCTTGGTCGAGGATCGTGAAGCTGCCGTGGGCCGAGACGTACCGGTCGGCCTCTTCGGCGACGCGTTCCACGTCGCCGAGCTTGCGCGCGTACTCCCGCACCTGGAAGGGATCAACTCGGAAGGTCATAGCGGCGTGATCCTGTTTGTGATGACGACCGCCAGGACCATCAGGCCCGTTCCGACGACCGCGAGGAGCAGGCTTCGCCGCCAGAGCCGCGTGGTCTCGGCGATGTCGCTGCTCCGGTGCAGTTTGACCGCGTCGATGATCGAGTAGGTGAACGCGGCCGCCGGTAGGAGCAGGATCGGCCAGCCGATGAGCGGAATGGGGCTGCCCGAGGCAGTGGAGACCACGACGCCGAACAGCACCAGCAGATAGATCCCGGCAAGGAAGATCGCCAGCTTGCCGGCGCTGCGCTGCATATCGAGTCTCGGACTGTCCACAGCCGTCCTCCGGTGACTACCTGGATCCGAGGGCTACCAACTTGGTCAGGCAAGTTGAGACCCGTGGCCGCCATCGATGCGACCGGCGTTGTTCTCATATACCGGCCGCACTCGGTTTCGGTTCAACCGGCCGCAGGCTTCGGAAGAGAGTTGTGCCTGGTCAAGATCGAGGTACGCAGGGGTCTCGGGCAGGTCAGGGTGGTCCCGTTCGAGTGATTCCCGCGGGGCCGGCCCCCGCGTTGGCGGTCCGGCTTGCGTCCATGAGGCTGGGCCAGCCTGCCGCCGTACCCGTCCTATGTCTGTGGGGTGTTCGATGACGGTCGGCCGCCGGTGCGGATCGTCTCGGCGGGCGGTCAGGAGAGGGGCAGGAATGGCCTCTAAGGATCTCCGCGTGTTCCCGTCATGTTCCCGTGGAGGGTCGTAGACGGCCGGATCTTGCCGGACTCGCTAGATCACAACGAGAACGGCCCCGGTCAGCGTTTCCGCTGGTACCGGGGCCGTTTCCCTAGCCTGTGGCGGGTAGAGGATTCGAACCTCTGTAGCTTTCGCGACGGATTTACAGTCCGCTCCCATTGGCCGCTCGGGCAACCCGCCTGGGCTACCACCGCGGCTTCCCGCGGCAGCGGACACAACAATAGCCGTACCGCGGACAGGTTCAACAACCGGGTACGGTCGGCATGTCGCGGGCTCTCCGGGGGTCCGCTGTAAGCATCGACAAGAATCCAGCCGCAGGAGTCTGATCATGGCAGCCAACCCGTCGTTCGACATCGTCAGCAAGGTCGACCGGCAGGAGGTCGACAACGCTTTCAACCAGGCGGAGAAGGAGCTCGGCACCCGGTTCGACTTCCGGGGCACCGGGACTGGTCTCGCCAAGTCGGGGGAGGCGTTCACGATCACCTCGGAGACGGAGGAGCGGGCGACCGCCGCGCTCGATGTCTTCAAGGAGAAGCTGGTGAAGCGGAACATCTCGCTGAAGAGCCTGGACGCCGGTGAGCCGCGCCAGTCCGGCAAGACCTTCAAGATCGACCTCAAGGTGGTCGAGGGCATCGAGACCGAGAAGGCCAAGGCGATCAGCAAGAAGATCCGGGACGAGGGCCCGAAGGGTGTGCAGGCCCAGATCCAGGGTGACCAGCTTCGGGTGACCGGTAAGAAGCGGGACGATCTGCAGGCGGTCATCGCTCTGCTGAAGCAGGAGGACTTCGGCGTCGCGTTGCAGTTCACGAACTACCGCTGATCTCAGTGGCCGCCGAGCGGGGTCCGGGCCGAGAATCGCTGGCATGGACCTGACCGACGCCGTTCTCTCGTTCGCCCTGCTCGGCGCGCTGTTGACGATTACTCCCGGCCTGGACACCGCGCTGGTTCTGCGGGCCGCGGTCACGATGGGCCGGGGTCCGGCGTTCGCGACCGCACTGGGTATCGGTGCGGGGGCGCTGGCCTGGGGTGCGGCCGCCGCGGTGGGCGCGTCCGCGCTGTTGGCGGCGTCGAGTGTGGGCTACACGATCCTTCGGGTGGCCGGTGCCGCGTACATGATCTTCCTCGGGGTGCGGATGATCGCCGCCGCGTTGCGCCATGGCGATCGCATCGCGGAGGCCGGGACGGCGAGGACGGTTCCGACGTTCTGGAGCACTTTCGGCCGGGGTTTCCTGACCAACCTGCTGAACCCGAAGGTGGGCGCCTTCTATCTGGCGGTCATCCCGCAGTTCGTGCCGGAGGGTGCCGACCCGCTGGCGACCGGTCTGCTGCTGGCCCTGGTGCACGACGTGGAGGGCCTGCTCTGGTTCGCCGTCATCATCATGGGCGCTCAGGCGGCGCGTGGCTTCCTGGCCCGGCGCGCCGTCCGGCGTACCGTCGACGCCGGAACCGGCGCGGTCCTGCTCGGTTTCGGCTTGCGGCTGGGATTGTCCAGCCAGTAGAGAAAGTCCGGTGGGGACGTGATCGACCCGGTAGTGGACGAGTCCTGGCTGCGGGATCACCGTGTGGTCCTGGCCGACGTGCGGTGGTATCTGGACGGCCGTTCCGGCCGGGAGGCCTACGAGCGCGGCCATCTGCCGGGCGCGGTCTTCATCGATCTGGACACCGCGCTGGCCCGGCACGCGTCGCCGGCCGAGGGCCGGCATCCGCTTCCGGATCCGGAGACTTTCGCGGCTGCGATGGCGGCGGCCGGGATCGGCGATCAAGATCAAGTGATTGGGTACGACGACGCCGGCGGGGTCGTGGCGGCCCGGCTGGTGTGGCTGCTCCGGTCGATCGGGCACGACGCCGCACTGCTGGACGGGGGCCTGACCGCCTACCGGGGCGAGTTGACCACCGAGGTTCCGCGGCGCCCCGCCGCGACGTTCACCGCCCAACCGTGGCCCGCCGACCGGCTGGCCTCGCTGGAGGAGACGGTGGCGGCGCCCGGCGTGGTGCTGGACGCGCGGGACCGTTCCCGGTTCCGTGGCGATGCCGAGCCGGTGGATCCGCGTGCGGGTCACATCCCGGGCGCCCGCAGTCTGCCCTGCCGGGACAATGTCGACGCGGAGGGCCGTTTCCTGCCGGTGGTGGCGTTGCGCGAGCGGTTCGCCGCGGTGGGTGTGGACGGCTCGGGTGACGTCATCTCCTACTGCGGCTCCGGTGTGACCGCCTGCCACAACCTGATCGCCCTGGAGCATGCCGGTCTGGGCGCCGGCCGTCTCTTCCCGGGTTCCTGGTCGCAGTACTCCCACACCGATCGTCCCGCCGCCACCGGGGACTGATTCAGGCCCGGTCGACGCCGGCCTGGTCGTCGATCCACCGTTGGTGTGACTCCCAGGCGGCCTGCTTGCTGGTGCCGAGGGCGGCGCCGATCCGGGTCCAGGAGGCGCCGGCGGCCCGGGCGGAGCGGACCATCGCCTGCCGCCCGTACCCCGCCTTACGAATGATCACCTCGCTGAGCGCGAGCATCTCGAGGGTCTCGTCGGGGGATAGGGCGGTTTCGTTGTCCGGGTCCATGGCGGCGAGGGCGTCGCGCATCCGGAGGGCGTCGTAACGATCGGTCGCCGTGGTTAGTGTGTGCCGCCGTTCCAGTTCGTCGGGGGAGGCCATGAAGGCAGTCTTTCGTCAGGCTGTCTTGACGTCAAGCAGCCTTGACGCCCGAGTGCGAGTTTGCCTCACTTCTCCGCCTAAATGGGCTATAAAGCCGTCAATTCTTCAGCAGTAGGCGTGAGGGTCTGTTCAGCCGTTCGGCCAGGATTTACCGGAGCGTCGCCACGACCCGCCGCTGAACGCTGCCTGTCGCACAACTGGTGTGGCACCATCATGTGACCCCCACCCTGATGCGATTCCCCGACTCGAGGAGCAGGACTATGTCTGCAAAAAAGCTGGGCCGCTTCGCTGGCTTGGTTTTTGTGCTTGCCGTTGTCTTCGGTGGCGTCACCGTTGGGGCATCGACAGCTGATGAGGCGACCAGCGCGGTCCAGGTTCAGAGCAACCCGGCGCTTGACTGGGCCTGATGGGTCAGACACGTTGACGGACTAGGGGCCGATCGGCTAGAGAGGATTCTCGATGGTCGAGCGGTCCCCGGTCCGGCATGGTGGCGCGCAGCGGGCGTGGTTGATCACGTGGCCGCTGGTGGTGTTCGCCCTCGTTTGCACGGCGGGCTTCTGGGTGGCGGAGCCTGGGTGGTATAGCGCTTGGCCGGCCGGCCTCGCGTTCTTCATCGCGTACCTGATCGCCTATCGGGACGTTTTCAACGTCGTCATCTGGCGCAGCAGTTTCACGGTCGCGGTGACCGACGTGCCGCTCGTCCTGGCACTGTTCTACCTCCCACCGGTGATGGTGGTCCTGGTGGTGAGCGGCGCCAATCTGGTGCACCACTACCGGGCGAACTATCCGGTCACGAAACTCTCCTTCAACGTCGCCAAATCGGCCGCCGGCAACTGCGCGGCCCTGCTGCTGATCGCCTCCTTCGCGCCCATCGAGGACGCGGGCCCGCGCACCTGGGCCATCCTGGCCGCCGCGGTCGGCCTCAGCTATCTGGTCGAGCTCCTCAGCCTCGCCGGTGTGTTCACGCTCGTGCAGAGCCCGCGCACCGGCCGGGACGCGCTGCGCGCCGGCTTCTCGGCGATGACCGTCGACGGCATCAACATCGTGGTCGGCCTCATCTTCCTGGTCGCGCTCGAGGCGACCGCCTGGTCCGCCATCCTGCTCGCCATCCTGGTCGCCGCCCTGGTGATGGTCCTCCGGTCGTACGCGGAGTTCTTCCGCCGCCACCGGACCCTGGCCGAGGTCTACGAGCTGACCCAGGCGGTCCGGGACGAGAGCGGCCGCAGCGGTCTGCCTGACGTGCTGCTGGGCCGGGTGCGCTCGCTGATGCAGTCGGAGTTCGCGACGCTCTGGCTCGCCCCGCAGGGCCGGCACCCGGAGGTGCTGCTGACCGCCCGGGTCGAGCACCGCGGCCTGCTGGACATCGCACCCATACCGGAGGAGGTCCGCCAGCGGGCGGTCGAGATGAAGTCGGCGGTCGGTGTCGGCGCCCGCTTCGCCGAGACCGAGGACCTGCGGCCCTGCCTGCGGTCGGCGAAGGTCAAGGACGCCCTGGTCATCCCGTTGCGCTCGGGTCAGGCCATCATCGGCACGCTGGAGGTCGTCAACCGGGTCGGCGACAACCGTACCTTCCGGGAAGCCGACGTGCAGGTGCTTGAGACGATCGCCGCGCACGCCGCGGTCGCGGTGGAGAATTCGCGGCTGGTCGACCGGCTGCGCTACGACGCGTACCACGATCGGCTGACCGGCCTGCCCAACCGGCGCCGGGTGATCGACGCGCTCGCCGAGTCGGTCAAGGTCCGCGCCGAGGACGAGGTCGTCGCGATCATGCTGTTCGACGTCGACGGCCAGCGGAACGTGAACGAGTCGATGGGCCATGCGGCCGGCGACAAACTGCTCGTCGAGGCCGCCGACCGGATCCGCGGTATCGCCGACCCGGGAGCGCTGGTCGGCCGGATCGGTGGGGACGAGTTCGTGGTCACCCTGCGGGCCGCGAGCATCGACGCCACGATCGAGATCGCCACCCGGATGCGGGAGCGCCTGCGCGGCCCGATGGCGGTGGGCTCGCTCACCCTGGACGTGAACACGGCGGTCGGCGTCTCGATCTATCCCGACCACGGCAGCGACCCGGAGACCCTGCTCCAGCGGGCCGAGCTGGCCGCCAACGCGGCCAAGGTCCTTCCGTACGGCGTGCAGCCCTTCCATCCGGCCCTGGAGTCCCGTGCGGTCCGTCGCCTGGGCATCGCCGCGGACCTGCGCCGGGCCCTCGACAACGAGCAGCTGGAGGTCTACTTCCAGCCCAAGGTGACGCTCGCCGACCGGCACGTGCTGGGCGTCGAGTGCCTGGCCCGCTGGGTGCACCCGGCGCACGGCGAGGTCGCCCCGGAGGACTTCGTGGCGGTCGCCGAGCACACCGGCCAGCTGGCCCGCCTCACCGAGGTGGTGCTCGTCGCCGGCCTGCGCCGCTGCCGGGCCTGGACCGACGCGGAGCGGCCGCTCGCCATCGCGGTCAACCTCTCCGCCCGCACCCTGCTCGACTCGCACTTCCCGGAGCTGGTCCGGGACCTGCTGGAGGAGCACGGGGTGGATCCCGGCCTGGTCACCTTCGAGGTGTCCGAGCCGGGCATGCTGGGCGACATCGAGCGGGTCCTGCCGTCCCTCTACCGGCTGCGCGACCTGGGGGTGCGCCTCAGTGTCGACGACTTCGGGACGGGCGCCTCGTCGCTGGCCTATCTGCGCCAGTGGCCGGTCCACGAGGTGAAGATCGACGACAGTTTCGTCCAGGGCATGGCCACCGATTCGGGTGACCTCGCGATCGTCCGCGCGGTGATCGGCCTGTCCCGGGAGTTCGGCCTCACCGTGGTCGCCGAGGGTGTGGAGAGCGAACTGACCCTGGAGCTGCTCGAGGAGATGGGCTGCGAGATCGGTCAGGGCTATCTGTTCAGCCGGCCCCTGCCGTTCGAGCGTCTGGAGGCCTGGCTGAGCGCTCAGACCGAGCCGGAGTCCACTCCCACCGGTGAGGTCCGCCGGCTTCGAGCAGTCATCTGACCAGGCGATTCCCGGTAATGGGGATACTGATTTCACCCCCGCCGACAGGCCGTGTAGTCTTACTCCAGCAGCGAGCGAGAGATCGCAAGCAGCAAGCCCCCTTAGCTCAGTCGGCAGAGCGTCTCCATGGTAAGGAGAAGGTCTACGGTTCGATTCCGTAAGGGGGCTCTACCGGGTTCGTTCCGCCTCGCCAGGCGCTGAACTGATGAGCCTGGCTCGGCGGTGTAGCTCAGTCGGTAGAGCAAACGACTCATAATCGTTGTGTCGCCGGTTCAAGTCCGGCCATCGCTACTCTTCTGTGGTGCCCCAACCGGGGCCCCACTTTGCGAAGCGGCTGACCGAGCGTCTACGCTGGTTCGTCGTCAGTAAGAAATCCGTTAGCAGGAAGGCACCCCGCCGTGGCCAAGGCGACCGACGTCCGTCCGAAGATCACCCTGGCGTGCACGGAGTGCAAGGACCGGAACTACATCACCAAGAAGAACCGGCGTAACGACCCGGACCGCGTCGAGCTGAAGAAGTTCTGCCCGCGCGACGGGAAGCACACCCTGCACCGCGAGACCCGTTGATCTCTCGCAACATCTGATCTTCACACTGCGCCGCCCGGAGTCACTCCGGGCGGCGCAGTGCTGTTTCCGCAGCATCCTCGATATTTTTGCACTGACAGTGCTATTTCTGGGATGGCCCCGGAGGGTAGTTTGTGGGCATGCCTCTGGACCAATCGTTCGTCGGCCGTAGCTGGCCGCCCACCGAGCCGTACCTGGTCGGTCGGGAGAAGATCCGTGAGTTCGCCCGGGCGATCGGCGCCACCGACGCGGCGTACCACGACCCCGCGGCCGCGCGCGCCCTCGGCTATCCGGACGTGGTGGCCCCGCCCACCTTCCCGGTCGCGATCACCATGGCGGCCAGCCGTCAGGTCATCGCCGATCCCGCCCTGGGCCTCGACTACACCCGGGTGGTGCACGGCGACCAGCGGTTCGCCTACACCCGTCCGGTGGTCGCCGGGGACGCTCTGATCTGCGTCAACTCGGTGGACGAGATCACCAGCCGGGGTGGCCACGAGTTCATCACCACCCGGACCGAGGTGACCACCGAGGCCGGCGAGCCGGTGGTCACGGTCTGGTCGAAGCTGGTCCAGCGCGGTGAGGAGCACTGATGGCCGACGCATTGGAGCCGAAGACCTTTCGGGTGACCCGGGCCGATCTGGTCCGCTACGCGGGCGCCTCGGGCGACTTCAACCCCATCCACTGGAGTGACCGGTTCGCCACCGGCGTCGGGCTGCCCGGCGTCATCGCGCACGGCATGTTCACGATGGCTCTGGTGGGCCGTGCCGTCACCGAGTGGGCCGGCGCTCCGGACGCGGTGGTCGAGTTCAGCGTGCGTTTCAGCCGCCCCGTCCCGGTGCCCGACACCGACGAGGGGACCGAGGTCGTGGTGTCCGCCACGGTCAAGGAGGTCACCGATGAGGGGCACACTCGGCTGAGCCTGACTGCGACATGCAATGGGGACAAGGTACTGTCCTTGGCACAGGCGCTCATCAGTAAGCGGTAGCCCGGGTTGGGGTAATGCCCGGCGTACCGGTACAGTGATGCGCCGTGGGGCTGTGATTCGAAAGACAGCAGCTCCGCAAAGGGGTGTAGCTCAATTGGCAGAGCAGCGGTCTCCAAAACCGCAGGCTGCAGGTTCAAGTCCTGTCACCCCTGCGCATTTCTCCTAGACGTGCCCGCCCGGTGCGCGGTTCGCACAAATTCCGCGTCCGGTCGAGCGCTGACAGGATTCAAGACCACCGACGACGGAAGTAGGGCGAAGTGGCCGAGAAGGACCGGCCCGGTGACGACGTCCCGGGCGACGACGAGCTGCTCGCCGCCGCCGCCGGTGGCGATGTTCCGGACGACAACGCCGATGACGCGCTGGTGACCGCCGGCGGTGGCACCGCCGTCGCCGAGCGGAGCGACTCGGAAAGCCCCAAGACCAAGAAGTCGGGTCGGCGTTCGGGTCTTTTCGGCCGGGTGGGCGGCTTCTTCCGTGAGGTCGTCAGCGAGCTTCGCAAGGTCATCTGGCCGACCCGTAAAGAGCTGCTCACCTACACCGCTGTGGTGATCGTCTTCGTGGTGATCATGACCACCATCGTGGCCGGCCTGGACTACGCGTTCGGTAAAGCGATGCTATGGGCGCTGGGCTGACGTCCGGCGATCCGCGAACCGAAGACTTTTGGAAGTGAGCGAGCGTGCCTGAGTACGACGACGAGACCGCGCAGTTTGCTGACGAGCAGTCGTCGCTGGAGACCGAAGAGCCGGTCGAGGCCGCCGAGCCGGTCGAGGCTCAGGCGCCCGAGGCTGACGAGGACTACGACCCGGTCAAGGAGCTGCGGCAGAAGCTGCGCTACGCCCCCGGCGACTGGTATGTCGTGCACTCCTACGCGGGCTACGAGAACAAGGTCAAGACCAACCTCGAGACCCGGATCACGAGCCTCGACATGGAGGAGTTCATCTTCCAGGTCGAGGTGCCGACCCGCGAAGAGGTCGAGGTCAAGAACGGCAAGCGCAACCAGGTGCAGGCCAAGGTCTTCCCCGGCTACATCCTGGTCCGGATGGACCTGAGCCCGGAGTCCTACTCCTGCGTGCGCAACACGCCCGGTGTGACCGGCTTCGTGGGCGCCACCGACCGGGTCGACCGGCCGGCCCCGCTCTCCCTCGACGAGGTGCTGAAGTGGCTGGCCCCGGCTGTCCAGGCCGAGGAGAAGAAGGCGAAGCCCGAGGTCAAGGTGCTCGACTTCGAGGTGGGCGACTCGGTCACGGTGACCGACGGCGCGTTCGCCTCGCTGCCGGCCTCGATCAGCGAGATCAACGCCGACCAGCAGAAGCTCAAGGTCCTGGTGTCGATCTTCGGCCGGGAGACCCCGGTCGAGCTGAACTTCAACCAGGTCACCAAGATCTGATCGCCGGATCCCCGGCGATATCAGTGGGAGGGGCCGCGCATCCGAAGCGGCCCCGCCATCTACCACAGGAGTAAGTGAAATGGCACAGCGCAGCAAGGTGTACCGCGCCGCCGTCGAGAAGATCGACGTCAACAAGCTCTACGAGCCGAAGGACGCGGTCGTCCTCGCCAAGGAGACCGGCTCCGCCAAGTTCGACGCCACCGTCGAGGTCGCGATGCGCCTCGGTGTCGACCCGCGTAAGGCCGACCAGATGGTCCGCGGCACCGTCAACCTGCCGCACGGCACCGGTAAGACCGCCCGCGTCATCGTGTTCGCCCAGGGCGCGAAGGCCGAGGAGGCCGTCGCGGCCGGCGCCGACGAGGTCGGCACCGACGAGCTCGTCGCCCGGATCCAGGGTGGCTGGCTGGACTTCGACGCCGCGATCGCGACGCCGGACCAGATGGCCAAGATCGGCCGGATCGCCCGGATCCTCGGCCCGCGTGGCCTCATGCCGAACCCGAAGACCGGCACCGTGACCATGGACGTCACCAAGGCCGTCAACGAGATCAAGGGCGGCAAGATCACCTTCCGGGTGGACAAGCACTCCAACCTGCACCTGATCATCGGCAAGGCGTCCTTCTCGCCGGAGCAGCTGATCGACAACTACGGCGCGGTCCTCGACGAGGTCCTGCGCTCGAAGCCGTCCGCCGCCAAGGGCAAGTACCTGAAGAAGGTCACCATCACCACCACGATGGGCCCCGGCATCCAGGTCGACCCGAACGTGCACAAGAACCTGCGCGGCTCGGACGCCACCGCCTGACGGTCGCATCTCTCGAAATCCCCCGGGGACTTCCCCGGGGGATTTCGTGTTTCCCGGGCCTGCGTCGAAGGCGGTCTCTGTGGCAGGCTTCCGGCCGTGCGCTTCGACAAAGTCTGGTTCCGGTACGCGCGACGCGCCGACTGGACGCTGCAGGACATCGACGCCGCGGTGGAGCCCGGGCAGACGATCGTGGTGCTCGGCCGCAACGGCGCCGGCAAGTCGACCCTGCTGCAACTCGCCGCGGGGGTGCTCCGCCCGTCCCGGGGCGTGATCCACGACCGGCCGGCCGTGGTGGGCTGGGTCCCCGAACGCTTCCCGGCCGCCCAGCCGTTCACCACGATCGGCTACCTGCGCTCGATGGCCCAGATCCGTGGCCTGCCCGCGGCCGGCGCCGACCGGTGGCTCGAGCGGCTCGGCCTGACAGGGCACGCCGACACCCCGCTGCCGGACCTCTCCAAGGGCACCGCGCAGAAGGTCGGCCTGGCCCAGGCTCTGCTCACCACACCCGGCCTGCTGGTCCTGGACGAGCCCTGGGAGGGTCTCGACGCCCCGTCCCGGCAGCTCATCCCGGAACTCGTCACCGAGGTCACCGCTGCCGGCGGGGCGGTCCTGGTCAGCGATCACCGTGGCGAGATCGCCAACCTGCCGGGCGCGATCCACTGGACCGTCACCGGCCACGGGCTGCACCACACCGGCGAGCCCGAGCCCGAGCCCGAGCCCGAGCCGGACACCGGCGCCGACGAGGTGGTGGTCGAGGTGGTGGCGCGACGGCATGAGGCCGCCGCGACGGTGGACCGGCTCCGTGCCTCCGGTCACCGTGTCCTCGGGGTCCGGGAGCGAGACCCGGCCGGGGTACGCGGGACGAGCTCCTTCCCGAGGCAGAGGGCGATGGGCGTACCCGGAATCGAGAGCACCGAGAGTGAGGGGCGATGATCGCGCTGACCCGGATGCGCCTCGCCGGTTTTCTGCGCGGTGGCCGCGCTGTGGCGCCCCTGATCACCCTGCTGGTGATCTTCTCCATCCTCCACGGTGGCGGGCCGTCGCTCGCCATGCACGCCTACGCCTACTCGGCGGTCTGCCTGTTCCCGGTGCTGGCCTGGCTCACCAAACTGTTGCTGGACACCGAACCGGACGCTCAGCGCCGGCTGGCCCGCCTCGCCGTCGGCCCGTTGCGGGAGGGCGCCGGCGGCCTGCTCGCCGCCGTGTTCCTCGCCGCGGTGGTGTGCCTGGTCGCGATGCTGGTCCCGTGGCCGCTCGGCGCGATCGCTCCACCGCGACCCGATAGCGCCGAGCCGTCGACGCAGACCGGCATCCTGCTCGGGATCCTGGCGCACGTGCTGTCGATGGCCGCCGCCGTGACGCTCGGCGCCCTGTCCGGACGAGCGGTCACCCGGCGGCTCCTGCCCGGTGTCGTGGTCCTGGTGAGCGGCTCGATCCTGGTCATCGTGCTCGGCCTGACCGGCTCGATCGCCCCGTGGCTGGTGCCGCCGGTGATGGCCACCGCCCGGGAGATGGGCGGGGATCACCCGCCGGACGCCGCCACCCTGCTGGTCCTGGTCGTCTGGACGGTCCTGTGGTGTGCCGCGGCCCTCGCCGGGTACGCCGGCCTGCGGCGCGCACGCTCGTAGTCCCGGCCCCGATTTGGCGTTCCGTGACAGGTCCGCGTAGTGTTGCATCTCGAAGTTCCACCCATAGACCGCTGGTCGCCGCAGCAGCCGTCATCTCGACGGAGGCCGCGGCCGAAGGTCCCGCTGAAAGCGGGCGACCCGCGTAGGGAGAACGGTTCGTGATCGTCGACCGCGTGTGAGCGTGTGTTCGAGTCCGCCCCGTGCCCTGCGCCGGGGCGTTTTGCTTTGTACGGACCCTCTCGACCAGTGGCTGAAGCACTGAGAGAGGAGGGACATGGCGGACAAGCCGGTCCGGGCCGACAAGGCTTCGGCTGTTTCCGAGCTCACGGATCACTTCCGTGGTTCGGCGGCCACCGTGTTGACCGAATACCGCGGCCTCACCGTGAAGGAGCTCACCGAGCTCCGGCGGTCGCTGGGCGGCGAGAACAAGTACGCCGTCGCCAAGAACACGCTCGCGAAGCGTGCCGCGGCTGACGCGGGTATCGAGGGCCTCGACGCGCTGTTCACCGGTCCTACCGCGCTCGCCTTCGTGAACGGTGATGTGGTCGAGGCGGCCAAGGGCCTCCGTGCCTTCGCCAAGGCCCACCCCGTTCTCGTCATCAAGGGCGGTGTCTTCGAGGGCAAGGCCATCACGGCGGACGAGGTCAACAAGCTTGCTGACCTCGAGTCCCGTGAGGTTCTGCTGGCCAAGCTGGCCGGCGCCATGAAGGCCAACCTGAGCAAGGCCGCTGCCACGTTCCAGGCGCCCCTCACCAAGACGGTGCGCACGGTCGAGGCTCTGCGGGCGCAGCGCGAACAGGCTGGTTCCGCCGAGGCCTGATGCCTCGCGGAAACCGTTAAACGTCAGATTTCTTAGGAAAGGTTGCCTCACATGGCGAAGATCAGCACCGAAGACCTGCTCGAGGCCTTCAAGGAGATGACCCTCATCGAGCTCTCCGAGTTCGTGAAGCAGTTCGAGGACGTCTTCGACGTCAAGGCTGCCGCTCCGGTCGCCGTTGCCGCCGCCCCGGGTGCTGCCCCGGCCGAGGCCGAGGCCGAGAAGGACTCCTTCGACGTTGTCCTCGAGGGCGACGGTGGCAAGAAGATCCAGGTCATCAAGGTCGTGCGTGAGCTGACCGGCCTGGGCCTCAAGGAGGCCAAGGACGCCGTCGAGTCCGCCCCGAAGGCGATCCTCGAGGGTGTCAACAAGGAGAAGGCCGAGGCCGCCAAGGCCAAGCTCGAGGGTGAGGGCGCCAAGGTCACCCTCAAGTGATCTAACGCTCCACAGTGTCATCGGTCGATGGCGGGGATCCGTTCCGGGTCCCCGCCATCGCTGTTTCTCCAGCCGTCCGCGCAGCTCAACGGGGTGCTGTCGAGCCGTCTTCGCTGCGGGTGGCAAAGACTGTCAAAGTTCGCTATTTGTGCGTCGAGGCCCCTTCGGTGCGCCGGGCGGATGACCGCGGGCGTCCGACCCGCGGCACAGCCCTTGACTGTGTGTCGGCGGACAGGCACGCTGACATCAGCAAGTTTCCGCGCTTGCGACAGCCGCCCGCTGGGTAACGGATCTACTGCCGATACCTGTCGGACTGGCACCAGAGGGGTAGTTGCCGCGTTTCTGAGCGGCCCCGTCCCGGCCCTGACCGTAGAGGTCCAGGTCAGCCGCGACGGTGGCATGTTCCGCAGGCCACCTCGGGTGTGGGCTGGACAGCGGTTAGCCAAGCGGCTACACTGCTAGTTTGCGCTGCCTTCTGTCTTGATGCCTCTCGGGATATCCATGTGGATAACTTCCCGGGGGCTCATTGGAGTGCACGCAGACCAGTTGCATCAGCAACTCAGCCGCATAGCAGCACCGGTCCTCGGAAGGACGCATCTTGGCAGCTTCCCGCCCTGCGAAGACCAGCCGTACGTCGAGCGCTTACGCACCCCGCCGGGTCTCTTTCGGCCGGATCACCGAGCAGCTAGAGGTCCCCAACCTCCTCGCACTCCAGACCGAGTCCTTCGACTGGCTGGTCGGCAATGAGGGTTGGCAGGCCCGGACGACGGACGACCCGCACGCCCACTCGGGCCTCGCAGAGATCCTCGAAGAGATCAGTCCCATTGAGGACTTCTCCGGCACCATGTCGCTGTCCTTCTCGTCTCCGCGCTTCGACGAGGTGAAGGCCTCGATCGAGGAGTGCAAAGAGAAGGACCTGACCTACTGTGCCCCGCTGTTCGTGACCGCGGAGTTCACCAACAACACGACTGGCGAGATCAAGAGCCAGACCGTGTTCATGGGTGACTTCCCGATGATGACCCCCAAGGGGACGTTCGTCATCAACGGCACCGAGCGGGTCGTGGTGAGTCAGCTCGTCCGTTCGCCGGGCGTGTACTTCACCAAGGAGCCGGACAAGACCTCCGACCGTGACCTCACCAGCGTCAAGGTCATCCCGAGCCGGGGTGCCTGGCTGGAGTTCGACATCGACAAGCGCGACACCGTGGGTGTCCGCATCGACCGTAAGCGCCGGCAGGCCGTCACCGTCCTGCTCAAGGCGATCGGTTGGTCCGCCGACCAGATCCGTGAGCGCTTCGGCTGGTCCGAACTGCTCATGACGACGCTGGAGAAGGACCACATCGCCGGGCAGGACGAGGCCCTGCTAGACATCTACCGCAAGCTGCGCCCTGGCGAGCCCCCCACCCGGGAGAACGCGCAGACCCTGCTCGACAACCTCTTCTTCAACCCGAAGCGGTATGACGTAGCCAAGGTCGGCCGGTACAAGTTCAACAAGAAGCTCGAGATCGACGTGCCGATCGTTCGTGGCACGCTGACCGAGGAAGACGTCGTCCGCACCGTCGACTACCTCTGCCGGCTGCATGCCGGTGAGGACGGGTACGAGGCCGACGACATCGACCACTTCGGCAACCGGCGCCTGCGTACGGTCGGCGAGCTCATCCAGAACCAGGTCCGCGTGGGCCTCTCCCGGATGGAGCGGGTCGTCCGTGAGCGGATGACGACCCAGGACGTCGAGGCGATCACGCCGCAGACCCTGATCAACATCCGGCCGGTCGTGGCCGCGATCAAGGAGTTCTTCGGCACCTCGCAGCTGTCGCAGTTCATGGACCAGACGAACCCGCTCGCGGGTCTGACCCACCGTCGCCGTCTGTCGGCGCTCGGCCCGGGTGGTCTGAGCCGTGAGCGGGCCGGCTTCGAGGTCCGCGACGTGCACCCGTCCCACTACGGCCGGATGTGCCCGATCGAGACCCCTGAGGGCCCGAACATCGGTCTGATCGGCGCGCTCTCGACGTTCGCGCGGGTCAACCCGTTCGGCTTCATCGAGACGCCGTACCGGAAGGTCGAGAACGGTGTCGTCAGCGACGAGGTGCACTACCTCACCGCCGACGAGGAAGACCGGTTCATCAAGGCCCAGGCGAACGCCGTGCTGTCCAGCGACGGCACCTTCGCCGAGGACCGCGTCCTGGTCCGCCGTAAGGGCGGTGAGGTCGACTACGTGCCCGGCACCGAGGTCGACTACATGGACGTCTCGCCGCGGCAGATGACCTCCGTCGCGACCGCGATGATCCCCTTCCTCGAGCACGACGACGCGAACCGTGCCCTCATGGGCGCGAACATGCAGCGTCAGGCCGTGCCGCTGGTCAAGGCGGAGTCGCCGCTCGTCGGCACCGGCATGGAGTACCGTGCCGCGGTCGACGCCGGTGACGTGGTCGTCGCCGAGGTCGGCGGTGTCGTCGAGGACCTGTGCGCCGACTACGTGACGGTGCACCAGGACGACGGCCACCGGCGTACCTACCTGCTGCACAAGTTCCGCCGGTCGAACGCGGGCTCCTGCGTCAACCAGAAGCCGATCGTGTTCGAGGGCGACCGCGTCGAGGCCGGCCAGGTCATCGCCGACGGTCCCTGCACCGACGAGGGCGAGATGGCGCTCGGGCGCAACCTGCTCGTCGCCTTCATGTGCTGGGAGGGCCACAACTACGAGGACGCGATCATCCTGTCGCAGCGCCTCGTGCAGCAGGACGTCCTCACCTCGATCCACATCGAGGAGCACGAGGTCGACGCCCGCGACACCAAGCTGGGCCCGGAGGAGATCACCCGCGACATCCCCAACGTCAGCGAGGAGATGCTCGCTGACCTGGACGAGCGCGGCATCATCCGGATCGGCGCCGAGGTCGTCCCCGGCGACATCCTGGTCGGCAAGGTCACCCCGAAGGGTGAGACCGAGCTGACCCCGGAGGAGCGCCTGCTCCGCGCCATCTTCGGCGAGAAGGCCCGGGAGGTCCGGGACACCTCGCTGAAGGTTCCGCACGGCGAGACCGGCACGGTCATCGGCGTCCGGACGTTCTCCCGCGAGGACGGCGACGAGCTGCCCCCGGGTGTCAACGAGCTGGTCCGGGTCTACGTCGCCCAGAAGCGGAAGATCCAGGACGGCGACAAGCTCGCCGGCCGGCACGGCAACAAGGGCGTCATCTCCAAGATCCTGCCGGTCGAGGACATGCCGTTCCTGGAGGACGGCACCCCGGTCGACATCGTGCTCAACCCGCTGGGTGTGCCCTCGCGTATGAACATCGGCCAGGTCCTGGAGACCCACCTCGGGTGGATCGCCAAGACCGGTTGGTCGGTCGAGGGTGAGGACGAGGACTGGAAGCGTCAGCTCCGCTCGATCGAGGCCCACGAGTCTTCCGCCGACAGCAACGTCGCGACCCCGGTCTTCGACGGTGCCCAGGAGGAGGAGATCAAGGGTCTGCTCGAGTCGACGCTGGTCAACCGCGACGGTAAGCGGCTGGTCAACGGCGACGGTAAGGCGCAGCTGTTCGACGGCCGCTCCGGTGAGCCGCTGCCGGACCCGATCTCGGTCGGCTACGTCTACATCCTCAAGCTGAACCACCTGGTCGACGACAAGATCCACGCTCGGTCGACCGGCCCGTACTCGATGATCACGCAGCAGCCGCTGGGTGGTAAGGCGCAGTTCGGTGGCCAGCGGTTCGGCGAGATGGAGTGCTGGGCCATGCAGGCCTACGGGGCGGCCTACGCCCTGCAGGAGCTGCTCACCATCAAGTCCGACGACGTCCTGGGCCGAGTGAAGGTCTACGAGGCCATCGTCAAGGGCGAGAACATCCCGGAGCCGGGAATCCCGGAGTCGTTCAAGGTGCTTCTCAAGGAGCTCCAGTCGCTGTGCCTGAACGTTGAGGTGCTGTCCAGCGACGGTGTGGCGCTCGAGATGCGCGAGACCGACGACGAGGTCTTCCGGGCCGCGGAGGAACTCGGCATCGACCTGTCCCGTCGCCCGAACGAGGGCGTCAGCAGCGTCGAAGAGATCTGACGGAGAGCGTCCTCGGCCGGCCCCGATCACCGGGGCCGGCCGGGGGCGCCCCCGCCGGCCTTGAATTCACCCGAGCAACGAAACACGAGGGATAGTCCAAGTGCTCGACGTCAACTTCTTCGACGAGTTGCGCATCGGCCTTGCTACCGCTGACGACATCCGGCAGTGGTCGCACGGCGAGGTCAAGAAGCCCGAGACGATCAACTACCGCACCCTCAAGCCCGAGAAGGACGGACTCTTCTGCGAGAAGATCTTCGGTCCGCAGCGGGACTGGGAGTGCTACTGCGGTAAGTACAAGCGTGTCCGGTTCAAGGGCATCATCTGTGAGCGCTGCGGCGTCGAGGTGACCCGCTCCAAGGTCCGGCGTGAGCGCATGGGCCACATCGAGCTGGCCGCCTCCGTCACCCACATCTGGTACTTCAAGGGCGTCCCGAGCCGTCTGGGCTACCTGCTCGACCTGGCGCCCAAGGACCTCGAGAAGATCATCTACTTCGCCTCGTACGTGGTGACGAGCGTGGACGCCGAGTCGCGTCACCGCGACATGTCCACGATCGAGAACGAGATCTTCGCCGAGAAGCGCCAGTCCGAGAACGGCCGTGACTCGGAGATCGAGAAGCGTGCCGCGAAGCTGGAGCAGGACCTCGCCGAGCTCGAGGCCGAGGGTGCCAAGGCCGACGTGCGCCGCAAGGTCAAGGAAGCCGGCGAGCGCGAGATGCGCCAGATCCGCGACAAGGCGCAGCGCGAGATCGACCGCCTCGACGAGGTGCTCGACACCTTCCGCAAGCTCGACTCGAAGCAGCTGGTCACCGACGAGCTGCTCTACCGCGAGCTGCGTGACCGCTTCGGTGAGTACTTCACCGGTGGCATGGGTGCCGAGGCGATCAAGGCGCTGCTCCAGAACATGGACCTGGACGCCGAGGCGGAGAACCTCCGGGAGATCATCCGCACCGGTAAGGGTCAGCGGAAGATCCGGGCGCTCAAGCGGCTCAAGGTCGTCGCGGCGTTCCTGAACACCCGTAACTCTCCGCTCGGCATGGTCCTGGACTGCGTCCCGGTCATCCCGCCGGACCTGCGCCCGATGGTGCAGCTCGACGGTGGCCGGTTCGCGACCTCCGACCTGAACGACCTGTACCGCCGGGTCATCAACCGGAACAACCGCCTCAAGCGTCTGATCGACCTCGGTGCGCCCGAGATCATCGTGAACAACGAGAAGCGGATGCTCCAGGAGGCCGTCGACGCGCTGTTCGACAACGGCCGTCGTGGCCGGCCGGTCACCGGTCCGGGTAACCGCCCGCTGAAGTCGCTGTCCGACATGCTCAAGGGCAAGCAGGGCCGGTTCCGTCAGAACCTGCTCGGCAAGCGGGTCGACTACTCCGGTCGTTCCGTCATCGTCGTCGGCCCCCGGCTCAAGCTGCACCAGTGCGGCCTGCCGAAGCAGATGGCGCTGGAGCTCTTCAAGCCGTTCGTGATGAAGCGCCTGGTGGACCTCAACCACGCGCAGAACATCAAGTCGGCCAAGCGGATGGTCGAGCGGCAGCGCCCGGTCGTGTGGGACGTCCTCGAAGAGGTCATCTCCGAGCACCCGGTCCTGCTGAACCGTGCTCCGACCCTGCACCGTCTGGGCATCCAGGCCTTCGAGCCTCAGCTGGTCGAGGGCAAGGCGATCCAGATCCACCCGCTCGTCTGTACCGCGTTCAACGCGGACTTCGACGGTGACCAGATGGCGGTCCACGTGCCGCTGTCGGCCGAGGCTCAGGCCGAGGCCCGGATCCTGATGCTGTCGTCGAACAACATCCTCAAGCCGGCCGACGGCAAGCCGGTCACCATGCCCACCCAGGACATGGTCATCGGGCTGTACTACCTGACCCACATGACGCCCGGTGCCAAGGGCGAGGGCCGGGTGTTCAGCTCGGACGCCGAGGCGCGGATGGCGTTCGACAACGGTGAGCTGCACCTCCAGGCGCCGGTGAAGATCCGTCTCCGGGAGGTCATCGGGGTCGACAACGGCGCCAAGGGCGAGGCCTGGGTCGCGCCGGAGGAGTGGGTCGAGGGCGACCCGGTGCTGGTCGAGACCACGCTGGGCCGCGTCATCTTCAACGAGACGCTGCCCCCGGGCTACCGGTACGTGAACTACGAGATCCGCAAGGGTCAGCTGTCGGCGATCGTCAACGACCTCGCCGAGCGCTTCCCCAAGGTCGCCCTGGCCGCGACCCTGGACGCGCTCAAGGAGGCCGGCTTCCACTGGGCCACCTGGTCCGGTGTGACGATCGGTATGGGCGACGTCATCGCGCCCCCGCGCAAGCCGGAGATCCTCGCCAAGTACCAGGCCGAGGCGGACCGGATCGACAAGCAGTACCAGCGTGGCCTGATGACCGGTGAGGAGCGCCGCGGCGAGCTCATCGAGATCTGGACCAAGGCGACCAACGAGATCTCCAAGGAGATGGAGACCGCGCTGCCGCAGGAGAACCCGCTCTGGGTCATGATCAACTCCGGCGCTCGCGGTAACCTCCTCCAGCTCCGGCAGATCGCCGCGATCCGTGGTCTGGTGGCCAACCCCAAGGGTGAGATCATCCCGCGGCCGATCACCTCGTCGTACCGTGAGGGTCTGACCGTTCTGGAGTACTTCATCTCCACGCACGGTGCCCGTAAGGGTCTGGCTGACACCGCCCTGCGTACCGCCGACTCGGGTTACCTGACCCGTCGTCTGGTGGACGTCTCGCAGGACGTCATCATCCGCGAGGAGGACTGCGGTACCGAGCGCGCGATCCCGATGGCGGTCACCGACGCCGAGCGGGTCGACGGCAAGCTGGTCGTGCACCAGCACGCCGAGACCGGCGTGCACGCCCGGACGCTGGCCGACAACATCGACGACGCCAACGGCAACCGCGTGGTGTCGCGTGGCGACGACCTCAACTCGATCATGGTGGAAGCGCTTGTCGCGGCCGGCGTCGAGACGGTTCGGGTGCGCAGCGTCCTGACCTGTGAGTCGAAGCTCGGCGTGTGCGCGGCCTGCTACGGCCGTTCGCTGCCGACCGGCAAGGCGGTCGACATCGGCGAGGCGGTCGGCATCATCGCCGCCCAGTCCATCGGTGAGCCCGGCACGCAGCTGACGATGCGTACCTTCCACACCGGTGGTGTCGCGGGTGAGGACATCACCCAGGGTCTGCCGCGTGTCCAGGAGATCTTCGAGGCCCGCGTTCCCAAGGGCAAGGCGCCCATCGCCGACACCCCGGGACGCGTCCGCATCGAGGACGGCGAGCGCTCTCGCAAGATCATCGTGGTGCCGGACGACGGCAGCGAGGAGATCGTCTACGACAAGATCTCCAAGCGCGTCAAGCTCCGCATCCCGGACGGCGGCCACGTCGGCGTCGGCGAGAAGCTCACCGAGGGCACCATCGACCCGCACGAGCTGCTGCGCATCATGGGCCCGCGCGCGGTCCAGGTCCACCTGACCAGTGAGGTCCAGGAGGTCTACCGCTCGCAGGGTGTGCTCATCCACGACAAGCACATCGAGATCATCATTCGCCAGATGCTCAAGCGGGTGACGGTCATCGACTCCGGCGCGACCGAGTTCCTGCCGGGTGTGCTGGTCGACCGGGCGCTCTTCGAGTCGGAGAACCGCCGGCTCGTGGGCGAGGGTGGCGAGCCCGCCGCCGGTCGTCCGGTGCTGATGGGTATCACCAAGGCCTCGCTGGCGACCGACTCGTGGCTCTCCGCGGCCTCCTTCCAGGAGACCACCCGGGTGCTCACCGACGCTGCGATCAACTCGCGCAGCGACTCGCTGGTGGGCCTCAAGGAGAACGTCATCATCGGTAAGCTCATCCCGGCCGGTACCGGTATCTCCAAGTACCGGAACATCCGGGTCGAGCCGACCGAGGAGGCCAAGGCGAAGGTGTACTCGATGACCGGGTACCCGGAGACCGACTACGGCTTCGGGCCGGCCAGCGGGCAGGCTGTGCCGCTGGACGACTTCGACTTCGGGTCGTACCGCTAAGGATTTCTCCGCATGGGGCGGTCGCGCTGGGCGCGGCCGCCCCATGGGCGTTTCTAGGATGGTGGCGTGACGCTTCCCGTAGTTCCCACCCGTCACCCGATGGACCCCGAGCCGGTGCCGATGACGAAGGCCCGGGCGGTTTTCGCGCTGGGTTTGGTGGGGCTGCTCACCGGGCCGCTGGTGGGTGGGGTGATCCCGGCCACGCTGGCGTTGCTCCTGGCCCGCCAGTCGGCCCGTCAGGCGTACGCGGCTGGGGGCTATCTGACCGGTTCGGCCTGGATCCGGCGGGGCCGTCAGCTCGCCTGGACCGGCCTCGTGCTGGCCGCGACCGCGCTGGTGGTGGCCTTGATCGCAGGGCTACTGCACCTGGCGGCGGCGCCCGGGCAGGATTTCGCGCCGGGCACTGACTGACCGGGCACGGTTCAGCGCGGTTCGGGTGGGCTGCACGCCCGCTCGTGCGGGTGACATGCTTGGTGATATGACGCAGCCCCCGGGTCAGCCCTACCAGCCGTCCTACGGCCCCTCGTATGGTCCTGGGCCCGGCTACGGGGCGCCGTCGCCGTACGGATCTCCCTATGGTTTCCAGCCGCCTCCGCCGCCGGTCTCGGCGGGCTGGCAGCCGGAGCGGCTGGAACAGGTGACCGGGACCGAATTCGGTCTGGTCCATCTTCAAGTCGCGCCCATCACGTCGGGGCCGGCCATCGGTTCGCTGGCCGCCGGCATCGCCGCGATCGTGGTCTCCTTCGCGGCCCTCTGCTTCGGCGTCTCCGGCGCCGAGGCGGGCTGGGGCGGTTGGGTCGCCGGCGCGTTCGCGCTGCTCAGCGTCCTGGCGTGCGGGGGAGCGGTGGGCGCCGCGGTGATCGCCAGACGGCAGATCGCGGGCACCGGTGAGCCGTGGCGGGTCCGTTTCACCGGCCGTGGCCTGACCACCGGCGGGATCATCTGCGGCTTGATCGGTGCTTTTCTGGCGGTGCTGTCGTTGGCGCTGGGGCTGACGTTGCAGTTGTCATGAGCGGACACCGGCTCTCGAGGCCGCGGCCGCGCCCGGATCCGGCACCGCAGCGATGGTGCGCCAAGCGACCCGGTACACTGGTATACGGAGATGTCCATCGTGGGAGCCTGGGCTCATTTTGACCTGGGTGCGCAGGGTGGGTAGGCTTTCCCCTCGTGCCCGGGCTCGCCCGGGCAACTCGTGCGTGCACCCGTTTCGGAACGTGCGACGGGTTAGAGCACCACGACGGGCAGGGCTCAGTGATGGCCCTGTTCACACAGACAACATCCGGAACGCGTGAACCTTCACGCGCGATGGGACCGTGAGCCGGACGACACGCCCGACCGCGGGTGCCGGACGCCTCCTCTGGGGGGTGGCCGGCACACAGAGGCAGAAACACACGGTGCGGCCGTACAACAGGAAGCGGCCGAAGGGAGCGGAGAAACCCGGTGCCCACGATCCAGCAGCTGGTCCGCAAGGGCCGCCAGGCGAAGACGAGCAAGACGAAGACGCCGGCGCTGAAGGGAAGTCCCCAGCGGCGCGGCGTGTGCACGCGCGTGTACACCACCACCCCCAAGAAGCCCAACTCTGCGCTGCGCAAGGTCGCTCGTGTGAAGCTCAGCAGCCAGATCGAGGTCACGGCGTACATCCCGGGCGTCGGTCACAACCTGCAGGAGCACTCGATCGTGCTCGTGCGCGGCGGCCGTGTGAAGGACCTTCCGGGCGTTCGCTACAAGATCGTTCGTGGTTCGCTCGACACCCAGGGTGTCCGGAACCGCAAGCAGGCCCGCAGCCGTTACGGCGCGAAGAAGGAGAAGAGCTGATATGCCGCGTAAGGGACCCGCTCCGCGCCACCCTGTGGTCGCTGACCCGGTGTACAACTCCCCGCTGGTAACGCAGCTGGTCAACAAGATCCTGGTCGGCGGCAAGCGTCAGCTCGCCGAGCGCATCGTGTACGGAGCCCTCGAGGGCTGCCGTGAGAAGAGCGGTGGCACCGACCCGGTGGTCATCCTCAAGCGCGCCATGGACAACGTGAAGCCGACCCTCGAGGTCCGCAGCCGCCGTGTCGGTGGCGCGACCTACCAGGTTCCGGTCGAGGTCCGCACCCCGCGTCAGACCACCCTCGGTCTGCGCTGGCTGGTCCAGTACTCCAAGGCCCGCCGCGAGAAGACCATGATCGAGCGCCTGCAGAACGAGCTGCTCGACGCGAGCAACGGCCTCGGCGCCGCGGTCAAGCGTCGTGAGGACACCCACAAGATGGCGGAGTCCAACAAGGCCTTCGCGCACTACCGCTGGTAAGACCCTGCTGCGGGCCCGGCTTCCGGCCGGGCCACGGCAGTCGTACCGGTCCTAGAGACGACGACGAAGAAAAGTAGGGATGGAAGTGGCCGCCGCAGACGCGCTCGCCAAGGTTCGCAACATCGGCATCATGGCGCACATCGACGCTGGTAAGACCACGACAACCGAGCGAATCCTGTTCTACACCGGCATCACGTACAAGATCGGTGAGGTCCACGAGGGCGGCGCCGTCATGGACTGGATGGAGCAGGAGCAGGAGCGCGGTATCACCATCACTTCCGCCGCCACCAAGTGCGAGTGGAAGGGTCACACGATCCAGATCATCGACACGCCCGGCCACGTCGACTTCACGGTCGAGGTCGAGCGGTCGCTGCGCGTGCTCGACGGCGCGGTGGCGGTCTACGACGGCGTTGCCGGCGTGGAGCCCCAGACCGAGAACGTCTGGCGTCAGGCGGACAAGTACAACGTCCCGCGGATGTGCTTCGTCAACAAGCTGGACCGGACCGGCGCGGACTTCTTCCGCTGCGTGCAGATGATGATCGACCGGCTGAACGCGACGCCGCTCGTGCTCCAGATCCCGATCGGGCTCGAGGGCGACCACATCGGTGTCGTCGACCTGATCGAGATGCGTGCCCTCACCTGGCGTGGTGAGACCCAGAAGGGTGAGGACTACGCGATCGAGGAGATCCCGGCCGACCTGGCCGACTCCGCGGCCGAGTGGCGCGAGAAGCTCATCGAGACCCTCGCCGACGTCGACGACGCGGTGATGGAGAAGTACCTCGAGGGCGAAGAGGTCTCGATCGAGGAGATCCGGGCCGCCATCCGGCGCGCCACGATCGCCAGCAAGGCCAACCCGGTGCTCTGCGGCTCGGCGTTCAAGAACAAGGGTGTGCAGCCGATGCTGGACGCCGTTGTCGAGTTCCTGCCGTCGCCGCTGGACATCCCGGCCATCGAGGGCACCGCGACCGACGGCGAGACGCCGATGCAGCGGAAGCCGTCGAACGACGAGCCCTTCTCGGCGCTGGCCTTCAAGATCCAGACCGACAAGCACCTCGGCAAGCTGACCTACGTGCGGATCTACTCCGGCACGCTCGAGACCGGTACCCAGGTGATCAACTCCACCAAGGACCGCAAGGAGCGCATCGGCAAGATCTACCAGATGCACGCGAACAAGCGTGAGGAGCGCACCACCGCGCAGGCCGGCGACATCATCGCCGTCCAGGGTCTGAAGCAGACCACCACCGGTGACACGCTCTGCGACCCGGCCAAGCCGGTCATCCTGGAGTCGATGACCTTCCCGGAGCCGGTCATCCAGGTCGCCATCGAGCCGAAGACCAAGTCGGACCAGGAGAAGCTGGGCACCGCGATCCAGCGTCTGGCCGAGGAGGACCCGACCTTCCGCGTCTTCAACGACGAGGAGACCGGGCAGACCATCATCGCCGGCATGGGCGAGCTCCACCTCGACATCCTCGTCGACCGCATGCGGCGCGAGTTCAACGTCGAGGCGAACATCGGTAAGCCGCAGGTGGCGTACCGCGAGACGATCCGCGGCACCGTGGAGAAGCTCGACTACGTCCACAAGAAGCAGACCGGTGGCTCGGGTCAGTACGCGAAGGTCATCGTCAAGGTCGAGCCGCTCGGCCTCGAGGCCGACGGTCCGACCTACGAGTTCGTGAACGCCGTCACCGGTGGCCGTATCCCCAAGGAGTTCATCCCCTCGGTGGACGCGGGCGCGCAGGACTCCCTGCAGTACGGCGTTCTCGCCGGCTACCCGCTGGTCGGCGTGAAGTTCACGCTCCTGGACGGTCAGTACCACGAGGTCGACTCGTCCGAGATGGCGTTCAAGATCGCCGGCTCGATGGCGATGAAGGAAGCGGCCCGCAAGGCCGACCCCGCTCTGCTCGAGCCGATGATGGCCGTTGAGGTCACCACCCCTGAGGACAACATGGGTGACGTCATCGGCGACCTCAACTCCCGGCGTGGCATGATCCAGTCGATGGAGGAGCGCCACGGCGCCCGCGTCGTCAAGGCTCTGGTGCCGCTCTCGGAGATGTTCGGCTACGTCGGCGACCTGCGGTCGAAGACTGCCGGCCGGGCTAGCTACAGCATGCTGTTCGACTCCTACGCCGAGGTTCCGCAGAACGTGGCGAAGGAGATCATCGCTAAGGCCACCGGCGCCTGATGCGTTGAGGCACGTGCGGCCTGTCGAGGGCCGCACGTGCACTGGCAGTCGACAGAGTCCTGAGCGCCTTATCGGCGTGCCGGGCGACAAGTAATGATCAGTCCACAGGAGGACACCAGTGGCGAAGGCGAAGTTCGAGCGGACTAAGCCGCACGTCAACATCGGCACCATTGGTCACATCGACCACGGTAAGACGACGCTGACTGCGGCCATCACGAAGGTCCTGCACGACGAGTTCCCGGACCTGAACCCGTACACCCCGTTCGACGAGATCGACAAGGCGCCGGAGGAGAAGGCCCGCGGCATCACGATCTCGATCGCGCACGTCGAGTACCAGACCGCGGCGCGCCACTACGCGCACGTGGACTGCCCCGGCCACGCCGACTACATCAAGAACATGATCACCGGTGCGGCGCAGATGGACGGCGCCATCCTGGTGGTCGCCGCGACCGACGGCCCGATGCCGCAGACCAAGGAGCACGTGCTCCTGGCCCGCCAGGTCGGCGTTCCGTACATCGTCGTCGCCCTGAACAAGAGCGACATGGTCGAGGACGAGGAGCTCCTGGAGCTCGTCGAGCTCGAGGTCCGCGAGCTGCTCAGCACCTACGAGTTCCCGGGCGACGACCTGCCGGTCGTGCGCGTGTCGGCGCTCAAGGCGCTCGAGGGCGACCCGGAGTGGACCGGCAAGCTCCTGGAGCTGATGAACGCGGTCGACACCGCGATCCCGCAGCCCGAGCGTGAGACCGAGAAGCCGTTCCTCATGCCGATCGAGGACGTCTTCACGATCACCGGCCGTGGCACCGTGGTGACCGGTCGCGCCGAGCGTGGCATCCTCAAGCCGAACGAGGAGGTCGAGATCGTCGGTATCCGCGAGAAGTCGACCAAGACCGTCTGCACCGGCATCGAGATGTTCCGCAAGCTGCTCGACGAGGCCCGCGCGGGTGAGAACGTCGGTCTGCTGCTCCGCGGCATCAAGCGCGAGGACGTCGAGCGCGGCATGGTCGTCGTGAAGCCGGGCACCACGACTCCGCACACGGAGTTCGAGGGCCAGGTCTACATCCTCTCCAAGGAGGAGGGCGGCCGGCACACCCCGTTCTTCCAGAACTACCGCCCGCAGTTCTACTTCCGTACCACGGACGTCACCGGCGTCGTCACGCTGCCCGAGGGCACCGAGATGGTCATGCCGGGCGACTCCACCTCGATGGCCGTGAAGCTGATCCAGCCGATCGCCATGGACCAGGGCCTGAAGTTCGCGATCCGTGAGGGTGGCCGCACCGTCGGCGCCGGAACGGTCACGAAGATCATCAAGTGATTGCGAGGGTTGTTCACGGCGCGTTCTGTTCGTGAGCAACCCTCACTGGTGACCCCGATTAGCATTGCCGGATTCAATCGGGCATACTAGTCAGGTTGCGTCCGCGCGGGGTGGGTATCAGCTCAGCAGTAGCACTGCTAGATCAGGTACCCGCCCTCGCCGGGTGTCCGGGTGTGTTCCTCTGCCACCCAGTGACACCTTAGATCCCCGTGATCGACTGGAGTGCTAGCACTCTGCGTGGGCTCCTTATGCCGAGGGGCGCGACACGCCCGACCGCGGGGGTCGGACAACGCAGGATCAACCGTCCTGCGGGCATGCGGAGGTCAACCCGCTTCCGCAGGTAGCGGCATCGAGAGAAGGAAACAGAAGCCACCATGGCGGGACAGAAGATCCGCATCCGGCTCAAGGCCTATGACCACGAGGTCGTCGACTCCTCGGCGCGGAAGATCGTCGAGACGGTGACGCGTACCGGGGCGCAGGTCGCGGGCCCGGTGCCGCTGCCCACGGAGATCAACCGTTTCTGCGTGATCCGTTCGCCGCACAAGTACAAGGACTCGCGCGAGCACTTCGAGATGCGCACGCACAAGCGTCTGATCGACATCATCGACCCGACTCCGAAGACGGTCGACTCGCTCATGCGCCTCGACCTGCCGGCTGGCGTCGACATCGAGATCAAGCTGTAGGGATCGCGACTAATGGACAGGCAAGTTAAGGGGATCCTGGGCGCCAAGCTCGGCATGACCCAGGTCTGGGACAACAACAAGGTCGTCCCGGTGACCGTGGTTCAGGCCGGCCCGTGCGTCGTGACCCAGGTCCGCACCGATGAGAAGGACGGCTACTCGGCTGTCCAGCTGGCGTACGGCGCCATCGACCCGCGCAAGGTGAACAAGCCGGAGAGCGGCCACTTCGAGAAGGCCGGCGTCTCGCCGCGTCGTCACGTCGTGGAGCTGCGCACCGTCGACGCCGGCGAGTACGAGCTGGGCCAGGAGGTCACCGTCGACGCGTTCACGGTCGGCCAGCCGATCGACGTGACCGGCAAGACCAAGGGCAAGGGCTACGCCGGTGTCATGAAGCGGCACGGCTTCCACGGTCTGCGCGCGAGCCACGGTGTCGAGCGCAAGCACCGCTCCCCGGGTTCGATCGGCGCCTGCGCCACCCCGGGTCGTGTCTTCAAGGGCGTCAAGATGGCCGGTCGCATGGGTGGCAAGCGCTTCACCGTGCAGAACCTGGTCATCCAGGCCGTCGACACCGAGCGCAACCTGATCCTGGTCCGCGGCGCGGTGCCCGGTCCCAAGGGCGCGCTGATCCTGGTCCGTTCCGCGGCGAAGAAGGGCGGTGCCAAGTGAGCTCGGTTGACGTGATCAACGCTGAGGGCGCGAAGGCCGGCTCGGTCGAGCTTCCCGGCAACGTCTTCGGCGTCGAGCCGAACATCCCGCTGATGCACCAGGTCGTCGTGGCGCAGCTGGCCGCGGCCCGGCAGGGTACGCACAAGGCGAAGACGCGCGGTGAGGTCGCCGGCGGCGGCAAGAAGCCGTACAAGCAGAAGGGCACCGGCCGCGCCCGTCAGGGCTCGATCCGGGCGCCGCAGTTCACCGGTGGTGGCGTCGTGCACGGCCCCGTGCCGCGCGACTACAGCCAGCGGACCCCCAAGAAGATGAAGGCTGCCGCGCTGCGTGGCGCCCTCTCGGACCGGGCGAGTGAGAACCGCGTGCACGTGGTCGAGGCGTTCGTCACCGGCGAGAAGCCGTCGACGAAGACCGCGATCGCGACGCTGCGCAAGGTCGCCCAGACCACCAAGGTTCTGGTCGTCCTGGACAGCCAGGACGAGCTGAACTGGGTGTCGCTGCGGAACGAGCCGACCGTTCACCTCATCGAGGCCGGCCAGCTCAACACGTACGACGTGCTGGTCGCCGACGAGGTGGTCTTCACGAAGGCCGCGCTCGACGAGTTCCTGGGCGGGTCCGAGAAGTCCGAGGAGGGCGACAAGTGAGCACGATCGCCGACCCGCGCGACATCATCGTCGCCCCGGTGGTCTCCGAGAAGAGCTACAGCGTTCTCGACCAGAACTGGTACACGTTCGAGGTCCGTCCGGACGCGAACAAGACCCAGATCAAGATCGCGATTCAGCAGATCTTCAACGTCCGCGTGCTGACCGTGAACACGGCGAACCGCGAGGGCAAGCGCAAGCGCACCAAGTCCGGCTGGGGACAGCGCAAGGCGACCAAGCGCGCGATGGTGAAGCTGGCTGACGGTGACCGTATCGAGGCCTTCGGCGGCCCGGTCAGCTAAGGGGTTTGTGAATCATGGCAATCCGTAAGTACAAGCCGACCACGCCGGGCCGTCGTGGCTCCAGCGTCGCCGACTTCGCCGAGATCACCCGGTCCACGCCGGAGAAGTCTCTGCTGGTTCCGCTGCCCAAGAAGGGTGGCCGCAACGTCCACGGTCGCATCACCACGCGGCACCAGGGCGGTGGCCACAAGCGGCAGTACCGGCTGATCGACTTCAAGCGGAACGACAAGGACGGCGTGCCGGCCAAGGTCGCTCACATCGAGTACGACCCCAACCGCACCTCCCGCATCGCTCTGCTGCACTACGCCGACGGTGAGAAGCGCTACATCCTCGCGCCGAAGGACCTCAAGCAGGGCGACCGCGTCGAGTCGGGTGTGGGCGCGGACATCAAGCCGGGCAACAACCTGCCCCTGCGCAACATCCCGGTCGGTACGACGATCCACGGTGTGGAGCTTCGTCCCGGCGGTGGCGCCAAGCTGGCCCGTTCGGCCGGCGTCGGCATCCAGCTGCTCGGCCGTGAGGGTGTGTACGCCACGCTGCGTATGCCCTCCGGCGAGATCCGTCGCGTCGACGTCCGCTGCCGCGCGACGATCGGCGAGATCGGCAACGCCGAGCAGTCGAACATCAACTGGGGTAAGGCCGGCCGTATGCGGTGGAAGGGCAAGCGCCCGACCGTCCGTGGTGTCGCCATGAACCCTGTCGACCACCCGCACGGTGGTGGTGAGGGTAAGACCTCTGGTGGTCGTCACCCGGTCAACCCGGCTGGTAAGCCGGAGGGCCGTACCCGCCGCAAGGGCCAGGAGAGCGACAAGCTGATCGTTCGCCGCCGCTACGCCACCCGCAAGCGCGGGTAACGGGAGTTAAAGATGCCTCGCAGCCTCAAAAAGGGCCCGTTCGTCGATGACCACCTGCTCAAGAAGGTGGAAGTCCAGAACGAGAAGAACTCGAAGAACGTCATCAAGACCTGGTCGCGGCGCTCGACGATCATCCCCGACATGCTCGGGCACACGATCGCTGTGCACGACGGGCGCAAGCACGTCCCGGTCTTCGTCACCGAGGCGATGGTCGGGCACAAGCTCGGCGAGTTCGCTCTGACCCGGACGTTCAAGGGTCACGAGAAGGACGACCGCAAGAGCCGTCGTCGCTAAGCAGATACACGGATCTGAGGAATTAGGAGCTACAGCGATGCCAGTCAAGGGCGACGCTCCGGTGCTTCCGGGCGCGCGGGCGGTTGCGCGGCACGTGCGCATCTCGCCGAACAAGGCGCGCCGGGTGATCAACCTCGTTCGTGGTCTGCCCGCGAAGGAGGCGCTGGTCGTCCTGCAGTTCGCGCCGCAGGCCGCTAGCGAGCAGGTCTACAAGGTGCTTGCCAGCGCCGTCGCGAACGCGGAGAACAACGAGCGGCTCGACCCCGACGCCCTCCTCGTGAGCGAGGCGTTCGTCGACGAGGGCCCCACGCTCAAGCGGTTCCGTCCGCGGGCGCAGGGCCGGGCGTACCGGATCCGCAAGCGCACGTGTCACATCACCATCGCGGTCGAGGCGGTCCAGACGGCCCGCCCGGCGAAGAAGGCCGCGGCCAAGAAGGCTGCGCCGAAGGCCGAGTCCCAGAGCACGGAGGGTGCCGAGTAATGGGTCAGAAGGTTCACCCCACCGGGTTCCGCCTCGGCATTTCCACCGACTGGCGAAGCCGCTGGTTCGCGGACAAGCTCTACAAGGACTACATCGGCGAGGACGTCAAGATCCGCCGCATGATGTCCCAGGGCCTCGAGCGTGCCGGCATCTCCAAGGTGGACATCGAGCGCACCCGGGACCGGGTCCGCGTCGACATCCACACCGCCCGGCCGGGCATTGTCATCGGCCGTAAGGGTGCGGAGGCCGACAAGATCCGCGGGAAGCTCGAGAAGCTCACCGGCAAGCAGGTCCAGCTGAACATCCTCGAGGTCAAGAACCCCGAGTCGGATGCCCAGCTGGTCGCGCAGGGTGTCGCCGAGCAGCTGTCCTCCCGGGTCAGCTTCCGGCGGGCGATGCGCAAGGCGATGCAGTCGGCCATGAAGAACCCGATCTGCAAGGGCATCCGGGTGCAGGTCTCCGGCCGTCTCGGCGGCGCGGAGATGAGCCGCACGGAGTTCTACCGTGAGGGTCGCGTTCCGCTGCACACGCTGCGGGCCAACATCGAGTACGGCTTCTTCGAGGCCCGTACCACGTTCGGCCGCATCGGCGTGAAGGTCTGGATCTACAAGGGCGACGCCGTTCCGGGTCGGGAGGTCGTCGCCGAGGCGCCGGCTCGCCCGCGCCGGGACCGTGCCGACCGCGCCGAGCGTCCGCGTCGTGGCCGTTCCGGTTCGTCCGGCACGACCGCGGGCGGCACCGAGGCCGGCCGGGCCGCGCAGGCCCAGGCGTCCGCCGACAACACCGCCGCTGCTCCGGCTGCGGCTGAAACGCAGCAGGAGGGCTGAGCCATGCTGATGCCGCGTAAGCCCCCGAAGGGCTTCCGCAAGCCGCACCACCCGGACCGCAGTGGCGCGTCCAAGGGCGGCAACCGGGTCGTCTTCGGCGAGTTCGGTATCCAGGCGCTGGAGCCCGCGTACGTGACGAACCGGCAGATCGAGTCGGCGCGTATCGCGATGACCCGCCACATCAAGCGTGGTGGCAAGGTCTGGATCTCGATCTTCCCGGACCAGGCTCTGACCAAGAAGCCGGCTGAGACCCGTATGGGTTCCGGTAAGGGTTCTCCGGAGTGGTGGGTTGCGAACGTCAAGCCGGGACGCATCCTCTTCGAGATGTCCTTCCCGAACGAGACGATCGCGCGTGAGGCGATGCGCCGCGCGATCCACAAGCTCCCGATGAAGTGCCGCATCGTGACGCGCGAAGTGGGTGAAAGCTGATGGCAGCGGGCGTTAAGGCAGCCGAGCTCCGCGAGCTTCCTGAAGAGGAACTGGTCGCGAAGCTGCGGGAGGCCAAGGCGGAGCTGTTCAACCTTCGTGTGCAGCGCGCGACCGGGCAGCTCGACAATCACCGTCGACTGCAGGTCGTCCGCAAGGACATCGCGAAGATCTACACGATCATGCGTGAGCGCGAGCTTGGGCTCTCGGTCGCGCCGGATGAGGTGACGGCATGAGTGAGAACACCACCACCGCTCCGCGCGCTCAGCGCAAGGTGCGTGAGGGTCTCGTGGTCAGCGACAAGATGGACAAGACCGTCGTTGTCGAGGTCGAGGACCGCGTCAAGCACGCGCTGTACGGCAAGGTCATCCGCCGTACCCGCAAGCTGAAGGTGCACGACGAGCAGAACTCGGCCGGCGTCGGCGACCGGGTTTCGATCATGGAGACTCGTCCGCTCTCCGCCACCAAGCGGTGGCGCATCGTGGAGATCCTCGAAAAGGCCAAGTGAGTGCGCTGGGCCGGCTCCGGCCGGCCCAGCGGACCATCGTTCCGCCAAGCTTCGGGCCTGCGGCCCGGAGAACTGGCAGACATAGGAGACAGACGTGATCCAGCAGGAGTCGCGACTGCGCGTCGCCGACAACACGGGTGCCCGGGAGATCCTGTGCATCCGGGTGCTCGGTGGCTCCGGTCGCCGTTACGCGAGCATCGGCGACGTCATCGTGGCCACGGTCAAGGACGCCATCCCGGGCGCCGGTGTGAAGAAGGGTGACGTCGTCAAGGCGGTCGTCGTCCGCACCGCCAAGGAGAGGCGCCGTCCGGACGGCTCGTACATCCGTTTCGACGAGAACGCCGCCGTCATCATCAAGGACGGCGGGGACCCCCGCGGTACCCGCATCTTCGGCCCGGTCGGGCGCGAGCTGCGCGACAAGCGGTTCATGAAGATCATCAGCCTGGCGCCGGAGGTGCTCTGACCGTGAAGATCAAGAAGGGCGACACGGTCGTCGTCATCGCCGGCAAGGACAAGGGCGCGAAGGGCAAGGTCATCGCGGCCTACCCGACGCGTGACAAGGTCCTGGTCGAGGGCGTCAACCGCGTCAAGAAGCACGAGCGCATCCGCACGAACCAGCGCGGTTCGAAGACCGGCGGCATCGTCACTCAGGAAGCCGCGATCCACATCTCGAACGTGCAGGTGCTGGACGGCGACGGCAAGCCGACCCGGATCGGCTACAAGATTGACGAGAACGGCAACAAGGTCCGGATCGCGCGTACGACCGGTAAGGAACTCTGATGACTGCCGCCACCGAGACCAAGACGCTGCCGCGCCTCAAGCAGAAGTACCGCTCCGAGGTTGCGCCGGCCATCAACGAGCAGTTCAAGTACGGCAACCCCATGCAGATCCCCGGCCTGGTCAAGGTCGTCGTGAACATGGGTGTCGGCGAGGCTGCCCGGGACTCCAAGCTGATCGACGGCGCGGTCCGTGACCTGACCACCATCACCGGCCAGAAGCCGCTGGTGCGCCGGGCGACCAAGTCCATCGCGCAGTTCAAGCTGCGTGAGGGCATGCCGATCGGCGCGAAGGTCACCCTCCGCGGCGACCGGATGTGGGAGTTCCTGGACCGGCTGCTGTCGATCGCGCTGCCGCGTATCCGCGACTTCCGCGGTCTGGACGGCCGGAAGCTCGACGGGCACGGTAACTACACCTTCGGTCTGACCGAGCAGTCGGTGTTCCACGAGATCGATCAGGACAGGATCGATCGGCCGCGGGGCATGGACATCACGGTGGTCACCACCGCCGCGACTGACGACGAGGGCCGGGCGCTGCTCAAGCTCCTGGGCTTCCCGTTCAAGGAGAACTGAGCATGGCGAAGAAGGCGCTGATCCTGAAGGCTGCCGCGAAGCCCAAGTTCGCTGTGCGTGCCTACACCCGCTGCCAGAAGTGCGGTCGCCCGCACTCGGTCTACCGCAAGTTCGGCCTGTGCCGGGTCTGCGTGCGGGACATGGCCCACCGCGGTGAGCTCCCCGGCGTGTCCAAGGCCTCCTGGTAACTTCCGTCCTCCGGCCCGCCGTCCGCGGCGGGCCGTCAGGCGGACCCGAATGTAATGCCGCTTCGCCGTAGGCCTGAGCCCGGCTCGGGAACCCCGGCGAGAAAGGTTGACGAATACCCATGACGATGACGGACCCGATCGCAGACATGCTCACGCGTCTGCGTAACGCCAACCAGGCGTACCACGACAAGGTGACGATGCCCTACTCGAAGATCAAGGCGAACATCGCCGAGGTCCTCAAGGCTGAGGGTTACATCGCCTCGTGGACGTCTGAGGAGCCCGAGGAGGGCGCGGTCGGCAAGCGTCTGGTCGTTGAGCTCAAGTACGGCCAGAACCGCGAGCGCAGCCTCGCCGGCATCAAGCGCGTCTCGAAGCCGGGCCTGCGGGTTTACGCCAAGTCCGACGAGCTGCCCCGCGTGCTCGGTGGCCTCGGTGTCGCGATCATTTCGACGTCCCAGGGACTGCTGACCGACAAGCAGGCCCGCAAGCGGAGCGTGGGCGGGGAAGTCCTCGCCTTCGTCTGGTAACTGGAGACTTAGACATGTCGCGAATCGGACGTAAGTCGATCCCGGTCCCGGCCGGCGTCGACGTCACCATCACGGGGCAGACCGTCAAGGTCAAGGGCCCCAAGGGCGAGCTCTCGCACACCGTCGCCGAGCCGATCACGGTCTCGCAGGACGGCGGCGAGCTGGTCGTCAACCGCCCCAACGACGAGCGCAAGGCCAAGGAACTGCACGGCCTTTCTCGTACCCTGGTCGCCAACATGATCACCGGCGTCACCGAGGGCTACAAGAAGACGCTCGAGATCAACGGCACCGGTTACCGCGTGACCGCCAAGGGCAAGGACCTCGAGTTCGCCCTGGGCTTCTCGCACCCGGTCCTGGTTCCGGCGCCGGCGGGCATCACCTTCTCCGTCGAGAAGCCGACCCAGTTCACCGTCACTGGTATCGACAAGCAGCTGGTGGGCGAGGTCTCCGCGAACATTCGCAAGATCCGTCCGCCGGAGCCCTACAAGGGCAAGGGCGTCAAGTACCAGGGCGAGGTCATCCGCCGCAAGGCTGGAAAGGCAGGTAAGAAGTGACCGCCACGCTGCTCAAGCGCCGCAACGGCGGCGGCGTCGCCGCCAAGCGTGCCGTCGGCAAGGCGCGTCGGCACTTCCGGGTCCGCAAGAACGTCCGTGGTACGGCCGAGCGTCCCCGCCTTGTCGTCACCCGGTCCTCGCGGCACATCACCGCGCAGATCATCGACGACCTCAAGGGCCACACGCTGGCTTCGGCGTCCACCCTCGACACCTCGATCCGGGGTGGCGAGGGCGACAAGACCGCCCAGGCCGGCAAGGTCGGTGCGCTCCTCGCCGAGCGGGCCAAGGCCGCGGGGATTTCCAAGGTCGTCTTCGACCGGGGTGGCAACAAGTACGCGGGCCGGATCGCCAAGCTCGCGGACGCCGCTCGCGAAGCCGGACTCGAGTTCTAGGAGGGATTGACCAATGCCTGGTCAGCAGCGCCGAGGCGGCGGGTCCGGCGGTAACACCGAGGGTGGCAACCGCAGGGACAACCGCCGTGAGGGCGGCCGCGGCAACGCGCCCGTCGAGAAGACCCCGCACCTGGAGCGGGTCGTCGCGATCAACCGTGTCGCGAAGGTCGTCAAGGGTGGTCGTCGCTTCAGCTTCACCGCCCTGGTGATCGTCGGCGACGGTGACGGCACCGTCGGTATCGGCTACGGAAAGGCCAAGGAGGTGCCCGCGGCCATCGCCAAGGGCGTCGAGGAGGCCAAGAAGCACTTCTTCAAGGTTCCGCGGATCGGTGCGACCATCCCGCACCCGATCACCGGCGAAGCCGCCGCGGGTGTCGTGCTGCTCAAGCCGGCCTCTGCCGGTACCGGTGTCATCGCCGGTGGCCCGGTGCGTGCCGTGCTCGAGTGCGCGGGCATCCACGACATCCTGTCGAAGAGCCTGGGCTCGTCGAACCCGATCAACATCGTGCACGCGACGGTGGCCGCGCTGAAGGGCCTCGAGTCGCCGGAGATGGTCGCGAAGCGTCGTGGCCTGCCGGTCGAGGACGTGGCGCCGGCGGCCATGCTGGCGGCACGTGCGGAAGCGGCGGTGCACTGATGGCCCGCTTGAAGGTCACCCAGATCCGGTCCGGTATCGGCCGTAAGCAGAACCAGCGGGAGTCCCTGCGGTCGCTCGGTCTGAAGCGGATCAACGATGTGGTGGTCAAGGAGGACCGTCCCGAGATTCGGGGCATGATCTTCGCCGTGAACCACCTCGTCACTGTCGAGGAGGTCGAGTAAATGGGGATCAAGGTCCACCACCTTCGCCCGGCGCCCGGTGCGAAGACCACCAAGACCCGCGTGGGTCGTGGTGAGGGTTCGAAGGGTAAGACCGCGGGCCGCGGTACCAAGGGCACCGGGGCTCGCAAGAACACCCCGGCGTCGTTCGAGGGTGGGCAGATGCCCATCCACATGCGGCTCCCGAAGATCAAGGGTCTGGGCAACCGGCCCCGTAACAAGGTCGTCTTCCAGGTGGTCAACCTGGACCGGCTGGCCGAGCTGTTCCCGAACGGCGGCGAGGTCGGCCCGGCCGAGCTCGTCAACGCCGGCGCGGTCCGCAAGGGCCAGCCGGTGAAGGTTCTGGGCTCGGGCGAGCTGGGCGGCGTGTCGCTGACCATCTCGGCGCACGCGTTCAGCGAGTCGGCCAAGGAGAAGATCGCCGCAGCCGGTGGTTCCGCCACCGAGCTGTAGGACGTGAAACGGTGAGAGGCCGCGGTACCGGGGAAACCCGGCGCCGCGGCCTCTTCCGTTGTTCCGGGAGTGGCGTAAACGGCCCTGTGCGGCGCGTGAGGCCTGGATCCCGGTGTGGACGCGTTGCCCATCGGGTGAGCGGCCAAAGTGCCGTGACGGCCGTCTCAGGCCGTTTGGTGGGAATCCCCGTTGCGGAGAGTGGCTCCCTTCGATGGATCGGGGACGCCTTCCGGCCCGTGCCGTAGGGTGGGGCGGGCATTTCGATCGGGCGCGCAAGCACCCGCTTCAGCCATGAAGCCGGACACTTGTGTTGTACTGGGACATCGGCCGGTGCGATGCCGGTGGTTGCGCTCTCGGCCTTGCTGATACAGTGCTCCGCTGGCGGCCTATACGGCTGCTCAATGATGTGTGCCCGAAGTTCCGGGATACCGCAACCCAGAGTGTGGCGACCACGCAGGAGGATCAGTTGTTGTCCGCCTTCTCGAGCGCGCTTCGGACGCCTGACCTGCGGAAGAAGCTACTCTTCACGGTAGCGATTGTGGGGATCTACCGTTTCGGTGCCACATTGCCCAGTCCGGGCGTGTCGTACTCCAACGTTCAGGCCTGTATCAAGCTCACCGAGTCCGACACGAACGGCGTTCTCAACCTGCTGAACCTGTTCAGCGGCGGCGCGCTTTTGCAGTTGTCCGTGTTCGCGCTGGGCATCATGCCCTACATCACGGCGTCGATCATCCTGCAGCTGCTCACCGTGGTCATCCCGCGGTTGGAGCAGCTCCGCAAGGAGGGTCAGTCCGGCCAGGCGAAGATCACGCAGTACACCCGCTACCTGACGCTCGGCCTCGCCGTGCTCCAGGCGTCGGCGTTCGTGGCGCTCGCCCGTACCGGTCAGCTGTTCAACAACATGTGCGACCAGGACGACCCGGCCTACCAGATCATCCCCGAGAACACCGGCATCCCGATGTGGCTCACCCTGAGCCTGCTCGTGATGACGATGACCGCCGGCACCGGCGTGGTCATGTGGCTCGGCGAGCTGATCACCGACCGTGGCGTCGGCAACGGCATGTCCGTGCTGATCTTCACCTCGATCGCGGCCCGCCTCCCCGGCGAGGGCTGGAGCATCAAGGAGTCCAGCGGCACCGGCAAGTTCTTCCTGGTGATCGGCCTGGTTCTGGTGATCATCGCGCTGGTCGTCTTCATCGAGCAGGCGCAGCGCCGGATCCCGGTCCAGTACGCGAAGCGCATGATCGGCCGGCGGATGTACGGCGGCACCTCCACCTACATCCCGCTCAAGGTGAACCAGGCGGGTGTCGTCCCGGTCATCTTCGCGTCCTCGCTGCTCTACCTGCCGCAGCTCTACCTGCAGTTCTTCGACCAGAACAAGCTCAAGGGCTACCAGGTCTGGATCCAGAACTACCTGGCCAACCCGACCCACTGGCTGTACATCGCGGTCTACTTCCTGCTGATCATCTTCTTCACGTACTTCTACGTGTCGATCACGTTCAACCCGACTGAGGTCGCGGAGAACATGAAGAAGTACGGTGGTTTTGTTCCGGGTATCCGCCCGGGCAAGCCGACCGCCGACTACCTCGACTTCATCCTCAGCCGGATCACCCTGCCGGGCGCGCTGTACCTTGGTCTGATCTCGGTCCTGCCGAACTTCTTCTTCATCTGGCTGAACCAGCAGCAGTACCAGAACTTCCCGTTCGGTGGTACCGCGGTGCTGATCATGGTGGGTGTGGGCCTGGAGACGGTGAAGCAGATCGAGAGCCAGCTCATGCAGCGGAACTACGAAGGGTTCCTCCGGTAGTGGGTACGCGGGGCCGGGGGGCTCTGGCGTCGGTGGGCGTGGTTTCTCAGGACCGAAGCGAGGCGATGTAGGTGCGGCTGGTACTGGTGGGCCCTCCGGGGGCCGGCAAGGGGACCCAGGCTGAGTTCATCGCCGCCCATCTCGCCGTACCGAAGATCTCGACCGGGGACATCTTCCGGGCGAACGTGTCGCAGGGGACGCCGCTGGGCGTCGAGGCCAAGCGCTACATGGACGCCGGGCAGCTGGTCCCGGACGAGGTCACCATCAACATGGTGCGCGACCGGCTCGCCGAGCCGGACGCGAGCGACGGCTTCCTGCTGGACGGCTTCCCGCGTACCGTGCCGCAGGCCTCGGCGCTGGACAAGCTGCTGGCCGACCTGGGCACCGCGCTGGACATCGTGATGGAGCTCGTGGTCGACGACGACGAGGTCATCCGGCGGCTCTCCGGCCGGCGTACCTGCCGGGGCTGCGGCAAGATCTGGCACGTCGAGTTCGACCCGACCAGCAAGCCGGACATCTGCGACCGCTGCGGCAGTGAGCTGTTCCAGCGCGACGACGACAAGGCCGAGACGATCGCCAACCGTCTCGTGGAGTACGCCGACAAGACCGCGCCCCTGGTCGACTTCTTCGGCGCCCAGGGCAAGCTGGTGGGCATCGACGCCACCGGCCCCGTGGAGGACGTCACCGTGCGCGCGATCGACGCTCTCCGGTCGTACGGCGGCTGATTCCGCCGACCGATTCACTTCCGCCGCCCCGGGGTCTCCCGGGGCGGCGGCATTTCTAGGACGAAGAGGGTTAGGCTCACCGCCATGCGCCGCCAAGAGCTGAACATTCAGCTGAAGACTCCCGAGCAGATCGAGAAGATGCGGGCGGCCGGTCTGGTCGTCGCCGCGGCTCTGGACGCGATGCGCGCAGCGGTCGCCCCGGGTGTCTCCACCGCCGACCTGGACGCCATCGCGGAGAAGGTGATCCGGGACGCCGACGCCATCCCGTCCTTCAAGGGCTACCACGGCTTCCCGGCGTCGATCTGCGCCTCGGTGAACGAGCAGGTGGTGCACGGCATCCCGAGCGCCGGTCAGGTGCTCCGGGAGGGCGATCTGATCTCGCTGGACTGCGGCGCGGTCCTGGACGGCTGGCACGGCGACTCGGCGATCACGGTCGGGGTGGGCGAGACCGACCCGGCGCTGCTGCGGATGGCCGAGGTGGCCGAGGACGCGATGTGGGCCGGGATCGCGGCGGCGGCCCGTGGGATCGCCAACGGCCGGGGCAAGCTGACCGACATCTCGTTCAACATCGAGCGGTCGATCCGCAAGGCCGGCCGGTACGGGATCGTCGACGGCTACGGCGGCCACGGCATCGGCACCGAGATGCACCAGGACCCGCACGTGCTGAACCACGGCAAGCCGGGCCGGGGCATCCGCCTCGAGGTGGGCCTGGCCCTGGCGATCGAGCCGATGATCACGATGGGCTCGCCGCGGACCGTGGAGCTGGAGGACGGCTGGACCGTGGTGACCCGGGACGGGTCGCGGGCGGCGCACGTCGAGCACACCATGGCGCTGATGGAGGACGGGGTCTGGGTGACCACGGCGCCGGACGGCGGCCGGGCTCGTCTGGGTGAACTGGTGACCGCCCGGCAGGCATAGATCGCGGTGGCCCGTCCCTGGCATGCTGTGACGCATGGGGCATGAGGGGATGCGGGCCGGCGACAGCGACCGGCAGAAGGTCGCCGACCAGCTGAAGGCGGCGCTCGACGAGGGCCGCCTGGATCTGAGCGAGTACGACGACCGCGTCCAGCGGGCCTACGCGGCGAAGACCTACGGGGACCTGGACGGCCTGCTCGACGACCTGCCCGGCACCATCCCGGTGGAGAAGTCGCAGGTCGTACCCCGCGAGGGGGTTTCTGAGCCGGTCGCGAAGCCGGCTTCGAAGCACCAGGGGCGCTCCGGTTTCCCGGGCATGCTGGGGGTTTTCGTGGTCTGCACCCTGGTCTGGGCGATGAGCAGCCTGGGTTCGGGGGAGCTCCAGTATTTCTGGCCCGGCTGGGTGTTGATCCCGGTCGTCCTCGCCTTCTTCGCCCAGTTCGGGAAACGACGCCACTGAGGCCGATATCGTCGACTTGTCCGTCACGAACACGCCCGACAGCGGGTTACGCAACCCTCGGTTTGGCGTCGGTGTTACGGGCGCGTAGACTGGCTCGCTGGCGCGTAGCGTCCACTCCCTCATGTCCTCAAGCGCTTCGAGGAACCGGGGGAGCCGTGGCTGGTCCGGGTCATTTCGACCCGGAAACGACGTTGCGCAAGCCTGCCCCAAGAACCCGATGTCAGGTAGCGGAGGACATGCCTAAGAAAGACGGAGCCATCGAGATCGAAGGCCGAGTGATCGAGCCGTTGCCGAACGCTATGTTCCGCGTCGAGCTCGCAAATGGTCACAAGGTCCTGGCACACATCTCCGGGAAGATGCGCCAGCACTACATCCGCATCCTTCCCGAGGACAGGGTCGTCGTCGAGCTGTCGCCGTACGACCTGACCCGTGGGCGCATCGTCTACCGCTATAAGTAACCGAGGGTCGCGGGGTTTCCCAACCCGTCTGACTGAGAGTTAAGGCAAACCGTGAAGGTCAAGCCGAGCGTCAAGCGGATCTGCAACAACTGCCGGGTCATCCGGCGGCACGGCCGGGTCATGGTCATCTGCTCCACCGACCCGCGCCACAAGCAGCGCCAGGGCTGAGTCCCGCGCAGGATCCGCACCACTGAAGAAGCTCGTCCCAGTCGTGGCTGTCCACGGCTGTACCCCCGGTCGGAGGCCGGGGCCCGCCAGGGCAGGTGGGGTGGGACGGGCACAGACCTCCGCGATCACAACGAGGAGTACGCCCAGAAATGGCACGTCTCGTCGGCGTCGATCTTCCCCGCGAGAAGCGGATGGAGATCGCGCTCACCTACATCTACGGCATTGGCCGTACGCGCTCGGTCGAGGCACTGACCGCGACCGCGATTGACCTGAACAAGCGCGCCAAGGACCTCTCGGACGAGGAGCTGGTTCAGCTCCGCGACTACATCGAGGCCAACTTCAAGGTTGAGGGCGACCTGCGCCGCGAGGTCGCCGCGGATATCCGCCGCAAGGTCGAGATCGGCTGCTACGCCGGTATCCGCCACCGCAAGGGTCTGCCCGTCCGGGGCCAGCGGACCCGTACCAACGCTCGTACCCGTAAGGGTCCGAAGCGCACGGTCGCCGGTAAGAAGAAGCCCGGTCGGAAGTAATAGGAGCGCACTGACTTATGCCACCGAAGGCACGCGCTGGGGCCGCTGTAAAGAAGGTCCGGCGCAAGGAACGCAAGAACGTCGCCCACGGGCAGGCGCACATCAAGAGCACCTTCAACAACACCATCGTGTCGATCACCGACCCGACCGGTGCGGTCATCTCCTGGGCCTCGTCCGGCCAGGTGGGCTTCAAGGGCTCCCGCAAGTCGACCCCGTTCGCCGCGCAGCTCGCTGCCGAGGCGGCCGCCCGTCGTGCCATGGAGCACGGCATGCGCAAGGTCGACGTCTTCGTCAAGGGCCCCGGCTCCGGCCGGGAGACCGCCATCCGTTCGCTGCAGGCCGCCGGCCTCGAGGTCGGGCAGATCTCCGACGTCACGCCGCAGCCGCACAACGGATGCCGCCCGCCGAAGCGCCGCCGGGTTTAGGGAGGAGCTGAGATGGCTCGCTATACCGGAGCGGACTGCAAGCGGTGCCGCCGCGAGAAGATGAAGCTGTTCCTCAAGGGCAGCAAGTGCGACGGGCCGAAGTGCCCGTTCGAGTCGCGTCCCTTCCCGCCCGGCCAGCACGGCCGCGGTCGGACCAAGGAGACCGAGTACCTGCTCCAGCACCGTGAGAAGCAGAAGGCCCGCCGCGCGTACGGCGTGCTCGAGAAGCAGTTCCGCGGTTACTACGAGGAGGCTGTCACCAAGCCCGGCAAGACCGGTGAGGTGCTCCTCCAGATCCTCGAGTCCCGCCTCGACAACGTCGTCTACCGGGCCGGCTACGCCGCGTCCCGCGACATGGCCCGGCAGCTGGTCAAGCACGGCCACTTCCTGGTCAACGGCGTCAAGGTGGACATCCCCTCGTACCGGGTGAAGGAAAAGGACATCGTCACCCTGCGCGAGAAGTCGAAGGAGCTCACGCCCTTCGTCGTCGCGCAGGCGCAGGCCGGCTCCCGGCCGGTCCCGGCGTGGCTCGAGCCGATCCCCAGCGAGATGAAGATCCTGGTCCACACGCTTCCGGCCCGCGGTGTCATCGACACCCAGGTCCAGGAGCAGCTGATCGTGGAGCTTTACTCCAAGTAACAGGGTTGCCCGGCGTCTCCTTCGAGGCGCCGGGCAAAACGGACGGCCATCAAATAGCGGGTGGCCCGACAGAAAGAAGAACAGCGTGCTCATCAGCCAGCGGCCGACCCTCTCGGAGGAGTCGCTCAGCGAGACCCGCTCCCGGTTCACCATCGAGCCTCTGGAGCCGGGCTTCGGCTATACCCTCGGTAACTCACTGCGGCGGACCCTGCTGTCGTCCATCCCGGGCGCGGCGGTCACCAGCATCAAGATCGACGGCGTGCTGCACGAGTTCACCACGATCCCCGGTGTCAAGGAGGACGTGGTCGAGCTGGTCATGAACGTCAAGGAACTGACCGTCAGCTCAGAGCACGACGAGCCGGTCAGCATGTACCTGCGCAAGCAGGGCCCGGGCGACGTGACCGCCGGCGACATCCAGCCCCCGGCCGGTGTCTCGGTGCACAACCCCGATCTGAAGCTGGCGACCCTGAACAGCAAGGGCCGGCTCGACATGGAGCTGACCGTCGAGCGCGGTCGTGGCTACGTCACCGCGGCGCAGAACAAGAACGCCGGCGCCGAGATCGGCCGCATCCCGGTCGACTCGATCTACTCGCCGGTGCTCAAGGTCACTTACCGCGTCGAGGCGACCCGTGTCGAGCAGCGCACCGACTTCGACCGCCTGATCATCGACGTCGAGTCGAAGGCGTCGATCTCCCCCCGGACCGCGCTGGCCTCGGCCGGCTCGACCCTCGTCGAGCTCTTCGGCCTGTGCCGTGAGCTGGACGAGACCGCCGAGGGCATCGACATCGGCCCGTCGCCGCAGGACGCGCAGCTCGCTGCCGACCTGGCCCTTCCGATTGAGGAGCTGGACCTCACCGTCCGGTCGTACAACTGCCTCAAGCGCGAGGGCATCAACTCGGTGGGCGAATTGATAGGGCGTACCGAGGCCGACCTTCTGGACATCCGGAACTTCGGCCAGAAGTCGATCGACGAGGTCAAGATGAAGCTCGCCGGAATGGGCCTGGGCCTGAAGGACAGCGCGCCGTCCTTCGACCCCGCGCACGTGGTCGACTCGTTCGGCGACGTGGACTACGACACCGACGACTACCGCGAGACCGAGCAGCTCTAAGAGCTCGGCTGCGCCACATTTCAAGGAGCATCCGAAATGCCCACGCCCACCAAGGGTGCCCGCCTCGGCGGCAGCCCGGCTCACGAGAAGCTCATCCTGGCCAACCTGGCCACCGAGCTCTTCCGGCACGGGAAGATCAAGACCACCGAGTCGAAGGCCAGGCGGCTGCGCCCGCTGGCCGAGCAGCTGGTCACGAAGGCCAAGCGCGGCGACCTGCACGCCCGTCGCCGGGTTCTGGCCACCGTGAAGGACAAGGACGTCGTGTACGCCCTGTTCGAGCAGATCGCTCCGCGGTACTCCAACCGCCCCGGTGGGTACACCCGCATCACCAAGATCGGCCCCCGCAAGGGTGACGCCGCCCCCATGGCGGTCATCGAGCTGGTCGAGGAGCTGCAGGTCGCGGCCACCACCTCCGGCCCGTCGAAGGAGGCCCGCAAGGCCGCCGCGCAGCAGGCCAAGGTCGAGGCGCTCGCGCCCGAGGAAGAGGTGCCCGCCAGCACCGACGCCGCCGAGGGCGACAAGGTCGAGGGCGACGAGCCCAAGGCCTGAGTTTGATCACTGAGAGGCCCGGCACCCACTCTGGGTGCCGGGCCTTTCTCTGCGGGACCATTCATTCGTACGGGCGAGGACGGTAATGACGGAGACGGTTCGGCTGCGCCTGGACGTGTCGTACGACGGCGCCGACTTCTCCGGCTGGGCGGCACAACCGTCACGCCGTACCGTCGCCGGGGTTCTGACCGAGGCCTTCGCCCGCCTGCTGGGGCCGGAGACGGCGCTCGGGCTCACCGTGGCCGGCCGCACCGACGCCGGGGTGCACGCCACCGGCCAGGTCTGCCACGTGGACCTGCCCGCCGGGCGCTGGACCGAGCTGGAGTCGTCGCTGCTGCGGCGTCTCGCCGCGCTGATGCCGCCGGACGCCCGGGTGCGGGCGCTGGCGCCGGTGCCGGACACCTTCGACGCCCGGTTCTCGGCCACCTTCCGGCGCTACGAGTACCGCGTCGTGGACACCCCGTGGGGCCCGGAGCCGCTGCGCCGCCACGACACCCTCGGCTGGGTCCGTCCGCTCGACCTGGACCGGCTCAACGCCGCCGCGGCCGGGCTGCTGGGTGAGCACGACTTCGCGGCGTTCTGCAAGCGCAAGGAGCACGCCACCACGATCCGGGCGATCAACCGGCTGGACTGGCGCCGCGACCCGGACGGCGTCTGTGTGGCGACCGTGCAGGCCGACGCGTTCTGCCAGGCCATGGTGCGCAGCCTGGTCGGGGCGATGCTCACGGTGGGGGACGGGCGCCGGGACCCGGAGTGGCCGGCCAAGCTGCTCACCCTGCGGCAGCGGTCCAACGACGTGGTGGTGGCGCCGGCGCACGGGCTCACCCTGGTGGCGGTCGGCTACCCGGGCGAGGCGGACTACGCCGCCCGCGCCGAGGCGACCCGCCGCCTGCGCGCCTGACCCGGCACTCAGGCCCGGCGGGACAGGACGGTCTCGCTCAGGTAGACGTCGAGCAGGTCGTGGGTTAGCTGGTCGAGCTGCGGTTCGTCGGCGGGGACCAGGGCGCCGTCCGGGCCGGTGATCACGCAGTACATCAGGTAGTGGCCGCGGGTCCGCCACACCACCGGGGTGCCCGCGCCGGTCGCCTCGCCGGACATCAGCGCGAATCCGCCGTCACCCGACTCGACCAGGGAGCGGACCTGGTCACCGACGGCCGTCGCGCCGGTGGCGTCGGGCAGGTTCAGCATGCCGGCGGTCACCCGGTAGTCGGCGTACGGGACGGTGAGGGCGGCCCGGACCGCCTGCGAGCACCCGTACCGCTGAAGGGTGAAACGCAGGGCGCCGGTGACCGCGACCGTGCAGTCGGCCGTGAGGCCGGTCTCCTCCACGCCGAAGGCGGTGGAGCCGCTGGGGAAGACCTCGGCCTCGGTGAGCGGCTCCGGATCCACCGTGCGTGAGGCGATGAGCTGGTCGATCTCGGCGGCGGCGAGCCGGCTCGGGGTGGAGTCGTGCTCGTCGGCGACGAACAGCACGCCCAGCATGACGCAGATGCCGAGCACGATGAGCGCGGCCAGGCCGCGGGTCAGCAGGTGAGCGGTCCGGTACGGCTCACGCCAGGCGTGCCGTTGGGACCGTGTCGGCCGTCGATGCCGGCTCGGCGTGGAAAGCCGGATCAGGCCGGGGGTGGCGTGCCGCATCCGCTCAAGCTAGGCGCGCACACCGATCTATGAACGCACACGGTGTCCGCCACCCCGCCGCCGTCGTGTCCACCCGTGGGCGGGAGACTTGGCCGGTGAGCGCCGACCACTACTTCTCCGCCGAGCCGGACGCGCCGATGCGCCGGGGCGAGATCGAGTTCAACGTCGCCGGCCGGGACTACCGTCTGGCCGTCGCCTCCGGGGTCTTCTCGGCCGGCCGGCTCGACCCGGGCACCGCGGTCCTGCTGCGCAAGGCCGGGTTGCCGGGCGCCTCCACCGAGGGCACCCTGCTCGACCTGGGCTGCGGTTACGGCCCGATCGCGTGCGTGCTGGCCAGCGAGGCGCCGGCCGCCACCGTGTACGCCGTCGACGTCAACGCGCGGGCCCGTGACCTGGCGAGCGAGAACGCCGAACGGCTCGGTCTGGCCGGCCGGGTGCTGGTGCGGGCCCCGGAGGAGGTGCCGGCCGACGTCACCTTCACCGAGATCTGGAGCAACCCGCCCACCCACATCGGCAAGGCCGGGCTGCACACGCTGCTGGAGACCTGGCTGCCCCGGCTCGCCCCGGACGGGGTCGCCTGGTTGGTGATCAACCGGAACCTGGGTGGCGACTCGCTGCACTCCTGGCTCGCCGGGCTCGGCTGGACGGTCGAGCGGACCGCCAGCCAGCGGGGCTTCCGGGTGCTGCGGGTCACCGGAAAATCGACTGACTGAACCGGTTCGTACAGGGAGGATGCCCGGCATGGGTTACGTGGATGTCGCCGGTGCCGGGTTCGTGCTCCCGGACGGGCGTGAGCTCTTCACCGACGTGTCGTTCCGGGTCGGCGAGGGCGCGAAGGTGGCGCTCGTCGGGCCCAACGGCGCCGGCAAGACCACCCTCATGCGGATGGTGGCGGGCGACATCCCGGCACAGAGCGGCGTGATCGCGCGATCCGGTGGGCTCGGTGTCATGCGGCAGTTCATCGGGATGATCGGCGACGACCGTACCCTTGAGGATCTTGCTCTTTCCCTGGTGCCACCCGCGCTGCGCGCGGCAGGTGAGCGACTGCGCACGGCCACCGCGGCCCTCGACGAGACCGAGAAGACCCAGATCGCGTACGCGAACGCGCTCGCCGGCTGGGGCGAGGTCGGCGGATACGACGCCGAGGTGCTGTTCGACACGGTGGCGGTGTCCATCCTCGGCCGGCCGTGGGAGGAGACCCGGAACCGGATCGTGCGGACCCTCTCCGGCGGCGAGCAGAAACGGTTCGCCCTCGACCTGCTGCTCCGCGGCGCCGACGAGGTGCTGCTGCTGGACGAGCCGGACAACTTCCTCGACGTGCCCGCCAAACGCTGGCTGGAGCAGCGGCTGCGCGAGTCGAACAAGTCGGTGCTGTACGTCTCGCACGACCGGGAGCTGCTGGCCCAGACCGCGGACCGGGTGGTCGCCGTCGAGGGCGGCGGCGCGTGGACCCATCCGGCCGGGTTCGCCTCCTGGCACGAGGCCCGGGTGCACCGGCACGAGCGGCTCGAGGAGAACCGGCGGCGCTGGGACGAGGAGCACGAGAAACTCAAGGAGCTCGTGTTCACGCTGCGGAACAAGGCGGCCTTCAACGACGGGCTGGCCTCGCGCTACCAGGCCGCGCAGACCCGGCTCCGCAAGTTCGAGGAGGCCGGGCCGCCGCCGCTCCCGCCCAAGGACCAGGCCGTGAAGATGAACCTGCGCGGTGGGCGGACCGGGAAGCGGGCGGTCATCTGCGAGCGGCTCGAGCTGGAGAACCTGACGTTCCCGTTCGACGTGGAGATCTGGTACGGCGACCGGGTCGCGGTGCTGGGCGCCAACGGCACCGGCAAGTCGCACTTCCTGCGGCTGCTCGCGGCCGGCGGCAGCGACCCGGATCTGGAGCACAAGCCGGTGGACGGGGCGCCGCTGGCGTACGTGGCCCACGACGGGGTGGCGAGGCTCGGCGCGCGGGTCCGGCCCGGGCACTTCTCGCAGACCCACGACCGGCCGGAGCTGGTCGAGAAGACGCTCGTCGAGATCCTGTGGCGGGGCGACGAACACCGGTCCGGGATGGACCGGGCCGGCGCCATGAAGGCGCTCAACCGGTACGAGCTGGCGGCCCAGGGGGACCAGCGGTTCGGCACGCTCTCCGGTGGGCAGCAGGCCCGGTTCCTGGTGCTGCTGCTGGAGCTGTCGGGGGCCACCCTGCTGCTGCTCGACGAGCCCACCGACAACCTGGACCTGGCCTCGGCGGAGGCGCTGGAGGAGGGGCTGAAGGCGTTCGACGGCACGGTGATGGCTGTCACGCACGACCGCTGGTTCACCAGATCCTTCGACCGTTTCCTGCTGTTCAGGGGCGACAACGAAGTTGTGGAGGTCCCTGAACCGGTCTGGGACGTCCGCTAGTTTTCCTGTGACGGACCGGTTAGGGTCCGATTACAACCAACCCCACGGGAGTCCGGGCACCGGGCTGAGAGGGGGGCTGATGCGGCCCCCGACCGTCGAACCTGATCCGGATAATGCCGGCGCAGGGAGGAGTGCCTCGTGCACAGTTTTCCGCGCATCCATGTCATAACCGACTCCATCGATGTCGTGCGCGGCGTCGCGGGGCTCGATGACATCGCGGTGCAGATCCGGGTCAAGAGCAACGACGCCCGGGCGTACGAGCTGGCCGCCGCCGCCGTCGAGATCTGTCGCCCGGCCGGCACGATGGTGCTGGTCAACGATCGGGTCGGGGTGGCTCTCGCGGCGGGCGCGGACGGCGTCCACGTCGGCGCCGACGACCTGCCGGTCGAGGTCGTCCGGCGGGTCCTCGGGCCGGCCGCGATCGTCGGCGCCACCTGCCGGACGCCCGCGGCCGCGCGGGCGGCCGTCGCCGCCGGGGCGAGCTACCTCGGTGCCGGGCCGGCGTTCCACACCTCCACGAAGGACGGGCTACCACCACCGCTCGGGCCGGCCGCGATCGCCGCGGTCGCCGGTGCGGTTCCGGGTACGCCGGTCCTCGCGATCGGTGGGATCACCGCTGACCGGGTGCCGCTTCTCGCGGTGCACGGGGTGGCGGCGGTCTCCGCCTTCGCGGCGGACCCGAAGGGAGCTGCCGCGGACTTCCTGGCGGTTCTGCGATGACCGCCGGATCCGGCCCGCGTGTGGCCGTCGTCGGGGGCGGCATCATCGGGCTCGCCATCGCCGCGGAGCTGCTCGACCGTGGGGCCGACGTCACCGTCCACGACCCGTCACCTGAGGGGTCGGACGGGGCCTGGCATGTCGCCGCCGGGATGCTGGCGCCCGGTGGTGAGTCGGCCTTCGAGTATCCGTACCTCACCCGCCTGCTGGAGGCCTCGGGGGAGCTGTGGCCGTCGTTCGCGGGACGGCTCGGTGACGTGGGCTACGACGAGGCGGGCACTCTCTCGGTGGCGCTCACCGCCGATGACGTGGCCGACTGCGCGCGGGAGTGGAAGCACCAGAAACTGGCCCGGCTCAGCGGCTCCCAGCTGCGGGAACGTGAACCGGCACTGTCGCCGCGAGTGCGGGCCGGGGCCTTCGCGCCCAGCGAGATCCAGGTCGACCCGCGCAAGGTGGTCGGCGCGCTGCGGCATGTTCTGAAAGGGCGCATCATCGCCCGCCAGATTTCCGACTTGTCCGAAATCGAGTCGGACGTGACCGTGGTCGCGGCCGGCTGCGGGACCGCCACCCTCACCGGGCTGCCGATCCGGCCGGTGAAGGGCCAGGTGCTGCGCCTGCGCGGCGAACCCGGCCTGCTCCGCCACGTGATCCACGGCGCGGCCGACGGGCGGCACGTCTACCTGGTCCCGCGCGCCGACGGCGAGGTCGTGGTCGGCGCCACCCAGGAGGAACGCGCCGACCGGCAGATCACCGCGGGCGGTGTGCACGACCTGCTGCGGGCCGCCCTCGACCTGGTGCCCGGCCTGGCCGAGCACGAGATCACCGAATGGACCGTGGGTCACCGGCCGGGCAGCCCGGACAACGCACCGCTGCTCGGCCACCTCGACGACCGGACCGTGGTCGCGGCCGGCCACCACCGCAACGGGATCCTGCTCGCCCCGATCACCGCACGACTCATCGCCGACCTGGTGCTCACCGGCTCGGCGGACCCACTGCTGGAAGCGTTCGCGCCCGGGAGGTTCGGATGAAGCTGACGATCAACGGCCAGACCCAGGACCGGTCCGGCACCTGCTCGGTGGCGACCCTGGTCGCCGAGATCATCGCGGCCCAGCGCGGGGTCGCCGTCGCGGTCAACGGGACGGTCGTGCCACGTTCCACGTGGGGGCAGGTCGACCTCGCCGACGGCGACCGGATCGAGGTCCTCACCGCGGCGCAGGGAGGGTGACGATGTTCCTTCCGGAGAACGGGCTGATCCTCGGCACCGGCGGGGCGAACAGTCTCGCCGCCCTGGAGGAGGCCGTCGTCGCGTCCGAGACGACGCTCGTCACCGTGGCGCTGCGCCGGGTCGACGCGGCCGGGCCCGGGCTGCTGCCGATGCTCGACCGCCTCGGCGTACGGGTGCTGCCCAACACGGCCGGCTGCTACACCAGCGGGGACGCGGTCAAGACCGCGCAGATGGCCCGGGAGGCGTTCGAGACCGACCTGATCAAGCTGGAGGTGATCGGCGACGAGCGGACCCTGCTGCCGGACGGTGTGGAACTGCTCAAGGCCGCGGAGATCCTGGTGGCGGACGGGTTCACGGTCCTGCCGTACACCAGCGACGACCCGATCCTGGCCCGCCGCCTGGCCGACGCCGGGTGTGCCGCCGTCATGCCGGCCGGTTCGCCGATCGGCTCCGGGCTGGGCGTCTCCAACCCGCACCACATCGAGTTGATCGTGCAGAGCGTCGACGTGCCGGTGGTTCTCGACGCCGGGATCGGCACCGCCTCGGACGCCGCCCTCGCCATGGAGCTCGGCTGCGACGCGGTCCTGATCGCCACCGCCATCACCCGCTCCGACGATCCGGCGGCGATGGCCGCGGCGATGCGGCACGCGGTCACGGCCGGCCGGCTCGCCCGCGCCGCCGGGCGGATCCCGCGCCGCTTCCACGCGCTGGCGTCCACCCAGGACGACGGGATCGCCGAATGGTGACCCCCGGCGGGCTCGTCGTGCTCACCGATCGGCGGTCCGCCGCCGGGCCGCTGCCCCGGGTGGTCGCGGCGGCGGTCCGCGGCGGCGCGGCGTGGGTCATCCTGCGTGAGCGCGATCTTCCGTACGCCGAACGCGCGGCCCTGGCAGCCGAGTTGCGATCGTCGCTGCCCCCGGGCCGGTTGATCGTCGCCGGCCCGGACCCGTTGGGCGGCGACGCCGTGCACCTGGCCGGTGGCGATCCGCTGCCGTCCGGGATCCCGCTGGTGGGCCGTTCCTGGCACGGGACCGAGTCGCTGTCCGGCGTGGACTACGTGACGGTCTCGCCGGTCCACCTCACCGAGTCCAAGCCGGGGTACGGTCCCGCACTCGGGGCCACGGGGGCCGCCGAGTTGCGTGCGCCGGTGCCCTGGCTGGCGCTCGGCGGGATCGACTCGCCGTCGCGGGCGGCCGACTGCGCGGCGGCCGGAGCCGCGGGGATCGCGGTGATGGGCGCGCTGATGCGATCACCCGACCCCGAGTGCACGGCCCGGGAACTGGCGACCGCGTTCGCCACCGCCCCGGTCGGCGCCGGTCGCGGGGGTGGGCGGTGACTCCGCCGGTGGTGTTGACGATCGCCGGGTCGGACTCCGGCGGGGGCGCCGGGATCCAGGCGGACCTGAAGACGTTCGCGGCGCTGGGGGCGTTCGGGACGTCGGTGATCACGGCGATCACGGCGCAGAACACGCTCGGCGTCACGGCCATCCATCCGGTGCCCGCCGAGATCGTCGCCGCGCAACTCGACGCCGTGCTGTCGGACCTGCCGGTGGCCGCCGTGAAGGTCGGGATGATCTCCGACCCGGCGGTGGCCAAGGTGATCGCCGCCCGTGCGGCGGAGCTGCCGAACCTGGTCGTCGATCCGGTTCTGGTGGCCACCGCGGGCAGCCGGCTCGGTGAGGTGGATGTGGTCGGGGTGCTCACGGCGTACCCCTGCGTTCTGACACCGAACCGGCACGAAGCCGGCGCCCTCCTCGGAAGGGTGATCGAGACGGCCGAGGAGATGGTCTCGGCGGCGGCCGAGCTCGCGGCGCGCGGGCCACGCGCCGTGGTGGTCACCGGGAGTGAGCTGGCGCTCGACGTCCTGCATCACGCGGGGGAGGCCGTCCTGCTGCGTGGGGAGCCGGTGGCGACCGTGAACAACCACGGCTCGGGCTGCACGTTCTCGTCGGCGATCGCGGTGCGGCTGGCGGCCGGCGATCCGGTTCCGGAGGCGGTCGCGGCGGCCAAGGAGTACGTGAACCGCGGCCTGCGTGGTGGCGCTCAGTGGCGGCTCGGGGCGGGACCCGGGCCGCTGGACCACTTCGGCTGGTCCGTCTAGATCTTCCGGCCGGGGTGGCGGTCGAGGATGCCTGCTGCCGTTTGATGCCGGGTTTGTACTATTTTGGGAGGTCTCGTGAGGCGCAAGGTCTACGTCGAAGGTTCCCGCCCGGACATCCGGGTGCCGTTCACCGAGGTGGTGCTCACCGGCGACCACCCGCCGGTACGGCTCTACGACACATCCGGTCCCGGCAGTGAACCCGCGGTCGGGCTGCCGCCGCTCCGGAAACCCTGGCAGACCGGCCGTACCCAGCTCGCCAGCGCGCGGGCCGGGATCGTCACGCCGGAGATGGAGTACGTCGCGGTCCGCGAGGGCGTCGCACCGGAGGTCGTCCGGGACGAGATCGCGGCCGGGCGGGCCGTGCTGCCGGCCAACCGGAACCACCCCGAGTCCGAGCCGATGATCATCGGGTCCCGGTTCCTCGTGAAGGTCAACGCGAACATCGGCACCTCGGCGGTCACCTCGTCCGTCGACGAGGAGGTGGAGAAACTCACCTGGGCCACCCAGTGGGGCGCCGACACGGTGATGGACCTGTCCACCGGGCCGCACATCCACGAGACCCGGGAGGCGATCGTCCGGAACTCGCCGGTGCCGATCGGAACCGTGCCGCTGTACCAGGCGCTGGAGAAGGTCAAGGGGGATCCGCTCAAGCTGACCTGGGAGATCTTCCGGGAGACCGTCATCGAGCAGGCTGAACAGGGCGTCGACTACATGACGATCCACGCCGGGGTGCTGCTCGCCTACGTGCCGCTGGCCGCTGAGCGGATCACCGGGATCGTGTCGCGCGGCGGGTCGATCATGGCGGCCTGGTGTCTCGCCGAGCACCGGGAGAACTTCCTCTACACGCACTTCCGGGAGCTGTGCGAGATCTTCCGGGAGTACGACATCACGTTCTCACTCGGGGACGGGCTGCGGCCCGGGTCGATCGCGGACGCCAACGACGAGGCGCAGTTCGCCGAACTGCGGACCCTCGGGGAGCTGACGCACATCGCCTGGGAGTACGACGTCCAGGTCATGGTCGAGGGGCCGGGACACGTACCCATGCACAAGATCAAGGAGAACGTGGATCTCCAGCAGGAGCTGTGCTCGGGGGCGCCGTTCTACACGCTCGGGCCGCTCGCCACCGACATCGCGCCCGCCTACGACCACATCACGTCGGCCATCGGGGCGGCGATGATCGGGATGTTCGGTACGGCGATGCTCTGCTACGTGACGCCCAAGGAGCATCTGGGGCTGCCCAACAAGGAGGACGTCAAGGCCGGGATGATCGCGTACAAGATCGCGGCGCACTCGGCCGACCTGGCGAAGGGGCACGCGGGGGCTCAGGAGTGGGACGACGCGCTGTCCCGGGCCCGGTTCGACTTCCGGTGGGAGGACCAGTTCGAGCTGGCGCTCGACCCCGGGACCGCTCGCGCCTACCACGACGAGACGCTGCCGGCGGCTCCGGCCAAGACGGCGCACTTCTGCTCCATGTGCGGGCCGAAGTTCTGTTCCATGCGGATCAGCCACGAGATCCGGGCGGCGGGGATGAAGGCCAAGTCCGAGGAGTTCGTGTCGGCCGGTGGGCGGGTCTATCTGCCGGTCACGCCCACGACCTGACGGAATACGGCGCGGTGGCCGCCCGGGGGCGGCCACCGCGTACCTCTCAGAGCTTGTAGAACGTGACGTAGTGGTCCGGGGTGAAGTAGGCGACGCGGGTGCTGCGGTTGACGACGATGCGGTAGGCGTCGCGGGCGGCGCCGCGGCTGCGGGAGTAGACGTCGTACTCGCTGTAGGTGGCGGAGGGGAGCTGGCCCTCGCGGTTGTAGAACTGGCCGCCGGTGTAGTTGTAGTTGCCGTACGGCCAGGAGTACCACCCGGCGGTGGTGGGCCAGCCGAGGGACTGCCAGCCGGTGAACGCGGTGCGGGCGGCCGAGCAGCGGCTGATGGTGCAGCTGCTGTAGACGGCGGCCTGGGCCGCGTCGGTCGTGGTGGGGGCCACTACCGCGGGGGCCACCAGCGCGGTGCCGGCCAGGGCGAAGACGAGGGCGAACTGGGAGAGGAAGCGGCCGATACGAGTGATCATGATCGGACTCCGATGCCGTCGAGGGGGGACCCGGACATCGACCATCGTCACCGGACTGCGGTGGCGGCGGTACCTCTCAAACTCATCATTCCATCGGCGTTTGCCGATGTTTTACGGGGCGGTCAGTTGCCGAGACCGTTCACCCAGTCGACGTAGTCCGCCTCCTTGCGGCCCATCGCGCCGCGCTGGGCGGGGGCGGGGGCGACCGGCGGCGGGGCGATCGGCTGGGGCTGGGGCAGCGGGGCGCTGATCGGGGTCGGCTCGGGGGTGAGCGGGGCACGGGCCGCGACCCGCGGGTGCTCGGCGGTGTCGACGCCCACCCGGGGGCCGGCCGGCCCGGCGGCGAAACCGTTGAACGAACCGGTGTCACCGGTCAGGGCCGGGGACGGCGCGGGAGTCTCGGGAGCGCCGCGCCGGGTACGCCATCCGCGCCGCAGGCCGGCGCCCATGCCGCGCTTGGCGGGCTGCTGTCCGGAGAAGCGCGGCTCGGCGTCGCCGGACGGGGCCGGAGCCTGGCCGAACGGCGAGGCGGGCGTTGCCGCGGCCAGGTCCTGCAACGGGTGCGGGCGGTCCCCGGCGCCCACGGCGAACACGCCGGTGTCGGACGGCCGGAGCTGATCCTCGGGGCGCTGGGCCGCGACGGCCGCCGCGGCGGCGATCGCCGACTGCACCGGTACGTCACGGCGGGGCAGGCTGGCGCGGCCGGAGACGGGCTCCGGCTTCGCGTCGGCGGGGGAGTCGTCGGCGGGGGAGTCCGGCTCCGCGGCGGGGGCCGGCTCGGCGCCACCGCCGCGGACGATCGCGGCCAGGACCGAGCCGAGCACGCCGGCGCCGGCCGCGGTCATCGCCGCCCAGTACGGGCTGAGCTCGAAGCCGGCCGCCGAACCGGGGCCGGCGACCAGGTAGGCGAGGGTCAGCAGGACCGGGCCGGCCAGGCCGCTGAGCGCCACCGCGAAGGTGGACAGTTTCCGGCCGCGGGCCACCAGTCCGAGGATCAGACCGGAGAGCAGCGCCAGCACGGGCATCGTGACGAACGGGGTGTGCTCGGTGGCGGCGGCCGGGATGAGCCTGCCCTCGAGCACGCCGAGGCGGGCCGCGACCGGGGTCTCGCCGGGAAGCAGGGACGGCACGACGGAGATCAGTGCGACGACCCAGACGATGACGCTCAGGGTGGCGACGCTCCAGCGGGCCACGGGCTTCGCGGCGGCGGCGGCCGCGGCGAAGATGCCGACCGCGGCGGCGAGCACGGCGCAGATGCCGATGACGACGACCGGCTGCACACCGGCGATCTGGGCGGTGCGTGCCGGCTGCATGGTCAGCGGCAGGACCGCGAGGGCGCCGAAGCCGGCGGCCAGGCCCATGGCGAGGGAACCGGCGGCACCGACCGGGCGGGGCGACCAGCGGGGCCGGAGCCCGGTGGCGACCACGGCGCCGATCGCCGCGGCGGTCATCGTGATCCACGCGACCCAGGCGAGTTGTGCTGTCCACTGATCACGCTGGGTGACTTCCAGAGTCTGGTCGAGCCGCACCATGCCGAGCCCGTAAGCGATGCCGAGTTGACCTGCGCCGACGACGGCGGCGGCCATGGTGGTGGCGGCCAACAGCTTCAGCCAACTCCGAAATGCCATGCCGGGCACGTTACGGAATGTTCCGCAGGATGCGCCAGTCCGGGTCGTCCTTCTTAAGGCGGCCTAAAGTCGTAACCGTCTATGATCGAAAAGCGTCTATGGAAAATCGGCTACTCACGGTAACTATCGTGCGAACTGCGAGCGACTTGCCAGAACGATGGTCCGGAGTGGACACTGTCGCGCACCGGACAACGAGTCCGTCGTGTCGTGCCAAACCTTGCCACCGTGGTCGCGGGACGAAACTCCCAGATAGTGGTTGGAACGAATATGGTGTCCGGTGACCGTGACTTCACGGATGGTTACGTGTGACGTATTCGTGCACGTCAGTGCTGGTGAGAAGATCGGTGCGCGGGTTTCACCCGGACGGGCGGGTCCTTTCCGGGAGGTTCCAGGCTTCCCAAAGGCCCCGGCGTTCTGATGAAATCGCCGCGCCGGAAACGCGGGCGCCGGACGGGGCCGGGGACCGCGATCGCCGGCAGACCGGCTCCAACCGTGGTGCGGAGCGGTGACGACCACGAAGGAGATGTCGTGAGCACGGGATCCTCGACCCTGGCTGCGCGACGTGGTGGCTTCCTCGGCCTGCGCAACGCACGGCTGCGCACCAAACTCGCCGGCCTGCTCGTCATCCCGCTGGCCGCGGTGCTCGCCCTGGCGAACGTACGGCTCATGGAGGTCGGTGAGCGCGCCGGCGACGCCGAACGGGTCGCCCAGCTCGCCGACCTGGGCACCGGCCTCGCCACCCTCAGCCGGGCGCTGCACGACGAGCGGATGGCCGCCGTCGAGTACCTGTCCGGGCCGGACGTGCCGGAGACCGGATACCGCGAGGCGATCAAGGCGGTGGACTCGCAGGCCCGCATCGTCCGTGCCGACCGCGCCGAGATCACCGAGGTGCCGTCCCGGGTCGACGACCGGCTCGACCTGATCGATCAGCACCTGAGCGGGCTAGCCGGGCTGCGGGTCGGGGTCAGCGGGCGCACCGGGGAGGACCTGGCCGGCGCCAACCAGCGCTACAGCGAGACCCTGGCCGTCCTGTCCGGCTACGAGTCGCTGCTCAGCCAGGTCGCCGAGCCGGGACCGGTCGCCGACGGGCTGCGCACGCTGGCCGCCTTCTCCGAACTGGAGACCGCGGTCGCCGAACAGGCCGCGGTGGCGTACGTGGCCCGGACCACCGGCAGCCTCGACGCCGACCGGCAGAAGACGCTCACCACCGCCCAGGTCGTCCGGGCCCGGGCACTCGCCGAATTCCGCGCCGGCGCCGCCCGGGAACAGATCGCCCTGGTCGACTCGGTCATCGGCGACGAGACGGTGGCCCGCGCCGACGAGCTGTCCACCCGGCTGACCGGACCCGGGGCGGCCGGGGCGGCCGAGATCACCGACACCTTCGGCGACGTGACCGAACTGCTGCGTTCCGCCGAACGGCAACTGGAGGACCAGGTCGTCGCGGTCGCCGAGGACGAGAACGCCAGCACCGGGCGGCGGTCGACAATCGAGTTCGTGGTGGTGCTGCTGGTCGTGATCGCGGCCGTGGCGCTCGCCGTCTACCTCGGCCGCTCGCTGCTGCTGTCGGTCCGCCGCCTGCGGGAGGGCGCGCTCGCCGTCGCCCACCGGGACCTGCCCGACGTGGTGAACCGGCTGCACGACGCCGAGAACCTCGGCGAGGGCGGCGTCGACCGGATCCTGGCGCAGACCCGCGACCCCATCGACATGCCCGAGCAGGACGAATTCGGCCAGGTCGCCGAGGCGTTCAACATGGTGCACCGGGAGGCCGTACGGGTCGCGGCGGAACAGGCCGGCCTGCGTACCAGCGTCTCCACCATGTTCCTGAGCCTGGCCCGGCGCAGCCAGTCGCTGGTCGACCGGATGATCGGCGAACTCGACCAGATCGAGCGGATGGAGGAGGACCCGAAGCGGCTCGCCCGCCTCTTCGAGCTGGACCACCTCGCCACCCGGATGCGCCGCAACGACGAGAACCTCCTGGTGCTGGCCGGCGCCGAGGTCGGCACCCCGCGCCGCGAGGACGCGCTGCTGATCGACGCGCTCCGGGCCGCCCAGTCCGAGGTCGAGCTCTACCACCGGATCGAGTTCGGCACCCTCGACACCGACGTGCTGGTCGCCGCGGCCGCCGTCAACGACGTGGTGCGCCTGATCGCCGAACTGCTGGACAACGCCACCCGCTTCTCCCCGCCGAGCACCGTGGTGGTGGCGCACGGCGGCCGCTCCGGCGACCACGCCGTGGTCCAGGTCGAGGACCGCGGGCTGGGCATCTCCGCCGACCAGCTGGAGCAGCTCAACCGGCGGCTCAGCGATCCGTCCGAGGTGGATGTGGCCACCTTCCGCCTGATGGGCTTCGCGGTGATCGGGCGGCTGGCGTCCCGGCACGGCATCCGCGTCGAGCTGCGGCCCGGCCCCGAGGGCGGCACCCTCGCCGAGGTGACCCTGCCGGCCGACATCGTGGTGCTGCCCGGCGCGCCGGCCGCCCCGCCGTCCCGGGCGGCCAGCTGGACCCGGCCCGGCCCTCCGCCGCAGGCGCCCGCCGGCATGCCGCGCACCGTGGAGAGCCGGCCGCCGATCCGTACCGCTCCGCCCGTCGCGCCCCCGCTGCGGGCGCAACCGGTCGCGGCACCCCGGGAACCGGACTTCGTGCCGACCCCCGACCGGCCGCCGCTGCCGACCCGTACGCCCCGTCCGGCCGACGACCCACCGGCCGGGCTGCCGCCGGCCCCGGTCGCGATGCCCTCGGCCCCGGTCGTGATGCCGCCGGCCCCCGTCGGGATGCCGCCGGCTCCGGTCGCCGCGCCCATCCGGATGGAGGTTCAGCACAGCTGGTTCGCCGGAGAGCTGCCGGCCGCCAACCAGCAGGGCATGCCGACGGCCGGATACGCGCCACCGCCGACCGCGGTCACGGTCAAGGCCGAGCCGGTCGAGCCGACCATGCCGAAACCACGCTCGTCGGCCGAGGACCGCTGGCGTACCGCGGCCGACGAGGGCTGGCAGCGGGCCATGGCGGCGTCCGCCCCCAAGGACGGCGGCACCACCCGGTCCGGCCTGCCGAAGCGGGTTCCGCAGGCGCAACTCGTCCCCGGTGGGGTGCACGAGATCCCACGGGCACAACATCGTCGCAGTCCCGATGAGGTTCGCGGCCTGCTTTCCGCGTATCACAGGGGAGTGCAACGAGGGCGGACGGACGGCGTGGCCGAAACCGCCGCCGCGGCAACACCGGCTCCTAAGGAGAGGGAACAGTGACCAGGCCCCCCACCATGCACGACATGGGCTGGCTGCTCAGCAACTTCGCGGACAGCGTCGCAGGCATCGCGCACGTGATCGCGGTCTCGGCGGACGGGCTGCTGCTGGCCTCATCACGGGACCTGCCAGCGGACCGGGCCGACCAGCTCGCCGCGATCACGTCCGGCGTGGTCAGCCTCACCGACGGCGCGTCGCGGATGTTCAGCGCCGGCGCGGTGCAGCAGACCATCATCGAAATGGAGAGCGGCTATCTTTTCCTGATGTCCATCAGCGACGGTTCCTCGATGGCCGTCCTGGCGGCGCGCAGTTGCGACGTCGGCCAGGTCGGTTACGAGATGGCCCTGCTGGTGGAACGCGTCGGCGCGGCACTGTCGCCGGCGCCCCGCGAGGCCGTCAGTTACTAGCGCCGGGTCCGACCGACCGGCGGAGACGAGGTGACCGCGTCATGACACAGCCGCATGATCCCCGGGGCAACCTGGTGCGGCCGTACGCGGTCACCCGTGGCCGGACCGAACCGATCCGGGACATCCCGATCGAGGCGGTCCTGATCGCCAGTGCGGCGGCCGTGCAGGAGGCACGGTTCGCCGGACATGACAAGTACCGCATAGCCGTGCTGTGCGAGCCGAAGGCGTTGTCGCTCGCCGAGCTGGCGGCGCACACCAGGTTGCCCTTGGGGGTAGCCCGGGTGCTCGTCGCCGACATGGTGGCCGACGGGCTGCTTCAACTGCACAGTGCCGCTCCCAAGACGGGGTTCACGGAGCGGATGGACCTGCTGGGAAGGGTGTTGGGTGGACTTCGCAAGCTCTGAGCGGACGGGGCCGAATCCCGCGGAGATCACGTCCGCGAAGATCGTCGTCGCGGGTGGTTTCGGTGTGGGGAAGACGACCCTGGTCGGGGCGGTCTCCGAGATCGAGCCGCTGACCACCGAGGCGGTGATGACCGTGGCCGGCGCCGGCATCGACGATGCGTCGAAGGTGCCAGGCAAGGAGAGCACGACGGTCGCGATGGACTTCGGCCGGATCACGATGGCCGACGACCTGATCCTCTACCTCTTCGGGACCCCAGGTCAGACCCGGTTCTGGTTCATGTGGGACGAGCTGATCCGGGGTGCGGTCGGCGCCGCGGTGCTCGTCGACACGCGACGGCTCACCGACGCCTTCGCGCCGCTGGACTACTTCGAGAACCGGCATCTGCCCTATCTCGTCGCGGTCAACTGCTTCGACGACGCGCCACGGTACGAGCCCGACGAGGTGCGTGAGGCGCTCGCCATCCCGGCGCGGGTGCCGCTGCTGATGTGCGACGCGCGGCATCGCGAGTCGGTCAAGGCCGTGCTGATCGGGGTGGTCGAGCATGCGATGGCGACCCTGGTTGCCGAACACGAGGCCGCGGCGGTCGGCTAACCCACGCCGGGCGCACACCTTTCCCGACCTGGTCCTGCGGACCGATCGCCTGGTGCTGCGGGAGCTGCGGGAATCGGACGCCGGCGACGTCGTCGCCGGCGCCTCCGACGAGGTCACGCAACGCTGGCTGCCGCTGCCCCGGCCCTACACCGAGCGGCACGCGCTGCTGCTCATCAACGGGCTGGCCCCGGGCACCCGGGCCACCGGCCGGGGCCTGATCCGCGCGGTCGAGCACGCGGGCGTCTTCGCCGGCGTGCTCGATCTCAAACGCGCCGACTGGATGGCCCGCTCGGTCGAGATCGGCTACTGGGCCATGCCGGCCGTCCGCGGCCGCGGCGTCACCACTGAGGCGGTCACCGCCCTCACCCGCTGGGTGCTGCACGACTTCGACTTCGAACGCGTCGAGCTCCGCGCCGCCCCCGGCAACCGCGCCTCCCAGCGCGTCGCGGTCAAGGCCGGCTTCGTCGCCGAGGGCGTCGCCCGCAGCGCCGGCACGCTCCGCACCGGCCGCACCGACCTGACCGTCTACAGCCGCATCCGTTCGGACCCCTGAAGAGCAGAACCCCGATGTCGCATCTGAGCGGGTGGTACAGACCGCTGCTCCCGCCGAGGGCCCGGGGTGACTCGCTGGCCGCCGGCGCGTCCAGAACGCTCCCCACCCCGGGCGACGTGCGTGAGTGGTCGCGCTCCGGAACCGCGCGTGGGCCGAACCCACCCGCGGTTCCGGCCGCGATCAGCACAGTTGATCGCTGCCCTGGCCACTGAGGTAGGCGTCGGACACCCATCCGTAGACGGTGCCGTAGCGGACGTAGCTCCAGGTGTCCGTGTCGTAGTAGCCGATGACGCGGTCACCGGCGGTCCAGCAGTGCAGCGCCACCGAGGCCCCGTTCGGGATCGCGCCGGTCATCGCCTTGGCGCAGGCGGTGTGCGGTCCGGTGCGGATGTTCAGGCCGGTGGAGGTGCCGACCACGGTGTCGGAGCCGTCGTCGAGATTCGAGTGGCTGTGCGAGCAGCTCGCGGACGCGGGCGCGGGGGTGAGCCCGACGATCGCGGCGACGGGCAGAAGAGCGGTCACGACGGCGGCGGCGAAGCCTCGCGAGACACGGAACGTGTGGGGACGCACGATCATCCTCCCAGGGGGCCGAGGCCGATCTTCGATTGAAGATCACCTGTTTCTCGGCACGCTATTCACCGTCACTCTCGATCCACTGTCGAATCACTCTCGGCGAGGGGTGGGCGGGTTTTCGTGCGCGACCACTTACGCACGTCGCCCGGTGGGGCTCGCGTTCTGGACGCGCAGCGGCCAGCGAGACGCGCCGGGTCCTCGGCGGGAGCAGCGGTCTGTACCACCCACCCCGATGCGACAGCCTGATTTTGATCTTCAGGTGGGGATGCGGTAGCCGCGCTTGACGACGGTCTGGACCACGCCGGGGAGGGCGAGGCCGGCGCGGAGGCGGGCGACGGCCATCTCGACCGCGTGTTCGTCGGCGCCGCGGGGGAGGGCCTGGAGGAGGGCGGCGCGGGACAGGACGCGGCCGGGGGAGCCGGCCAGGGCGCGCAGCACCGCCATCGGGGCGGGGGCCAGGGGGCGCAGCTCGCCGTCGACGATGGCGGCGTGGCCGCGCAGGGTGAGGGAGTGGCCGGAGACCTGGAGCGTGACGGCGCGTTTGGGCAGCTCGTCGACGATGGTGCGGACCAGCGAGTTCAGGCGGGCGCGGCCGGGAACGGCCACCGGGATGCCGTGCCGGCGCAGCGGGGCCGAGGTGACCGGGCCCACGCAGGCGGCCAGGACGTCGTCGCGGAGAGCGTCCAGGAGGGCGTCGGCGCCGGTGCCGGCGGCGCGCAGCACGGCCTGGACGGCGGCGGCCGAGGTGAACGTCACGGCGTCGACCAGACGGGCGATGATCAGATCGACCAGGCGGTGCAGCGGCGCCGGGTCGGTGGGCGGCGCCCAGCGGTAGACCGGCAGCTCGATGACGTGGGCGCCGGCCGACACCAGGGCCTCGGTGTACTCCGGCTGGCTCTCGCCGTGCAGCTGCATGGCCACCGTCCGGCCGTCGATGCCGCGCGCGGTCAGATGCTCGACGACCTCCTCGTAGCCCTCGCCGTCCGGTGACCAGTCGTCGCGCAGGCCGGCGGACCGGACCGCGGCCTTGGCCTTCGGGCCGCGGGCGACCAGGTAGGCGCCGGACAACACGGCGTGCAGCGGCTCGGCCAGACCCCAGCCCTCGGCGGCCTCCAGCCAGCCGCGCATGCCGATACCGGTGTTGACCAGCACGATGTCGGGTGGACTGTCCAGACAGGCACGGGTGGCGGCGCGCAGCTCGGCGTCGTCGGAGATGGGGACGATGCGCAGCGCGGGAGCCACCACGACGCGGGCGCCACGCGCCTCCAGCAGGGTGGACAACTCGTCCTTACGGCGGTCCGCGGTCACGCCGACGGTGTAGCCGGACAGCGACGCGGCCGGCTCCGCCAGTGCGGCAGCCGTCAGCACCGCCCGCCGGGCGCCCGGGGTGCGGTCGATCATCCGATCCCCGGGCCGAGAAGTCGCGGCGTGGCCGAACGGTCCACCGAAGGGCACGCTCGAAGCCCGCCGTCCTCAGCGTCGACCCGCTCCCATGCCACGCTTGCGGTCCTCGCCGTACCTCCGTCCGGGGCACGCCGCGACTCCTCCTCGCCGAACCGGGCAACCGGTCCGGTGAACACCGTCAGGTCCGTCCTCAACCCTGACGGTGGTCTCACCATGGTGCGCCCGCGAGCGCGGCTTCGGCCACTGCCGGGCCGCGTCGTCGTGAGGTCCGCACCGTTGGCCATGACCGAAGCGTGCCGGGGGCGAATTTCGGCAGAGCGTCCCGTTTGTTTCAGGCCTGCTAAGTCGGTGGCGGTGGGATACGCCACCCGCCTCGGGCGTGTCCGGAGCGCGGAGTATGCTTGCTCTGCTTGGGGTTCCACAGGGCTGAGTGTCTGCAACTAGGATGCTCGCCGGTTCGCTGGTGCCCTGAACACCGCCTGTTTTGACCGCTCGCCGCGTAGCCGGGTATTGTTGCCTGCTGTTGTGCGACTGTTGCGAGTGGTCCCTGTGCGGGGTCGCTTGACGCATCTGTTCGATGCGACCAGTGCGCGCCCCCAGACCGACGACGAGACAAGGTAATTCTGTGCGTACGTACAGCCCGAAGCCGGGTGAGATCGAGCGTCAGTGGCACATTATCGACGCTTCTGACGTCGTTCTGGGCCGCCTGGCTACCCACACGGCCAACCTCCTGCGCGGTAAGCACAAGCCGACGTTCGCCCCGCATGTCGACACCGGCGACTTCGTGGTGATCATCAACGCCGGCAAGGTTGCGCTTACCGGTAACAAGCGTCAGACCAAGGTCGCCTACCGGCACTCCGGCTACCCCGGTGGTCTGAAGCAGGTCGGCTACGAAGAGCTCCTGACCAAGCGTCCGGAGAAGGCGATCGAGCTGGCCGTCAAGGGCATGCTCCCGCACAACAAGCTCGCGCGGCAGATCATCAAGAAGCTGAAGGTCTACCCGGGCGCCGAGCACCCGCACGCCGCTCAGCAGCCCCAGCCGTTCGAAATCAAGCAGATCGCGCAGTGAGCGCGGGAGAAGGCAGCAGCATGTCCGACATCATCGAGCCCGAGGTCGTCGAGACCGTCGAGGAGCCCGCTGAGACGGTCGTCGTCGTTGAGACGGCCGCGCCGGCCCCGGTCCGCGCCCCGCGCCCCGGTGACCGTCCGGTTCAGACCGTCGGCCGCCGCAAGGAGGCCATCGTCCGGGTGCGTCTCGTGCCCGGCACCGGCAAGATCACCTGCAACGGCCGTGACCTGGAAAACTACTTCCCCAGCAAGGTGAACCAGCAGCTCATCCGTGAGCCGCTCGTCACCGCCGAGCGCGCCGAGCAGTTCGACGTGATCGCCAACCTGCGTGGCGGCGGCATCACCGGCCAGGCCGGTGCTCTGCGTCTCGCCATCGCGCGGGCCCTGATCACCGTCGAGCCCGACGACCGCCCGGCCCTGAAGAAGGCCGGCTTCCTGACCCGTGACGCCCGGGTCAAGGAGAGCAAGAAGTACGGTCTCAAGAAGGCCCGTAAGGCCCCGCAGTACTCGAAGCGCTGATTTTTTCACGCCTCGTCTGAATCGACGGCCGAGTTCGTCCCCCATTCGGGGGACGAACTCGGCCGTCGATGTTTCTCACCCTCCCCCCTCCTCAACTAGCCGTTCCGGTACTCCTGGTCAGCCGATCGCTGATGCAGGCTTGAGGCCACGTTTACCGGCGAAAGGAAGCCGCCATGGGGCGACTCTTCGGCACTGACGGCGTTCGCGGTCTCGCGAACGGCGATCTGCTCACCCCCGAACTGGCACTCGCGGTCGCGGTCGCGGCCGCCCGGGTGCTGGTCGAGACGGACAGCAGCCACCAGCCGCTCGCCATCGTGGGCCGTGACCCCCGGGCCAGCGGCGAGATGCTGGAAGCCGCTGTCGTCGCGGGGCTGACGAGTGCCGGGGCCAACGTGGTGCGGGTCGGCGTGCTGCCCACCCCGGCGGTCGCGTACCTCGTCGGGCAGACCAACGCCGACCTCGGTGTGATGCTGTCCGCCTCGCACAACCCCATGCCGGACAACGGCATCAAGCTGTTCGCGGCCGGTGGCACCAAGCTCCCCGACCAGCTCGAAGAGGCCATCGAGAAGGCGATCGAGGACGGGCACGGGCTGATCGGCCGTCCCACCGGCGCCGGCATCGGCCGGGTCCACGACCTGCTGGACGGGGCCGAGCACTACATCAAGCACCTGGTCGACTCGATCCCGCACCGGCTGGACGGCGTCAAGGTCGTGGTGGACTGCGCGAACGGGGCGGCCAGCGAGGCCGGGCCGGTGGCGTACCGGGAGGCGGGGGCCGAGGTCATCGCCATCCACGCCGAGCCGGACGGGCTCAACATCAACGAGGAGTGCGGCTCCACCCACCTCGACAAGGTCATCGAGGCGGTGCTGCGCGAGGGCGCCGACCTCGGCCTGGCACACGACGGCGACGCCGACCGCTGCCTGGCCGTCACCGCCACCGGTGAGGTCGTCGACGGGGACCAGATCATGGCCATCCTGGCGCTGGCCATGCGCGACAACGGCACCCTCACCGACGACACCCTGGTCGCCACCGTGATGAGCAACCTGGGTCTGCGGATCGCCATGAAGCAGGCCGGCATCAAGCTGCTGGAGACCAAGGTCGGCGACCGGTACGTGCTGGAGGAGCTGCAGAACGGCGACCTGGCCCTCGGCGGCGAACAGTCCGGCCACATCGTGATGCCGGCCTTCGCCACCACCGGCGACGGCGTGCTCACCGGCCTGCACCTGATGGCGCAGATCGCCGGCTCGGGCAAGTCGCTGGCCGACCTGGCGGCGGTCGTGCACAAGCTGCCCCAGGTGCTGATCAACGTGCGCGTCGGGGACCGGGACGCGGGCGCCTCCGCACCGACCGTGCAGGCGGCGGTGGCCCTCGCCGAGAACGAGCTGGGCGAGACCGGCCGGGTGCTGCTGCGCCCGTCCGGCACCGAGCTCCTGGTCCGGGTCATGGTGGAGGCCGCCACCGAGGAGACCGCCCGGACGGTCGCCGAGCGGATCGCCGACGAGGTACGGGCGGCCAGCCCGGAGGCCTAGCCCTTGAGCCTGCGAACCGCCTCGTCGATCACCTCGGGGCGTTTGCAGAAGGCGAAACGGATGAGGTGCCGGCCCGCTTCCCGATGGTCGTAGAAGACCTGGGTCGGCACCGCAACCACCCCGCTGCGGCCGGGTAGGGCACGGCAGAACTCGATGCCGTCCTCCCCGCCCAGCGGGCGGATGTCGGCGGTCACGAAATAGGTGCCCTCGGACGGCAGCACGGCCAGGCCCGCATCGGACAGCCCGGCGACCAGACGGTCCCGCCGGTCCCGCAGGCCGGCCGTGAAATCGGTGAAGTAGGAGTCCGGGAGGTTCAGCGCCACAGCCACCGCCGGTTGCAGCGGCGCCCCGTTGACGAACGTCAGGAACTGCTTGACGCGCAGCATCGCGGAGACCAGGCGGGCCGGGCCGGTGGCCCAGCCGACCTTCCACCCGGTGCAGGAGAAGGTCTTGCCGGCCGAGGAGATCCGCAGGGTCCGCTCGAGCATGCCGGGCAGGGTGGCGAGCGGGACGTGCGGCGCCGCGGCGTCCGGGAAGACGAGATGCTCGTAGACCTCGTCGGTGACCGCGAACACGTCGTGCTCCCGGCACAGGCCGGCGACCAGCTCCAGCTCGGCCGGGGTGAACACCTTGCCGGTCGGGTTGTGCGGCGAGTTCAGCAGCACCAGGCGGGTCCGGGGACCGAACGCCCCGCGCAGTTCATCGGGGTCGAACTCATACCGCCCCTCCGGGCCGGGACGCAGCGTGACCGGGCGGCGGACCGCGCCGGCCAGGGTGATCGAGGCGGCGTACGAGTCGTAGTACGGCTCGAAGCACACCACCTCGTCGCCCGGCTCGCAGAGCGCCAGGATCGCCGCCGCGATCGCCTCGGTGGCGCCCGCCGTGACGGCGACCTCGCCGTCCGGATCCCGGGTCAGGCCCCAGAACCGCTGCTCGTGGGCGGCGATGGCGGACCGCAGCACCGGGATGCCGGCGAGCGGAGGGTACTGATTGGCGCCGCCGGCCAGGGCCTCGGCGGCCGCGGCCAGCATCTCCGCGGGGCCGTCGGTGTCCGGGAAGCCCTGGCCCAGGTTGACCGCGCCGGTACGGGCGGCCAGCGCCGACATCTCGGTGAAGATCGTCGTGCCGAACGGGCGCATCCGTGCGACCAGCGGGTCGGACGTCAATTGATCACCAGCTTGTAGCAGCTCGCGGTGGCCAGGCCGCCCTGTGCGCTCTGCTTCACGATCTCCTCACCGTCCACGGTGGCCCGGCAGCCGATGTCCCCGGTGCCGGTGTTGGTGCGCACGGCGACCACGGAGATCAGCGAGGTGCCCTTCATGGTGGTGGAGATCGTCCACGGCAGCTTGGCGTTCGCCACCCGCTTCGGGGCCTGGCCGAGCTGGTCGACGTAGAGGATCTCGGCCGGGCCGTCGCCGGTCACCTCGTAGGTGACCTTGATCTCCCGGCCCTCGCCGATGCCCGGCAGCTCGGTCGGGAGGTCGGTGGGCAGGCCGGGCAGCTCCGGGAATTCGGTCGGCAGGCCGGGGAAGTCCGGGGTGTCCTCGGGCAGGGTGGGCAGCGTCGGGTCGATGATCGGCGCGGCCAGTTCCTCGGCCTTGTCGGCGGCGCGCTGCACCAGGATCACCGCGGTGGTCACCACGCCGCCGCAGAGAAGCAGGGTGACGGCCAGGATGAGAGCGATCAGCGGGGCGCTGCTGCGCCGCGGCCCGGGCGGGCCGGGCGCCGGGTAACCGGCCGGTGGGTAGCCATCCGGCGGGTAACCACCCGGCGGGTAACCACCCGGCGGGTAACCGGCCGGCGGGTAACCACCCGGTGGGTAGTCGCCCGGTGGGTAGCCGCCGCTCGTCGGCGCCTGCGGAGGGTAGGCGCCGGTCGGGTCCGGGTAGGTGCTCGCCGGGTCCGGGTAGGCGCCGTAGTCCGGTGGCCGACCGGGTGGGGCGTAGTTGACCGGCGGGAACTCCGACGTCGGCGGATAGTCCTCCGGTTGCGCCGGTTGTGGGGGTTGAGCATGCCCGGGCGTGAACTGAGGCGGTCGGGGCGGTTGTCGGGGTTCGCTCGGATCGCTCATCTTTCCTCCCGGTCAGGGCACCGCTCCCGACGGTACGCCAGGACCGCACGTCCAGATCACTCACCCGTAAGGACACCGATTCCCACCCTAGAGTTCCGATCAAGTGCCATGCTCATAACTGCGGGTACCGAGCATGACGTTTGAGCGAAAGTCGGCTAGGCTGCCTCCCCATGTGTGGGATCGTGGGTTACGTAGGCAATCGACCGGCGCTGAGCATCGTCATCGACGGGCTCCGGCGCCTTGAGTACCGCGGGTACGACTCGGCCGGTGTGGCCATCATCGACAGCGAACTGGTCAAGACCGAGAAGAAGGCGGGCAAGCTCGCCAACCTGGAGAAGGCGCTCGCCGAGCGCTCCGGCGACGGCATCGAGGCCGGCACCACCGGTATCGGCCACACCCGCTGGGCCACCCACGGCGGCCCGACCGACCGCAACGCCCACCCCCACATGTCCGCCGACGGCCGGGTCGCCGTCATCCACAACGGCATCATCGAGAACTTCGCCCGTCTGCGCGCCGAGCTCGAGGCGACCGGTGTGGAGTTCCTCAGTGACACCGACACCGAGTGCGCGGCCCACCTGCTCGCCGCCGAGATGCGCGCGCTGCGCGAGGCCGGTGGCGTGGACGGGCCGGCCCTGCTCGCCGAGGGCATGCGCCTCGTCGTCCGCCGTCTGGAGGGCGCCTTCACGCTGCTCGCCGTCGACGTCGACGTGCCGGACGCGGTGGTCGCCGCCCGGCGCAACTCGCCGCTCGTGGTCGGCCGCGGCAACGGGGAGAACTTCCTGGCCAGCGACGTGTCGGCCTTCATCGAACACACCCGTGAGGCGATCGAGCTGGGCCAGGACCAGGTCGTCCTGATCACCCCGGCGGGCATCGAGATCACCGACTTCGACGGGGCGCCGGCCATCGGCAAGGAGTTCCACATCGACTGGGACGCCTCCGCCGCCGAGAAGGGCGGTTACGACTACTTCATGCTCAAGGAGATCGCCGAGCAGCCGCAGGCGATCGCCGACACCCTGCTCGGGCGGCTCTCCGAGCGCGGCGAGATCATCCTGGACGAGGTGCGCCTCACCGACCAGGACCTGCGTGACGTGGACAAGGTCTTCATCGTCGCCTGCGGCACCTCCTTCCACGCCGGCATGATCGCCAAGTACGCCATCGAGCACTGGGTCCGCATCCCCTGCGAGGTGGAGCTGGCCAGCGAGTTCCGTTACCGGGACCCGATCCTGGACCGGTCCACCCTGGTGATCGTGATCAGCCAGTCCGGCGAGACGATGGACACCCTCATGGCGCTGCGGCACGCCAAGGAGCAGAAGGCCCGCGTCCTGGCGATCTGCAACACCAACGGCTCGACCATCCCGCGGGAGTCGGACGCCGTCCTCTACACCCACGGCGGCCCGGAGATCGCGGTCGCCTCCACCAAGGCCTTCCTCACCCAGCTCGCCGCCTGTTACCTGATCGGGCTGCACCTGGCCCAGATCCGCGGAGTCATGTACGCCGACGAGGTCGCCGCGGTCGTCGAGAAGCTGCGCCAGACGCCGGACGGCATGCGCACCCTGCTCGACCGGATGGAGGAGGTCCGGGAGCTGGCCCGTGACCTGCGGACCGCCTCGACGATCCTGTTCATCGGCCGGCACGTCGGCTTCCCGGTGGCACTGGAGGGCGCGCTCAAGCTCAAGGAGCTCGCCTACATGCACGCCGAGGGCTTCGCCGCCGGTGAGCTCAAGCACGGCCCGATCGCGCTGATCGACGAGGGCACCCCGGTGGTCTGCGTGGTCCCGTCGCCGGCCGGGCGCGGGGTCATCCGCGACAAGGTGGTCTCGAACATCCAGGAGGTGCGGGCCCGCGGCGCCCGGACCATCGTGATCGCCGAGGAGGGCGACGAGGACGTCCGTGCCTTCGCCGACCATCTCATCCCGGTCCCGCACACGCCGACGCTGCTCGCCCCGCTGATGACCACGATCCCGCTGCAGATCCTCGCGTGCGAGATCGCGACGGCCCGGGGCAACGACGTGGACCAGCCGCGGAACCTGGCCAAGTCGGTCACCGTCGAGTAGTCCGCCGCTCACGGTTCCTCTCCGAGTGCTCACGGCCTCTCTCCGAGTGCTCACGGTCTCTCTCCGAGGGTCAGCCGGGCCAGCGCGTCCAGCGCGGGCCGGCCCGGCTCCCAGTAACCGAGGTGACCGGCGTCGGCCTGGCTGGCGAAGACCCGGCCACCGAAACCGGTGTCGACCGGGCTCCGGCCGAACCACAGGTCGTGCGAGCGGTCCGGCAACCCGAGGTCCGGGATCAGCAGCTCGCGCGGGGAGACCGCCGCGTACTGGATCACATCGGTGCGGGATGTCGTGGACCAGATCTGATCGGCGGGCACCCGCAGATCGGCGGCCGAGTCCACGCCGACGCCCGGTGAACCGACGAAGACCAACCGGTCGGCGGCCAGCCCCTCGGTGGCCGCCGCCGTGCCGACCACGAGCGAGCCGTAACTGTGCCCCAGCAGGGTCTGATGCGCGGGCGGGCCGTCGTGGGTGACCCGCAGGCTCTCCTGGAAACGGCGCAGGCCCGCCGAGCCGTCGACGGCCTGCCGTGCTGAGAACGCCTCGTGCAGGAAGTCCGGAGCGTCGTAGCCCAGCCACAGCACGGCGCTCGTGCTCCGGCCGGGGTTCAGCTCACCGGCCCGCACGGCCACCCGCTCGGCCCGGGTCAGCTCGCCGCCGAGCGATGCCAGATCCGACGTCATGCCGGGCACGTGGGTGAGGATGTGCGACGCCCGGTCCGGGTCGCCGAGCGCCACCACCGCGCTGCCGTCGCCGTCCAGACCCAGCGACACCAGGTAGGCGCGCGGGCCGGAGTCGTCCGCCAACCGGGCCCGCAGCCGGTCGAGGCCCTCCCCACGCCGGTCGTCCAGGAGAAGCCGGTTGGCGATGTCCCGGTCGGCGACCGGGATCCCGTCGGCGCCCGCGAACGCGTCCGGATCGGTGACCAGCAACCAGTTCCGCTCGGCCGGGGTCCAGCCGTCCCACCAGCGCCGCGCCTCGGCCGGGGTGGCGGTGCAGGCCGGGAACGACGTGGCCACGGGGGTGGGCGGCACGTCGGCGAACCCGGCCAGCCGGGCCGCGGCGGACGCGTCGGCCTCCGCCGCCACCTCCAGCGCGGTCGCCAGGTCGGCGGCCACCGACCGGACGGCGGCCTGCTCGGTGGGGCGGCCCCGGACCGTACCGGAATCGTCGATCGACAGGCCGGCTCGTCGCGCACCGGCCCGCGCCCGGTCGAGCAGCGCGCGGGCTCGGCCGAGGGCCGCGGCGAACTCGCTGAGCGCCTGATCGGCCCGCCAGCAGAGCACCCGGAACAGCGCCAGCCGGCGGCGCAGGCCGTCGATTCTCGTGACGGCGGCCGCGGTGGCCGTGCCCGACCAGGAGGCCCGGAGCCGGGCCGGGATCCGGCCCAGGTCGGCGCCGAGGACGCCGGCCACTGTCGCCCAGCGGCGCCAGGCGAGCGCGGTGGCCAGCCAACGGGACGGATCGGTGACCCGCAACCGGGCATACGTGATCGCCGGCCCGCTCATCGGGTCTGCCGGAATCGGGTGGCGGCGCGGTCGTCGGACTCCGCATAGGCCTCGGCGGACGCCCGGATCCGCGCCGCCGTGTCACCGACATCCGTGCCGAGCAGGCCGAGCATGCGCCCGGCGGCGTCGGCGGCCAGAGTGGCGGCGCCGGTGGTGGCCCAGCACGGTGACGGGTCGGGATCGGGGACCGGACCGGCGGCGCCGGTCACCCGGGCGGCCAGATCGTCCACCGTAGCGGCGTCGCGGCGCAGGCTCTCGGTGTCGACCTCGAGATCGGGATTCATCGGGCAACCTCCAAGCGGGACAGCGGGAATGCGCCGACGTTAGAGGCCGATGGAGATCACCGGGGCGGCCTGTGGACAAGCTGTCCACAGGGCTTTCCGTCGTGCCGGGGTCCTGGTAGAGGCCTGGGATGTCACCCGCGGCACCGCTAGGGTGACCGTTGTGATCGTGTCTGTCGGCATCGACGTCGTCCTGGTGGACCGCTTCGCCCGTGCGCTGGAGCGGACCCCGCTTCTCGGACACCGGCTCTTCACCGAGCCCGAGCGGCTGACCTCCTCCGGGAACCCGCGGTCCCCCGAGTCGCTGGCCGCCCGGTTCGCGGCCAAGGAGGCCGTCGCCAAGGCGCTCGGGGCGCCGGCCGGCCTGCGCTGGCACGACTGCGAGATCGTCACCGATCCGGACGGGCGGCCGTGGTTGACCGTCTCCGGTACGGTCGCCGCCGCGGCGACCGAGCGGGGCATCGCCCGATGGCACCTGTCGCTGTCACACGACGGCGGCATCGCGTCCGCGATGGTGGTGGCCGAAGCCGGAGCTTGATCAGGAGGACACATGCGGCAGGCATGGCGGGTGACCGATGTGCGGGCGGCCGAGAAGACGCTGATGGCGACGCTGCCCGAGGGCACGTTGATGCAGCGGGCGGCGGCCGGGCTGGCCCGGCGGTGCGCCCTCCTGCTGGAGGAGACCGGCGGGGTCTACGGCGCCCGGGTGCTGCTGCTGGTCGGCAGCGGCGACAACGGCGGGGACGCTCTCTACGCCGGCGCCGTCCTGGCCCGGCGCGGCGCCCAGGTCCGTGCGCTGCTGCTCACCCCGGAGCGGGTGCATCTGGCCGGGCTGACCGCGCTGCGCCAGGCCGGTGGGTTCACCACCCGTGACCTGCCCACCCGTGCCGACCTGATCCTGGACGGCATCGTCGGGATCGGGTCGAGAGGCGGTCTGCGTTCCCAGGCCGCGGCGATCGCGCGCGGCCTCGGAGCGCTTCGCGGGCGTACGGGCGACCGCGCGCTCGTGGTGGCGGTGGACGTGCCGAGCGGGGTGGCCGTGGACACCGGCGACGTGCCCGGCGAAGCGGTGACCGCCGACGTCACGGTCACCTTCGGGTGCCTCAAACCGGCCCACGTGCTCGGCCCGGCCGCGATCCGCTGCGGTCACGTGGATCTCGTGGACATCGGCCTCGGCCCGGTTCTGCAGGCCGACCCGGCGGTCCGGGTGCCGGAGGCCGCCGACATCGCCGCCTGGTGGCCCGGCTCCGGCCCGGCCTCGGACAAGTACACCCGTGGCGTGGTGGGCCTGGCGACCGGCTCGGTCAAGTACCCGGGCGCGGCTCTGCTCTCCACGGCGGGCGCCCTGGCCGGCCCGACCGGGATGGTGCGGTACGCGGGCTCCGCCTACTACGACGTGGTCCGCGCACACCCGACGGTGGTCGCCTCCCGCAAGGTGGCCGACGCGGGCCGGGTGCAGGCGTGGGTCTGCGGCTCGGGGCTGGGCACCGGCGACGAGGCGCGTACCGAACTGCGCAGTGTGCTGGCCACCCCGCTGCCGGTGCTGCTCGACGCGGACGCGATCACCCTGTTGGTCGGGGGCGAGCACGCCGAGGACCTGCGCCGGGACGCCCCGCTGGTGATCACCCCGCACGACGGCGAGTTCAAGCGGCTGGCCGGGGAGGCGCCCGGCGCGGACCGGGCCGGGGCGGCCGCCCGGCTGGCCGCGTGGACCAATGCCGTGGTGCTGCTCAAGGGCGACCGGACGATCGTCGCCACCCCGGCGGGGGAGATCTGGGCGAATCCCACCGGCAGCCCGGCGCTGGCCACCGCCGGCACCGGGGACGTGCTGGCGGGGCTGCTCGGTTCGCTGCTGGCGGCCGGTCTGCCGGCGGTCCGGGCCGCGGTCATGGCGGCCTACGTGCACGGCCTCGCCGGGCGCCGGGCCGCCGAGGACGGACCCGTCACGGCCTCGGACGTGGCGTCCGCCCTGCGGCCGGTTCTCGTCGATCTCCTGGGCTGACCGCAGGAAACTGTCATACGCCTCAGTAGGGTGGATGACATGTGGCAGGCCGAAGTCCGCGTCGATCTGGACGCGATCCGGGACAATGTCGCGTCGCTGTGCGCGCGCACCTCCGCCGAGGTGCTGGTGGCGGTCAAGGCGGACGGCTACGGGCACGGCATGGTGCCGGCCGCCCGGGCCGCGCTCGCCGGCGGCGCCACCTGGCTCGGTGTCGCCACCCTCGACGAGGCGCTGACGTTGCGCCGGGCGGGCGTCGAGACGCCCGTCCTGGCCTGGCTGCTCACCCCCGGGCTCGACCTGCACGAGGGGGTCGGGGCCGGGGTCGACCTGAGCGCCGCGACCACGGCCATGCTCGGCGAGCTGGTGGCCGCCGCCCGCCGGGCCGGCCGCCCGGCCCGGGTGCACCTCAAACTCGACACCGGCCTGGCCCGGGGCGGCGCGGTTCCCGCCGAGTGGGCGGCGCTGTTCGAGGCGGCCGCCAAGGCACAGGCCGGTGGCGACATCGAGGCGGTCGGGGTGTGGAGCCACCTCGCCTGTGCCGACGAGCCCGGCCACGAGTCGGTCGACCGGCAGCTCGCCGCCTTCCGCGACGGCCTGGCCCTGGCCGAGACCTTCGGGATCAGCCCCCGCTACCGGCACATCGCCAACTCGGCCGGCACGCTGACCCGGCCGGACGCGCACTTCGACCTGGTCCGGGTCGGGATCGCGGCGTACGGTCTGTCGCCCGTCGCCGGGAAGACGTACGGTCTGCGTCCCGCCATGACGGCCCGTGCCCGGGTGATGCTGACCAAGCGGGTGCCGGCCGGTCAGGGCGTGTCGTACGGGCTGACCTACACGACGTCCCGGGAGACCACCCTGGCCGTGGTCCCGCTGGGCTACGGCGACGGGGTGCCCCGCCACGCGTCCAGCTCCGGCCCGGTCCGGGTGGGCGGCGTCACAGCACGGATCGCCGGGCGGGTCTGCATGGATCAGGTGGTGGTGGACGTGGGCGATGAGCCGGTGGCCGCCGGTGACGTGGCGGTCCTGTTCGGGCCGGGCGACGACGGCGAGCCGACGGCCGACGACTGGGCCGCCGCGACCGGCACGATCAACTACGAGATCGTCACCCGGTTCGGCAGCAGCCGGATCCCACGGCACTACGACGGGGAGGTCGCTCCGTGAAGCGGTCGAAGGTCGCCAAACGGGCGGGCATATTCGGGGCCGCGGTCGGTGTGGCCGCGGCCGGTCTGGCCACGGCCTTCGCTGTGGAGCGGGCGCTGGTGCGGCGGTCGGTCAACGCGCCCGGCGACCCCTATGTCGACGAGCCGTTCGGTGACCAGCCGCACGACCGGTCACTGACGGTCACCGCGGCCGACGGCACCGACCTGCACGTGGAGATCATCGAGCCGGCGGGCGCGAGGACCGAGCCGACGATCGTCTTCGTCCACGGGTTCGCGCTGGACATGGGCACCTTCTACTTCCAGCGCAAGGAGCTGGCCGTGCGCGGCACGCACCGGCTGGTCTTCTACGACCAGCCCGGCCACGGCCGGTCCAGCAAACTCAAATCGGGGACGTACGATCTGGCCGCCCTGGGGCGCTCGCTGGCCGCGGTGCTGGAGGCGACCGTGCCCGAGGGGCAGATCATCCTGGTCGGCCACTCGATGGGCGGGATGACCATCATGGCGTTCGCCGAGCAGTTCCCGGCCTGGTTCGGCAACCGGGTCACCGGCGTGGTGCTGATCTCCACCTCGGCCGGCCTGTTCGACAAGGCCAAGCTCGGCATCACCAACGTGGTGGCCCGGGTCAGCGCCCCGTTCTTCCCGCTGTGGGACAAGGCGGCCCAGCTCGGCGGCGGCACCATCGACCGGGCCAGGGTGGCCTCCTCCGACCTGGCCTGGCTGCTCACCCGGCGGTACGGGTTCGGTGAGACCAGGCCCAGCCCGTCGCTGGTCACCTTCGTCGAGAGCATGAATTCGAAGACGTCGGTGGAGACGCTCACCAAATACCTGCAGACTCTCTACACGCACAACCGGATCCCGGCGCTGTCCGCGTTGCGCGGCGTCCCGGTGCTGGTCGTGGTGGGGGACCGGGACTATCTGACCCCGGTCACCCACTCCGAGGAGATCATCGAGAACCTGCCCGAGGCCGAGCTGCTCACCATCGAGAACAGCGGCCATGTGGTGATGCTGGAGAAGGCCGACCAGGTCAACGCCGCGCTGATCCCGTTCCTGGAGAAACTCACGTGAAGCTGAAGACGGTCGACGACACCCGTGCGTTCGGGCGGCGGCTGGCCGGCCTGCTGCGGCCCGGTGACCTGGTGCTGCTTACCGGCCCGCTGGGCGCCGGTAAGACGGCCCTGGCCCAGGGGATCGGCGCCGGCCTGGGCGTGGAGGGGCCGATCACCTCGCCGACGTTCGTGATCGCGCGGGTGCATCGTGGCCCGGTGCCGCTGGTGCACGCCGACGCGTACCGGCTGGGCGACCGGCCGGACCCGCGCGCCGAGATCGACGACCTCGACCTGGACGCCTCGGCCGACGACGCGGTGACCGTCGTCGAGTGGGGCGTCGGCCTGGTGGAACAGCTCAACGACGAATACCTGCAGGTCCGTCTGGACCGGATGGACGACGACACCCGCATTGTCGAGTTGTCGCCGCACGGCGGCGACTGGGCACACCGACTGGAGAGCATGTGAACCTGACCGAGCTGCTGCCCGCCGAGTGGCGTGCCGAGCTGACCCCCCACCTCGACGACGCCGCGACCACCGCTCTGGGGCAGTGGGTGGCGGAGGAGTATGCGACGCAGACCGTCTACCCACCGGTGGAGGACCTGTTCGCGGCGTACCGGCTGTGTCCCCCGGAGCAGACCCGGGTGCTGATCCTGGGCCAGGATCCCTACCACGGGCCCGGGCAGGCGCACGGTCTCAGCTTCAGCGTGCGTGACGGGGTCCGCCGGCCGCCGTCGCTGAGCAACATCTTCAAGGAGCTCAACGAGGACCTCAACGTGCCCAAGCCGGCGGGCGGCGACCTGACCGGGTGGGCCCGGCAGGGTGTGCTGCTGCTCAACGCGGTTCTGACGGTCCGGGCGGGCAAGGCCGGATCGCACGGCAACAAGGGCTGGGAGGCGTTCACCGACGCCACCATCAAGGCCCTCGACGAGCGTGACGAGCGGATCATCTTCATGCTCTGGGGCAGCTATGCGAAGAAGAAGGCGGCGCTGGTCACCAACCCGGTGCACGCGATCCTGGAAGCCGGCCACCCGAGCCCGCTGAACCGGGTCGGGTTCCTCGGCAGCCGTCCGTTCAGCGCGGCCAACAAGGCGCTGGCCGACGGCGGACGGCCGGTCATCGACTGGGACCCGCGGGCCACCGTCTAGGGTCACCCTGTGCTGGTACTGGCTCTGGACACCGCAACCCCCGCCTCGACGGCCGCGCTCGTCGAGGTGACCGTGGACGGTCTGACCGGGGTGGCGGAGCGGCGCACCGTCGATCCGCGCGCCCACGGGGAGCGGCTCGCCCCGGAGATCGCCGCCGTGCTCGCCGACGCCGGGCTCCGGCCGCGGGATGTCACCGCGATCGTGGCCGGTGTCGGGCCGGGGCCCTTCACCGGGCTGCGCGTCGGGCTGGCCACGGCGGCGAGCATGGGGCAGGCGCTGGGCATCCCGACGTACGCGGTGTGCTCGCTGGACGCCCTGGGGCGCTCGGCCGGACCCGGCCGGGTGCTGATCGCCACCGACGCCCGGCGCCGCGAGGTGTATTTCGCGACGTACGCGGACGGTGAGCGGGTGACCGGGCCGGAGGTGGCCAAGCCGGCCGACGTGGCCGCCCTGGTGCACGGCGCCACCGGTGGCTCGCTGCCGGCCGGGGTGCTGGTCGGCGCCGAGGAGGCGGGCGGCGGCACGTCGATGGCCGGGCTGGTCGACCGGGCGGCCGGTGAGGGCGCCCTGAAGTACGGGGACGTGTTCGGCGTGCCGGTCGAGGAGCACCTGCTCTACCCGCCGGGGGCGGCGCTGGTCGCGCTCGCGGCCGAGCGGATCCGGGCGGGCGCGCCGGGCGAGGCGCTGACGCCGCTCTACCTGCGCCGGCCGGACGCGGTGGAGCCGAGCGCCCGCAAGGCGGTGCTCACCTGATGAGCGCCGACCTTCCGGTGGCCGGCCAGGTGAAGACGGGCGCGGACCATGTGATCGAGCGCTTCCGCTGGTGGCACATCGACGAGGTGATGCCGATCGAGGAGGACCTCTTCGGCCCGGAGAAGTGGTCTCCCGCCATGTTCTGGAACGAGCTGGCCACCCGCCAGTTCTACCTGGTCGCCACGGAGGCGGACGGTGCGGTGGCCGGCTATGCCGGACTGTCCGTCGTGGACGAGCACGAGTCCTGGGTGCAGAACATCGCGGTCCGCCGGGACGCGCAACGGCGGGGCATCGGCCGCGGGTTGCTGGAGGCGCTGCTCGCCGAGGCGGCCCGGCGCGGGGCCCGCAAGACGCTGCTCGAGGTGGCCGTGGACAACGCGGCCGCGCAGCGGCTCTACGCCGAGTACGACTTCGAGCCCGTCGGGATCCGGCGCGGCTACTACCAACCCAGCAACACGGACGCCCTGGTGATGATGCGCGATGCGTGACGAACCCCTGGTCCTCGGGATCGAGACCTCCTGCGACGAGACGGGTGTCGGCATCGTGCGCGGGCACACCCTGCTCGCCGACGCGCTGGCCTCCAGCGTGGACCAGCATGCCCGCTTCGGTGGGGTGGTGCCGGAGGTGGCCAGCCGGGCGCACCTGGAGGCGCTGGTCCCGACCATGCAGCGGGCCCTCGACGAGGCCGGGGTGACCCTCGCCGACATCGACGCGATCGCCGTCACCAGCGGCCCCGGCCTGGCCGGCGCGCTGCTGGTCGGGGTGGCCGCGGCGAAGGGGTACGCGCTCGCCGCCGAGAAGCCGATCTACGGCGTGAACCACCTGGCCGCGCACGTGGCGGTGGACACCCTGGAGCACGGCCCGCTGCCCGAGCCGGCGGTGGCGATGCTGGTGTCCGGCGGCCACTCCTCGCTGCTGCTGGTCGACGACCTGACCGCGGGCGTGACGCCGCTCGGGGCGACCATCGACGACGCGGCGGGGGAGGCCTTCGACAAGGTGGCCCGGCTGCTGGGCCTGGGCTTCCCGGGCGGGCCGATCATCGACCGGGCGGCCCGCGAGGGCGATCCGGCGTCGATCGCGTTCCCGCGGGGGCTGACCGCCGCGAAGGATCTGGCGGCGCACCGGTTCGACTTCTCCTTCTCCGGGCTCAAGACGGCCGTGGCACGCTGGGTGGAGAGCCGGGAGCGGGCCGGTGAGCCGGTGCCGGTGGCGGACGTCTCGGCGAGCTTCCAGGAGGCGGTCTGTGACGTGCTCACCGCCAAGGCGATCGACGCCTGCCGGGCCAACGGGGTGGGCACCCTGGTCATCGGCGGTGGGGTGGCGGCCAATTCGCGACTGCGCGTGCTCGCTGAGGAACGCGCCGCGAAGCACGGGATCGCGGTCCGCGTACCCCGTCCGGGTTTGTGCACCGACAACGGCGCGATGGTCGCGGCACTCGGCTCGCATCTGGTGATGGCCGGCGTCGCCCCGAGCCGCCTGGACCTGCCCGCGGATTCCGCGATGAGTTTGACCGCGGTGAGTGTGCCGGGGTAGGAAGCGTTCATGATCGCGCGGATGTGGGAGGTGCGGGCCTCGCGTAGTGGCTTCGACGAGCTGCTGGCCTGGGTCTGCGACACGGCGGTGCCTGCTCTGGAGGTACTGCCACAACATGTGTCGAGTGACGTCTATTCGTCCACCGATCATCGCATCGTCGTCATCACCAAATGGCGCAATACCCCGGAGAGCCTGCTGACGCCGCCGGAGAAGCTGGTGGCGCGCGCTCCGCACGTCTGGGATTTCACTCCCGTCGATCGCTGACCCTCGCCGTCGGCGCGTCGCGGCCCTTACCGTCGGGTCCTGATGCGAAGACTGCCCGTCACCGATCCCGGCACACCCGACTCCCGGTCCGCCACTCGATATCTGTTCTGGCTGGTCCGGCGCTCCCGGCTGACGGTCGCGGCGGCGGCCCTGCTGGCGATCGCCTGGATGGGCTGTCAGGCTCTGGTGCCCGCCCTGGTGGGCCGGGCCGTCGACGCCGCCGTGACGCGCGACGCCGCGGCCCTGCTGGCCTGGGCGCTGCTGCTGCTCGGCGTCGGCGTGGTGCAGGCGCTGACCGGTATCACCCGGCACCGGTTCGCGGTGGCCAACTGGCTGGCCGCAGCCTTCCGGACCGTGCAGGTGGTGGTCCGGCAGGCGAACCGGCTCGGCTCCACCCTGCCGCGACGGCTGGACGCGGGCGAGGTGGTCGCGATCGGCACCTCGGACATCACCCACATCGGCGGCGCCGTCGACATCACCTCACGCGGCGCCGGTTCGCTGCTGGCCGTGGTCACGATCACCGTGGTGCTGCTGCGCACGTCGGTGCCGCTGGGCCTGATCGTGCTGGTCGGGGTGCCGCTGCTGATGATCGTGGTGGGCCTGCTGATCCGGCCGCTGCACCGGCGGCAGAAGGCGTACCGGGAGAGCCAGGGCCGTCTGACCGGCCGGGCCGCGGACCTGGTCGGCGGGCTGCGGGTGCTGCGCGGCGTGGGCGGGGAGTCGGCCGTGGCGGCGCGCTACCGCGCCGAGTCACAGGCGCTGCGCGCGGCGGGGGTACGCACGGCGCGCGTCGAATCGCTGCTGGAGGCGGCCCAGGTGCTGCTGCCCGGGGCGTTCCTGGTGCTGGTCACCTGGCTGGGCGCCCGGTTCGCGGCGGACGGGCGGATCACCGTGGGGCAGTTGGTGTCGTTCTACGCGTACGCCGCCTTCCTGGTCGCCCCGCTGCGTCAGCTCACCGACGTGCTGGACAAGATGACCCGGGGCCACGTGTCGAGCCGCCGGGTGGTGGCCGTGCTCCAGGTGGTGGGCGACCTGCCGGATCCACCGGAGCCGGTCCCGCTGCCCCCGGGTGAGCTGGCCGATTCCGGGTCGGGGGTGCGGATCCCGCGGGGCCGGCTGACCGCGATCGTGGCGTCCACGCCGGCCGACGCGGCCCGGATCGCCGACCGGCTCGGCCGGTACACCGACGGCGCCACGATGGACGGTGTGCCGCTGTCGGCCGTGGCCCTGGCCGAGGTGCGGGACCGGATCCTGGTCGTCGACAACGACGCCCGCCTCTTCTCCGGCCGGCTCGGTTCCGATCTGGACCCGGACGGTCGCGGTGGCGTCGCCCAGGCGCTCGCGGCCGCCGCCGCCACCGACATCGTCGACGCGCTGCCGAACGCCCTGGACACCGTGATCGCCGACCGCGGCCGCTCCTTCTCCGGCGGCCAGCAGCAGCGGCTGCGCCTGGCCCGCGCGCTGATCGCCGACCCCGAGGTGCTGATCCTGGTGGAGCCGACGAACGCCGTCGACGCGCACACCGAGGCCCGCATCGCCGAGCGGCTGCGCGCCGCCCGCAGCGGCCGGACCACCGTGGTGTGCACGTCCAGCCCGCTGGTGCTGAGCCGCACCGATCACGTCTGCTACGTCGAGGACGGCCGGCTGGTGGCCGCCGGCCGGCACCGGGACCTGCTCCGCGGTGAACCCGGCTACGCCCGGATGGTGCTGCGCGAGGAGAAGCAGTGACCCGCCTGCTCCCGGTGGCGAGCGCCGTGCAGGCCCGCCGGTACGCCCGCGACCTGATCCGCCGTTACCCGGCCATGTTCCGTGCCACGGTCGGCCTGCACGCGGCCGCCGCCCTGGCCGGGCTGGCCGGCCCGCGACTGCTCGGCGACATGGTGCAGGGCATCCACGACGGCGTGCCGCTGGACCGGCTGGACCGCCTGGCCCTGATGATCGGCGGATTCGTGCTGGTCCAGTCGGTGCTGATCCGGTTCGCCCATCTGGCCTCGGCCCGGCTGGGGGAGCGGGTGCTGGCCCGGCTGCGGGAGGAGTTCGTGACCCGGGTGCTGGGCCTGCCGCTGTCCACGGTGGAGGCGGCCGGCCCCGGTGATCTGCTGACCCGCACCACCCGGGATGTCGACGCACTGTCCAAATGCGTCCGTTTCGCGGTGCCGGAGACCCTGATCGCGCTGATCACCCTGATCCTCGTGGTGGCGGCGCTGTTGCTGGTCAGCCCGGTGTTCGCGGTGCCGCTGCTGATCGGGGTGCCGATCATGACGGTGGGCACCCGGTGGTACCTGCGGCACGCCCCGCGCGGCTATCTCCGGCAGAACGCCGCCTACTCGGACGTGACCGAAGGGCTCACCGAGACGGTCGAGGGTGCCCGGACGGTCGAGGCCATGCGACGGCAGCGGCAGCGGGCCGGGCGCACCGACGCGGACCTGCGGCGGTCGTGGCGGGCCGAGCGGTACACGCTGCGTCTGCGGACCGTGTGGTGGCCGGTCATCGAGATCAGCTACGTGCTGCCGATGGTGCTCACCCTGCTCGCCGGAGGCCTGCTCTACCTGCACGATGCGGTGACCCTGGGTGAGCTGACCGCCGCGGTGGTCTACGTGCAGCAACTGGTCGATCCGCTGGACCGGCTGGTCGGCTGGCTGGACGAGCTGGAGGTGGGCGGGGCCGCCCTGGCCCGGTTGCTGGGCGTGACCGCCGGGCCGCAGCCGCAGCCGGCCGGGACCGCCGCACCGGACGGGACCCGGGTCGAGTTGTGCGGCGTCCGGTTCGGCTACGAGCCGGGCCGGGAGGTGCTGCACGGCGTCGACCTGGTCCTGGAACCGGGCGAGCGGCTCGCCGTCGTCGGCGTCTCCGGCGCCGGCAAGTCCACCCTGGGCCGCCTGCTCGCCGGCGTGTACCAGCCCACCTCGGGCACCATCACGGTGGGCGGGATGCCGCTGGCCGCACTGCCGCCGGACCGGCTGCGTGCCGAGGTCGCGCTGGTCACCCAGGAGCACCATGTCTTCGTGGGCACGCTCCGCGACAACGTCGCGATGGTGCGTCCCGGCGTCCAGGAGGGCGAGGTACGGGCAGCGCTCACCGCCGTACAGGCCCTGCACTGGGCGGACGCGCTGCCGGACGGGCTGGACACGGTCGTCGGCGCCGGCGGGCATCCGCTCTCCCCGGCCCAGGCGCAGCAGGTGGCGCTGGCCCGGCTGGTGATCGCCGACCCGCACACCCTGGTGCTCGACGAGGCCACCGCGATGCTGGATCCGCGGGCCGCCCGGGATCTGGAGCGCTCGCTGGCCGCGGTGGTCAGCGGGCGGACCGTGGTGGCCATCGCGCACCGGCTCTTCTCGGCGCACGACGCGGACCGGGTCGCCGTCGTGGAGGACGGGCGGATCACCGAGCTGGGGCCGCACGACGAGCTGGTGGCGGCGGGCGGGGCCTACGCGGCGCTGTGGCGGTCCTGGCAGGGCGGCACCGAGCCGGCCGAGATCTCCGAGCACGCGTAGTCCGTACCCCGGAAAGGAAAAGGGCGCGCCCCGGAGAGCGCGCCCTTCACACCGAAGCTTGACCCGGTCAGAAGCCCGGACCGTGCTGGTGGCCGTGCCCGTGACCGTGGCTGTGGCCGTGCCCGCCACCGGCGGCCGGAGCCGCCTCGGCCGGCTTCTCCACCACGAGGCTCTCGGTGGTCAGCAGGAGACCGGCGATCGAGACGGCGTTGGAGACCGCGTTGCGGGTCACCTTCACCGGGTCGATGATGCCGGCCGCGGCCAGATCGACGTACTCGTCGGTGGCCGCGTTGAGGCCGTGGCCCCAGCCCAGCTCGTCGACCTTGCCCACCACGACGTAGCCGTCGTGGCCGGCGTTCTGCGCGATCCAGCGCAGCGGCTCGACCAGCGACTTGCGGACGATGCCGACGCCGAGCGCCTCCTCGCCGCTGAGGCCCAGGTTGCCCTCGAGCTCCTTGGCGACCTGCGCGAGAGCGGCGCCGCCGCCCGGGACGGTGCCCTCCTCGACGGCCGCCTTGGTCGCCGCGATGGCGTCCTCGATGCGGTGCTTGCGCTCCTTCATCTCGACCTCGGTGGCCGCGCCGACCTTGATCACCGCGATGCCGCCGGAGAGCTTGGCCAGCCGCTCCGCGAGCTTCTCACGGTCCCAGTCGGAGTCGGACGCCTCGATCTCCTTGCGGATCTGCGCGACCCGGTCGGCGACGTCGGACGAGTTGCCGCCGCCGTCGACGATCGTGGTGTTCTCCTTGTCGACGACGATCCGCCGGGCGCTGCCCAGCGACTCGATGCCGACCTGGTCGAGTTTGTAGCCCAGCTCGGGGGCGATCAGCTCGCCACCGGTGGCGATCGCCAGGTCCTGGAGGATCGCCTTGCGGCGGTCACCGAAACCGGGCGCCTTCACCGCGGCGACCTTGATGGTCTTGCGCAGCGAGTTGACCACCAGGGTGGACAGGGCCTGGCCCTCGACGTCCTCCGCGACGATCAGCAGCGGCTTGCCGGTCTGGAGAACCTTCTCCAGCAGCGGAAGCAGCTCCTCGATGCTGGAGATCTTCTGGGTGGTGATGAGGATGTGCGCGTCCTCCAGCACCGCCTCCTGCGACTCGGCGTCGGTCACGAAGTTCGGCGAGATGAAGCCCTTGTCGAACTGGAGACCCTCGGTCACCTCGAGCTCGGTCTGCAGCGCCGAGCCCTCCTCGACGGTGATCACACCGTCGCGGCCGACCCGGTCCATCGCGTCGGCGATCAGCTTGCCGATGTTCGCGTCCTGCGCCGAGATGGTGGCGACGTTGGCGATCGCCTTGTGGTCGGCGACCTCGACGGCCTTGGCCAGCAGCGCCTTGGACACGGCCTCGGCGGCCTGGTCCATGCCCCGCTTGAGGCCGATCGGGTTGGCGCCCGCGGTCACGTTGCGCAGGCCCTCGCGGACCAGCGCCTGCGCGAGAACGGTCGCCGTGGTGGTCCCGTCACCGGCGACGTCGTTGGTCTTGGTCGCCACCTCCTTGACGAGCTGCGCGCCGAGGTTCTCGTACGGGTCGGTGAGCTCGATCTCCTTGGCGATGGTCACGCCGTCGTTGGTGATCGTGGGAGCGCCGAACTTCTTGTCCAGGACGACGTTGCGTCCGCGCGGCCCGAGGGTGACCTTGACCGTGTCGGCGAGCGTGTTGACGCCGTGCTCCAGGAGGTGCCGGGCGTCGTCAGAGAAGCTGAGGATCTTCGCCATGTATTGGTCCCTTCACGCACGGGCGCCCTGCCCCGAGAATCGGAACAGGGCGCCTGCACAGACGGTTAGGTCTTACTTCTCGATGACCGCGAGGACGTCGCGGGCGGAGAGCACCAGGTACTCCTCGCCGGCGTACTTGACCTCGGTGCCGCCGTACTTCGAGTAGAGAACAACGTCGCCGACCTTGACGTCGAGCGGGACGCGGTTGCCCTTGTCGTCGATCCGGCCGGGGCCGACGGCGAGGACGGTGCCCTCCTGGGGCTTCTCCTTGGCGGTGTCGGGGATCACGATGCCGGAGGCGGTCGTGGTCTCAGCCTCGTTCGCCTGGACCACGATGCGGTCCTCGAGCGGCTTGATCGCAACCTTGGTCGCGGTAGTCACGGGCATACCCTCCTGGGTACAGGTTTCGCCGGCCTTGAACCAGGCCGGTCAATGCCTCATGCCACCGGGCGGGGCCGTCGTCGCGGGTGCCGGTCCGCCTGGTGCCTAACCGCACGGACGGGCCGGGCGGCTGGCACCCTCATGGTGAGAGTGCTAACCGGAGACTATGCCGGAACTAGCACTCCGTCAACCAGAGTGCCAACCTGTCACGCCAGGGAGAATGCCTTACGTGACACCTGAGTTGTTGCAACTGTTGCGGACCCCGGAGGGGTCGAAAGCCCTGGCCGTGGCGGCCGAGGTGACCGGCGGTGAGCCGCTCGCCGCGGCCTCGGCCATGCGGGCCCGGGGCTTCGGCGCGGAACTCGCCGCGGCCGCCTTGACCCAGGCTAGTTTGCGTGAGCGCGCCGCAGGCAAGTTCGGCGCGGACGCCGCCGCGATGTTCTTCACCCGGGCCGGGCTGGAGCAGGCGACACGCTCGGCCGTCGCGGACCGGCGGGCGGCGCGGCTCGCCGCCGCCGGCGTCGGGACCCTCGCCGATCTGGGGTGCGGGCTGGGCTCCGACGCGCTGGCGGCGGCCCGGCACGGCATCTCCGTGTACGCCGTGGACGCCGACCCGCTGACCGCCGCCCTGGCCGCCGCGAACGCCGAGGCCGCCGGGCTGTCCGGCCGGATCACCGTGGAGTGTGCGGACGCCACCACGGTCGAGGTCGAGCGGTACGACGCGGTCTTCGCCGACCCGGCCCGCCGTCAGGCCGGTCGCGGCCGGGTGTTCGACCCGAAGGCCTACTCGCCGCCGTGGGACTTCATCGCCGGCCTGCCCGTACGGGTGCCCCGCACGGTGCTGAAACTGGCGCCCGGCATCGACCACGGCCTGCTGCCGCCGGGCGCCGAGGGGGAGTGGGTCAGTGTCGGCGGCAACCTGGTCGAGGCGGCCTTCTGGTGCGGCCCGCTGGCGTCCGCGCAGCGCCGGGCCACCCTGATCAACGGCTCCGAGGTGACCGGACTGACCGGCTCGGGCCTGGAACGGGCGCCGGTCGGCCCGGTCGGCGCCTGGATCTACGACCTCGACCCGGCGGTGATCCGCTCGCACCTGGTGGCCGAGTTCGCCGCGAGCGTGGGCGGGTGGCTGGCCGACCCGGAGATCGCCTACGTCTACACCGACGAGCCGGTGGACACGCCGTTCGCCCGCCGCCTCGGGGTGACCGACGTGCTGCCGTTCTCGCTCAAACGGCTGCGGGCGCTGCTGCGCGAGCGTGGCGTCGGGGTGCTGGAGATCCGCAAGCGGGGCTCTGCGCTGGTGCCCGACCAGTTGCGCAAGGATCTCAAGCTGTCCGGTCCGAACACGGCGGGCCTGCTGCTGACCCGGGTGGACGGGGCTCCCACGGCGCTCCTGACAACAACGGCGTAACAGGTCGGAATCGGACGTGCGCGGAGATCGGCCGCGGTAGTACCGTGCCGCGCATGGTCAAGAAAGCGGCCGGCACGCCGGCCACCGCCTTGCTCACCGCGGAGCGGGTGGCGCACACCCTGCATCCGTACGACGTGTCGCCGGACGCCCCGCAGTACGGGGCGCTGGTGGCGCAGGCTCTCGGGGTCGAGCCGCACCGGCTGTTCAAGACTCTGGTGGCCGAGGTGGACGGCCGGCTCGTGGTCGGGGTGGTGCCGGTGACCGGCGATCTCGACCTGAAGGCGCTGGCGTCCGCGGCCGGCGGCAAGCGCGCGATCCTGGCCGACCGGGCCGCCGCCGAGCGCAGCAGTGGGTATGTGCGGGGCGGGATCAGCCCGCTCGGCCAGCGCAAGCTATTGCCCACCGTGATCGATGACTCGGCAACCGGACTGGAGACCATGTACGTCTCGGCCGGCCGCCGTGGGTTGCAGGTGGCGTTGGCGCCCGTCGACCTCATCCGCCTGACTGGTGCGACGGTCGCCCCGATCCGAGCGGCCGGATCCTAGTACCGGCTGTTCTTCGTGGTGTGGTTCGCGGTCGGCGAAAAAACTAACCTAGCGTTACGGCATGCCGATCTCGGGGGACTTCGGGGGGCTGGACGGTTGCCCTGGTGGCACGGGCGTGTTGCCGGATTGTTATCCCTCGTTACGAGATAGACGGCCGTTGCGGCTTGTGTTCTCGGCCACGTTGGGAATACGTTGCCGGGCACAACAAACCGGTTCCTAATCCATCGGCGCTACTCAGAGACACGGTGCTCCCAGGTGCCACGTCTCTGCAAATCCGACACAAGGCCCCGGATTTACCCCCCGAAAGGAAATAAGGGATGCGTAAGGGACTGTTCGCCCTTGCCGCGGTCGGCCTGATGGCCGGCAGCATGGCCGCTTGCGGCACCGACGACGGCGGCGACACCGGCACCGGCACCAGCAGCTCCGCGGGCAAGGTCGGTGTGATCCTGCCCGACACCAAGAGCTCGGCTCGCTGGGCGACCGCCGACCTCAAGTACCTGACCGAGGCGTTCAAGGCGGCCGGTGTCGAGGCCGACATCCAGAACGCCGAGGGTGACAAGACCCGGTTCACCACGATCGCCGACGGCATGATCGCCAGCGGCGTCAAGGTCCTGGTCATCGTCAACCTGGACTCCGGCACCGGCAAGGCCGTCCTGGAGAAGGCGAAGACCGCGGGTATCGCGACCATCGACTACGACCGCCTCACCCTCGGCGGCGGCGCGAACTACTACGTGTCGTTCGACAACACCGAGGTCGGCAAGCTCCAGGGCCAGGGCCTGGTGGACTGCCTCACCGAGAAGAAGGCGGCCAAGCCGGTCGTGGCCTACCTCAACGGTTCGCCGACCGACAACAACGCCACCCTGTTCAAGCAGGGCTACGACTCGGTGATCAAGCCGAAGTTCGACGCCGGCGACTACGTCAAGGGCCCGGACCAGGACGTTCCGGACTGGGACAACGCTCAGGGCGGCACGATCTTCGAGCAGATGCTGACCCAGAACAAGGCGATCGCCGGTGTCCTGGCCGCCAACGACGGCCTCGGCAACGCCGCGATCCAGGTGCTCAAGCGGAACAAGCTGAACGGCAAGGTCCCGGTGACCGGCCAGGACGCCACCGTTCAGGGTCTGCAGAACATCCTCGCCGGCGACCAGTGCATGACGGTCTACAAGGCGATCAAGAAGGAGGCCGACGCGGCCGCCGAGCTGGCGATCGCCCTGGCCAAGCAGGAGACCCCGAGCACCGCCACCAAGACGGTCGTCGACCCGGAGACCAAGGCGGAGGTCAAGTCCGTCCTGCTCGCCCCGCAGTCGATCACCGCTGCCAACGTGAAGGACGTCGTCGCTGACGGCTTCGTCACGAAGGAAGAGCTCTGCACCGCCGACTTCGCCGAGGCCTGCACCAAGGCCGGCATCTGAGTCTCGGCTGACCACCGAAAGCCGGACACCAACGGCTGAAGGCCGGCGCCGCCCGTGCTCGCGCGGGCGGCGCCGGAGTCGGTTCTACAGAACCTTCCCGTAGTCGGCCCCGCCACGACGAAGTGGCGCAGCCCACGACGAACCCGGTCACCGAACGAAGGAGAACCATCAGTGGCCGCGACACCCCTCCTGGAGCTGCGCGGGATCGACAAGAGCTTCGGTCCCGTCCAAGTCCTCCACGACGTCGGTCTGAGCGTCTACCCGGGCGAGGTAACCGCCCTGGTCGGCGACAACGGCGCCGGAAAGTCCACGCTGGTCAAGTGCGTCAGCGGCATCTACAGCATCGACGCGGGCACGGTCACCTTCGACGGCCGGGAGGTGTCGGTCCACAGCCCCCGGGACGCCGCCGCCCTCGGCATCGAGGTCGTCTACCAGGACCTCGCGCTCTGCGACAACCTGGACATCGTCCAGAACATGTTCCTCGGCCGGGAGAAGAGGCGCGGCATCGTCCTCGACGAGGCGACCATGGAGGAGATGGCCGGCGAGACGCTGCGCAGCCTCTCCGTCCGGACCGTGAAGTCGCTGCGCCAGCTCGTCTCCAGCCTCTCCGGCGGCCAGCGGCAGACCGTGGCGATCGCCAAGGCGGTGCTCTGGAACAGCCGGGTCGTCATCCTCGACGAGCCGACCGCCGCCCTCGGTGTGGCGCAGACCGCCCAGGTTCTCGAGCTGGTCCGCCGGCTCGCCGACAACGGCCTCGGTGTGGTGCTGATCTCGCACAACATGAACGACGTCTTCGCGGTCTCCGACCGGATCGCCGCTCTCTACCTGGGCCGGATGGCCGCCCAGGTGAAGGCCGCCGATGTGACCCACTCCCAGGTCGTCGAGCTGATCACCGGCGGCCGCAGCGGCAACCTCGGCCTGCCCCCGGAGCGGCCCTCCGACTTCATCGACATCACGCCGGGAGAGGTCAAGAAGTGACCACCACGACTGAGACGGCCGGTGGCATCCAGGTCGTCAAGCCCACCGTCGCGAGCCACATCCGGGACTACTTCGCCCGGGTCCGTGGCGGCGACCTCGGCACCCTCCCGGCCGTCCTCGGCCTGCTGGTCCTGGTGCTGATCTTCGGCCTGTCCCGGGCCGAGACGTTCCTCAGCGCGCTCAACTTCGCGAACCTGTTCAACCAGAGCGCCCAGATCGTCTTCATCGCCATGGGCCTGGTCTTCGTGCTCCTGCTCGGCGAGATCGACCTCTCCGCCGGTTTCGCCAGCGGCGTCTGCGGCGCGGTCATGGCGATCCTGCTGACCACCCACGGCCTGCCCTGGTACGTGGCGATCCCGGCGGCCATGGTCACCGGCATCGTCATCGGCCTGGTGCTCGGTGTGCTGGTCGCGAAGCTCGGCATCCCGTCCTTCGTGGTCACGCTGGCCGCCTTCCTCGGCTTCCAGGGCGTCCTGCTGACCCTGCTCGAGGGCGGCAAGAACATCTCGATCACCGACGAGTTCGTCAAGTCGCTGAACAACGGCACCCTCTCGGTACGCGACAGCTGGCTCTTCGCGATCATCGGCGTGCTCGGCTTCGCCGCGGCGCAGCTGATCCGCTGGCGGGGCCGGGTCTCCCGCAACCTGGTCGCCGAGCCGCTCGGCATCGTGGTGGCCCGGATCGCCGGGGTCGCGGTGCTGGCCTTCTCCGCCACCTACGTGCTCACCCTGGAGCGGGCGGTCAACAAGGCGATCACCTCGCTCAAGGGCACGCCGATCGTCGTACCGCTCATCGTGGTCTTCCTGGTGATCTGGACCTTCGTCCTGGCCCGCACCACCTACGGCCGGCACGTCTACGCGGTCGGCGGCAACACCGAGGCGGCCCGCCGGGCCGGCATCCCGGTCGACCGCATCCGCATCTCGGTCTTCGTGATCTGCTCGTTCATGGCATCGATCGGCGGAATCCTGGTCGTCAGCCGGCAGAGTTCCGTCGACCCGAACACCGGTGGCAGTAACATCCTGCTCTACTCGGTCGGTGCGGCGGTCATCGGCGGCACCAGTCTCTTCGGCGGCAAGGGCAAGGTCATCTATGCGGTCATCGGTGGTGCCGTGATCATCGTCATCGAGAACGGCATGACCCTGCTCGGCCTCAACTCCGGCGTGAAGTTCATCTTCACCGGCCTCGTGCTGCTGGCGGCGGCGAGCGTCGACGCCCTGGCCCGGCGCAGAGCATCCGCAACGGGCAGTTGATGATGCGGGATCCCGTGCGGGGGACGGGACGCTGATGCGGGCCGGGCCCAGCCAGGAAGACGTACGCCGGCACAACCTCGGGACGCTGCTGCGTTACGTGCACATGCACGGCGCCACGTCCCGGGCGGAACTCACCACCCGGCTCGGCCTCAACCGCAGCACCATCGGAGCCCTCACCGCCGAGCTGATCGGCGCGGGCCTGGTCAGCGAGGCGGCGCCCCGCGAGACCGGCCGGGCCGGGCGACCCTCACTGGTCGTCCGGCCCGAGTCGGGACGGGTGTACGCCTACGCGCTCAGCATCGAGGTCGACCGCCTGCGCGCCGCCCGGATCGGGCTCGGCGGCCGGATCCTCGAGCAGTACGAGGCCGAGCGCCCACCCGGGATGACCGCCCCCGAGGCGGTCCGCCCGCTCTCCCACTTCGTGGCCACCATGCGCTCCGGGGCTCCCGACGACGGCCGCTGCGTGGGCACCGGCCTCGCGGTCGCCGGCATGGTCCGCCGCGAGGACGGCATGGTCCGCCTCGCCCCCACCATCGGCTGGGTGGAGGAGCCGGTCGGCGCGACCGTCCGCTCCGAGCTCGGCGAGTTCGGCAGGCTGACGGTCGGCAACCACGCCGACGTGTGCGCGCTCGCCGAGCACGCGCGCGGGGCCGCGGTCGGTTCGGACAACGTCATCTATCTGTACGGGGACGTCGGCGTCGGCGCCGGGATCGTGGCCGGTGGACGCCGGGTCACCGGGCACGGCGGGTACGGCGGCGAAGTCGGTCACATGGTCGTCAACCCGTACGGGCGGCCGTGCAGCTGCGGCTCCCGCGGCTGCTGGGAGACCGAGATCGGCGAGCACGCCCTGCTCCGCCTCGCCGGGCGCGACGACCGGAGCGGCCGGGACGCGGTCCTCGCCGTGGTGGACGCCGCGATGCGCGGGGACAGCCAGGCCCAGCACGCGCTGCGGCAGGTCGGCGACTGGGTCGGGTTCGGCGTCGGCAACCTGGTCAACATCTTCAACCCCGAGGTGGTCATCTTCGGGGGCACGCTGCGGGACGTCTACCTGGGCGCCGCGGCCCAGATCCGCAGCCGGCTCAACGCGGTGGGACTGCCCGCCTGCCGGGAGCACGTCCGGTTGCGCACCCCGGAACTGGGCACCGACGCGGCCCTGATCGGGGCGGCCGAACTGGCCTTCGACCACCTGCTCGACGACCCTCTCGTGTCCTGAGTAGCCGATCACCCGGAGTCCGCCGGTGATCGCGGGAGATCTATGCTGCCCGCCATGCTCCCGCGTCAATCGAATCTGGACCCGGCGGCCGCGTACCCGAAGATCACCGCCCTGCGGGCCGCGCTGGACGCCGGGGACTGGCCGGCCTGCCGGGAGCTGCTCGACGCCGCCGAACAGGCGGAACGCACCTACCTGACAGCGGCCGTCGCCGACGTGGACGGCCTGGAGGACTTCCTGCGCGGCGTGCTGCGCGGCGACCCGGGCGACGGTACGGCCGGCGCGCTGCTGGGCCAGTATCTGATCGAGGCGGCCTGGCGGATCCGGACCAGGGCCCGGGCCGAGCACGTGAGCCGGGAGCGGTTCGTGGCGTTCCGGGCCGGGCTCGCCGAGGCCGAGCGGGTGCTCGTCGACGCCGCCGCCCGTAGCCCGCGGGATCCGGCGATCTGGACCGCCCGGCTGGTCACCGCCCGCGGTCTGCGGCTCGGTCTGTCCGAGATCCGCCGACGTTACGGCCGGCTCGCCGAGATCGATCCGCACCACCTGCCCGGCCAGCAGCAGATGCTGCAGAGTCTTTGCGCCAAGTGGTACGGGGACGCCGCGCTGACGTACGAGTTCGCGAAGGAGGCGGCCGCCGCCGCGCCCGCCGGAGCACCGAGCCCGGTCCTGCTGGCGGAGGCCTACATCGAGCACTCCGAGGTGGTCACCGACGTCGACCGGGTGCGGGCCGAGTTGCGTGAGGCCGCCATGCGCTCGGTGTGGCACCCGGACTTCCGGCGCACCCACGGTTGGGTCCGGACGATGAGCACGTTCGCGATGGCCTTCGTCCTCCTCGACGATCATCCGGCCGCGGCCTCCCTCTTCGACGCGCTGGGCGGGCTGGGCTCCCGGTGGCCATGGGAGTACCTCGGCGATCCGGCCGCGACGATCGAGAAGTTCCGGGCACGGGCGGGAGGTAACACGTGATCAAGCGGTTGGAGGTCGACGGAGTTCCGGCGGTCCTGGCCCCGACGAGTGGGCCGATCCACGCCGGCCTGGTCTTCCGGGTCGGCACGGCCGACGAGCCACTGGCCCGGCGCGGCCTCACCCGGCTCGTCGAGCACCTCGTCACCGACGGGCTGGGCACCGACGGGCGGCAGCTCGGGGCCACCGGCACCGAACATACCTACTTCCACATGCAGGGGCCGGCGGCCGACGTCGCCGAGTTCCTCACCGGCGTGTGCGCGGCGCTGCGGAACCCGTCGACGGCCCGGCTCGCCACGGTTCGGCAGCTGGTCCAGGGCGCGCCGCCGGACCGTGACCCGCTGCCGATGTGGCGGCACGGCGCCCGCGGCTTCGGCGTGGTCAGCTATCCCGAGTGGGCCCTTCCCGGGATCACCTCCGACGACGTCCAGGAGTGGATCGCCCGCTACTTCACCCGGGAGAACGCCGCACTCTGGGTGGCCGGGGAGGAGATCCCGGAGGGACTGGTCCTGGACCTGCCGTCCGGTGAGCGGCGGCCCGCGCCGACCGTCACCACCGAGCTGCCGGTCACCCCGGCCTTCTTCGCCCGCGACGGCGGGACCGTCGCCTGGGACACCGTGGTCCGCCGGGAGGCCCGGGCCGCGGTCTTCGCCACCGTGCTGGAACGCCGGATGATGAGCGACCTGCGCCGCCGCGACGGCATCTCCTACCAGCCCCACACCGAGTACGTCCCGCGCGCCGACGGCACCGCCCGGATCATCGCGGTCGCCGACGCGCTGCCGGAGAAGCAGGAGGCGGCGCTCGGCGGGCTGATCGACGTGCTCGCCGCGATGCGGGCCGGGCAGATCGACCCGGACGAGGTGGCGACCGTGGTCAAGCTGACCTGCGAAGGGCTGCGCGACTCCGAGCAGCGCGGGGCCCGGCTGCCCGGGCAGGCGTTCAACCTGCTCTCCGGGCGTGAGGTGCAGACCCTGGAGGAGGCGCTGGCCGAGGTGCGGGCGGTCACCGTCGCGGACGTGACCGAGGTGGCGGCCGCCGCGTACGACGCCGGCCTGCTGATGACCCCACCCGGGAGCAGCGCCGACTGGGCCGGGTACACCGCCGCCCCCGAGATGTCGGAGGCCGCGCTCCCCGGCCGTGTGCACCGCGGGCGCAAGGACCGCGGGCTGCGCCTGATCAGCGGGGACGAGGGGATCAGCGTGACCGGGTACGGCCAGATCGCGTCGGTCCGCTGGGACGAGTGCGCGCTGCTGCTCGCCTGGCCGGACGGCGGGCGGCGGATGATCGGCCCGGACGCGGTGACGGCCCGGATCGAGCCGACCCTCTACCGGGGCGCCGACCGGGTGGTACGGGAGATCGACGCCCGGATCCCGGCCCGCCTGCGGATCGACATGCCACCCCGGGACCGGGCCGCGATCCCGCAGCCGGAGGCCCCGCAGCACGAGCCACGGCCGCCCAACGGGGTCGAGCGGATGGTGATCCGGGCGATCCGCCGGGTCCGGGGACGCTGAACGGGCCCGGCGCGAGGCAGGATGGTCATGTGAGGGCATCGGTACGCGCCGGACTGGCCGGGATCGCGGCGGCCGCCGCCGCGCTCGGCGTCGCCGAGCTGGTCGCGGCCGCGACCGGGTCACGGTCCGCGCCGCTGGTCGCGGTCGGCGGCGTGGTGGTCGACCACGTTCCGGCGCCGGTCAAGGACTTCGGCATCGCGGTCTTCGGGACACACGACAAGACGGCACTGCTCATCGGTACGGGTCTGCTGCTCGCCGGGTACGCCTACGGTGTCGGAGTGCTGGGCCGGCGGCGGTGGGCGCTCGCGGTCGGCGGGATCGCGCTGTTCGGGGCGGTGGGCGCGGCGGCGGCGCTGACCCGCCCCGGGGCCGGACCTGGCGCGGTGCTCCCGGCCCTGGCCGGCGCGGCCGTGGTGGTCCTGGTCCTGCACCACCTGCTGCGCCTGTCCCGGGCCGTCGAGCCGGCCGCGGTGGGTGCGACCGAGCCGGTGAGTGGGCAGCCCCGCCCGGCGGCGGGCGACGGCCCGGACCACGACGGCGCCGGCGCCGGCACGGCGGGACACGTCGTTGCGGCCGGGGACACGCGAACCCCGTACGAGATCGAAAGAAGCCGCCGCCGATTCGTCCGTGATCTGGGGATCGTGGGTGTGATCGCGGCGGCCGGAGGCGTCGGCGGGCGGCTGCTCACCTCGAGGCGCGCGGTGAGCGCGGCCCGGCAGTCGATCGCGCTCCCGGCGCCGGTGGAGCCCGCCCCGGCTCCGCCCGCGGGAGTGCAGGCGCCCGGCGCGGCGCCCTGGGTCACGCCGAACCGGACCTTCTACCGGATCGACACCGCCCTGGTCACCCCGCAGGTCGACCCGGCCACCTGGGAGTTGCGGATTCACGGGATGGTGCGCAATCCGATCACCGTCACCTACGCCGACCTGCTGCGCCGTCCGATGATCGAGCGCTACCTGACGATCGCCTGCGTGTCGAACGAGGTGGGTGGCGACCTGATCGGCAACGCGCTCTGGCTCGGCACCCCGATCAAGGCCTTGCTGGACGAGGCGGACCCGCTGCCCGAGGCCGATCAGGTGGTGCAGCGGTCGGTGGACGGCTGGACCTGCGGCACACCGACCGCGGTGCTGCGGGACGGGCGGGACGCGCTGCTGGCGATCGGGATGAACGGCGAGGCGCTGCCGGTCGGGCACGGCTTCCCGGTCCGGATGATCGTTCCCGGACTGTACGGCTACGTGTCCGCCTGCAAGTGGATCACCGAGATCGAACTGACCAGGTTCGCCGACTTCGACGCCTACTGGGTTCCCCGGGGCTGGTCGGCGCAGGCGCCGGTGAAGACGCAGTCGCGAATCGACACCCCGCGTGACGGCGCCTCGCGTTCGGCCGGCCCGGTCACGGTGGGCGGCGTCGCATGGGCGACACATCGCGGCATCGCGAAGGTCGAGGTGCAGGTCGACGACGGGGAGTGGCGGACCGCCACGCTGGCCGGGGCGCCCTCCGCGGACACCTGGCGGCAGTGGAGCCTCACCTGGGACGCCTCCGCCGGACGGCACACCTTACGGGTACGCGCGACCGATCTCGATGGGGTGACTCAGACATCGGAGGAGGCCCCTCCGGCACCCGATGGGGCGACCGGCTGGCACCAGGTGACAGTCGAGATCGGGTAGTTGAAAGCCGCACTTTCGGTCCGACTCGGGAAAGCAAGTCGCTCATACGGTGGCTTGCATGTCCACCAATGCGGTTGAAGAACCGCTGAACCACTCGACACGGTCCTCCGCGGAGGACCGTGCCGGAAGCCGTGTGGTGATGCCGCGCTCCGGGCGGCGTCAGGCCGCCGGTGCCTGCCGTTGCGCGGGTACCGCCGTTTTGTGGGGCCGTCCGAGGCGCGCTTCGAGCCGGGTCAGGTCGACCCGTCCGTGACGATCGGCAAGGTCCTCCCAGCCGACCGCGAGCAGCCGCAGCCGCTCCGATTCGCTGAAACCTCCCCAGACACCGTACGGCTCGCGAACGGCGAGGGCGTGCGCGGCGCACTCCGCCCGGACCGGGCACGGGCCGCACATCGTCTTGGCCTCTGCCTCGCGACGACTGCGGGACGACCCGCGCTCGCCGTCGGGGTGGAAGAACTGTGCGCTGTCCCGGCCCCGGCAGAGCCCGAGTCTCTGCCAATCCCACAGATCGGCGATGGGCCCGGGCAGTCTGCGAACGTTCGACATCAACACCCTCCTCCCGCGCGGCACCGCGGAGCGTTCGTCGTGAGGGGCCTGACTCAGGCCTTTCGCGGGTGTACCCCGGCTATCGCCGGCTCACACGCAACATGTCGATGTCTTCGCGAGCGGTATGGCAAAGGGGTGGCAAGTCATACCTTTCTTTCCCGTTTTTTCCATCTAAAGCGCGTAATGCTGCGGCCCTCGCGTGATCTCCTCTGAGAGAGAAGGAGGATCACTGTGCGTACCGTCCTCGTGTGCGTCCGAACCCCGCTGGCGGCCCAGACCGTCGCGTCCACCGCGGCCCGGCTCGGCATGACCGGCGTCGTCCGGACCGCGGTCAGCGAGACCGAGGCCATGATCCGACTGGCGGAACGGCCCGCCGAAGTGGTCCTGGCCGACACTGCCGTGACCCGGCCCGACAGCGTCGGTTTCACCCGGCGTGTACTTGCCCGCGCCCCCCAGGCACAAGTGGTGCTCTTCGGTGCCGAAGACCCGCGGGTGGCGGCGGCGGCCGTCGCCGCCGGAGCCCGGGGCGTCATCCGCGGCGTCGAGCACGACCTGGTCAGCGTCGTCGCGAAAGCGCTGCTCCTGCTCCTGCTACCGGTACGCCCGCAGGGCATGCCGATCAACGGTTCGAACGCGCAGCCGGCCACGGTGGCCGGCGGCGTCCGCAACACCAACTCGCCCGGCGCGCGGGGGCAGTATCAGCAGGGGCCCGGCGGCATCGGCGTGCACAACGCGGCGGCGGTGCCGGCCATGCTGGGCCCCAATGCGCCGATGGTTCCGTCACAGCGTGGCGACGCCCCGATCGATCCGGCTACCGGCCGGCCGATGGTGGCGTGGCCCGGCAACGAGGCGGGTGTCGGGATGACCGACGCGCAGCCCGCCGGTCGGCGGCTCACGCTCACCGAGCGTGAGTTGCAGGTGCTACGGGGGATGGCGGACGGGAAGAGCAACGCCGAGATCGGCCGGGAACTCTTCGTCTCGGAGGACACCGTCAAAACGCACGCCAGGCGGCTGTTCCGCAAGCTCGGCGCCCGGGACCGAGCACACGCGGTCGCGGCAGGCTTCCGAGCCGGCTTGGTCGCTTAGCTAGCTGGCTCCGCTTCGCTTCGCGGCAAAACGCCTTGTAACCGGTGACGAGGCAGGTGATTTCCCGCCGCCAGCAAACCCCGCTGGCGTCGGCAAATCACTTGCCTCGTCACCGGCGGCATTTTGCGGGTCGTTCCGTGGCTACGACCTCGCGGAAACTAGGGGGTATCGGGTAACGCTCGGGGCCTAACTCTCGTCGTCCGTGCCTTCTGTCAGGGTGTCGTGGACGCCGTCGGCGTATCCACGCGCATACTCCCAGGTGACGTAGTGGTCGGGGTCCGGATCGTAGGCGGGCTCGTGCACCCGCGGACGGCCGCTGCTCAGCAGATGACGCAGATTGCCGCGCAGCAGGTCCCAGTCGAAGTAGTGCGGCTCGTGGCAGTCCTCGCACTCGATCACCAGCCCGCGGATGCCCGTCGGACTGAGCAGCGCCTGGTAGATCTCCAGGTCGGAGAGGTCCTCCAGGACATCCTGCCGCTCGTCCTCGGTCAGCGGTTCGGACTCGGCGTCCTCGCTGAGGTCGTCGAGACCGGCGGCCGGGTCGGTCGGGTCGCCGTTGAACGGGTCGATCGGCTCATCTTGCACCCTCATACCGTACTCACCTCCCGCGTGTGTGTGCTGGCCCGCACGTTCTGTCCGCCGCCAGGGTGCCCCGCCCAGGATGGGTAGGATGATGAACTCCGCCTCTTCTCTAGGGATGATTTGTGGAAACTGACAGCGCTCGTACCGTTCCTCTCGGTCTGACCTTCGACGACGTGCTGCTGCAGCCCGGCGAATCGGACGTCGTGCCAAGCCGGGTCAACACCGTTACGCGCCTGACCAGAAACGTCGAGCTGTCGATCCCGCTGCTCTCCGCGGGCATGGACACCGTCACCGAGGCGCGGATGGCGATCGCCATGGCCCGTCAGGGCGGCATCGGCGTGCTGCACCGCAATCTCTCCGTGGAGGACCAGGCCGCCCAGGTCGACCTGGTGAAGCGCTCCGAGTCCGGCATGATCACCCACCCGATCACCTGCGGGCCGGACGACACGCTCCGCCAGGTGGACGCGCTCTGCGGCCGCTACCGGATCTCCGGCGCCCCGGTGGTCGACGCCGAGGGCGTGCTCGTCGGCATAGTGACCAACCGGGACATGCGGTTCGTCAGCGACTTCGACGCCAAGGTGCGCGACGTGATGACGAAGGCGCCGCTGATCACCGCCCCGGTCGGGGTGAGCAAGGACGAGGCGCTGGCCCTGCTGGCCCGCCACAAGGTGGAGAAGCTGCCGCTGGTCGACGAGGGCGGTCACCTGCGCGGGCTGATCACCGTGAAGGACTTCACCAAGAGCGAGCAGTACCCGAACGCCGCCAAGGACCCGCAGGGCCGGCTCCGGGTGGCTGCCGCCGTCGGCGTGGGCGACGACTCGTACAAGCGGGCCCGTGCCCTGATCGACGCCGGCGTGGACGTGGTCATCGTCGACACCGCGCACGGTCACCAGCGTGCTGTGCTGGAGATGGTCGCCCGGCTGAAGAAGGACACCACGATCGACATCGTGGGTGGCAACGTCGCGACGTACGCGGGCGCCAAGGCGCTGGTCGAGGCGGGCGCCGACGCCGTGAAGGTCGGTGTCGGGCCGGGCGCGATCTGCACCACCCGGATCGTCGCGGGCGTGGGCGTGCCGCAGATAACGGCGATCATGGAGGCCTCCCGGGCCTGCCGTCCGGCCGGCGTCCCGGTCATCGGCGACGGCGGTATCCAGTACAGCGGCGACATCGCCAAGGCGATCGTGGCCGGCGCCAGCACCGTGATGCTGGGCAGCCTGCTGGCCGGCTCGGAGGAGAGCCCCGGCGAGCTGATCTTCGTGAACGGCAAGCAGTTCAAGTCGTACCGGGGGATGGGCTCGCTCGGCGCCATGCAGTCCCGCGGTCAGGCCAAGTCGTACTCGAAGGACCGTTACTTCCAGCAGGATGTGAACGAGGACAAGCTGGTTCCCGAGGGCGTCGAGGGTCAGGTGCCCTATCGTGGTCCTCTGTCCAGGGTGGCGCACCAGCTCATCGGCGGGCTGCGCGCGGCCATGGGCTACGTGGGCGCGGAGACCATCCCCGACCTGCAGGAGCGGGGACAGCTCATCCGGATCACGGCGGCCGGGCTCAAGGAGAGCCACCCGCACGACATCCAGATGACGGTCGAAGCTCCCAACTACCACTCCCGCTAGAGCCCTCCAACCACCCCGCCCGCCACCCGTAACAAGGAAATGAAGGCATCCGAGCCATGCGTGACGTAGTGGAGATCGGCCTGGGCAAGACCGCGCAGCGCGGCTACCACCTGGACGACATCGCCATCGTTCCGAGCCGTCGCACCCGCGACGTGGACGACGTGTCGACCGAGTGGAAGCTCGATGCGTACCCCTTCAAGATCCCCTGCGTCGCGCACCCGTCGGACGCCACCCAGAGCCCGGACTCGGTGATCGCCCTGGGCCGCCTCGGCGGCCTGGGCGTGCTCAACGCCGAGGGCCTGTGGACCCGCTACGAGGACCCCTCCAAGATCCTCGAAGAGCTGGCCTCGCTGGACGAGGACGCCGACGCCACCAAGCGGCTCCAGGAGGTCTACTCCGAGCCGATCAAGCCGGAGCTGATCGGCGCCCGGGTCCGGCAGATCCGCGAGGGCGGCGTCACCGTGGCCGTCCGGGTGTCGCCGCAGCACACCCTGGCGCTCGCCCCGGTGATACTGGACGCGGGCGTGGACCTGCTGGTCATCCAGGGCACCCTGGTCTCGGCCGAGCACGTCTCCACCACCGACGAGCCGCTGAACCTCAAGGAGTTCATCGCCGACCTGGACCTGCCGGTCATCGTCGGCGGCTGCACCGACTACAAGACGGCCCTGCACCTGATGCGGACCGGCGCGGCCGGTGTCATCGTCGGTGTCGGCGCCGACGAGTGGTCCACGACGGACACCGTGCTCGGCATCCGGGTGCCGATGGCCACCGCGATCGCCGACGCCGCGGCCGCCCGCCGCGACTACCTGGACGAGACCGGTGGGCGGTACGTGCACCTCATCGCCGACGGCGGCCTCGCCACCTCCGGCGACATCGCCAAGGCGATCGGCTGCGGCGCCGACGCGGTCATGCTGGGCGAGCCGCTGTCTCTCGCCGAGGGCGCCCCGGCCGGCGGCGCCTGGTGGCACTCGGCCGCCAGCCACCCTGCCCTGCCGCGCGGTGGGTTCTGCATCGCCGGCGAGCCCGACGGCACCCTCGAAGAGGTCCTGTACGGCCCGGCCAACCGCCCGGACGGCCAGCTCAACCTCTTCGGCGGCCTGCGGCGCGCGATGGCGAAGTGCGGCTACCGCGACGTCAAGGAGTTCCAGAAGGTGGCCCTGGTCCTCGACCGGGCCTGATTGCTCCGCTTCGCTCCGCGGCAAAACGCTGGGCCTGATGGCTCCGCTTCGCTCCGCGGCAAAACGCTGGGCCTGATGGCTCCGCTTCGCTCCGCGGCAAAACGCCTTGTAACCGGTGTCGAGGCAGGTGATTTCCCGCCGCCAGCAAAACCCGCTGGCGTCGGCAAATCACTTGCCTCGACACCGGCGGCGTTTTGCGGGTATGTCTAGTGCACCGCAGTAGGGGTGGGTGACCGTTCTCCCGTACGAAATCTAGGGCTTCGGGGGTTTGGTCTTGCCGTTGAGCCAGGCCTCGAAGAAGGCGTCCAGGTCCTTGCCGGAGGCGGTCTCGGCGGCCTCGATGAACTGCTCGGTGGTGACGTTGCCGTCGCGGTGGTCGGCGGGCCAGGACTTGAGCAGTTTGAAGAAGGCCTCGTCGCCGATCGTCTTGCGCAGCGCGTGGACGGTCATGCCGCCGCGCTCGTAGACGGCGTCGCCGAAGATACGGCGCGGGCCGGGGTCGCCGGGGGTCTCGGTCCAGTCGAAGGAGCGGTAGGCCTCGTCGAAGATCTCCTGCGCGGTCTGTCCGCCCGTGTGCTCCGACCACAGCGCCTCGGCATAGGTGGCGAAGCCCTCGTTGAGCCAGATGTCCTGCCAGCGGCTGAGCGCCACGCTGTCGCCGAACCACTGGTGGGCCAGCTCGTGCGCGATCACGCCGGTGTTCTGGCCGGAGGCGAAGAAGGTGTTGCCGTAGACCGGGCGGGCCTGCGTTTCCAGGGCGTAGCGGATCTCGTCCTCGTCGACCACCACGCCACCGTTGGCCCGGAACGGGTACGGCCCGAACTGTGTCTCCAGGAAGTCGGTGATCTCGCCGGTCCGGGCCAGCGACTTGGCGGCCGGGCCGTCGGCGGGCAGCGACTCGGGAATCGCCGTGATCATGGGTCGTCCGGCGTGCGTGCCGGTGGTGATCCGGTACTGCCCGATCACGACGGTGGCGAGATAGCTGGCCATCGGCGACTCCTCGGACCAGCGCCAGGTGGTCCAGCCGTCCACAGTGTCCTTGTTGCCGGCCAGTCCGTTGCTGAGCACCTCGACACCGTCCGGCACGGTCATCGCCAGTTTGAAGGTCGCCTTGTCGGACGGGTGGTCGTTGACCGGGAACCAGGTGCTCGCCGACTCCGGCTGACCCAGGGCGATCGCGCCGTCCTTGCCCACGCGCAGCCAGCCGCCCGCGCCGAGGATCTCGTTCTCCAGCTGCTTCGGCACGCCGCCGTAGCTGACCACGGTGGTGAAGGCGCGGCCCTTCGGGATGCCGGCGGCCGGGGTGACCACCAGCTCGTTGCCCGCGGCGGCCACGGTGGCCGGGGTGCCGTCCACCAGGACGGTGGTGGCTTTCAGGTGTGCCAGGTCCAGATTGAACCGGGACAGGTCCTGCGTGGCGGTGGCCGTGATGGTGGCCGTGCCGTCCAGCTTGCCGGCCGCCGGGTCGTAGCGCAGCGCCAGGTCGTAGCCGCCGACGTCGTAGCCCCCGTTGCCGTAGGTCGGGAAGTACGGATCGCCGGCGCCGACCGCGCCCGGCCCGAAGCTGACGGCCGGGGACGCCGACCGGGCCGCCTCCGGCTCGCGCTCGCCGCCGGTGCACCCGGACAGCAGCAACAGGAGGATCAGCCCGCCGGCCCGTCGTTTCATGGCCTGAAGGTTACGACCATTACCTGTCGACCAGTTTGGGGTGTGCCTTCAGATAGGCGACGTGGTTGCCCTTGGCGAGTGCCGTCAGGAAGCCCCGGCCCTCGGCTTTGAGCTGCTCACCCAGGTATCCGCTGCCGCTGCCGACGCCGCCGCCGGGAAGCGACACGGTGGTGATGTCCTGAGCGGTGAGGTTCCGGAGGGCGTACGCGTACTCGAACGGCGTACGGCCACCCACGTAGACCAGCGCCTCGCCGAGCGCGTTGATCAGCCCGCCCAGTTTCGCCGGATCCTCCATGCCCTGCGTCATCGCCTTGGTGAGGATCGCCTCGACGAGCTGCCGGTGGTGCCGCTGGCGGTCGTAGTCCCCGTTGGGCAGCCCGTAGCGCTGCCGGGCGTAGTCGAGTGCCTGCCAGCCGACCAGGTGCCGGTTGCCGGGCAGGTAGGTGGCCTGCGGCCCGCTGTAGTCGCTGCCGGATTGCTTCCGCATCGTGCCGTCCGGCCGGCGGTGCCGGGATTTCACCTTCTGGTCGACCACCAGGTCGATGCCGCCGAGTTTGTCGACCAGCTTGTCGAGGCCGCGGAAATTGAGGATCGCGCCGCCCTGGAAGGTCTTGATCCCGGTGTACGCGCTGAGACTCTTGGTGAGCAGTTCGTAACCCTGCTCCACGCTTTTCTTCTTCGAGCCCGGGATGCGCGAACCGCGGCTCATCGCTTCGGTGATCTTGTATTTGCCGCCCCGGAAACCGGATTTCTTGTACGCCGGCATCTGGACCCGGAGATCACGTGGCAGGGAATACAGGTAGGCCGACTGGAGGTCTGCCTCCACGTGCAGCAGCATGATCGTGTCGGCGTGCGGCTCGTAGCCGGGGATGCTCAGCCGGGTGTCGACGCCGATCAGCACCAGGTCGAGCGGCCCCTTGATGTCGGCGCCGGGGGACGGCGACGGCGGCGCCGACGGGGTGCTCACCGTGGGCACGGCGCTCGCGGAGGGGGCGGCGGACGGCGCCGCGGCCGGCTCGGCGGGGCCCCGGCTGACCGCGATGGCGACGCCCACTCCGGCGACCAGCGCGAGTCCGGTGCCGGCCACGATCGACCAGGTGATCTTGCTGTTCCGCATAGCGCGAACAGTAAATGAGATCACGGCGGTGCTCAATGCCACGTGGGTATTGCCAAATTTAAGATCACCGGTAGGCTTGCGCGGCCGATTCGTCGATCGACGAATCGACTCATGGGGAGGCCGTCCGAGTATGAAATCCACTCACCGGCGCGTCGTCGTCGGTCTGGCTGCCGCTGCCCTTCTCGCGGGCGCCAGCTTTGCTCCCACCGCCAACGCCTCGGTCACCGGTTCCAGTCGTGAACTCCCGGTCCGCCTGGTCGTGGGCCTGCGCGCCGGTGTCGACACCGACGTCGACCTGCCCAGCCTGAGCCGCCTCGGCCTGGCTGGCGCCGACGCCAAGGGCTCGATGGCCCGCAGCCTGCTCGGCGAGATCCGGGCCAAGTCCATCGAGGTGCCGAAGGCTCAGGCCGTCGCCGTCACGGCCGCGCTCAAGCTCGACCCCAACGTCTCGTACGTCCAGGTCGACGCGCTGGCCCAGAAGTTGGACGTGACGCCGAACGACCCGTACTTCACCGCCGGCCGGCAGCCCGAGCTGGGGCAGCTGCGGGTGCCCACCGCGTGGGACACCACCACCGGCGAGGAGGTGACGGTCGCGGTCCTGGACACCGGTGTGACCGCCACCGGCGACCTGGCCGGCAAGGTGCTGTCCGGCTACGACTTCTACAACCGGGACAGCAACGCGTCCGACGACGAGGGACACGGCACGATCGTCTCCTCGCTGATCGCCGGCACGCCCAACAACGGGGCGGGCATCGCGGGCGTCTGCGCCAAGTGCAAGATCCTGCCGGTCAAGGTGCTCAGCAGCCAGGGCAGCGGCAGTTACGCGCAGATCGCGCAGGGCATCATCTACGCGGTCAAGCGGGGCGCGAAGATCATCAACATGTCGCTCGGCGGCAGCCAGTCGACGGCCGTCCTCCAGGACGCCGTGGCCTGGGCCAACGGGCAGGGCGTCCTGGTCGTCGCGGCGGCCGGCAACGACGGCCGCAACATCAAGAGCTACCCCGCGGCGTACGCGGACGTGCTCGCGGTCGGCGCCACCGACACCCGGACCGGCGGCACCGCCCGGGCCGAGTTCTCCAGCTACGGCAGCAGCTGGGTGGACGTCTCGGCGCCCGGCATCACCGCGGGCATGCAGCGCAACGGCACGTACTGCTGGGACGACCGCAGCTCGTGCTGGCTGACCATCCGGGACAGCTCCGGCAACCTGATCTACGACGACTACGAGATCCAGGGCACCTCGTTCTCCTCGCCGCTGGTCGCCGGGGTGGCCGCCCTGGTCAAGTCGAAGAACCCGAACTACAGCGGGTGGGGCCTGCAGCGGGCGATCACCAGCTCGGCCCGGCCGAACGGCAGCTGGAACTACTACGGTCTGGTGGACGCGGCCGCCGCGCTGACCAAGGGCACCGACACCAAGCCGCCGACCGGCACCGGCACCAGCCCGGCGCAGAACGCCAAGGTCCACGGCGATGTGGCGATCACCCCGCTCGGCCTGAAGGACGACTGGTCCGGCATCCGGTCCGTCGACCTCTTCGTCGACGGCAAGTTCCACAGCTGGGACTACACCGCCCCGTTCGCCCCGGTACTGAAGACGGCCGGCCGCAACGGCGCGGTCAAGGTGCAGCTGCGGGTGCACGACAAGGCCGGCAACAGCACCTGGCTGCCGGCCCGGACGCTCGTCGCGGACAACGTGCTCCCGGCCGTGTCGGTCACCAAGGCCCCGGCGAACAAGGCCAAGGTCAAGGGCACCGTCAAGGTGTACGTGAAGGCCGCCGACAAGTCCGGGATCAGCAAGGTCCAGCTGCTGGTCAACGGCAAGGTGGTGGCGACCGACACGACGGCCGGCTACGTGCTGTCGTTCAAGGTCGCGAGCCAGAAGAAGACGATGAAGGTCCGGGTCCGGGCGTACGACAAGGCCGGCAACGTGCGGTACACCACGATTCGCACCTACTACCGAGCCTGACGAGGCCGGGGTGCTCAGCCGGTGAGTAAACTCGCCGGGTGAGTACCCCGCGTCCCGTTCTCGTCGTCGACTTCGGCGCCCAGTACGCTCAGTTGATCGCCCGCCGGGTCCGCGAGGCCCGTGTCTACTCCGAGATCGTCCCGCACTCGATGCCGGTGGCCGAGATGCTGGCGAAGAACCCCGCCGCGATCATCCTGTCCGGCGGCCCGTCCAGCGTCTACGAGCCCGGTGCTCCCACGCTCGACGCCGGCCTGTTCGATCATGATGTGCCGGTCTTCGGCATCTGCTACGGCTTCCAGGCGATGGCCCAGGCCCTCGGCGGCACGGTCGCGCACACCGGCTCCCGGGAGTACGGGCGGACCCTCCTGGAGTCGAGCGGCGGCACCCTCCTCCGCGACCTCCCCGCCGACCTGCCGGTCTGGATGAGCCACGGTGACAGCGTCGCGGTCGCCCCGTCCGGCTTCGCGGTCACCGCCTCCACCCCGGGCGCTCCCGTCGCCGCCTTCGAGGACCTGACCTCGAGGCGCGCCGGTGTCCAGTTCCACCCCGAGGTGGCGCACACCGAGCAGGGCCAGGAGATGCTCAAGCGCTTCCTGTACGACATCGCCGGCATTTCGCCTACCTGGACGCCGGACAACATCATCGAGGAGCAGGTCGCCCGGATCCGCTCGATCGTCGGCGACAAGCAGGTCATCTGCGGGCTCTCCGGCGGTGTCGACTCGGCGGTCGCCGCGGCGCTGGTCCAGCGCGCGATCGGGGACCAGCTCACCTGCGTCTTCGTCGACCATGGGCTGCTGCGGGCGGGTGAGGCGGCGCAGGTCGAGAAGGACTACGTCGCAGCGACCAATGTCCGACTTGTCGTGAAGAATGTCGAAGAACAGTTCCTTTCACACCTGAAGGGCGTGGAGGACCCGGAGCAAAAGCGCAAGATCATCGGACGCGAATTCATTCGTACGTTCGAGGCCGCGGCCCGTGAGCTCGACGCCGAGCGGCACATCGAGTTCCTGGTCCAGGGCACGCTCTACCCGGACGTGGTGGAGTCCGGCGGTGGCACCGGCACCGCCAACATCAAGTCGCACCACAACGTCGGCGGACTTCCGGACGACCTCCAGTTCGCGCTGATCGAGCCACTGCGCACCCTGTTCAAGGACGAGGTGCGGGCCATCGGCAAGGAGCTCGGCCTGCCCGACGAGATCGTCCAGCGGCACCCGTTCCCCGGCCCCGGCCTGGCGATCCGGATCATCGGCGCGATCGACCGGGAGCGTCTCGACATCCTGCGGGCGGCCGACCTGATCGCCCGCGAGGAACTGGCCGCCTCCGGGCTGGACCGGGAGGTCTGGCAGTTCCCGGTGGTGCTGCTCGCCGACGTGCGCAGCGTGGGTGTGCAGGGCGACGGGCGGACGTACGGGCACCCCGTGGTGCTGCGGCCGGTCTCCTCGGAGGACGCCATGACCGCCGACTGGTCCCGCCTGCCGTACGACCTGATCGCCAAGATCTCGAACCGGATCACCAACGAGGTTCGCGAGGTCAACCGGGTGGTGCTGGACGTGACGAGCAAGCCCCCGGGCACCATTGAGTGGGAGTGACGGACAGTAGTGGATCAATCGCCCAGGGCGGCGTAAGCCGCCCTGAGCTGCGATTACACACCGCTATCCCACTGTCAGGAAGTTGACAAAAGTTCTTGAGAGGTCACATATTCCGGGCAGAATGCCGCCCGTGACCCCCGCACTGGAACCGCTCCGCAGGATCGCCGCCTACGCCGTCGCCCGCGACGGCGAGGGCCGCGTCCTTCTGGTCCGGGCCTCGTCCAAATCCGGCACCCCCGGAGTGTGGTCGTTGCCCGGCGGCGCCGTCGACCACGGCGAAGATCCCAACCACACCGTCGTCCGCGAGACCGCGGCGGAGACCGGCCTGTCCGTCGCCGTCACCGGGCTCCACGACGTGCTCGCCGACATGCGCTCGATGCCGCACCGAGGCGTCACCATCCACACCGACCGGCTGGTCTACACGGTCTCGGTCCGTGGGGGCAACCTGATCGACCGGGTCGGCCACCCCACCGACCTGGCCCGGTGGCACACCCTGGACGAGGCGGAGAAGCTCAAGCTACGGCCCTTCACCGCGGCCGCCCTCGGGCTCTCCACCGACTCCGGTGACCTGCGGCCCGAGGAGGCGCCGGTCTTCCCGTCCTTCTACGCGTACGAGGGGCCGGACGGGCTGCACCGGGCGCAGCGGTTCGCGGCCTACGCGATCGCCACCGACCCGTACGAGAACCTGCTGCTCACCCGGATCTCCGAGGGCTACCCGGGAGCCGGCTGCTGGCACCTGCCCGGCGGCGGCACCGACTACGGCGAACAGCCCGGCACCGCCCTGATCCGCGAACTCGTCGAGGAGACCGGTCAGGAGGGCCGCCTCGTCTCGCTGCTCGGCGTGGCCAGCCACCGCGACGCCGCCTCCCTCGGCCCGGAGGGCTACCCGATCGACTGGCATGGTGTCCGCGCCTTCTACCGGGTCGTCGTCGACCAGCCGACCGAGGTGACCATCCACGACGTCGGCGGCTCCACCTGCGAGGCGCGCTGGATGCCGCTCAAGGAGGTCGCCGAACTGGCCCACGACCAGCTCACCGAGGTGACCGCCGATGCCTTGCGGGCGGCGCGGCTAATCTAGGCGCGGTGAAGCTCAGGAGAAGGGCCGCGGCGTACGCGGTGTGCCGGAACGCGGACGGGCGGGTGCTGCTCACCCGCGGCTCGGAGGAGTCCGCCTTCCCCGGCGTCTGGTCCCTGCCCGGCGGCGGCATCGACCACGGCGAGCACCCGGACGACACGGTGGTCCGGGAGTTCGGCGAGGAGACCGGCCTGCGGGTGCGGGTCACCGGGCTGCGCGCCGTGCTCGCCGACCTGGCCCGGCTTCCCGACGACTCGGTCGAGCACACCGACCGGATCGTCTACGACGTCGAGGTGACCGGCGGCGACCTGACCCCCGAGGCGGCCGGCACCACCGACGCCGCCGAGTGGCTCACCCCGGCCGAGGTGGCGGCGCGCCCGCTGCTGCCCTTCACGGCCGGCATCCTCGGCGTGAGTTTCGAGGCCGCCGAGGTCGAGGTGCCCGCCGGCGAGCCCGAGCGCACCGGCCGGGTGCAGCGCTTCGGAGCGTACGCCCTGGCCAGCGACCCGGCCGGGCGGATCCTGCTGACCCGGATCGCGGACGGCTACCCCGGCGCCGGGCTGTGGCACCTGGCCGGCGGCGGCACCGACTTCGGCGAGACCCCGGAGCGCGCGGTCGCCCGGGAACTGTACGAGGAGACCTCCCAGCGGGGCCGGATCGCCGGTCTGGTGGACGTCTCGCACCGGTACGATCCGGCCGCGCTCGGCCCCGAGGGGGTGCCGCTCGACTGGCACGTGATCCGTGTCGTCTACCGGGTCACCGTCGACCGGCCGACCGCCGCCGAGGTCACCGAAGCGGCCGGCGGATCCACCGCCGCCGCGGCCTGGTTCAGGCTCGACGAGCTCGACGGACTGCCGCTCACCGAGCTGACCCGGGATGCACTGGGGCGCACGGGCTAAAATCGTCACACGGAAGGTCGATGAGTTGTCCGTCGCTCCACGCGAGGGATCCAACGGGCAGCTCTCGTCGTTGCACTCCAGGATCGTTCGCCCTCTCGCCAATGCCGTCCGGCTGTGCGATGGTGTAACCCGCAATTTCGCCGGGCTCGCGACAACCCGGCGGGACAACCGAACTCCATGGAGGAAGCACGTGCCGAGTACCCCTTGGCGCCGGCGTCGTACGACGGATAGTCCCCGTCCCGCCGGGCGTCGTTGGGCTGGCCGGCTGCGCCGCGGCGGGACTCTCGCGCGGCAAGCCCTGTTGGTTCGGGTGGGCCGCCGTTCCGCCGAGACCGGTCGGGCCGCCACCGCGACCCGGGCCGAGGTGCTGCACATCGGTTCCGATTCGGTGCGGACCATCACCATTCCCGCACCGGGGGTTCCTGTGGAGTTGTCCGTTGCCGGGGCCGACCCGGCACCGGCTTCCATCCCCTTGCTGCCGGGCGAGCGCACCATGTCCCGCCGTGCGAGCTTCGCGCTCGTGAACGCCTGCACCCTGTCCAGCCTCGGCCTCGGCCTGCTGGCGATCTTCCTGGCCATGGACGGCAAGGTGCAGATCGCCGCCGCCTGCCTGGTGGCGTGCGTGGTGTTCGACGGTCTGGACGGCGCTCTCGCCCGCAAGCTCGGCGTCGCCAGCCCGTTCGGCGCGCAGATGGACTCGCTGGCCGACATGTGCTCGTTCGGCCTGGCCGCGCCGGTCGTGGTCTACGCGTCGCTCGCCGACGAGGTGCCGCAGGCCGCCGCCGCGATCGCGACCGCCCTGGTGGCCGGTTGCGCCGCGATCCGGCTGGCCCGGTTCAACGTCTCGCCGAAGGACGGCCGCTTCTTCTGCGGCGTGCCCACCACGATGGCCGCCGCGGTCCTCGCGCTCACCGTGCTGATCGGCCTGCCGCTGCCCGGCATGGTGCAGCTGACCGGCGTGACGCTGCTGGCCTTCGCGATGGTCTCCAGCTTCCCGTACGCGAAGCTCGCCCGCCTGCTGAAGCTGCCGCCGTGGCTGTGGCTGCTCCCGATCGTCGGCGCCCTGCTCCAGCCGCGCATGACGTTCGTCCTGATCGTCGCCACCTACCTGGTCAGTGGCCCGATCCTCTGGATGCGCGCCAAGCGCGTCTGACCGACCGACAGAAAGGGCCGCCTCCCGTCCGGGAGGCGGCCCTTTCTTCGTGTTCGGCTGGTTCTCAGGCGTTGGTGAAGCGGGCGATCACGGTGGCGCCGCCGACGACCCGCTCGCCGACGGAGACCAGGGCCTCCGCGCGGTCGGCGGGAAGGTAGACGTCGGTGCGGGAGCCGAAACGGATGAGGCCGTAGCGCTCACCCTTGGCCAGCAGCGTGCCGACCGGTGCGCGCTGCACGATGCGGCGGGCGATCAGGCCGGTCCGCTGCGCCACCACGACGGTGCCCTGGTCGGTGTCGAGGACCGTGTAGGCGGCCACGTTGTGCTCGGCCGCCGCGGTCGCGGCGTTGGCGTAGCCGCCCTCCTCGACGAAGTAGTCGGCCACCCGGCCGGCCACCGGCGCACGGTTGACGTGCACGTCGAAGACCGACAGGAACACCGCGATCCGGAGGAACTCGCCCGGGCCGAAGCGCTCGTCGCGCAGCCGCTCGACCGAGAGCACCTTGCCGTCCGCGGAGGAGATGATCGCCGACGGGTCGGTCGGGACGTCCCGCTCGGGATCGCGGAAGAAGGCCGCCACCGGGGCCGCGGCGAGCGCCGGCAGCAGCCAGAGCTTCGACTTCGGCCGGGCGCGACGGGCCAGCACGGCCAGGCCGAGCGCGATGCCGGCCGCGGCGACGCCGTTGGAGTCGATGTGCATCGTCCGGGTCAGCGGGACGCTCGACGTCCGGTACGCCGGGGCCAGGCCGGCCGCCGTCGACACCTCGGCCGGGCTGAACCGGAGCTTGTGCACCCGCAGCGGCGGCTGGTTGCGGACCACCAGGTCGGAGCCGACGCCGAAGAGCGCGCCCTGGCGGAAGAGCTCCGCCGCGGCGCCGGCGGTGCGGCCCGGGCCGGCCGGCACGGCGACCGAGAGGACGGCCCCGTCGGACAGGTACTTGCCGAGTTGGTCGATCAGGGCGCGGGTCTCGTCGGCGGTGCCGGTCAGCGGCTCACCGACGATCACCACGTCGGCCGGCTGGGCCTCGGCGAGGGATTCGACGATCTTCACCCGATCGGCGACCCAGCTGCCGAGACCGGAGATGTGGCCGCGGAGCAGATCACTGCTGCTGTCGCGGCCGGGGACCAGGGTGAGGGTGTCGCCGGGCAGCAGCGCCTCGACAGCGGCGGCCACCACGGCCGAGGCGTGGTCGGCGCCGACCAGCAGCGCGGACGTGGCCGCGTTCTGCCGGGCGAACTCGGCGGTCAGGGCGCGGGCGGCCCGGGCACCCACGCCGGGAACGGGAGTGACGGACACGGTCGGAAACGCGGTCATTCAGCGAGCATATTGCCCCGCCCACCGGTCGCTGACCGATGGGCGGGGCGGAGGGCTCAACCGGCCGGGTGCTCGCGCTCGAACTTCCGGGCCGGATCGTCGAGCAGTTCGCGGACGATCGAGGCGTGCATCTCCGGCGGCAGATCGCCGGGAACCTCGACCGTGGCCGGCGCGGCAGTCGCGGCCACCGGCTCGGGCTGCGGCTCGCGGCGGCCGGAGCGGATCGCGCCGAGCAGGCCGACCACCCCGAAGAAGATCAGTCCGCCGGCCACGATCCAGCCCATCGGGGGCAGGTTGACCGTGAGCACCTGGGACACGGCCCACCAGAAGGCGACCGCCAGGAAGATCAGGCCGAAGGTCAGGGACACCCCGTCCATCCGGTGCGGTCTCATGCCGCCACCTCCGCTTCGCTCCGGTGTCGCCATGAGGGATGAGCTGTGCCTGATGATTCGCTCGCAAGCTCGCTCATCGAATGACCTCCAGGTTTCCGGCCTCGACGCGGACGTCGAGTTGCAGGGTGCCACCGCCGGCGCCGTCCGCGCCCAGGTCGTCGGCCTGGCGGGTGCTGCTGTCGTTGTACTCCTCGCCGAACAGGACCACCCGTCCGCCGTCGACGCCCGCGGTCACCGAGGCGTCCACGGTCGGCGGGAGCAGGATCCGGAGCTGGCCGAGCTTCATGCTGGCGGTGACCGCCTGGGTCTGCCCGGTGAAGTCGACCGAGCGCAGGTCCAGGGTCACGTTGCCGACGTCGAACGAGTACTCGTCGGCGACCGCGGCGAGGCTCGTCGGGCGGTAGACGCTGGGCGTCCAGTCACGGCCGAACCGCTCCAGCCCGCTGGACGCGGCGAGCGCGAAGGTGAGCACCAGGGCCAGCGCGATCAGGCCCCGGGCCCGGCCGAACCAGGCGCCGACGATCAGACCGAGCGCGGTGGTCGTCAGGGCCGCCGCGAAGTAGGCGGAGATGGCCACGTCGACGCCGCTCATGTCGATCGCGGCGATCAGGCCGGTCACCATGACGACCGCGAAGAACGTCAGCCGGCCCAGGATCGAGCGTTCCCGCGGCGGCTTCGGCGGCATCGGCGGGCGCGGTGGCATCGGCGGCACCGGCGGGGGAGCGGTGGGCGGGCCGGCGAACGGGCCGTGCGGCGCGAACGGCGGACGGAACCCGGTGGTGGGGCCCGCCTTGCTCACCGGTTCGCCGGCCGGCTCGGCCGCGGGCGGCGCCACGAACGCCATCGTCGGTTCCTCCGTGGCCGGCGGCGGGGCGTCCGGTGGTGGTGGCGCGGCGGCCTGGAACGGAGTCGCACCACCCCTTTTGATCAGCAGGAACGCGCCCAGGACCACGGCCGCCGCGAGCAGGCTGGCCCGTGCGCCGGAGTTGACGATGAAGGCGAAGGTCAGCAGAGCGGCGCCGCCGAGCAGCACCACCGACAGCGGCGCCATCCCGGAACGGCCCTTGCCCAGCAGCGACTCGACCGGGGAGGAGGTGTCACCCTCGGACGGGATGATCAGCCAGCCGATCAGGTAGAGCAGCACACCGGTGCCGCTGAGCACGCCGAGCACGCCGAGCAGCACCCGCCACAGGACCGGGTCGGTGTTGGTGGCCCGGGCCAGAGCGCCGCAGACGCCGGCCACGTAGCGGCCGTTGCGGGGGCGGACGAGCTGCTGGCGGGACCAGGCCGCGGAGGCCGCGGCGACCCACGGCGGCACGTTGGAGCCGGGCGGGAAGCCCTCGGGCTGGTCGGAAGGTGCCTGGTCACCCTTGGGACCGGCACCGGGCGCTTCATCGTTCATGTCTCGATCCTGGTCCGCCGCCCGCCCGAGCCGCCTCCGGAGACGACCCTGAGGCCACCCTGAGATATCCGGCCCGGATGCCGGGGAACTTCCCCGTGGCCCGCGCGTACGTCACGTGTGACGATCGGAGGGTGACTATCCCCGCCCCGCCGCAACCCCGCCGGCTGTACCGGCCGCGTGACCAGCGCATCGTCGCTGGGGTCGCGGCCGGGCTGTCCCGTCATCTCGGCGTGCCGGTGCTGGCCGTCCGGATCGCGCTCGTCGTGCTGCTCGGGTTCAACGCCCTCGGCCTGCTGCTCTACGCCGCCTACTGGGCGGTGCTGCCGCAGGAGGCGCGCGGCGAGGAGAAGCCGGTCCGCCGCGATCTGTCGGCCCTGCTGCCGTTCGCCGCCATCGGTCTCGGCGTGGTCCTGTTGCAGGCCCAGCTCTTCGGCGACTCGGTGAGCACCACGGCCGGCTGGATGATCGCGGTGATCGCGGTCGGCGCCGGGGTGATCTGGCACCAGTCCGACCCGAGCCGCCGCGACGCGTACACCGACAATCCGGCCTCGGCGCCGTGGTTCGCGGCCATCGTCTCGGAGAACGACCGGCGGTCCTTCCTCTTCCGCTTCATCGGCGGCGGGATCCTGGTCGCGGTCGGCATCATCGGCGTGGTGGCGGTGTACGCCCCGTCCGGCTCCCTGTCCGCGGTGTTCAACGGCGTGATCTTCGCCTTCGTCGGCCTGCTCGGCGTCGGTGTGGTGGTGGCGCCCCTGGTCTGGCGCACCTTCGGGCAGTTGCGCGCCGAGCGGGAGGGCCGGATCCGGGAGCAGGAGCGGGCCGAGCTGGCCGCGATGATCCACGACCAGGTGCTGCACACGCTGGCCCTGATCCAGCGCAACTCCACCGACATCAAGGAGGTGCAGCGCCTCGCCCGAGGGCAGGAGCGCAGCCTCCGCAACTGGCTCTACCGGCCCACCGCGTCGCCGACCGAGCGGTTCGCCGCCGCGCTGGAGCAGGCCGCGGCCGAGGTCGAGGACACCTACGCGATCACCGTGGAGACCGTCGTGGTGGGCGACACCCAGTGCGACGAACGGGTGGCGGCGCTTGTCGCGGCGGCCCGGGAGGCGCTGGTGAACGCGGCCCGGCATGCCGGGGTGCAGACGGTTTCGCTCTATGCCGAGGTGGAGGAGGATGAGCTGAGCGTCTTCGTCCGCGATCGGGGCGCCGGTTTCGACATGGGTGGTGTGGCGAAGACCCGGCACGGCGTCCGTGGTTCGATCATCGGGCGGATGCGGCGGCATGGTGGCCGGGCGGAGATCCGCAGCGAACCCGGAGACGGTACTGAGGTGCGGCTCATGCTTCCCATCACGAGGGAGAGCGTGACCGCCGGTAAGGAGTCAGTGCGATGACCGAGCCCGTGATCGAGCCGGAGGCCCGTCGGCTCAATGTCTTCCTGGTCGACGACCATGCGATGTTCCGCGCCGGGGTGCGGGCCGAGCTGGGCGTGCACGTCGACGTGGTGGGCGAGGCCAGCACGGTGAGCGAGGCGGTCAGCCGGATCTCCGCGGTGCAGCCGGACGTGGTGCTGCTGGACGTGCACATGCCGGACGGCGGCGGCCGGGCGGTTCTGGAGGCGGTCCGGCGGGCCCATCCGCAGGTCCGGTTCCTGGCGCTGTCGGTGTCGGATGCCGCGGAGGACGTGATCGGCCTGATCCGGGCCGGCGCCCGGGGCTATGTGACCAAGACGATCTCGCCGGACGAGCTGGCCGCCGCGGTGCGCCGGGTGGCCGACGGCGACGCGGTCTTCAGCCCGCGGCTGGCCGGCTTCGTGCTGGACGCCTTCGCCTCCCGTCCGGACGTGCCGGTCGCCGACCCGGAGCTGGACCAGTTGACCAACCGCGAGCGGGAGGTGCTGCGGCTGCTCGCCCGGGGGTACGCGTACAAGGAGATCGCCAAGGAGCTGTACATCTCGATCAAGACGGTCGAGACCCACGTCTCCAACGTGTTGCGCAAATTGCAGATGAGCAACCGTTACGAATTGTCACGATGGGCGGCCGATCGGCGCCTCGTCTGATCCCCTCCGGGGCAGCCAGACAAGGAAGCTTCCTGTAAGCTGCGCTGCACGCCGGACCGAGATCCGGTACGTATGCCCAGCTCAGGCTGGCCGAATAGGCATAAACCGTCACTGATGAGCCTATTTGCGGACGTAGACGGCGAATATCGGCTTGATAACGGCCCTCCGGGTTTTCGTGTCTCTGTGTCACAGTGGCTCCTACTCACACAACCCCCCGTGAGCGCCCCTGAAGGAGACACTCCCATGCCTGGGAAACGCCCGTGGAAGATGGTGGCCGGTGCGGCCGCCATCTCCCTGTTGGTCGCCGGATGTGGAGGTGGCGACTCGGACGACGCGAGCGCCAACTCGAACACCATCGTGATCGGCATCTCCGAGCCCGAGCACCTGCTTCCGACGAACGCCACCGACGACAGTGGCTCACAGGTGCTGTCCTCGCTGTTCTACCCGCTGGTCGACTTCAACAGCCAGCAGGAGCCGGTCGAGGTCGCCGCGGAGAGCATCACGCCGGACAAGGCCAACCGGGTGTGGACCATCAAGCTCAAGCCGGGCTTCACGTTCCACAACGGCGAGCCGGTCACCGCGCAGAACTACATCGACGCGTGGAACTACGGCGCCTACGGGCCGAACGCCCAGACCGGCGGCTACTTCTTCGAGCGCATCGACGGCTATGCCGAGTTGAACCCGCTGGACCCGGACAAGGACGGTCCGCAGAAGGCCCCCACGCCGAAGACCAACAAGCTCTCCGGCCTGGAGAAGGTCAACGACCTGACCTTCACCGTCAAGCTGTCCGCGCCGTTCTCCAGCTTCGAGTCGGTGCTCGGCTACTCGGTCTTCAACCCGCTGCCCAAGGCCGCCTTCTCCGCGGAGGGTGTGATCGCCGACGGCTTCGAGGACCAGATCATCGGTAACGGGCCCTTCAAGCTCAAGGGCAAGTGGGAGCACGACAACGAGATCGTCGTGGAGAAGGTCAGCGACTTCAAGGGCCAGGTCCCGAAGATCGACGGCGTCACCTGGAAGATCTACCAGGACGACCAGACCCAGTACGCGGACCTGGTCTCCGGCAACGTCGACGTGCAGATGAACATCCCGATCGAGGCGCTCTCCAAGGCGTCCGCCGACCTGGGCACCCGCTTCCAGATGAGCGAGAACTCCGGGTTCGACTTCATCGGCTTCCCGACGTACGAGCCGGAGTTCTCCAAGCCCGAGGTCCGCAAGGCGATCTCGATGGCGATCAACCGGGAGGAGATCTCCGACCAGATCTTCCTCGGCTCCCGCATCCCGGCGAAGTCCTTCGTCTCCCCGGTGGTCCGCGGTTACCGCGAGGGCATCTGCGGCGAGGCCTGCGAGTACAGCCCGGCGAAGGCCCGGAAGCTGTACGAGGAGAATGGCGGCCCCGAGGAAATCAAGATCACCTACAACGTCGACGGTGGTCACAAGGCCTGGGTGGATGCCACCTGCAACCAGATCAAGGCCTCGCTGGGTGTGAACTGCACCGGTTCGCCGGAGCCCAAGTTCTCGGTCCTCCAGCAGAAGGCGCGGGCCCACGAGCGGATCGGCCTGATCCGTCTCGGCTGGATCATGGACTACCCGCTGATGGAGAACTACCTCGGCCCGCTCTACAGCACCAACGGCTCGTCGAACCACTACGGCTGGTCGAACAGCCAGTTCGACCAGCTGCTGAAGCAGGGTGCGCAGGCGGCGACGCCGCAGGCCGCGATCAAGAAGTGGCAGCAGGCGGAGGACATCCTCGTCCAGGAGATGCCGGTCATCCCGCTGCGCTTCTCGCAGAACGTCTACGGCTATTCGGAGAAGGTTCAGAACGTCGAGATGAACCTCTTCAAGCGGGTCGACCTCTACGAGATCGAAACGATCGCCTGATCTGACCACACGGCTCTGGTGGCGTCACGGAAGACATGCGACCGTGACGCCACCGCTGTGTTGCCCCACTTCATCGTCGTCGCCGTGCTCACGAGGCCGGCGCTGTGCCGCGGAAGAGGCCAAGAACCGTAATGTTCCGCTACATCGTGCGGCGCTTACTACAGATGATCCTGACGTTCTTCGGGGCCACCTTCGTAGTCTTCGCGCTGATGTTCGCCAACCAGGACGACCCCATCCAGGCGCTGGCGGGCGAGAAACCGGTGAGCGACAGCCTGCGCGCTGCGCTCACCGAGCGGTACCACCTGGACGAAGGTTTCCTGACCCAGTACTGGTACTACATGAAAGGCCTGCTCACCGGCGATCTCGGTAAGTCGCTGACCGGTCGCGACATCTCCGAGATGCTGGTCGACGCGTGGCCGGTCACCATCCGGCTGGCGATCCTGGCCATCCTCATCGCCGCCGCGATCGCCGTCACCACCGGTGTCTACGCCGGCATCCGGCGGGGCGGCCTCTTCGACAACGGCACCCTGCTGATGACCCTGCTCCTGCTGGCCATGCCGATCGTGGTGCTCGCGCCGCTGGCCCAGCTGGTGTTCGCGATGGAGTTGCGGTGGTTCCCGGCCACCACGACCAAGGACGCGACACTGTACGAGCTCCTGCTGCCCGCCATCGTGCTGGCCACCACGGTCATCGCCACCCAGCTGCGGGTCACCCGGACATCGGTGGTGGAGAACCTGCGGGCCGACTACGTGCGCACCGCCCGGGCCAAGGGCCTGGCCCCGCGCCGGGTCACCTGGGTGCACGTGCTGCGCAACTCGCTGATCCCGGTGATCACCCTGATCGGTGTCGACCTCGGCGTGCTGATGTCCGGCGCGATCGTCACCGAGGAGGTCTTCAACATCCCGGGTGTCGGGTTCAACCTGGCCCGGGGCATCCGTACCGAGGACGGCCCCCTCGTGGTCGGCTTCGTCAGCGTACTGGTGATCATCTTCTTGATCGTGAACCTCGCCGTCGACCTGCTCTACGCCGCCCTCGACCCGAGGATCCGTTATGAGTGACCCCAACCTGATCACCGTGGCCGAGGCGCCGGACGTCTCCGGAAGGTCACGGAGCCTGGCCGGCGACGCCTGGGCGGACCTGCGGCGCAACAAGATCTTCTGGATCTCCGCGGTGCTGGTCGTGGTGATCCTGCTGATGGCGTTCCTGCCGTCCCTGTTCACCTCGGCCGACCCCGGCGCCTGCGCGCTGTCGAACAAGCACAAGGGACCGACCGGCAGCGCCATCTTCGGGTACGACTTCCAGGGCTGCGACGTCTTCGCCCGGACCATCTACGGCACCCGCGCCTCGATCGAGGTCGGCGTCCTCTCCACCCTGATGGCCGGCGTGCTCGGCCTGATCTTCGGGCTGTCCGCCGGCTACTTCGGAGGAACCACCGACGCGGTGCTGTCCCGGCTCACCGACATCATGCTGGGCGTGCCGTTCCTGCTCGGCGCGGTGGTCTTCTCCGGCCGGCTGTCCGGCAGCGAGGACGACGGCGTCTGGGCCGTGACACTCACCCTGGGCGTGCTCACCTGGACGGCGGCGGCCCGGGTCATGCGGTCCTCGGTGATCGCTGTGAAGAGCCAGGACTACGTGGCGGCCGGCCGGATGCTCGGCGCGAGCCCGGGCCGGCTGATGTTCCGGCACATCCTGCCCAACTCGATGGCGTCGTTCATCGTGGTGCTGACCATCCTGCTGGGCACCAACATCGCGGCCGAGGCGACGCTCTCCTACCTGGGTGTGGGCCTCAAGGGCGACGCCGTCAGCTGGGGCCTGCAGATCGCCGAGGCGCAGGACTACGCCCGTATCGCGGCCCACCCGCTGATCTGGCCGTCGGTCTTCCTCGCCGCCACCGTGCTGGCCTTCATCATGCTGGGCGACGCCATCCGCGACGCCTTCGACCCGAAGTTGCGGTGACAGTCATGAGCGAGCTTGCGAGCGAATCATTCAGCTCAGTTATCAAGTCATGCCGGCGCCGGAGCGAAGCGGAGGTGACGGCATGACCGACATCAAGGCGACCATGGACGCCCTGCCCGGAGTCGATCACCGGGCGCCCCTGCTCCAGATCGACGACCTGCACGTCGAGTTCCGGACCCGGGACGGCGTGGCCAAGGCGGTGAACGGGGCGAGTTTCTGGCTGTCTCCCGGCGAGACCCTGGCGATCCTGGGCGAGTCCGGCTGCGGCAAGTCGGTGACCGCTCAGGCGATCATGGGCATCCTGGAGAGCCCGCCCGGGCACATCACCGCCGGCGAGATCCGCTACCGCGGCGTCGACCTGCTGAAACTGCCCGAGGTGCAGCGTCGCAAGGTCCGCGCCAACCGGATCGCGATGATCTTCCAGGACGCGCTGTCCGCGCTGAACCCGGTCTACACGGTCGGCTTCCAGTTGGCTGAGCTGTTCCGGGTGCACCGGGGCATGTCCCGGTCGGACGCCAAGAACCGGGCCGTCGACCTGCTCGACCAGGTCAAGATCCCGGGCGCGCGGAGCCGGGTGAACGACTACCCGCACCAGTTCTCCGGCGGTATGCGGCAGCGCGTCATGATCGCCATGGCGCTGGCGCTCGACCCGGAGGTGCTGATCGCCGACGAGCCCACCACGGCGCTCGACGTGACGGTCCAGGCACAGATCATGGGCCTGCTCGCGGAGCTCCAGCGGCAGCGCAACATGGGCCTCATCCTGATCACGCACGACATGGGCGTGGTGGCCGACGTCGCCGACCGGATTTCCGTGATGTACGCGGGCCGGGTCGTCGAGGAGGCGCCGGTCCACGACATCTACGCCCGTCCCGGCCACCCGTACACCCGGGCGCTGCTCGAGTCGATCCCGCGGTTGGACCTGAAGGGGCATCAGCTCAACGTGATCCGCGGCCTGCCGCCGGCGCTCACCGACATCCCGCGCGGCTGCGCCTTCAACCCCCGATGCCGGTACGCCAAGGACCCCTGCCGTCAGGATCCGGCGCCCCCGGCGTACGCCATCGCGCCGCACCGTACCGCGCGCTGCCACTTCTTCCGGGAGGTCCTCGGTGAGTGACGTCGTCCTCGAGACCAAGGGACTGGTCAAGCACTTCCCGATCAGCCAGGGCATCGTGTTCCAGAGCAAGGTGGGCGCGGTCCGCGCGGTCGACGGCGTCGACCTGCAACTGCGCCGGGGCGAGACGCTCGGTGTGGTGGGCGAGTCCGGCTGCGGCAAGTCCACTCTGGCCAAACTGCTGGTCGGACTGGAGAAGCCGACCTCGGGCTCGATCATGGTGCGCGGTCAGGACATGACCCGGCTCTCCGGTTCGACCCTGCGCCGGGCCCGCCGCAACATCCAGATGGTGTTGCAGGACCCGTACACCTCGCTCAATCCGCGGATGACGGTCGGCGACATCATCGGCGAGCCGTTCGAGATCCACCCCGAGGTGGTGCCGAAGGGCAAGCGGCAGCGGGCCGTGCAGGACCTGCTCGACACGGTCGGTCTCAACCCCGACCACGTCAACCGGTACCCGCACCAGTTCTCCGGTGGCCAGCGGCAGCGGATCGGCATCGCCCGGGCGCTCGCCCTGAAACCGGAGATCATCGTCTGCGACGAGCCGGTGTCGGCGCTCGACGTGTCCATCCAGGCCCAGGTGATCAACCTGCTGGACCGGCTCCAGGACGACTTCGGGTTGTCGTACATCTTCATCGCCCACGACCTGTCGGTGGTTCGGCACATCTCCGACCGGGTCGCCGTCATGTACCTCGGCAAGATCGTCGAGCAGGGGCATGACGTGGCGATCTACGACCAGCCGACTCACCCGTACACCCAGGCTCTGCTCTCGGCCGTGCCGGTCCCGGACCCGCGCCTGCGCGGAAGGCGCGACCAGATCGTGCTGGAGGGTGACGTGCCGTCGCCGGCCGATCCGCCGTCCGGCTGCCGTTTCCGGACCCGCTGCTGGAAGGCGCGGGACGTCTGCGGCGAGCAGGAGCCGTTGTTGCAGATCCGGGAGCGGTCACCGCACCCCAGCGCGTGCCATTTCGCGGAGATCCGGTACGCGGCGAGTCGCTGAGTCGTACGGCAGCGGGCCGGGAGATCACTGATCTCCCGGCCCGCTGCCGTTTGCTCTAGATCATTTGGACATATGTGTCCACCAAAAATCACACTTCCGTGACTAAAAGTACCAGTTTATCTCCCATGACTTTTATGTCCGATATGGGAGAGTTTGGGCACAACGAACCGAACTCATCGGAAGTGAGGAAAACGGTATGAACAAGGTGCTCCGGACTCTGACGATGGCCGGTCTCGGCCTGGTGGCCGGGCTCGCTGCCAGCGCGCCGGCGCTGGCGGTCGACGGTGGCGACAAGGCGCCGGCCAAGCCCTCGACCAGCAAGGTCCAGAAGCACTACCCGTACTTCGGCGACGAGGTGGTCGGCTACTTCCGCACGCTGCGTGGCTGCGAGCGGGCCGGCTGGATCGGCGAGGTCCGCGGCTACTGGGACGACTACGACTGTGACCTGGTGCGCGTCGGCTACCGCTTCGGCGGCGCCTGGGCGCTCGAGGTCGACCGTAACGACTGGAACTGGGGCCGGCCCGGTTTCCGCGACTACTACCGCGGCTACCAGAGCCGTTACGGCGCCGACGGTTTCCTCGGTTACGGTCCGCGCTTCGGCGGCTGGGTCAACGGCCCGATCGGGAACAGCCCGTTCGGTGTCGGCGGGGTTTACTGACCGCGGGTAGTCCACAGATTCCAACCGCAGCCGGACCGATCTCGGTCCGGCTGCGGTATTTTCCGGGTCAGAGGGGCCCGCGGCCGGAGCGCAGCAGCAGCAGCGCGACCTGCGTGCCGTCCGGGCCCAGCGCGTTGCGGAAGTGCTCGATGATCTCCCGCTCCCGGGCCAGCACCAGGCGGGTGCCGCCGCTGGCCATCCGGGTCTTGCCGACCTCCTGGGAGAGGCCGGCACGCTCCAGCCAGAGATCGATGATCGTCTGATCGATCTCGTTGATGCGTTCGCGCATGGCGCGGATCTTCGCGGCGGCCGCCTCTTCGCCCGCGCCGGTCGTCTGGTCCATCACGTCGGCGGTCATGTGCTGCTCCTCGGGTGCTGGGGTCCCGGTGGGCCCGGCCCGGACAGCATCAAGCCCCGGGCTGGGAAACCCGGGGCTTGATGTAGGTCTGGGGTTCAGGAGCGACCTACGGCTGCCGGGCCTCCGGTGCCGTAGTAAAAAAATCGCGCCTGCTGGATCACGACCCGAGTATGCCCCCGCCCCGGACGGTCCCGCAAGGAAACCGCCCGAGTGTTGGGACGAAAGTTTGCGCAGATCAGGGGGCCGTCGATATGCGGTTGGCGGGACCCGGCGCGATCGGGCCGGTGGCGAGATGGGCCACCAGCGCGTCCACGTCGAAGCCCGGCGCGGTGATCCGTCCGGTGCCCAGGGTCAGGTTGCTGAACCCGTCCCCGCCGTTGGCCAGGAAGTCGTTCGTGGTGACCAGGTAGTTCGCGGCCGGATCGATCGGCGTCCCGTTCAGCGTCAGGGCGCTCACCTTCGAGCCGGGGGCGGCCGACGCGCTCCAGGTGTACGTGAGCCCGTCCGACACCTGCAGGATCCGCTGCGTGGTCTGCCCGCCGAAGCCGACGAACTGCTGCTCCAGCACGTTCTTCAGCTGCGCCCCGGTGAGGGTCTGGGTGACCACCAGGTTGTTGAACGGCTGGACGGTGAACGCCTCGCCGTACGTGACCTGGCCGTACGTCTCCCCGCCGCTGGACTGGTCGGCGTCCAGGTCGGCCCGGACACCACCCGGGTTCATCAGGGCGATCTGCGCTCCCACCGACCGGGTGTACGCCAGCTGCGCGTCCGCGATCACGTCACCGAGCGGGCTCTCCCCGGCCGGGCCGGCGGTCCGGACGATGTCCGCGCTGATGCTGCCGACCAGCCGGTTAGCGATCGGCGCGACCGCGGTGCGGTACTTGTCGGCCACCTTCTTGGCGGCCGCGTCCACGGTGTCCGGGTTCTTCGCGTAGGCCCCGGCGGCGTCGCGCACCCAGCCGCCCTTGCCGTCCGGCACCCCGTTCTCCACGATCACGTTCTTCGCGGTGATCTCGCTGAACCGCCCGGTCCGCCGGTCCAGGGTGTAGTCGATGTCGGTGATCAGCTGCCCGTTGCTGCCGGCGCTGGTGACGACCGTGTCGGCGCCCTTGCTGTTCGGCAGCTTGCAGGAGTAGAAGCGGTGCGTGTGACCGGAGATCACGACACTGATCTCCGGGTTCAGCCCGGCCACGATCGGCACCAGCGGCCCGCTGAAACCGTTGCAGTCGGAGACCCCGGGCGTCGGCGTGGCCGTGGCCTGCGAGCCGCCCTCGTGCAGCAGCAGCACCTGAGCCTTCACCCCGAAGAGCTTCAGTACGTTGCTCCACTTGTTGGCGGTCTCGATCTCGTCGGTGAACCGCACACCCGTGATGCCGGCCGGGTTCACGATGCCCGGCGTGCCCTCCAGGGTCATGCCGATGAAACCGACCGGTACGCCGTCCACGTGCCGGATCTCGATGGGCGGAAGGATCGGCAGCCCGGTCTTCTTGTCGACGGTGTTGGCGGCCAGATAGGTGAACCGCGCGCCGCGGTACGGATCGGAGTCCTGGCAGCCGTCCACCGGGTGGCAGCCGCCCCGCTGGATGCGGATGAGCTCGGCCACGCCCTCGTCGAACTCGTGGTTGCCGACCGAGCTGACCTGCAACCCGACCTCGTTCATCAGCTCGATCGTCGGCTCGTCGTGGAACGCCGCGCTGACCAGCGGGGTCCCCCCGATCAGGTCGCCGGCCCCGGCGGTGATCGTCGGCCGGCCCTCCGCCTTCGCCTCGGCGCGCAACCGCTTCAGGAAGGTGGCGAGGTACTCGACGCCGCCGGCCGGGGTGCTGGTGCCACTGGCGTTGACCACCGCGCCACTGCCGGTGGGCGGGTCGATGGCGCCGTGGAAGTCGTTGTAGCTGAGGAACTGCCCCTTGACCGTGGGGCCCTTGGGCGGACCGTACGCCGCGGACACCGGCGTGAACTCGGCCGGCGGCGCGGCCGCCGCGGTTCCGGCGCCCGGGATCGCCACCAGCGCGCCGGCCACGGCCAGGGCGGCCACCGGAACGGCGAGGTGTCGCCGCTGTGGAAGAGGCATGGGAACGGTCCCCCGATCGGTGAGAATTCGATGCCGATCTGGACAGCCTGGTGGATCAGTCGATTCGCCGCTACCACTTCGCGGTGAAAGATTGATTGCCGATCATTGATGTCCGCCCCGCTCGGCGCCGGAAACCTGTCGGTGGGTCGGCATAGACTGGCTCCCGCGATGCGACCTTCCTCCGAAACCCCTGACCTGTTCTCGGCGACGGCCCCCGAGCCCCCGCGTCCGGCGCCCCGCCGGTTCGACGCCGAGTCCCTGCTCACCGGGCTGAACGGGCCCCAGCGAGACGCCGTGATCCACTCCGGCGCGCCGCTGCTCATCGTGGCCGGCGCCGGGTCGGGCAAGACCCGGGTGCTGACCCATCGGATCGCCTATCTGCTGGGCGAGCGCGGGGTGCACCCGGGCGAGATCATGGCGATCACCTTCACCAACAAGGCCGCCGGGGAGATGAAGGAACGGGTCGCCCATCTGGTCGGGCCGCGCGCCCGGATGATGTGGGTGTCGACCTTCCACTCCGCCTGCGTGCGCATCCTGCGTGCCGAGCACGAGCACGCCGGGCTGAAGAGCACCTTCTCGATCTACGACGCCGACGACTCGCGCCGCCTCATGCAGCTGGTCGCCCGCGAGCTCGACCTGGATCCCAAGCGATACACCGCTCGTGGCCTGGCCGCCCAGGTGTCGAACCTGAAGAACGAGCTGGTCCAGCCGGACGAGTTCAAGGCGAAGGCGAAGGGGCCCAACGAGCGGGCCGTCGCCGAGGCGTACGAGCTGTATCAGCGGCGGCTGCGCGAGGCGCACGCGCTGGACTTCGACGACATCATCATGACCACGGTGCACCTGTTCCAGTCGCACCCGCTGGTCGCCGAGGCGTACCGTCGCCGGTTCCGGCACGTCATGGTCGACGAGTACCAGGACACCAACCACGCTCAATACATGCTGATCCGCGAGCTGGTCGGCATCGAGGACCCGAGCGAGCTCTGCGTGGTCGGCGACGCCGACCAGTCGATCTACGCGTTCCGTGGCGCCACGATCCGCAACATCCTGGAGTTCGAGCGCGACTACCCGGCCGCCCGGACCATCCTGCTGGAGCAGAACTACCGGTCCACCCAGACCATCCTGACCGCGGCCAACGCGGTGATCGACCGCAACACTTCGCGCAAACCGAAACGGCTCTGGAGCGACCAGGGGCAGGGCGAGCAGATCGTCGGCTACGTTGCCGACACCGAGCACGCCGAGGCCGACTGGGTGGCCCGGGAGATCGACCGGCTCTGCGACAACCACGAGGTGCGCCCCGGCGACGTGGCCGTCTTCTACCGGACCAACGCGCAGTCCCGCGTCTTCGAGGAGGTGTTCATCCGCGTCGGCCTGCCGTACAAGGTGGTCGGTGGGGTGCGCTTCTACGAGCGCAAGGAGGTGCGGGACGCGCTCGGCTACCTCCGGGCGATCGTCAACGACGACGACACGGTCAGCATCCGCCGGGTGCTGAACACCCCGAAACGGGGCATCGGCGACCGGGCCGAGGCCTGCGTCGAGGCGCTGTCGTCACGGGACCGGGTGTCGTTCGGCCAGGCACTGCGCCGGGCCAAGGACGCGCCGGGCATCTCCACCCGCGCGGTCAACAGCATCACCGACTTCGTGGGGCTGCTCGACGACCTGCGGGTGCTGGCCACCACCGCCCCGCCGGAGGAGGTGCTGGAGGCCGTCCTGCAACGCTCCGGCCTGCTCGGCGAGCTGGAGGAGAGCCTCGACCCGCAGGACCAGGGCCGGGTGGAGAACCTCCAGGAGCTGGTGAGCGTCGCCCGGGAGTACACCGAACGCGTCGAGTCGCTGGCCGGTGAGGGGGAGGAGCAGGTCGCCACGCTGGCCGGGTTCCTGGAGCAGGTGGCCCTGGTGGCCGACGCCGACCAGATCCCCAGCGACGACCCGGAGCACCAGGGTGTGGTCACGCTGATGACCCTGCACACCGCGAAGGGGCTGGAGTTCCCGGTGGTCTTCCTGACCGGCCTGGAGGACGGCGTCTTCCCGCACATGCGGGCGCTCGGCGACAACACCGAGCTGGAGGAGGAGCGCCGCCTGGCCTATGTCGGGATCACCCGCGCCCGGCAGCGGCTCTACCTGTCCCGGGCGGTCACCCGGTCGGCGTGGGGCCAGCCGCAGTACAACCCGCCCTCCCGGTTCACCGACGAGCTGCCGACCGAGCTGGTTCGCTGGGAGCGCACCGGCGGGTCGTACACCTCCTGGTCCGGGACGGGCGGCGGAGTGGGTGGCCGCGGCGGGGGAGACCGCCAGCGCGGCGGAGGCTTCGCCGGGGGGACTCCCAAGGCGCAGCGGATCGCCGAACGCCTCGGTATCGACGGCAGCAAGCTCGCCACCGCGAGCGACCTGAAACCGGCGCCGAAGGTGGATCCCGGTGACCGGGTCAACCACCAGCGGTACGGCCTGGGCCGGGTGCTGGCGGTGGAGGGTCACGGCCCCGGCGCCCGGGCTCAGATCGACTTCGGCGACCAGGTGATGTGGCTGGTCCTGCGGCACGCCCCGATCGAGAAGCTCTAGGACTCCGGTTCGGAGCAGCCGGGGATCTCCACCCCGTGCCCGCGCATCCACGCGGTCGGCTCCAGCGGGTTCTGGAAATGCCCCTCATGCACCTCGAAGTGCAGGTGAGGGCCGGTCGAGTGCCCGGTCGAGCCCTCGTCGCCGATGTGCTCGCCGGCCTTGACCACCTGGCCCACCTCGACGCCGATCGCCGACAGGTGGCCGTAGTGGGTGAGGTAACCGTTGCCGTGGTCGATCAGGATCGCGTTGCCGTACCCGCCGTTGGGCCCGGCCGAGACGACGGTGCCGGCGCCCGCGGCCACCACCGGGCTGCCGTTCGCCGCGGCCAGGTCGACCCCGGCGTGCAGACGGCCCCAGCGCTGCCCGAAGCAGGAGGTCACCGTCGCCGACGGGAGGGGGTGGACCCACCGCAGCTTCGGCAGCGGGCGGGCCTTGAGCCGGACCGGGGCGCCGACCGGGCCCGCGGCGCCCGAGGCCGGGCCGAGCCGGGGGGCCTGGTCGCCGGAGGGTGCGACGACCGGCAGCGTGGCCGTGGCGTGCGCGGGGTGCGCGGCCGGGGGCGGATCGGAGACGGCGAGGGTGGACGCCGAGGCGGCGGACATGCCGGCGGCACCGATCCCGGTGGCCAGGGTCGCGCCCAGCGCGGTCATGGTGAGAGCCGTACGGCCGCGGGAGGCGAACATCGCGGGGAGCACGGGCGCGCGGTGGCGGCGGAGGTTCTCCTGCCGATGTCGTCCGGTCCGGCCCGATGACGAATGCTGCCCCACGCGGATGACCCCTCCCGACTGCCGTGACGTTCGCTGTCACGTACCTGTCGGGTCGGGGCGCGGGGCACTGAAGGGGATCGGCGGAGTTCTCCGAAGCCGCAACCGGGTGGGTTGCGAAGAGATCAGGAGGCGGCGGCCGCGGCCAGGCCGGCGTAGATCGACTCCATCTGGAGCTTGATGTCGACGCCCCGGTCCGCGAGGAAGGTGATCGGGTCGGTCGGCGTGCCCTTGACGTGCACCTCGAGGTGCAGGTGGGTGCCGTACGAATACCCGGTGTTGCCCACCTCGCCGATGACCTGACCGGCCTTGACCTGCTCGCCCTTCTCGACCACCACGCGGCGGGAGTGGGCGTAGATGATCTCGGTGCCGTCGTCCTGCCGGATCGTGACCGAGTAGCCGTAGCCGCCGCTGTAGCCGGCCGCGGTCACCGTGCCCCCGTGCACCGCCTTGTACGGCGTGCCCTCCGGGGCGGCCAGGTCGATGCCGGCGTGCAGCTTGCCGAACCGGACACCGTACGCGGAGGTGAACTCGTACTCGTCGAGCGGCAGCAGGTAGATGTCCTTGGCGGCCTGTTCGGCGCTGAGCTCGGCGCCGGCGGCCTCGCGGTTCTCCCCGCGGGACGCGGCGCCGTCCGAACGGCTCTCCAGGGCGTCGGCCGCGACCTGCTGCGTCTTGAGGCTCTGGAGGACGTCCGGGCTGACCGCCTTGGCGTCCGGGAGGTTGGAGGCCGCACCGAGGGCCACGACTCCCGCGCCGACGAAGGCTGAGGTGACGACGACGGCGTAGCGGCTGCGCGGAGGGGTCGGCACGCGGCGCCGGCCGCGATAGCGATCGGGCTCAGACGACAAGCGCTGGCGCACGAAGGATCCTCCGTCAGTGGCATTGCGGCGGCGCGGCAAGTTCAAACCCCGGGAAAATTGGGTTGAACAGTGGTCCGGCCGGGCTGTCGTTGTGGGGGGAACCTGTGTGACAGCCGTCGCCACGGTAACGAAACGGCAGCCGGGTCACAAGTCGCAGCGCCAATTTCGTGACAGTTAACGGTCGGTATTGATCATCTATTGTCCGAATTGATGAGCTTTCTGGTCGCGCGTTGAGTCAACCCTTCGTAATTGCTTGGAAGACGGAAAGTAATGTGACCCACTCAACTATTCCGCCGGTCCCCTGGTCGGGTCCAGCAGCTACCCCGGTCAAGCGTCCCGGGTTACCGTTCGTTCAGGTGACCACGGAGGAAGTCCGCGCTGCGGCCGGACGCCGGGGTCGGAGAGCCCGGAGGGGTCAGCATGCAAGCACGGATCAGGGTCGTCGTGGCGAAGCCCGGGCTGGACGGGCACGACCGCGGAGCCAAGGTGATCGCGCGGGCGCTGCGCGACGCCGGTATGGAAGTGATCTACACGGGGCTGCATCAGACGCCCGAGCAGATCGTGGAGACCGCGATTCAGGAGGACGCCGACGGCATCGGCCTGTCCGTCCTCTCCGGCGCGCACATGACTCTGTTCCGCAGGGTGCTGGAACTGTTGGCGGAGCGTGACGCCGCCGACATCGTGGTATTCGGTGGCGGCATCATTCCCGAGGATGACATCGCGGAATTGCAATCACTCGGGGTAGCCGGTCTATTCACTCCGGGTGCGTCACTCGAATCCATCGTCGAATGGGTTCGCGCCAATGTGGCGGCGCCGGTCGCCTGAATAGGCCGTTGACGGGCCGGGCGCAAAGGGAGAGGCCGGACGCACCCCTCACACGTCCGGCCCCTCTATGCGCGATGCCCCGCCGCCACCCCTCGACCGACAGGGCATCGGCCGCTTTCCGTGCGGGCGCCGTGGCGCTCCGACACCTGACTCAACGACCCCCTCCCGGGCGGGTTACGCGCGCTCGCGTGACTTTTTCGGCGCCGGCTCCGGCACGGTCGCTCAAGCAAAGGATGCGGACCGCGAGATTCGCCACCACATCGGCCGCCGTCGGATGGTGAGTTCTCCGTGTACACACTGTGCGCGGTGGCCACATCGGCCCCGGCCTGCTCTTTCGCCACTCCGGTGTGTGGTCTTGCACACCGTGCACCCGCGCGCTAACAGAGACCGATCAGGTCGCTAGTCTGCGGATGAAGGCCGTTTCGCAGATGCGGATGGGCCGGACGATCCTCACGCTGGCGGCGCGCTGCGCTGCGCCGCGCACACAGGTCGGGACGCAACGGTGCGGCTTGCCGGCGCTTGGCGTCGCGAGCGAAAGGAGACACGTGGACCTGTTCGAGTATCAGGGGCGCGACCTGTTCGAACGGCACGGGCTGCCCGTGCTGGGCGGCGGCGTCGCCGAGACCCCGCAGGAGGCCCGGGCGATCGCCGAGCGGCTGGGCGGCAAGGTCGTCGTCAAGGCGCAGGTCAAGGTCGGTGGCCGCGGTAAGGCCGGTGGCGTCAAGCTGGCCGACGGGCCGGACGAGGCCGAGGCCCGTGCGACCGACATCCTGGGCATGGACATCAAGGGCCACACGGTCCACAAGGTGATGCTGGCCGAGACGGCCGACATCAAGGAGGAGTACTACTTCTCCTACCTGCTGGACCGGGCCAACCGGACGTTCCTCTGCATCGCCAGCGTCGCCGGCGGTATGGAGATCGAGACGGTCGCCGAGGAGGACCCGGACCGGGTCGCCAAGATCGCGATCGACGCGAGCAAGGGCGTGGACGAGGCGAAGGCGCGCGAGATCGTGACCGCCGCCAAGTTCCCGGCCGAGGTCGCCGACCAGGTCGTCGACATCGCGGTGAAGCTGTGGGCGGCGTTCGTCGCCGAGGACGCCACGCTGGTCGAGGTCAACCCGCTCGCCAAGGTGGGCGACGGCCGGGTGCTGGCGCTGGACGCCAAGGTCACGCTGGACGAGAACGCCGGCTTCCGGCACCCCGACCACGAGGCCCTGGAGGACAAGTCCGCGGTCGACCCGCTGGAGCAGGCCGCCAAGGCGAAGAACCTCAACTACGTCAAGCTCGACGGTGAGGTCGGCATCATCGGTAACGGCGCCGGCCTGGTCATGTCGACCCTGGACGTGGTGGCGTACGCGGGTGAGAGCCACGGTGGCGTCAAGCCGGCCAACTTCCTCGACATCGGCGGTGGCGCGAGCGCCCAGGTGATGGCCAACGGCCTGGAGATCGTCCTCGGCGACCCGGCCGTGAAGTCCGTCTTCGTGAACGTCTTCGGCGGCATCACCGCCTGCGACGCGGTGGCCAACGGCATCGTCCAGGCCCTCGCCCTGCTTGCCGAGCGCGGCGAGACCGTCACCAAGCCGCTGGTCGTCCGCCTCGACGGCAACAACGCCGAGGCCGGCCGCGCCATCCTGGACGGCGCCAACAACCCGCTGGTCGAGCGGGTCGACACGATGGACGGAGCGGCCCAGCGTGCCGCCGAGCTCGCGGCTGCGGGGAAGTGAACTAATGGCGATCTGGCTCACCAAGGACTCCAAGGTCATCGTCCAGGGCATCACCGGTGGTGAGGGCTCCAAGCACACCAAGCGGATGCTCGCCGCGGGCACCCAGGTGGTCGGTGGCGTCAACCCGCGCAAGGCCGGCACCAAGGTGGACTTCGACGGCACCGAGCTGCCCGTCTTCGCCACCGTGGCGGAGGCCATCGCCGCGACCGGCGCCGACGTATCGGTCATCTTCGTACCGCCGGCGTTCACCAAGGCCGCGGTCGTCGAGGCGATCGACGCCGAGATCCCGCTCGCCGTGGTGATCACCGAGGGCGTGCCGGTGCAGGACTCGGCGGCGTTCTGGGCGTACAACGTGGCCAAGGGCGAGAAGACCCGGATCATCGGCCCGAACTGCCCCGGCATCGCGTCGCCCGGCGCCTCCAACGCCGGCATCATCCCGGCCGACATCACCCCGCAGGGCCGGATCGGCCTGGTCAGCAAGAGCGGCACGCTGACCTACCAGCTGATGTACGAGCTTCGCGAGTTCGGCTTCTCCACGGCGGTCGGCATCGGCGGTGACCCGATCATCGGCACCACCCACATCGACGCGCTGCGGGCCTTCCAGGACGACCCGGACACCGACGCGATCGTCATGATCGGTGAGATCGGTGGCGACGCCGAGGAGCGGGCCGCCGAGTTCATCAAGGCCAACGTCACCAAGCCGGTGGTCGGCTACATCGCCGGCTTCACCGCGCCGCCCGGGAAGACGATGGGCCACGCCGGCGCCATCATCTCCGGTTCGGCCGGCACCGCCGACGCCAAGAAGGTCGCGCTCGAGGCGGCCGGCGTCAAGGTCGGCAAGACGCCGTCCGAGACCGCCCAGCTCATGCGCGACATCTTGCGCTGAGCAAGCCTGTGCACATGGCGCGCCGCCGATCGGGAAGCGACCCGATCGGCGGCGCGCCGCCGTATCTGTATCGCCGCTCTGGCATCGGCATGGAAAAGTAGGCGCGATGTCCAGCACACCCGACCGGCCCGGCGGCTCGGAGGACCCGTTCGCGGTCGCCGAGGCGCTCCAGTCCGTGGTGCGGGACACCGCCGCGGTCGAGCGGACCACCGAGGCGATCGATGACGGCCGGCGCGACACCGTGGTGCTCGACGAGGAGATGCTCGGGCGCCGGGAGACGGTCCGGGTGCCCACCCAGCGCCGGCCCACCCCCGGGCGGCGTGCCCCGCTGCCGGTGGCGGCCCTCTTCGCCACGCTGTGGGCGGCCCTGTTGACCTACCTGCCGGTGGCCGCCGTGATCGGTCTGGCCCGCACCCTGGAGGGCTCCGGCGGGCTGGCCGGCGCCGCGCACGCCGGGCTGGCCGGGTGGATGCTCGGGCACGGCGTGCCGATCGGGACCTCGATCGGGCCGCTCGCGCTCGCCCCGCTGGCGCTCACCGGCTTCGTGCTCTGGCGGCTCAACCGGGCCGGGCTGCACGTGACCCGGGCGATCGGGGCCAGGCGAACCGGTTCGAGTCCCCGGGCGATCCTCGTCGCGGTGGCGGTCGGCTGCGCGTACGCCTTGGTCGGAGCCCTTGCCGCGATCCTGGTCGACGGTCGCGGCACGGAGGTCTCCATCGGTGGGGCCGCGTCGCGTTTCCTCGCCCTCGGCGTCCTCGGATCGCTGGTCGGGGCGCTGCGCGGCACCGACGCGATCTCGGTCCTGGCCCGCCGGGCTCCACCCGCGATCCGGCACGGTCTGCGGTCCGGTGTGGTCGCGGCGTTCCTGATCCTCGCCGCCGGAGCGGTCGCCGGCGGGCTCGCGGTCGCGCTCGGCGGAGCCCAGGCGGCGGACATCATCGCCGGCTACCAGACCGGCGTGGCCGGCCAGGCCGGCATCACCCTGATCAGCATCGGGTACGCGGTGAACGTCTCGATCTGGGCGGCCGCCTACCTGCTCGGCCCCGGCTTCGCGCTGGGCACCGGCACCATCGTCCGGCTCACCGAGGTGGCGGTCGGGCCGCCACCGATGCTGCCGCTGGTCGCCGGGCTCCCGGAAGGCCCGGTCGGGGCGATCGGCACCCTGCTGCTGGCCTGCCCGGTGATCGCCGGGACGGTGGCCGGCTGGGCGCTCACCCAGCGGCTGCGGTTCGGCCGGGACAGTGCGTGGCGGGCCGCCCGGCGGGCCGGCAAGGGCTCCGCCGCCGTCGTCGAGCCACGCTGGTCGCTGCTGGTGATGTCGGGCCTGTTCGCCGGCCCGGTCGCCGGGGTCGCCCTGGGCGTGCTGGCCTGGCTCTCCGGCGGCGCGGTCGGCTCCGGGCGGCTGTCCCGGATCGGGCCGGACCCGGTCCAGACCGGCGTCGTCGCGGCCCTCGTGGTGGCCGTCTCGGTCACCCTCGGGGCCATCGCCACCAGGGCGTTCTTCCGCCGTTCCTGACCTAGAAGTTCTCGAAGTCCTGCGGGTTGAAGTCCTTCAGGACCAGTCCCAGGATCAAAAACACCACGGTCAGGGCCAGTGCGGCGGCACCGCAGGCGATGCCCGCGATGGCCTGCCCGCGGTTGGTGGCCCGGCCCTGATCGGCCTTCTGTTTGCCGAGGACGCCCAGGACGATCGCCGCGAGGGCGAGCGGCACCCCGAGGTAGAAGCAACAGACCGTGGGGATCGAGACGATGCCCAGGATCATGGCGATCAGACCCTGGTTGTTGTCGGCAGCGGACGGCGGCATGCCGCCCGGTCCGTAATAGGGCGGGGGAGTGCTCATGCTTCGGTCCTCCGGATCCGGCGTGCGACCAATGATCGGTACGGATGCCCAAGTCGCCGCAGCTTAACGCAGGAGTGACCGATCCCGCCCAGGAAACGCCCCGTTGTCGGGGACGGCTCCGCGCGACGATAGGGTGCACAGGTGACTGACCCCGCGCCCGCCCGCCTGGTCGTCCTCATCTCCGGATCGGGCAGCAACCTGCAGGCTCTCCTCGAAGCGACAGCCGACCCGGCGTACGGCGCCACCGTCGTCGCGGTCGGCGCCGACCGGGACGGGATCGCCGGTCTGGACCACGCCGAGGCCGCCGGAATTCCCACCTTCGTGGACTCGGTGAAGGCCTACGCGAGCCGGGACGACTGGGATGCCGCGCTGACCGGGCACGTCGCCGACCACCGCCCGGATCTGGTGATCTCGGCCGGCTTCCTGAAGCTCGTCGGCAAACAGTTCCTGGACGCGTTCGGCGACCGGTACATCAACACCCACAACGCGCTGCTGCCGGCCTTCCCCGGCATCCACGGTCCGCGGGACGCGCTGGCGTACGGGGTGAAGGTGGCCGGCGCGACGCTCTTCTTCGTGGACGCCGGTGTCGACACCGGGCCGATCATCGCCCAGACCGTGGTCCCCGTGCTCGACGACGACACGGAGGACACCCTCACCGAGCGCATCAAGGTGGCCGAGCGGGCCCAACTGGTCGACTTCGTCGGCCGCCTGGTCCGCGAGGGCTGGACCATCCAGGACAGAAAGGTACGGATCCCGTGACCTCCATTGAGGGTCGTCGTCCGATCAAGCGGGCGCTGCTGAGCGTCTGGTACAAGGACGGCATCGTCGAGCTGGCGCAGGCGCTGCACGCCGCCGGGGTAGAGATCGTCTCGACCGGTTCGACCGCGTCGACCGTGGAGGCGGCCGGTGTGCCGGTCACCCGGGTCGAGCAGCTGACCGGCTTCCCGGAGATCCTCAGCGACCGGGTCAAGACGCTGCACCCGCGTGTCCACGGTGGGCTGCTCGCCGACATGCGGCTGGAGAGCCACGTGAGCGAGCTGGCCGAGCACGGCATCGAGCCGTTCGACCTGCTGATCAGCAACCTCTACCCGTTCACCGAGACGGTCGCCTCGGGTGCGGGCGAGGAGGAGTGCATCGCGAAGATCGACATCGGTGGGCCGGCCATGGTCCGGGCCGCGGCCAAGAACCACGCCTCCGTCGCGGTCGTCACGGCCGTTTCCGCGTACCCCCTGGTGTTGGAGGCGGTGAAGAACGGCGGCTTCACGCTGACGCAGCGCAAGCTGCTCGCGGCTCGCGCCTTCGCGGACATCGCGGAGTACGACGTGGCCGTCGCCAACTGGTGTGCCGGTCAGCTGGCGCCGTCGGAGTGGCCGGAGTTCACCGGGCTCGCGCTGAAGCGGGAGAACACGCTGCGCTACGGGGAGAACCCGCACCAGCGGGCCGCGCTCTACCTCGACCCGGAGGCGCCCGCCGGGCTGGCCCAGGCCGAGCTGCTGCACGGCGGCGAGATGTCGTTCAACAATTACGTCGACGCGGATGCCGCCTGGCGCAGCGCCAACGACTTCACCGAGCCGTGTGTCGCGATCATCAAGCACGCCAATCCGTGCGGCATCGCGATCGGCGCGGACGTGGCCGAGGCGCACCGTAAGGCGCACGCCTGCGACCCGCTGTCCGCCTACGGTGGCGTGATCGCGGTCAACCAGGAGGTGACCGTGGAGCTGGCCAAGCAGCTCGACGGCATCCTCACCGAGGCGATCGTGGCGCCCTCCTACGCCCCCGAGGCGCTGGAGGTCTTCCGGGCGAAGAAGAAGCTGCGAGTGCTCGCCGCTCCCGCGTGGAAGCCGGCGGCCGCCGAGATCAAGCAGGTCAGCGGCGGTGTGCTGGTGCAGACCGCGGACCGGATCGACGCGTCCGGCGACGACCCGGCGAACTGGACGCTGGCGACCGGGCCGGCGCTCACCGGTGCGGATCTCGCCGACCTGGTGTTCGCCTGGCGGGCGGTGCGCGGTGTGAAGAGCAACGCCATCCTGCTGGCCAAGGACGGCGCTACCGTCGGCGTCGGGATGGGCCAGGTCAACCGGGTCGACTCGGCTCACCTCGCGGCGAACCGGGCCGGCGCCGAGCGGGCCAAGGGCAGCGTGGCGGCGTCCGACGCGTTCTTCCCGTTCCCGGACGGTCTCGAGGTGCTGATCGAGGCGGGAATCAAGGCGGTGGTCCAGCCCGGTGGCTCGATCCGTGACAACCTGGTGATCGAGGCCGCCGAGAAGGCCGGCCTGACTGTCTACCTGACCGGGACGCGGCACTTCTACCACTGATCACATTGCTGGCAGGGTCGGCTGAGGTGGCTTATCTCCCGTTCAGCCGACCGGCTGGTAATCGTCCGTTAACCGGCTGATACGGTCGCGAAAATTCGCCCGGACACTGGGAGAGCAGAGCTATGGGCAAGAAGGTAACCGTCGTAGGCGCCGGTTTCTACGGGTCCACGACCGCGCAGCGTCTCGCCGAGTACGACATCTTCGAGACGGTGGTTCTCACCGACATCATCGACGGAAAGCCGGCGGGTATCGCGCTCGACATCAACCAGTCCCGGTCGATCGAGGGCTTCGAGACCAAGGTCGTCGGCGTCAGCACCGGCCCGAGCGGCGAGGGCTACGAGGCCATCGCGGGCTCCGACGTGGTGGTCGTGACCGCTGGTCTGCCGCGTAAGCCGGGCATGAGCCGGATGGACCTGCTCGAGGTCAACGCGAAGATCGTTCGGCAGGTCGCCGAGAACATCAAGAAGTACGCGCCGAACGCGGTCGTCATCGTGGTGTCCAACCCGGTCGACGAGATGACCGCGCTGGCCCAGCTCGCCACCGAGTTCCCCCGGAACCAGGTCTTCGGCCAGGCCGGTGTGCTCGACACCGCCCGGTTCACCAACTTCATCGCCGAGGAGCTGAACGTTCCGGTGTCCAGCGTCAAGGCGCTGACCCTGGGCTCGCACGGCGACACCATGGTGCCGGTTCCGTCGCGCTGCACCGTCGACGGCAAGCCGCTGTCCGACCTGCTGCCGGCCGACAAGATCGAGGAGCTGGTCGTCCGTACCCGTAACGGTGGCGCCGAGGTGGTCGCGCTGCTGAAGACGGGCTCGGCGTACTACGCCCCGTCGGCCGCCGCGGCCCGCATGGCCAAGGCCGTCGCCGAGGACTCCGGCGTGGTCATGCCGGTCTGTGCCTGGGTCGACGGTGAGTACGGCATCTCCGGCGTCTACCTGGGCGTCGAGGCCGAGCTGGGCGCGCAGGGCATCAAGAAGGTCGTCGAGGACAAGCTCACCGAGAGCGAGCTGGCCGGCCTGAAGGAGGCCGCCGAGGCGGTCCGCGCCAAGCAGGCGGACGTCGCGCACCTCTAGGATTTCGCTGACGTTGGCCGGGGCGGTGCGCCCCGGCCTTCGTCGTTTCCACGCCGGTGAGCACCATCACCGATCTGCTCGGTGAGCGGCGGTGGCGCGGATCGGCGTACCGATTCGTCCCGGCCTGGGATGGTAGAGGGGACCGCCGGAACGGGGCCGCCCGGCGATCTACGGGGAGCGGGCAGTACGCTCGTACTGCTAAGCGTGTGTTTCGGGAGAGGAGCGCCGGCCGATGGCGAAAATCAAGGTCAAGAACCCGGTCGTTGAGATCGACGGCGACGAGATGACCCGGATCATCTGGAAGCAGATTCGTGAGCAGCTGATCCTGCCGTACCTCGATGTGAACCTCGAGTACTACGACCTGTCGATCCAGTACCGGGACGAGACCGACGACCAGGTGACGATCGACTCGGCCAACGCCATCAAGCGGCACGGCGTGGGCGTCAAGTGCGCCACCATCACGCCGGACGAGGCGCGGGTCGACGAGTTCGGCCTCAAGAAGATGTGGCGGTCGCCGAACGGCACGATCCGCAACATCCTCGGCGGCGTCGTCTTCCGCGAGCCGATCATCATGAAGAACGTACCCCGGCTGGTACCGAGCTGGACCAAGCCGATCATCATCGGCCGTCACGCCCACGGCGACCAGTACAAGGCGACCGACTTCGTCGCGCCGAAGGCCGGCAAGTTCACCGTCACCTTCACGCCGGAGGACGGCTCCGAGCCGCTGGAGTTCCACGTCGCGGACTTCCCGGCCGGTGGCGTGGGCATGGCGATGTACAACTTCGACGAGTCGATCCGCGACTTCGCGCGGGCCTCGTTCCGGTACGGCCTGGCCCGTAACTACCCGGTCTACCTCTCCACCAAGAACACGATCCTGAAGGCCTACGACGGGCGTTTCAAGGACCTGTTCGCGGAGATCTTCGAGACCGAGTTCGCGGACCAGTTCAAGGAGGCCGGTCTCACCTACGAGCACCGGCTGATCGACGACATGGTCGCCGCCGCCCTGAAGTGGGAGGGTGGCTACGTCTGGGCCTGCAAGAACTACGACGGCGACGTGCAGTCCGACACGGTGGCCCAGGGCTTCGGCTCGCTCGGTCTGATGACCAGCGTGCTGATGACCCCGGACGGCCAGACCGTCGAGGCCGAGGCCGCCCACGGCACCGTCACCCGGCACTACCGGCAGTGGCAGAAGGGCGAGAAGACCTCGACCAACCCGATCGCCTCGATCTTCGCCTGGACCGGCGGCCTCAAGCACCGTGGCAAGCTGGACGGCACCCCCGAGGTGACCGAGTTCGCCGAGAAGCTCGAGCGGGTCTGCATCGAGACCGTCGAGGGTGGTCAGATGACCAAGGACCTCGCGCTGCTGATCGGCCGCGACGCCCCGTGGCTGTCCACCGACGAGTTCATGAACGCTCTGGACGAGAACCTGGCGCGCAAGCTCGCCGCCTGAATTCAGCGGTAACACCTCGAAGGTCCCGCCGGCCACCGTGCCGGCGGGACCTTCGTCCTTTGAGAACGGGCCTTCACGCCGCGTACATCGATCCCCGCCGCGCCAAGGATGAAAGAGGCGGGGATGGATCCCCGCTGACCCGAGTCGAGGGGAAGAGGATCGTGAGCGAGCTGGAGGCGACGATCGACCTGCTGGTGCGTCACGCGGAGAAGGCTCTCGCCGACTACGCGGACTTCACCCAGGAGCAGGTCGACCACATCGTCGGCAAGGCCTCCGTGGCCGCGCTGGACAAGCATGGCGAGCTGGCCAGGTCGGCGGTCGAGGAGACCGGGCGGGGTGTGTTCGAGGACAAGGCCGTCAAGAACATCTTCGCCTGTGAGCACGTCACGAACAGCATGGCCGGCATGCGTACGGTCGGCATCATCCACCGCGACGACATCAACGGCATCACCGAGATCGCCGACCCGGTGGGTGTGGTCTGCGCCGTGACGCCGGTGACCAACCCCACCTCCACCACCATCTTCAAGGCCCTGCTCGCGCTGAAGACCCGCAACCCGATCGTCTTCGCCTTCCACCCGAACGCCCAGCGGTGCAGTGCCGAGGCGGCGCGGGTGGTCCGGGACGCGGCGGTCGCGGCCGGCGCCCCGGAGCACTGTGTCCAGTGGGTCGAGCAGCCCTCCATCCAGGCCACCTCGGCTCTGATGAACCACCCGGGCGTCGCCACGATCCTGGCCACCGGCGGCAACGCGATGGTCCGGGCCGCCTACTCGACCGGCAAGCCGGCCCTCGGCGTCGGCGCCGGCAACGTCCCGGCGTACGTCCACGCGTCCGCCGACGTGGTCCGCGCCGTCCACGACATCGTGCTGTCGAAGACCTTCGACAACGGCATGATCTGCGCCTCCGAGCAGGCCGTCGTCCTGGACGACTCGGTCGCCGGGCAGGCGCTCGCGGAGTTCCGGCGGCTGCACGCCCACCTGGCGACCGAGGACGAGACGCGGCTGCTGCGGGACTTCATCTTCCCGGACGGGCGGAAACTGAACGCCGACGTGGTGGGCCGGTCCGCGGCCTGGATCGCCGAGCAGGCCGGATTCACCATCCCGGCCGACACCTCGGTGCTGCTCGCCGAGATCGGCGAGGTCGGTGCGGCCGAGCCGCTGAGCCGGGAGAAGCTCTGCCCGGTGCTGGCCGTGCTCAAGGCCTCAGGCGAGGAGCAGGGCATCCGGTACGCCGAGCAGATGGTCGAGTTCCACGGGCTCGGGCACAGCGCGGTCGTGCACGCCAGGGACGCCGGCCTGTCGGAGCGGTTCGGCAAGCGGATGAAGGCGGTCCGGATCATCTGGAACGCGCCCGCCTCGCAGGGCGGCATCGGTGACATCTACAACGGCTTCCGCCCCTCGCTCACCCTGGGCTGCGGCAGCTACGGGCACACCTCGGTCTCCGACAACGTGTCCGCCCTCAACCTGCTCAACATCAAGCGCATCGGCCGTAGGACGAACAACATGCAGTGGTTCAAGGTGCCGGCCAAGATGTACTTCGAGCCGCACGCCATCCGGTACTTCCAGGACATGCCCGAGGTCTCCCGGGTCACCATCGTCACCGACCACACCATGACCAGGCTCGGGTACGTCGACCGGATCAGCAACGTGCTGCGCCGGCGCCCGGAGCCGGTGACCATCCAGGTGATCGACAGCGTCGAGCCGGAGCCCAGCATCGAGACGGTGCAGACCGGCGCGGCCCTGATGCGCTCCTTCCGGCCGGACACGATCATCGCGCTCGGCGGCGGCTCGCCGATGGACGCCGCGAAGGTGATGTGGCTGCTCTACGAGCACCCGGACGTCGACTTCGCGGACATGAAGGAGAAGTTCTTCGACGTCCGTAAGCGGGCCTTCAAGTTCCCGACCCTGGGCAGTCTGGCCAAGCTGGTCTGCGTGCCGACCACCTCCGGCACCGGCGCCGAGGTCACCCCGTTCGCGGTGATCACCGACACCGCGACCGGGCAGAAGTACCCGCTGGCCGACTACGCGCTCACCCCGAGCGTGGCGATCATCGACCCGCACCTGACCAAGGACCTGCCGCCGGTGGTCACCGCGGACAGCGGCTTCGACGCGCTGACCCACGCCACCGAGGCGTACGTCTCGGTCTACGCCAGCGACTTCACCGACGGCCTCGCCCTGCACGCCATCAAGCTGATCTTCGGCAACCTGGAGCGGGCAGTCTCCGCCGGCCCCGAGGACCCGGTCGCGCGGGAGAAGATGCACAATGCCGGGACGATCGCCGGCATGTCGTTCGGCAACGCGTTCCTCGGCATCGTGCACGCCATGGCGCACACCCTGGGCGCCACCTTCCACGTGGCGCACGGCCGGACCAACGCGATCCTGCTGCCGCACGTGATCCGGCACAACGGCACCGTGCCGTCGAAGCTGAACAGCTGGCCGAAGTACGAGCGGTACATCGCCCCCGAGCGCTTCCAGGACATCGCCCGGCACCTGGGCCTGCCCGCCGACACCCCGGAGCAGGGCGTCGAGTCCTACGCCCAGGCCGTCGAGAGGCTGCGCGCGGCCGTCGGCATCCCGTCGTCCTTCCAGGGCGCGGGCGTGGACGAGAAGGAGTTCCTGGACGCGCTGCCGCAGCAGGCCATGAACGCCTACCTGGACCAGTGCGCGCCGGCCAACCCGCGGATGCCGATGCTGGCCGACCTCGAGCGGATCATGAAGGAGGCCTACTACGGGCAGTAACCGGTAGCCCGCGTGGCTCGTTGACCGGTGGGGAGGCCTTGTCCCGGGCCTCCCCACCGAATCTTTTTCAACGTGGCGGGGGCGAAAGCGCCCGACGCCGGCCTACGGCCGTGAACTTCCGCCCGATGCCAGGTTGAAAAAGGTTCGGCGTCTGTCAGATGTCGCGCAGCCGCTGTGCCGCGGCCTCCGGGACGATGTCGTTGACGAACGCGCCCATCGCCGACTCCGACCCGGCCAGGAACTTCAGCTTGTCCGCGGCCCGCCGGATGCTGAACAGCTCCAGGTGCAGATAGCCCAGCTCGCGGCCCTCGCCGGTGACCGCCTGGTGCCAGGCCGAGATGTACGGCATCGGCTTGCCGAACAGCCCGTCGAAGCGGCGCAGCAGGTCCAGGTAGAGCGGGCCGAACGCGTCCCGTTCCGCATCGGTCAGCGCCGGCAGATCGGGGACCTGCCGGTGCGGCGCCAGGTGCACCTCGAACGGCCAGCGGGCGGCGGCCGGCACGTACGCCGTCCAGTGTTCGTTGGACGCCACCACGCGCACCTTCGCCTCCTGCTCGGCGGCGAGGACGTCGGCGTACAGATTGCGCCCGGTCTTCTCGAAGTGCCGTTTCGCGGCCCGCAGGTAGGCCGCGGTCTTCGGGGTCACCGTCGGGTAGGCGTAGATCTGGCCGTGCGGGTGGTGCAGGGTCACGCCGATCTCGACGCCCCGGTTCTCGAACGGGAACACCTGTGCCACCTCGGGCAGCGCGGACAGCTCGGCCGTCCGGTCGGCGAGAGCATCGATCACGGTACGGACGCGCGCGGGCGGAAGTGAGCCGAAGGCGCTGTCGTGGTCGCTGGTGAAGCAGACCACCTCGCACCGGCCGTGGCCCGGCCGGACCGGGACCATGTCGGTCACCTGGGTCAGCTCGTCCGGCACGATCCGGTCGGAGAACGACGGGAACTGGTTCTCGAAGACCACCACGTCGTAGCTGGGCGCCGGGATCTCGCTGGCGAACCGCTCGGTGGTCGGGCACAGCGGGCAGGCGTCCGACGGCGGCAGGAAGGTCCGGGTGTTGCGGTGCGCGGCGATCGCGATCCACTCATCGGTCAGCGGGTCGTAGCGCAGCTGAGAGGCCGGCGGGGGCGGCGGCAGCTGACGGGTGTCCGGGTACCCGGACCGGCCGCTGCCGGGGTCCTCGTCGAAGTAGATCAGCTCACGGCCGTCGGAGAGCTGGACGGCCGATCGGGTCGGAGTCATTGGGGATTCACCACCACGAGTTCAGGGACTGTTTCCGTGAGGAGGTCACGGGCGCCGGCTTCCAGGCCGTCGTCGGTGATCAACACGTTGGCGCGGGCCAACGGCACGATCGAGGAGATGCCGACGGTGCCCCACTTGGTGTGGTCGGCGAGCACCACCAGGCGCTCGGCGGCCTCGACCAGGGCCCGGTTGACGTCGGCTTCCATGAGGTTGGGGGTGGTGTATCCGGCGCGCTCGCTCATCCCGTGCACACCGAGGAACAGCATGTCCAGGTGCAGGGTGCCGATGGCGGCCACCGCCACCGGGCCGACCAGCGCGTCAGACGGGGTCCGGGTGCCGCCGGTGAGCACGACCGTCTGATCCGGGCGGCCGGCGCGGTAGAACACGTCGGCGACCGGGATCGAGTTGGTCACCACGGTCAGGCTCGGCACGTCGACGAGGCGCTGGGCGAGCTCCGCCGTGGTGGTGCCGGCGGACAGGGCGATGGCGTCGCCGGGGGAGACCATGGCGGCCGCCCGCATGGCGATCGCCGTCTTCTCCCCGCGCTGGCGCACCGACTTGGCGGCGAAGCCCGGCTCGTGCGCCGAACCGGGACTGACGGTAGTCGCTCCACCATGTACCTTCGCCAGCAAACCGCGGTCGGCGAGGGCCTCCAGGTCACGACGGATCGTCATGTCGGAGACGCCGTACTCGGCGGCGAGCTCGGTGACCCGGACGCCGCCGGTGGCGCGGACCCGGTCGAGGATCGCGGCCTGTCTCTGCTGAGCCAACATCAGTTGGACCGCACTAATTCGAACACACTCGAACAGTACCCCGTGATCGGGTCGGTTCGAAAGGGTGAGTTCAGATACCCCGGCCGCGTTTGTGCAGGGCCGACAGCACGTTCTCCACCTTCACCGCTCCGGTCATGGCGGCCAGCGCGATAGCGGTCCGCGGTTCGCGCCAGTTCGCGCGAACCGCCTCCTTGCTGTAGCGCCAGGCCGCGCCCCGGTTACCGGACGCCGCCGACCAGCAGGCCAGCTGTCCGTACACCCGGGCCGCCCCCGGACCGCAGCCGCTGATCTCCGGGTGCCGCCGCATCATCCAGCGCAGCGACGAGATCTTGGTGGCGTACTCGTACGCGTACTGCGAGGTCCGCCCCCAGAGCACCCGGACCAACGGCTCGTCCAAATGAACGATCGGACTCCGGCGGGCCGCCCTTAGCAAAAGGTCCCAATCCTCGTTCTGGCTGCCCGGCGCGTCCTCGGCGACCAGCCCGATCGCGTCCTCGTCCAGCGCCTCCCGGCGGAGCAGGAACGACGACGAGTGCAGCATCGCCATCCGGGACCGGGCCAGGTCCTGCACGGTCACCCGGCTCCGGCCGGCCAGTCGCGGGTTGCGGCGGCCCTCGTACTCGACCTCGATCGCACACGTGGCGAACTCGGCCGACGGCTCCGCGAGCAGCGCCGCCACCTGACGGCGCAGCTTGTCCGGCAGCCACTGGTCGTCGTCGTCGCAGAACGCCATCAGCTCGGTGTCCAGCGCCATCAGCCCGGTGTTGCGGGCGCCGGCCAGGCCGGCGGTCCGCCAGTTCGTCAGGACCAGCACCGGTACGCCGTCGGTGGACGCCAGCAGGTAGTCCGGCTCGGTCTGGTCGTACACCACCACGACCTTGAGGTCGCCCGGGTAGCGCTGCTCGCGAACCGCGGCGATCGCGCGGCGGACCAGCTCGGGGCGGTTCCGGGTGGGGATCACGACCCCGACCGACGGCCAGTTCATCATGCCTCCGAAGCGATGTTCAGCGGGTAGCCGTACGCCCGCAGCAGCGGCCCGCAGACCGCGCCCACCAGGCGGCGCTGGGCGCTGGGCAGGGCGCGGACCCAGGCGTCGTCGCGGCGCAGCGCCAGCCGGCCGACGGTGAAGCGCATCGGATTGCCCGCCGCGCTGTGCCCGACCCGCAGATCGGCGTGCTCCGTCCGGAGGAAGTCCAGGTGCTCGGGGTGCAGGGGGAGGCCCGCGAAGTCGGCCAGGCGGATCAGGCCGGCCCGCGGGTCGGCGAGGAACTCCTCGTAGCGGATCCGGTACACCGGCACACCCCGGCGGGCCAGCAGGCCGAACGCGGCGTTGTGCGCGTTCCACAGCACCGCCGAGCGGCCCGGGGAGTAGCGGGTCATCTGGTCGGCGCCGTCGGTCTCCGGCCGGCTCACCGTCTTGGTCCAGGAGTACGCCACCCCGCGCGCGTCCCGCACCACGTGCACCACCCGCAGGTCCAGGTCGTCCGCCCAGCGCAGCACGTGGGCCAGTGCCGAGTGCTTGGAGGAGTCGATCACCATCCGGGCCCCGGACACCTCGGCCGCCGCGGCGTAGACCCGGGCGTAGTAGGAGGCGTACTCGCGGACCTCGTCGGTGGCGGCGGTGGCCGAGGCGAGGCGCGGGATGTGCCGGGTCCGCTCGACCGCGTCGCGGAGCCTGTGGATCCGGTCGACGTCGACGTTCGCCCAGCCGTTGAAGGCCAGGTCGCCGACGCGCCGCCAGAACGCGCAGCCGGAGAACCGGGCGCCGCAGCCGCACCGCTCGTCGTCCCGGATGTCGCGTTGCCAGAGGTGAACGACCTCGCCGAGAGCGCACATCCCGGGTAGTTCGCCGAGCAGGCGTTCGACAAGTGTGGTTCCGCTACGTCCGAATCCGCCCAGAAAAAGCACTTGTGCCACTTTGGCTCGCCTTCGCTCGTTTCGCTCAGGTAACGAGTGAAACAGGCAGAAGGAGGCGTTAGGTGACTATCGAGGCTTTCGACCGTGTACACCTAGATGGCACCGGTATCGACCGCATTACCGAGGACGAGGTCGTGGCCGTTGTCCGGGACGCGCTCGCCCACGGTCGCGGTGGCCGCATCGTCACCCCGAACATCGACATCCTTCGCCGCGCCGCCGCCGACCCGGCCGTCCGCCGCCACCTCGACGACGCCGACCTCATCGTCGCCGACGGCATGCCACTGATCTGGGCGAGCCGCCTCGGTGGCGCCCCACTCCCCGAGCGGGTGGCCGGCAGCAGCCTGATCTGGTCCCTCTCCGAAGGGCTCGGCCGCGACAACCGGTCCATCTTCGTGGTCGGCGGAACCCCGGCCCCCTCCGGAGGAGGCGCGGCCCGGGCGGCCGCCGCGCTCACCGCCGCCTGCCCCGGTCTGCGGATCGCCGGCACGATCAGCCCCGACTACGGCTTCGAGCTCGACGAGAGCGCCTACGCCGACTTCTGCGCGAAGGTGATCCGCGCCGAACCGGATCTGGTCTTCGTCGGCCTCGGCTTCCCCAAGCAGGAGGACGTCATCGAGCGCCTCCGCGGTGACCTGCCCCGAACCTGGTTCGTCGGCTGCGGCGCCGCGGTCAACTTCGTCGCCGGCGACGTCGGGCGCGCCCCGCTCTGGATGCAGCGCAGCGGCCTGGAGTGGGTCCACCGCCTCGGCGCCGAACCGCGCCGCCTGGCCGGCCGTTATCTCCGGCGCGACGCCCCCTACGCCCTCCGCCTCCTGGCCTGGGCCCCGCGCTGGGCCGGCCGGCGCTGATCGTCAGGGGAGATCGGCCTGGCCCCGCGCTGGGCCGGCCGGCGCTGATCGTCAGGGGTGGACGTTGCCGCCCTCGCCGCCTGGGGAGTCCCGCCGGGAGCGGGGCGCTCGCCGGCGGCGGGTGCTGCCCGGGACGCCGCGGAAGGCGGCGCAACGGCGGCCGGCCCGGGTGAGGGGCACGCCCAGCGTCGGCTGTGGGAAGCCCACCGCGTCGTAGCCGCTCTGCCAGGGGAAACGGTCGCCCGGGTCGGGCCAGGCGAGCTGTAGCAACCGCACCCGGTCGTCGCCGTAGCGCATCAGGGCGGCGCCGGGGAACAGCTCGGCCCGGATCTCGCCGCCCACCACCCGCACCTCCTGGCCGGTGATCAGACCGCGGATGCGGTGACCGTGGCGCAGCTGGAGACCCTCGTCGCGGACCCGCCCGGCCACCTCGTTGAGAAGCTGGTGGCCGACCTCCGGGGGCACTCCGGCGATGGTCAGCTCGGGAAGGCCGTAGCCGGTGAGGCCCACCGTGTATGCGAAGGGGACCGTCTCGGCCGGATCCTCGTCACCCGGCAGGACGTGCACGACGGCCCACCCGAACCGCTCGATGATCTCGCTCTGCTCCTCGAAGAAGTCGTCGAGGTACGACATCGGTGACACCCCCGTGGCTCGGCCCGAACTGGCTGAGCTCACTATGGAACACACGTACGACACTTTTTCGGGCTGGCAAACCGTACGTCCGTACGGTTAAGATCGGATCATGGGTTTTCGCATCGATGACCTGCACCATGTGCAGCTGCTGATCCCACCGGGTGGCGAGGGTGTGGCCCGCGCCTTCTACAGCGGAGTCCTCGGCATGGCCGAGGTCGTGAAGCCGCCGGTGCTGGCCGCGCGCGGCGGCTGCTGGTTCCGGGCGGGCGGCTGGGAGGCGCACCTCAGCGTGGTCCCGGACTTCGTGCCGGCGCTCAAGTCGCACCCCGGTGTGCTGATCGACGGCCTGGACGCGCTGGCCGAGCGGCTGGCGGCCGCCGGGCACCCGGTCGAGTGGGATCCCCACTTCCCGGGTCACCGGCGGCTCTACTCGGCCGACGGGCACGGCAACCGGCTGGAGTTCCTCGAGCGGATCAGGGATTGAAGTACGGGTCCTGGACCAGCCGCAGGAACGCCTTGAAGGCCCGCTCGTCCCCGGCCAGCTGGAACTGCTGGTTGGGCCCGTTCCCGTCGGGATCGGACTCGAAGTAGGCGACGGCCTTGATCTGCTTGTTCACCTTGAAGGTGCGCTCGGCGTCCTTGAGCCAGTCGGCCCGGCCCTCCGACCCCCATGCCTTGGCCACGCCGAACTCGCCGATCACGATCGGTTTCGGGCGCTGGGCGGCCCAGTCCAGGAAGGGCCCCATCAGCGTGCCGATCGGCTGGAACTCGAAACCGGCGTAGACGTCGACACAGGTCCAGTCGACCTGGTCGTCGCCGGGGTAGAAGGCCGGCGCGTCGCCCCGGATGAAGCCCTCGGCGGTCGGGCACCACACCCAGGAGACGTTGTCGGCCTTCTCCTCACGGAAGATCTTCCGGACGTACCGCCAGGCCGCGATGTAGTCCTCGCCGGACCACATGGTGGCCCGCAGGTTGGGCCGGTCCATCTCCCAGCGCATCCGCAGCATCACCGGGTCCTTGATCTTCCGGATCGCCCGGGCCTGCTCGCGGATCAGGTCGTCGTGCTCCCCGGACAGGATGGACCGGTTGTCCCCGGTGGCCCAGCTGATCATCAGCTTGGCGCCGTCGGCGAGGAACGCCGCGTCCGAGGGGGTGCCCATCATCTGCTCGAACCGGCGGTACGTGTTGATGAAGTGCAGCTTCCGGCCCAGCGACTGCTCCAGCGCGCCCACCGCGGCGAGCCGGCCCACCTGGGTCATCTCGTCCGGCTTGATCCACGCCCCGAGGTAGGCGCCGCGGCGGGGAGCCTCGAAGGGCCCGGCCTGGAACGGGCCCCGGTTGGTGGCGACCGCCCGCGGCGGGCTGCTCAGGTCGGGTGAGGGCGTCGGGACGGGCTCCTCCCGGTCGCCCGAGAAGCAGCCGCCGAGCAGCAGGAGCGCGAGGACGGTGACGATCAGCCGGCTACGCATGGAGCCGCCGGGCGGTGTAGAGGACGTTCACGGCGTAGGCGTCGCTGCCCGGCATCCGTCGTGCCGCCGCGTCGGCGAGCCGGGCCACCCGGTGGTCGTGCAGCGACGGCGTGAGCATCGAGAAGCCGCGCCGCTCGACGATCTCGAAACCGTGCCGGGCCAGCAGCCGCCCGACCTCGTCGTGGGAGAGCTCGGCGAACCAGCGTTCCCCGCTGTGCCGCCGGGCCCGCAGGTGCCGGACCGATCCGGCGTTGCCGTGGTTCTCCACCACGAGCAGCCCGGATCCGCGGTGCGGCAGCACCTTGGCGGCGAAGGCCAGGGCCCGGTCCCGGACCCCCTCGTCGACGTTGAGCAGCAGCCGGAAGATCGTGACGATCGCCGGGAAGCCGGCCGCCACCGGCTGCGGCACCGGGCCGTCCTGGGGAACCAGGTGCCAGTAGGCCCGCGACCCCACCTCGGCGGCCTTCGACATCATCCCGCCCGACGTGTCGTACCCGTGCGCCTCCCGGACCAGGCCGTGCAGCGCCCGGACCGCCCGCCCGGTGCCGCAGGCGAAGTCGTGCTGGACCGGTGGATGCTCGGGGAACTCGCGGCGCACCAGGGCCCGCAGGTAGTCCCGTTGGCGGTCGTTGATCCGCGACGCGTAGCTGTCCGGGGCGTACGTCACGGTCTCGTACTTCTCGACCGCCTCGGTGTCCTGGAACACCCCTGTGTAATCGCTGGTCAACTCTTCCTCCTGAATGCGCCGAGCATCAACGGTCCGCGTAGCAGCCACGCCCCCACGGCGTACGCCGGGACGGCGATCACGATGGCCGCCGGGAAAAACTGGATGAATCCGAAACAGAGGAGGGCCAGGAGCGCCGCCGTGAGCGTCCCCCGGCCGAACGGGTGCAGGCCGGTGCTCCGGTAGACCTGGGCCAGCGGGAGCAGGTTGTTCACCACCATCGCCCCGGCCAGCCCGGCCGCTGCCCCGAGCGCCCCCCAGTGCGGGATCAGCCACACGTCCAGGCCGATCGTCACGGTCAGCGCGATCAGCACATTGCTGAGGTTCAGCGAGGTGCGACCGGCCATCGCCAGGACCATGTCGACCATCCCGCAGCCGGTCGCCACCAGCATCGCGACGGCCAGCACCCGCACCACCGGGACGCCGGAGGAGTACCCGTCACCGAACACCCGCAGATACCAGGGCGCGAGCGCTGTCACCAGCAGGCTGATCGGCCAGGTCACCAGGACCAGCCAGCCGGTCGCGATCTGGTAGAGCCGTTTCGTGGCGGCCAGGTCGCCGGTGCTCAGCGTCTCGGCCAGACGCGGCTGCACCGACTGCGACAGACCCTGGTTCGCGAACTGGATCAGCACCACGAACCGGCCGGCCACCGCGTAGACGGCCGCCGGCACCAGCCCGCCCAGCGCCGCCACCAGCAGCACGTCCACCCGCTGCAACGCGAGCTGGGCGACCGCGGCCACCGCCCGCGGGGCGGTGAAGACCCAGAACTCCCGGCGCACGCGGCGGCGCTCACCCTGATCGGTGCTCACCCTCGTCCGGCCCGAGGTGTACGCGCGACGCGCGGCCACCGCGGCCAGGATCGCCACCGGTAGATACGGCGCCGCCCAGGCCAGCGCGAAGACCGGCAGCGAGGCCGTGACCCAGAGTGCCGCCACCCCCGCCGCGCCGACCGCGAGCAGTTGCAGCCCGCTGCGCAGCAACCGGTCCAGCAGCACGGTCGGCCGCATGCTCCGGTAGCCGCGGGTCACGGTGAGCAGCACGTCGGTGAGCGCCTGGAGCGGGACGAAGACGGCCAGCACCCGGAGCCCGGCGGTGTGCCCGGCGACCACCTCCGGTGCCTCGCCCGCGGTGAGGTCCGCGATCGCCGGTGCGGCCAGCCACATCGCCACGCCCAGCAGCAGCGAGAACCCGGCCACCGGCGGGATGCCGGCGCGCAGGCAGGCGCCCAGCAGATGCTCCCGGCCGGTGCTGCGCAGCCGGGCCGGCCAGTACACCAGCCCGGTCTGGGTGCCGAGCTTGGCCAGCCCGCCGACCAGCACGAACGCGGCCGTGGCGGCGAAGAACGCACCGGCCTGCTCGGCGCCGAGCGCCCTGGCCACGATCCAGGTGACCACCACACCGGTGCCGCCGGCCAGCGCCGAGCCGGCCATGTTGGCCAGCCCGCCGCGGGCCACGCCCCGGGTGGCCCCCGGATCCGCCTGAGTGGTCGTTGCCGTCATCGGCGGCGCCAGACCGGGGTGTGCCCCAGCCAGCCGGCCAGCGCCTCGTCGTGCGACTGGTAGTAGGCGTACAGGTCGCGGCGCAGCCCGGGATCCATGTCGGCCTGCCGGGGGCGGGCGTTGTGCTGCTCGAAGACCGGCCGCTCCAGTCCGGCGGGCAGCCCGAGGAAGGCGCAGACCTCGTCGTACACCGGCTCCGGGTCGCTGAAGAAGCGCTCGCTCTCCACCACGTGGATCCGCTCCCGGCCCACATGCTGGGCCACCACGCTCAGGTAGCGGGCGTACTCGCCACGGGACCGGTACGCGTGATGCTGGTGGGCGAAGCTGTAGTAGGTCGGGTCGAGGGCGAGCCGTTCCTCCTGGCGGTGCAGCCGGGCCGGCTCCAGGGCCAGGGCCGCGCCGAAGTCCCGCTCCGACTCGTAGGCCCGGGCCACCTCGTGGTGGTGCTGCGAGTAGGCGCGTTCCACCGGGTCCCGGACCAGCACCACCAGCCGGGCGTAGGGCAGGTCACGGGCGATCCGGGCGGCCGCCTGCGGGTGGTACATGTAGTAGGGGCTGGACTCGAAGGTCTGCGCGCGTACCCCGTGCCGTTCGGCGATCCGCTCGGCGCTGCGCAGCGTCGGGAAGTGGCCGCGGTACCACTCCGGCCCGCGCTGGTAGGACGTGTCGAAGTAGTGCACGCCCTTGTGCAGCACCGCCTTCAGTACGACCGGGTGCGCGGCCAGCGCGCGGTACAGCGACGTGGTGCCGCAGCGCTGCCCGCCGCAGATCAGGAACGAGGGCAGCATCCGGCTCTCCGCGGTGAGCCGTCCGAACGACCGGGAGCCGAGGTGCACGACCCGTTTCACCGGTGCGGGCAGATTGCGTACGTGCATGGTTCTACAGCTCCTCCACGCGCCGGATCAGCACCGGCAGCAGCCAGGTCCCGAGCACGCCCAGCCGGGCGCCCGCCTCGGCCTGTTTGTCGGTCAGGTAACGGACGGCCAGGTCGACCAGGTAGAGCAGGGCGGTGATCTCGCGGGCCACCGGCGCCACTCCGAACGGGGCCAGCAACTCGTCGGCCCGGTGCACGGTCGCCTCGACCGCGGCCCGGGCGTCGCCGGTGGACTGGATACGTTTCTGCAGCTCGTGGTGGATGGCGTCGAAGCCGAGCGGCACCCCGGTGGCGAACCGCTCCCAGTCCCACACGAGCAGGGCGTCGGCCAGGTTCGCCATGTTCCAGGGGGCCCAGTCGCCGTGCCAGGCGCCGTACCGCATCGTCGTCTCACCGCTGTGCGAGCCCAGCACGTCCACGGCGGCGGCCAGTCCCGACCCCTCCGGCCGGTCGGCGACCGTCGCGAGCCGCGCCTGGAGGTCCTGCCAGTACCCGCTGCCGGTGAGCGGCCCGGTTGTGTAGCCGCGGCAGCCGGCGACGTCGATCATGGCCGCGGTGAGCCGCCGCCGGCTGAGCGGCGCCCGCGGCAGCCAGACCGGCAGCGCCGACTGGACCAGCACCTGCATGTTCCGCCACTGCCCGGCGTGCATCACCCGGGGCACGGTCAGCTTGGTCAGGCCGCTGCCGCCGAGCGTGGTGAGCGCCGCCGTCTCCGCCTTGACCAGCCGCCGGGTCAGCGGGCCGGTGCCCAGCTTGCCGAAGGCGAAGGTGTCGCCGTCCGGGCCGAGCAGTTGCAGCACCGGCTTGCGGTTGGCCCGTGCCGGGCCGATGTGGATGCTGATCGCGAGATCCCGGCGCAGTGCCTCGCTCAGGTAGCCGTCGATGCCGGCCGACAGCGGGCCGGTCACCCGGATCCGATCCCGGAACACCAGGCCGGTGGCCCGCGCGTGCACCGCGGCGACCACGGCGCCCCGCTTGAGCCGGGCCATCCGGCTCTGCGGCTCGGCGTAGCGGCGCACGGCGGCCGCCGCGATCGCCGGCGAGTGCGTCGGGACCAGCAGCCGGGGCCGGTGCGCGTTCGGAACCACCAGGTACTCGGTGACCAGGGGCCCCGGGGTGCCGTCGGTCCGGCAGGGCTCGGGGTAGAGCAGGTGGAGAACCTCGGTCAGGTACTGGGTCCGCAACGCCGCGTCCCCGGCGCTCAACGCGGCAGGAGCCGTCTTGACCGGGCTCATGCCGCCGCCCCCACGGTGCTGAATGTTTCGTTCGCAAGCTCGCTCAATCGGTGTTCCCCTCGATCCAGTTGCGCCAGAGCAGCGCATATGCCAGAACCATGAAGGCCAGAGGGGTGACCAGCGAGTTGTACCAGAGCATCGCGGAGAACGAGGAGACGAGCGCGGCGCTGCCGGCGATCCCGATCGGGGTGCGGTCCCGGCGGAACCGCCACAGCCCGTACCCGAAGAAGCCGAGATATCCCACCGTGCCGGCCGCGCCGTGCGCGTAGAGCAGCTGCCAGAGCTGGCCGTTGCCACCCACCGTGAAGTTGCCGCACCGCTCGCAGCCGGCGCTCTCGCCGACCGCGATCGAGTTGCGCCCGCCGAGGGTGTTGCGGGTGCCGCCGTACCCGATCACCGGCGACCCGGTGAAACCGTCCAGGGCCTTGTCGACGAGGAACGACCGGACCCCGTTGGACTTGCCGTTGTCCAGCCGCGCCTGCACCGTCGTGCCCAGCGGGGTGGCGGTCAGCGCCACCGTCAGCGCGACACCCAGCAGCGGCAGCAGCGCCAGGATCCAGAGCCGGCCGGCCATCACGTGACGTACCGCCACGTAGACCAGCAGCAGCCCGACACCGATCCACAGGCCACGGTTGAGCGACGCCACCGCGGGCACCACCGAGACCGCCAGGCAGAGCACGGCCAGCGCCCTGCGGCCGGTACGGTGACTGGCCCACGCGGCCACCACGAGCCACGGCACCAGCAGGCAGAAGTTGTTGCCCCAGGTGTTCGTGTAGCCCCAGGGTGCGGCCGGGCGCGGCTTCTCGCCACCGACCAGGTCCATGATCTGTGCGGCGTACGGGTGCACCAGCGACCGTACGAAACCCTTGTTGCGAACCCCGTGCGGCAGCAGCCACTCCACCGGCGAGGTGAACTCGAAGTTCCCGGCCACCATGCCGAGCAGCCCGCCCAACACGGTCAGCACGAACATCCCGCCCAGCAGGCGGACCAGCCGGCGGCGGGACAGTTCGGCGTCGGTCAGATTGCCGGCGTACACCAGAAGGACCGTGAGGGACCCGTACATCGAAAGCTTGTAGACGACGGCGACCAACCGCTCGCTCGCGCGTTCCGGAACCGTGCCGGGCGGGTCCGTGCCCAGCGCGGCGATGCTGATCACCACCGCGGCCAGGAAGATCACCCACCAGACGAAGCCGGGTGGCAGCCGCACCGGGCGGCCCGCCGAGCGCCGGCGCAGCAGCAGGAACAGCATCGGCGCGGCCATCATCGGGAAGATCAGCACGCCCAGGCCGAGCGCCCACCACAGCGGATAGAGCAGCAGGATGCCGGCCACCGGCCAGGACGGCAGCGAGCGGCTCTTGGCGGAGATCCCGGGCGCGGTCCCGGCGTGCGCTACCGCCGCGACCGCGGTCACTTGTCGTCGCCGTCCGCGGCGCCCGCGCTGGAGAGGTCGATGATCGCGGTGGCGTCCGGGTTCTCGATGCCACCCGGGCGCTGCCGGCCGGCGAAGGACAGCTGCTGGGTCGGGCCCTCCAACGGCGTGTCCACGGCGTCCGGCACCGGCAGGGAGACGGCCGGCTCGGCCTGCTCGCTCGGGCGCGTCACGGTGAGCCGCGGCAGCACGACGGCGCCGAGCAGCCGGGTGCCCACCCGCTGGAGCTGGTCGGTGGCGTCGAGCAGGGCCGGGCGCTGGGACCGGTGCAGCTCCACCGCCAGGATCGCCGCGTCGGCCAGGCTCGCCAGGCTCTGCGCGTCGGCGCTGCTGCTGGTCGACGGGGCCTCGATGACCACGTACCCGCTCTGTTTGCGCAGCGCCTGGAGGGTGTCCCGGAGCCGTTGCGACTGCATCAGGCCGGCCGCGGTGGCCGTGCCACCCGTGGTGATCACCCGCAGCGACGGGATCCGCGGGGTCCGTTGCAGGGCGCGGGGCAGGCCGACCCGCCCGGCGAGCAGGTCGGAGAGGCCGGGCATGGCCGACACCCCGAACATCCGCGCCAGCGGCGCGGCATCGATCACGCTGTCCGGCAGGTGCGCGCCGATCAGAACGACTTCACTTCCGGTACGCGCGAGCGCCGCCGCCAGGTTCGCGGCGACCAGGGTGCTGGCCGAACCCCGGCTGGTCCCGGTCACCACGATGATCTGGTCGCGTTCGCCCAGGCTGGCCAGCACCTCGTTGCGCAGCCGGTTGAAGACCCGCCCGCCCGGCCCGTACGGCTGGAGGACGTCGTCGAAGTGCGGCGTGCTGCGCTCGTCCAGCGCGGCCAGCACCGGCACCCGGCCCCGGTCCCGTACGTCGTTCGGGGTGACCAACCGCCGGTCGAACCGCTCCCGCAGGTACGCCAGGGACAGTCCGAGCAGCAGCCCGAGCATGCCGCCGGTACCCACGTTGAGCAGCGTGTTCGGGCTGCTGGGGGTGTCCGGCAGGCGGGAGTCGCTGATGATGCTGCCGCCGCCGACCATGGTGGTGGTCAGCTCGTTGAGCCGCCCGGTCAGCGAGTTCAGCTGGTTCTGCGAGTTGTTCCGCAGGCTCTGCAGGTTGCCGGCGATCGGGCTGTCCTTCGGCGCGATCGCCAGTTTCGCGTTGATCCCGGCCAGCACCGTGGTGAGCTGCCGCACCTTGAGGTTGAGCGACTTGATCTGCCGGTCCAGCTGGGCCCGGGCGCTCTCCTCCCGGTTGCGCAGGTACGCCTCGGCGAACGCGTGCGACCCGGCCTGCGCCTTCCGCGGATCGTCCGACCGGAAGGTGATCACCAGCACCGTGGTGTTCGCGGGCACCTGCACCGACACCGACTTGGCCAGCTCGACCGGCGACTCGTCGCTGCGCAGCAGGGTGGCCGCCTTGACCGCGACCGCACCGGAGCCGACCAGCTGCGCCTCGGTGTCCAGGTTGACCGCGCCCTTGGTCCGGCCGCCTTGCGCGTTGGTGTCCTGCCCGACCGGCTCCACCAGTACCGAGGCCGACGACTCGTAGACCTTCGGCATGGCCTGCGTCAGGACCGCGCCGCCGCCCAGGCCGGCACCCGTGGCCACCAGGGCGATCCACCAGTGGCGGCGGAGGGCACCCAGGTAGTGCGACAGATCGGACGAGGGGCGAGACGGTTCCATCAGTCTTCGGCGGCCCTTCCGGGAGAGGAGTGTGCGTGTCAGCTTTGGGCGTTTCGCCCCAGAGTGACAACGCCACACTCCCGCCGCGAGTGATGGCTACGAGAGTTTCGGCTCCACCCAACCGCTCTCGACCAGGTAACCGAGGACCATCTCGACCGCCTCCGGAACGGTCATCGTGGTGGTGTCCACGGTCAACTCGGCGTCGGCCGGCTCCTCGTACGGGTCGTCGATCCCGGTCATCCCGCGCAGTTGACCGGCGCGGGCCCGCGCGTACAGGCCCTTGCGGTCCCGGCTCTCGCACACCTCCAGCGGCGTGGCCACGTGCACCAGGATGAACCCGGCACCGGCCTCCACCGCCATCTGCCGGGCCGCCGCCCGGGCCGCCTCGTAGGGTGCGATCGGGCAGGCCACCGCCATGCCCCGGTGCCGGCCCACCTCGGCGGCGACCCAGCCGATCCGGCGGACGTTGCGGTCCCGGTCGGCCTTGCTGAAGCCCAGCCCGGCGGTCAGCTCACGGCGGACCACGTCACCGTCGAGCAGCGTCACGGTACGGTCGCCGGTCTCCCGGAGCGCGTCGGCCAGGTTCCGGGCGATTGTCGACTTGCCGGAACCGGACAGGCCGGTGAAGAAGACCACCAGACCGCGCTGCCGGCGCGGCGGCCGCACCCGGGACAGCTCCTTGGCGACGGCCGGCGGGGTGTGCCACTCGGGCAGCGGGAAACCACGGTCCAGCAGGTCGTCGATCTCGGCCGGGGACATCGCCAGGCGACGGTTGCGTGGCGGGATGTCGTCGCGCCAGCGCCACTGGCCGTCCCGGTTGTCGTAGGCCAGCTCACGCGGCAGCAGCACCCGCAGGCCCGCGCCGGACAGCGAGTCACCGGTGGACAGGACGTGCGTCACGCCGTACGCCCGGGCCACCCGCGCGCGCAGCAGCGCGTCGCGCATCTCGTCGCCGCGGGTGAGCAGCGGAACCGCCACCACGGTGGCCGGGGGCATCCGGTCGCGGGCCGCGAAGATCGAGCGGACCAGCGCCTCCGGCGGCAGGCCGTCCGGGCCGGGCCCGCTCACCGGGATGAGGATCAGCAGGTGGGCCGCGAGGGTACGGGCGGCGTGCGCGATCTGGGCGAGCTGCGGCCGGTGCAGCGGCCGGTCGGCGATCACCCCGAGCACCCGGCCCGGTGGGAGCAGCGCCCGGACCTCCTCCGGCAGGCGCCGCAGACGCTGGAACGGGCCGTGGCCGCCGTCACCCATCCGGCGTACCGGGCCACCGATGCCGAACCGGTTCTCCCCGGTCCGCCACATGTCGGTCACCTCGATGGCGGCGACCGGGGCGCCTTCGGGGTCGGTCAGCACCAGGGTCCGCCGGGCCGGGTCGGCCGGGTCCAGCGCGGACGCCACCTCGCCGGGGATCTCGCAGGTCACCGGCACCGGCCAGGACACGCCGTCGGCCAGCCGGCCGCGGCGGGCCAGCGAGGCCAGGTCGGCGCGGCCGAGGAAACCGGTCAGCGGCGCGTAGGCGCCGGAGAGCAGCAGCTCGAGGTCCGCCAGCTCGTAGGGGCGCGGGGTGAAGGAGGGAGCGTCCCGGAGCACGTCCTCGGGCAGTACCGAACCATTCACTTCGAATCCCCCTGCAGGTATTTGGGGGACAGTTTCGCAGCCTCGATCCAACCGGTCGAGTCGGGATCTCGGTCTTCCCTCAGTCGGTACGAAAGCCACATAAAGCAATCTCAGTACAAAACAGCTTGTTACTGGACAAACATGCTTGATCATCTGATACTCGCACTTTGTGAGACAGACCCGATCCCGACTACTGCACCTCGCCGCCCTGACCACGGTCTTCGCGATGTCCGTGACCGCGACGCTCTCCTGGGCGTGGACGGGCGGCACCGACCGGCTCGGCATCCCGCCGTACCGGCCCCCGGTCTTCGTGGACCCGGCTGTCACCGCGCCGCGCACGACCCTGCCGGATCCGCCCGCGCCGCCGGCCCGCCTCGTACCGGAGCCCGTGCCGGGGCCGGACACCGCCCGGCGGCAGCCCGCGATCGTGCCGGCCGGGCACCGTTCCGAGTCGGTGCGGGAGTGCCGCACCGGGAACAGGCTGGTGCCGACCTGCGGGATCCTGTGGGGCGTGGCTCCGGGGGCACACACCGAGGCACAGGGCCTGTGGGCGCTCGACGAGTTCGAGCGCAAGACCGGGCGGCATCAGGCGATCTTCCACGGGTACCACAAGGGCACCCGTCAGCTGTTCCCGACCGAGCAGGAGATCCGGATCGCCCGCGAGCCGGGGGGCAAACGGATCCTGCTGCTCAACTGGAAGCCGGAGACCACCACCTGGGCACGGATCGCGCGCGGCGACCGGCGTACCGACGACTTCCTGGACCGCCTCGCCGTACACCTGCGGGAGAACTTCCGGGAGCGGTTCTTCTTCGCGATCCACCACGAGGCCGAGGACCAGGTACGCGAGCGGGCCGGCTCCGGCTACACGGCCCGTGACTACGCGGCGATGTTCCGGCACGTGGTGAAGCGGCTGCGGGCCAAGGGCGCCACCAACGTGGTGACCGTTCTGGTGCACATGGCCTACGTCCCGCACACCACCAAGAGCTGGTTCCAGCACATGTACCCGGGCGACGACGTGGTCGACTGGATCGGCTTCGACACCTACTCCTACAGCGACCCCGGCTACGGCCACGGCGACTTCGCCGAGCTGCTCAACCGCCGTTCGGCGAGCAAACCCGGCTGGCCCGGCTTCTACAACTGGGTCCGCGGGCGCCACCCGGACAAGCCGCTGATGGTGGCCGAATGGGGCGTCTGGTTCTCCGAGCGCAACCCGGGCCACATGGCCGAGTTCTATCGCGAGGTGGGACAGCAGATCGGCCGCTTCCCCGGCATCAAGGCGATGGTGCACTTCGAGACCCCGGCCAACCACAAGGGCCAGGACTCGTCGGTGGACAGCACCCCGGCCGCGCTGCGCGAGTACCGTCGTCTCGGCAGGCTCCCGGTGTTCCAGGTGTCGGTAAACTGAGAACCGGCTGAGAGACCCTGAGAAGGGCTCAGGGGTTATCCCGATCCATCGAGGTGCGCCGCCTTCATAGGCTGACCCCGTGACCATCATCGTTACGGACGGGCTGACCAAGACGTACGGCGGCGGGGTGACCGCCCTCGCGGACCTCACCGTCGCGGTCGATGCCGGCGTCATCGGGCTCGTCGGCGCCAACGGCGCCGGCAAGAGCACCTTCATCAAAATCATGTTGGGACTGGTGCCGCCGAGCGGCGGCACCGTCCGGGTCTTCGACCTCGACCCCGTCACGCAGACCGATCAGGTCCGCGCCCGTGTCGGTTACATGCCGGAGAACGACTGCCTGCCGCCCGACGTGTCGGCCGCCGAGTTCGTCACCCACCTCGGCCGGATGAGCGGGCTGCCGAAGACCGCCGCCCGGGAGCGCGCCTCCGAGGCGCTGCGGCACGTCGGCCTGTACGAGGAGCGTTACCGGCAGATCGGCGGGTACTCCACCGGCATGAAGCAGCGGGTCAAGCTGGCCCAGGCGCTCGTGCACGACCCCGACCTGCTGCTGCTCGACGAACCCACCAACGGCCTCGACCCGGCCGGCCGCGACGCCATGCTCGCCCTGGTCCAGCGCATCGGCACCGAGTTCGGGATCTCCGTGGTGGTCTGCTCCCACCTGCTCGGCGAGGTCGAGCGGATCTGCGACTCGCTCATCGCCATCGAGGGCGGCCGCCTGCTGCGCGCCGACCGGATCTCGTCGATGACCGCGGCCTCGGACGTGCTCGCGGTCGAGGTCGCCGACGGTATCGACGAGCTCGCCGCCGCGCTCGCCGGGATGGGCATGGAGGTCAGCCGGGAGGGCCGGACGCTCCTCGTGCCGATGGACTCGGAGACCGCGTACGACCGGATCCTGCGGGCCGTCACCGACCTCGACCTCAACCTGCACCGCCTCGACCAGCGCCGGCACCGTGTCGCCGAGCTCTTCACCACGAAGGAGACCGCCGATGTCTGAGGCCGGCGTCATCCATGACATCGGATACCAGCGGTACGACGGACCCCGTCTGGGCCGCTTCGCCATGCAGCAGGCGCTCTACGTGCACGGGCTGCGCGCGGCGTACGGGCTGGGCCGCTCCGCCAAGGCGAAGATCTTCCCCTGGCTGGTCTTCGGCATCATGCTGCTGGTCGCGGTGATCGTGGCCGCGGTCCGCTCCACCATCGGCGAGGTGATCTTCACCTACACCCAGTTCGCCGACCAGATGAGCTTCCTGATCATCTTCTTCGTGGCGATCGTGGCGCCGCAGCTGGTCTCCCGCGATCTGCGGTCCGGCACCCTGCCGCTCTACTTCAGCCGGCCGCTGCGCGCCGCCGACTACGTGGCCGCGAAGTACGCCGCCCTGGTCAGCGCCATCTGGCTGCTGCTCGGCGTACCGCAGTTCATCATGTTCCTCGGCGCCGCCTTCACCACCAAGACCGGCTTCAAGGGTGTGTGGAACGAGATCCTCGACCTGGTGCCGGGCTGGGGCTACAGCCTGCTCTGGGCGGTGATGTTCGCCGGCATCGGCCTGCTGATCGCCTCCTTCACCGGCAAGCAGGCGTTCGCGGCCGGCGGTATCGTCGCGGTCTTCCTGATGACCGCCCCGATCGTCGGCGTCCTCGCCTCCCTGCCCTCCACCACCGCCAACAGCCTGGCCGGACTGGCCAGCCCGATGACCCTCATCGCCGGCATCAACCAGTGGATCAGCGGCGCCGAGGGCACCGGACTCGACCTGGGCCGGTTCGGCCCGGTCTACGCCATCGAGGCGGTCTGCCTGATCGCCTCCTGCCTCCTGCTCCTGCTGGCCCGCTACCGGAAGGTGGCCTCGCTGTGACCGCCCAGACCCTCCCGGCCGAGACGCCCGCCGCCACCATCGGCGTGGTCGACCTGGTCAACGTCTCCCGCTGGTACGGCAACGTGGTGGCGGTCAACGACATCACCATGTCGCTCAACCCCGGCGTCACCGGCCTGCTCGGGCCCAACGGCGCCGGCAAGACCACCGTGCTGCACATGATGGCCGGCTTCCTCGCCCCCTCCCGGGGCATGGTGACCATCGACGGCAAGCCCACCTGGCGCAACCCGGCCGTCTACCGCGACCTGGGCCTGGTCACCGAGCGCGAGGCGGTGCACGGCTTCCTGACCGCCCGCCAGTTCGTGACCGCCTGCGCCCGGATGCAGAAACTCAAGGACCCGGAGGGCGCCGCCCAGCGGGCCCTGGAACTGGTCGAGATGACCGGCGCCGCCGAACGCCGCATCGAGACGTTCTCCAAGGGCATGCGCCAGCGCACCCGGGTCGCCGCCGCGCTGGTCCACGAGCCCCGCGTGCTGCTGCTGGACGAGCCGTTCAACGGCATGGACCCGCGCCAGCGGATGCACATGATGGAGCTGCTGCACTCGCTCGGCGACCGCGGCCACACCATCCTGTTCAGCTCGCACATCCTGGAGGAGGTCGAGCAGGTCGCCGGCCTGGTCCAGGTCATCGTGGCGGGCCGGCTCGCCGCCTCCGGCGACTACCGCAAGATCCGCCGGCTGATGACCAACCGGCCGCACGTCTTCGCCGTGCGCAGCTCCGACGACCGCCGGCTGGCCGTCGCGCTGATGGCCGAGAAGTCGGTCGCCGGCATCGAGATCGAGGCCACCGGCCTGACCGTTCGCGCCTCCGACTACGGCAGCTTCACCCGCGTGCTGCCCCGCATCGCACTCGACCAGGGGATCCGCCTGCACCAGCTGGTGCCGTCCGACGAGTCCCTGGAGAGCGTCTTCTCCTACCTGCTGGAGGGCTGATGTCCACGGTCGCTTTCATCACCGCGCGCGGCCTGTTCGGCCGCCGCCGGGCGCTGCTGCTCCTGCCGCTGCCGATCCTGCTGGTCGGTCTGGCACTGCTCTGCCGGATGTACGACGTGTCGCCCGACATGTGGGGCCAGGCGGTGATCGTCGCCCTGGGTCTCGCCGTGGTGCTGCCGGTCGTCGCCTTGATCGTCGGCACCGGAGTCCTCGGCTCCGAGGTCGACGACGGCACGATCGTGCACATCCTCACCAAGCCGCTGGCCCGCCGCGACATCATCCTCGCGAAGTACGCCGTGGCCGCCTCGGTCACCACGGTGGTCTCGGCCGTACCCCTGTTCCTCACCGGCGTCCTGGCCGGCTCGGCGAAACTCGGCGGCGCCCTGGCCGTCGCCGCGACCGTCGGCGCCTTCGCCTACTCCGCCCTGTTCCTGCTGTTCAGCCTGGTCAGCCGCCGTCCGGTGCTGGTCGGCCTGGTCTACATCCTGGTCTGGGAGGGCCTGCTCGGAAACTTCGTGAGCGGCACCAAGAACCTGGCCATCGGCCAGTACGTCATCGCCATCACCGACAAGATCGCCCCGAACGGCATGATGGAGACCCCGGTCAGCCTCACCACGGCCATCGTGATGAGCGCGATCTTCACCGTCGCCGGCACCGCCTTCGCCATCAACCGCCTCGGCTCCTTCAGCCTGGCCGGCGAGACCAGCTGACCGGTACGGCACTGCCCGGCCCGCGATGCCCCCACGGCATCGCGGGCCGTTCTCGTCGTACCGGCCCGCTACCGTGCGAGCCGTGACCGGAATCGACTGGTCGGACATCCGGCCCCGCCTCGCGGCCCTGGCCGCCCGTCCCGGCGCCTCGCATGGGTGGGAGCTGGAGCCCTCACTGACCGCCGGTGAGCTGGCCGAGCTGGAGACCCAGATCGGTGTCGAACTGCCCGCGGGTTACCGGACCTTCCTGCTGGAGGCCGGCCGCGGCGGCGCCGGCCCGTCGTTCGGACTCTTCCCGGCCCGCCGGGTGGACGGCCGCTGGACCTGGGCGGACTCGCCGACCAGCGTCCACACCCTGATTCGCCCGTTCGCCCATATTCGCGGATTCACACCCCACGACTACCTGCGCGAGCGGTCGGCGATCAGCGGGACCGAAGACCTGTGGGGCGAGATCCCGGAGGAGATCCCGGAGGACGCCGCCCACTCGGACGGGCTGCTGTATCTGTGCCATCACGGCTGCGCCCTGTGGGCGGCCCTGGTGGTGAGTGGCCCGTCTCGCGGCGAGATGTGGACCGACTACTGCGCGGACGGCGAGGGCTTCCAGCCCGAACAGAACCCGGACGGCACCCGCATGACCTTCACCGACTGGTACCGCACCTGGCTCACCGGCGCAGAACGCGACGCAGCCGCCGCGAGAGGTGACCGGTGAGGCCGGTTCGGCGCGGTGATCCCGGTGTGTCGAGGCTGGAGAAAGTGCCTGTCAAGCGATGGCGGCGATGTTGCCGTCGTCGAAGTAGATGGCCTGGTGGAGACGTCCGCCGAGCGCGGCTGCGTAACGCGCCAGCACGTCCTGGCCCGAGATTTTTCCCTGTTCGATCTGGGACACCCGGCCCTTGGTCACGCCCATCCGCTCTGCGACCTGTTGCTGCGTCAGTCCTCGGGCTCGGCGTACCTCGGCTAGCCGATGACCGATGACGGTCGCGAGCATCTCGTGTTTGCCGTCGGCGACGACCTCCTCGCCGCCCGCGCGTTCGACGTGCTCGTCCCGGATGTCGGCCCATCGGGCATAGTTACTCATCTCGGTCTCCTTCCTCGTCGGCGCGGTCCTTGAGGTATTTCTCGTAGCGCTGCTCTGCCAGGGGAATGGCTTCGTGGTACCAGTCGTTCCAGCGGCCGGACTTGTCTCCCGCCACCAGCAGGATGCTTGATCGCCATGGATCGAAGGCGAACAGGATCCGCACTGTGCCGGGACGCAATTCTTTCAGATTGGCTATCGAGGAACCGTGAATCGTGTCCACGACCGGACGGCCGAGCCCGGGGCCGTGTTCGGCGAGAAGATCGAGTGCCTGAGTAACCCGTCTGTGGGTGGCATCGTCGAGTCCTTCGATCCAGTTGCGTACCTCGTCGACGAGATAGATGTCCCACTCCGTCGTGGCCATACGCGAAAGTATAGCTATCGGTAAACCTTGGGTAATCGCTCGATCGAAGGACGACGAGCCCGCCCCTGATGGGGCGGGCTCGTCGTTCTTGAGTGGATGATCAGCCGGTGTTGCGCATGCCGGCGGCGATGCCGTTGACCGTGGTGAGCAGGGCGCGTTCCAGGGCCGTCGAGTCGGACGGGCCGCGGCGGGCGCCCGGGGCGGTCGGCATCTGGCGGCCCGTGTCGCCCAGGTCGCGGTACTGGCGGAGCAGGGCGACCTGGAGGTGGTGCAGCGGCTCCAGGTACGTGTCGCGGACGCTCAGGGTGCGGGAGAGCTCCGGCTGGGAGGAGAGGAGCTCGGTGCCGCCGGTGATCGCCAGGACCTCCTGGACGGTCAGGGCGTACTCCTGCTCGATCTTCGTGAAGATCGGGCGCAGCTCCTCGGGGACCAGGGTCTCCACGTAGCGGCGGGCGATCGACAGGTCGGTCTTGGCCAGCATCATCTCGACGTTCGACAGGAACGTACGGAAGAACTGCCAGTGCTCGTGCATGGCGTCGAGTTCGGCGCCGAGGCCGGCGGCGCGGACCGCGGCCAGGCCGGTGCCGACACCGAACCAGCCGGGGACGATCTGCCGGGTCTGGGTCCAGCCGAACACCCACGGGATGGCCCGCAAGCCGCTCAGGCCGGCGTCCGCGTTGGGGCGCTTGGCCGGGCGGGAGCCGATGTTCAGCGCGCCGAGCAGCTCGGTCGGGGTGGCGGCCCAGAAGTAGGCGGCCAGGTCCGGGTCCTCGACGAGCGAGCGGTACCGGATGAACGCCGCGTCCGAGGCGGTGTCCATGACCGAGTCCCACACGACGAGGCGCTCCGGGTCGACCGAGAGCGTGGTGTGCAGCAGGGTGGCCTGGAGCACGGCCGCGACGGTCAGCTCCAGGTTCTCCCGGGCCAGCGCCGGGATCATGTACTTGTCGGAGATGACCTCGCCCTGCTCGGTCACCTTGATCGCGCCGTCCAGGGTGCCGTACGGCTGGGCCAGGATCGCCTCGTGGGTGGGGCCGCCACCCCGGCCGACGGTGCCACCGCGGCCGTGGAAGAGGCGCAGCCGCACACCGTGCCGGGCCGCCACGTCACGCAGCGACCGCTGCGCCTTGTGGATCCGCCACTGGCTGGTGGTGATACCGGCCTCCTTGTTGGAGTCCGAGTACCCGAGCATGACCTCCTGGATGTCGCCGCGGGCGCGGACGATCTCCCGGTACGCCGCGGTGGAGAGCATCTCGTCCAGCAGGTCACCGCCGGCGTCCAGTTCGGCCGGGGTCTCCAGGAGCGGCACGATGCCGACCTGGGCCCGCCCGGTGTGGATGTCGACGAGACCGGCCTCGCGGGCCAGCAGGGCAGCGGCCAGCACGTCGTCGACGCCGAGGGTCATCGAGATGATGTACGACTCGACGACCTCGTCACCGAACCGCGCCTGCGATTCCCGGATCGTGTGGAACACGTCGAAGGTCTTGCGCGCCGAGTCGGTGAGCGGGGTGTCGGCGCTGGAGAGCGGCCGCCGCCCGGTCAGCTCGGTGGCGAGCAGCTTGGTGCGCTGGGCCCGGTCCAGAGCGGCGTAGTCGTCGACCTCGCCGACCTGGGCGTACATCTGCTGGAGCACCTCGTGGTGCTTCTCGGCGTGCTCGCGGACGTCGAGGACAGCCAGATTCAGGCCGAACGCGGACGCCTTGCGGATCGCGGTGGCGACCACGCCGACGGCCGGCAGTTGCCCGGAGTTGCGGGCCAGCGAGGCACGCATCAGCTCCAGGTCGGAGATCAACTCGGCGCTGCCCAGGTAGTCGCGGCCGGCCACGTGCGGGGTGCCGTTGATCAGGCGGGCGCGGGTGTTGGCCAGCTTCGCCTTGATCGCCCGGACCTTGAGACGGTACGGCTCCTCGGCGTTGACCCGGCGGAAACGCTGTGCCACCTCGGGCAGGTTGTCCAGGTCCTGGGCCAGGCTGGCGGACAGGTCGAGGGAGACGCCGCGCAGCCGCCGGGAGACGGACAGCTCGTCGATCAGCTTGTCCATCGCCTTCTCGGTGGCCTGGATGCCGTGCTCGTGCTGGATGAGCAGCACGTCCCGGGTGACCGCCGGCGTGACGAACGGGTTGCCGTCCCGGTCGCCGCCGATCCACGAGCCGAAGGTGAGCGGCCGCGAGGTGGGCGCGGTCTCCACACCGAGGCGGCGCAGCGTGTCGGCCAGGTCGTCGAGCACCTGCGGGGCGGCGTCCGCGTACAGGTCCTTGAGGTAGTAGACGGCGTTGCGCGCCTCGTCGGTCGGGTCCGGCCGGTCCAGGCGCAGTTCGTCGGTCTGCCAGAGCAGGTCGATCAGCTCGGCGAAACGCTTGGTGGAGGTGGTGGTGTCGGTGTCGCCGAACAGCGCGGCGGCGGCCGACTCGGCGTCCAGCGAGTCGGCGACCTGGCGCAGCTTCGACAGGATCGACCGGCGGGACGCCTCGGTGGGGTGGGCCGTGAAGACCGGGCGGATGGCGAGGCGGCGGGCCGCGGCGGCGATCTCGTCGGCCGGGACGCCCTTCTCGGCGATCCGCTTGGCGGCCTGGTCCAGCCAGCCGCCGTTCTGCGCGCGGCGGCGGCGCAGGTCCCGCGAGCGGTGCACCTGCTCGGTGACGTTCGCCAGGTGGAAGTAGGTGGAGAAGGCCCGGGCCAGCTTCGTGCCGGTGGTGATGTCCATGGCCGAGAGTCGGTCGGCGGCGGCGCGGGCGTCCTGCCGCACCAGGGCGCGGATCTCCTCGACCAGATCCAGCAGGGGCCGCCCTTCCTGGCGGGCCAGCGTCTGGCCGAGCAGCGTGCCGATCCGGCGGATGTCGGCACGCAGCGCGGCGTCGGATCCCTCTAAGTCGAGTTGGGCAGGCTGCTCTGTCATCGGGGCGCTCCTTCGCTCGGATGGCTCCAGGACGGCGCTGTCCCGACTTCGCCGATGTTATCGGCGTACCCCGGTCCGGGGGTGAATTGAGTCAAGAGTCTCATGACCCGGTGCGGGATCGTGCGCAGGTGGGTACCACTGACCTGCGGGCGAGACCCCGGTGACGCGGGTCGGACTAAGCTGAGGGACGCACCCCCGCCCGCGCTTTCCGGACCGGGGTCGTTCGTCGTGCCCTCAGGGGGTCTTCTTTCATGCAACTCTCCGGTCTGATTCCCGCCGCCATGCGCGACCGCGGTCTGGCCCGCGCGCGTGACCTGGCGGCCAAGGGCTTCGTCGACTCCGACTCACTGGACCTGACCGCGCCGGTCTCGCTCCGGCCGTTCGTGGTGGCAGCAGTGGCGGGCGCGGCCGACGTCGGCGGCGCGCAGCGGCCGGTCCTCGCGGTGACCGCCACCTCGCGCGAGGCCGACGACCTGGCCGACGCCCTGGGCTGCCTGATCGACCCGGCCCTGATCGCCGTCTACCCGTCCTGGGAGACGCTGCCGCACGAGCGCCTGTCGCCGCGCTCCGACACGGTCGGCCGCCGGCTCGCCGTGCTGCGGCGGCTCGCCCACCCCGGCGACGCGCCGCTGCGGGTCGTCGTGGCCCCGGTCCGGTCGGTGCTCCAGCCACAGCTCAAGGGCCTCGGCGACCTCGAGCCGGTGGAGCTGACCGGCGGCGGCGCGGCGGAGCTGGAGGAGGTCGCGCGGCGGCTGTCCGGCATGGCGTACGCGCGGGTCGACCTGGTCACCAAGCGCGGCGAGTTCGCGGTCCGTGGCGGCATCCTGGACGTCTTCCCGCCCACCGACGAGCACCCGTCCCGGGTCGAGTTCTGGGGCGACGAGGTGGAGGAGATCCGCACCTTCGCGGTCGCCGACCAGCGCACCATCGACCAGGTGCCGCGACTGTGGGCGCCGCCCTGCCGGGAGCTGCTGCTGACCCCGGCCGTGCGGGAGCGCGCCCGGGAGCTGTCCGGTCAGCATCCGGAGCTGGCCGAGATCCTCGACAAACTGGCCGAGGGCATCCCGGTCGAGGGCATGGAGTCGCTGGCGCCGGCGCTGCTGCGTGGCACCGACAACATGGAGCTGCTGATCGACTGCATGCCGGCCGGCACGCACGTGCTGCTGTGCGACCCCGAGCGGATCCGCACCCGGGCGCACGACCTCACCCGTACCTCTGATGAATTTCTCGAAGCGTCCTGGGCGGCGGCCGCCGTCGGCGGCCAGGCACCGATCGACGTCGGCGCCGTCGCTTTCAAGAGCCTCGCGGACGTACGCGCGCACGCGGCCGTTCTCAAGCAGCCGTGGTGGACCGTCTCGCCGTTCGGCCTGGCGGCCCCGTCCACCGGGGAAGAGCCGCTTCCCTGGGAGGACGCCACCCCGGTCGAGGTGAGCCCGGATCTCGGTGACGCCGTCGCGCTGGCCGCCCAGCCGGTCCCGCTCTACCACGGCGACACCGCCCGGCTCGCCTCCGACCTGTCCGGCTGGGCCGCTCGGGGCTGGGCCATCGCGCTGGTCTTCGAGGGCAAGGGCACCGCTCAGCGGGCCGCCGAGCTGCTGCGCGACGCCGGTCTCGGCGTCACCCCGGTCGACTCGATCGACGCGCCCATCGCCGACGGGCAGCTGCTGATCACCTGCGGCGGCCTGAACCACGGCTTCGTCGACGAGGCGTCCCGGCTCGCGGTGATCACCGGCAACGACATCTCCGGCGGCCGCGGCGCGTCCACCAAGGACATGCGCAAGATGCCGGCCCGGCGGCGCAACACCATCGACCCGCTGGAGCTCAAGACCGGCGACTTCGTGGTGCACGAGCAGCACGGCATCGGCCGCTACATCGAGCTGGTGCAGCGGACCGTCAACGGCGCCGACCGGGAGTACCTGGTCATCGAGTACGCGGCGTCCAAGCGCGGCCAGCCCGGCGACCGTCTCTACGTGCCCACCGACCAGCTCGACCAGCTCTCCCGATACGTCGGCGGGGAGCAGCCCAGCCTGCACAAGATGGGCGGCACCGACTGGCAGAAGAGCAAGGCCCGGGCCAAGAAGGCGGTCAAGGAGATCGCCGCCCAGCTCATCCAGCTGTACGCGGCACGCCAGGCCTCGCAGGGCCACGCCTTCGGGCCGGACACCCCGTGGCAGCGCGAGCTGGAGGACGCGTTCCCGTACACCGAGACGCCCGACCAGATGGCCGCCATCGTCGAGGTCAAGCAGGACATGGAGTTGCAGGTCCCGATGGACCGGCTGATCTGCGGCGACGTCGGTTACGGCAAGACCGAGATCGCGGTACGGGCGGCGTTCAAGGCGGTGCAGGACGGCAAGCAGGTGGCCGTGCTCGTGCCGACGACCCTGCTCGCCCAGCAGCACTACAACACGTTCACCGAGCGGATGAGCCAGTTCCCGGTGAAGATCAAGCAGCTGTCCCGCTTCCAGACGCCGAAAGAGGCCGCGCTGACCCTGGAGGAGGCCGCCGACGGCACCGCCGACATCATCATCGGCACCCACCGGCTGATCGCCAAGTCCACCCGGTTCAAGAACCTCGGCCTGATCATCGTGGACGAGGAGCAGCGTTTCGGCGTCGAGCACAAGGAGCAGCTCAAGGCCCTGCGCGCGTCGGTGGACGTACTCACCATGTCGGCCACCCCGATCCCGCGGACCCTGGAGATGGCGATCACCGGCATCCGGGAGATGTCCACCATCGCCACCCCGCCGGAGGAACGCCACCCGGTCCTCACCTACGTCGGCGCCTACGACGAGAAGCAGGTCGCCGCCGCCGTCCATCGTGAGCTGCTCCGCGACGGCCAGGTCTTCTACCTGCACAACCGGGTCGAGTCGATCGACCGGGCGGCCCGCAAGCTGCGCGAGCTGGTGCCCGAGGCCCGAGTCGCGGTGGCGCACGGCCAGATGAGCGAGGAACAGCTCGAGAAGGTCATGGTCGGGTTCTGGGAGAAGGAGTTCGACGTCCTGGTCTGCACCACGATCGTCGAGTCCGGCATCGACATCCCGAACGCCAACACCCTCATCCTGGAACGCGCCGACCTGCTCGGCCTGGCCCAGCTGCACCAGATCCGCGGCCGGGTCGGCCGGGGCCGGGAACGGGCGTACGCCTACTTCCTCTACCCCCGGGAGAAGCCGCTCACCGAGCACGCCCACGAGCGGCTGGCCACCATCGCCCAGCACACCGAGCTCGGCGCCGGCATGTACGTGGCGATGAAGGACCTGGAGATCCGCGGCGCCGGCAACCTGCTCGGCGGTGAGCAGTCCGGCCACATCGAGGGCGTCGGCTTCGACCTGTACGTGCGGATGGTCGGCGAGGCGGTCGCCCAGTTCAAGGGCGAGCGCCCGGAGGAGGAGCCGGAGGTCAAGATCGACCTGCCGGTGGACGCGCACCTGCCCACCGAGTACATCTCGGTCGAGCGCCTGCGCCTGGAGATGTACCGCAAGCTGGCCGAGTCCCGCGACGAGCCGCGGCTCACCGAGGTCGTCGCCGAGATGACCGACCGGTACGGCGAACCGCCGGCCCCGGTCGCCAACCTGATCGCGGTCGCCCGGTTCCGGCTGCTGGCCCGGGCGTACGGGCTCACCGACGTGTCCATGCAGGGCAAGCACATCCGCTTCTCCCCGCTGGCCCTGCCGGACTCGAAGCAGCTGCGGCTCAAGCGCTACCACCCGGACGCCGTCTACAAGACCGGCGCCGACCAGGTCAGCGTTCCCCGGCCCAGCACCCGCCGGGTCGGTGGCGAGCCGCTGCGCGACCAGGCCCTGCTGGAGTGGTGCGCCCAGTTGCTCAAGGACGTGCTCGGCGACGTCCCGGCCGCCGCGCCGGTTGCGGGGAATCGATGAAGTCGATACGGGGCGGGGCGATGAAGATCACAATCGGCGTGAGAGAGTGTTGACCATGCTGCGTGCCCGCCGACTCGCCTCCACCGTTGTCGCCGCGTCCCTCGCCGTGGGCGGCCTGTCCGCCTGCGACTCGGAATCGAGCGTGGCCGCCTATCTCGGCGACGCCGGCCAGGTGTCCGAGCGGGAGGTCCAGCGGATCTGGGACGAGTCGTACCCCGACTTCGTCGCCCAGGCCCAAGCCGAGGCCCAGGCCGAGGCCCAGGAGGCCAACCAGGCGCAGCGCATGAACGAGGAGGCCCGGCGTAGCGCCGGGCAGGAGGTGGTCCCCTCGCCGGCGGTCGTCCCGTCGCCGGCGCAGGTGTCGATCAGCCGGGCCGACATCGTGGACGAGCTGGTCGCCCGGGAGCTGTACAAGCGGGTCGCCGCCGAGCGCTCGATCACGCTGCCCGCCCAGGTGCCGTACGCGGAGGAGGCCGCCCAGCGCAAGCTGCCCGCCGACTCGGAGTACACCAAGCTCTACATCGACAACCTGTACCTGCAGAGCCTCCTGATCCAGTCGTTCCTGTCGGAGACCCCGCCGACCGACGCGGACATGCTCGAGGTCTACAACAGCCTGAGCGCCAACGGCGGCGTCGAGCCCGGTCAGGACTTCACCACCTGGCTGTCCCTCCAGTCCGACCAGAACCGGCAGGTGGTGGCCGCCTCCGCGAAGGTCCGTGAGCAGGTCGAGGCCGCCGCCGACGAGCTGAACGTCCGGGTCAACCCGCGCTACCAGCCGCTCGACGTGAGCGTGCTGGAGATCCAGGGCGAGAGCGACCCGCTTCAGCTTCTCGGCACCGACCTGGGCATCGAGCAGCAGCCCGTACCGGTGGCCGACGTCCCTTGAGCGCCCGGATCATCCTGCTGGTCACCTCACCCCGGCTACCGGCCGGGCTGCTGACCGCGGAGGCGTGGGACGCCGTCCGGGCGTACCCCGTCTTCGCCGCCGCGGACAGTGACCAGGCCACGGCCCTGCGGGTCACCGGTGTGCCGGTCACGATCCTGGAGACCGACGCACAGGGCCTGCTCGACGCGATCGCCGGGCAGCCGGCCGCCGTCTGGCTCGCCGGGCCGCACGGCGACCAGGACTTCGCCCGGCAGCTCGGGCTGCGCCTGGCCCGCGAGCCGGGCCTCGCCGAACTGGAGCTGATGTACGGCTCGTGGGATCCGCCCGGAGCCCGGCTGCTGGACGCCGTCGCCGTGATGGACCGGCTGGCCTCACCCGGCGGTGACCCGTGGAAACGGGCGCAGACCCACCGGACGCTCGCCCCCTACCTGCTGGAGGAGGCGTACGAGGCGTACGACGCGATCGTCGGCGACGACCCGGACGCGGCCCGCGAGGAACTCGGCGACGTGCTGCTCCAGGTGGTGCTGCACGCCCGGCTCGCCGAGGATCGCGACGAGAGCGACCGGTGGAGCATCGACGACGTGGCCGCCGGCCTGGTGGAGAAGATGATCCGGCGCAATCCGCACGTCTTCGCCGGGGAGCGGGTCGAGGACATCGAGGAGATCACCGCCAACTGGGAGCGGATCAAGCGCGAGGAGAAGACGCGCGACTCCGTGCTGGACGGGATCGTCATGAGCCAGCCGTCCCTCGCCCTGGCCGCGAAGATCATGCACCGGGCCGAACGGGCCGGCCTCGAGGTGCCGTTGCCGGCCGGTGAGGACCTCGGTGTCCTGCTGCTGCGGGTGGTCGCCGAGGCCCGGGCCGCGGGTCTGGACGCCGAGGCCGAACTGCGGGCCGCCACGCTGACTTTCGCAGAGGCGGTGCGTGCGGCGGAAAATGCCGGCCCCTCCGAGTAGGTTTCACGGCATGCCGGAGTTCGTACCACTCGCCGAGCGGATCGTCGACGCCCTGCTGGAGAGCGACCCCGCCACCGCCTCCTACGCGGGCGACCACCGCTTCGACGACCGCCTGCCCGACCACTCCGGCGCCGGTGTGTCCGGCCGGGTCGCCATGCTGCGTGACGCCGGTGACGCGCTCAGCGGCGTCGACCCCGACGGCCTCGATCCGGAGGACCAGGTCGACCACGCGATCCTGACCGCCCGGGTGGAGCGGGCGCTGTTCGAACTCGCCGAGATCCGCGAGCACGAGTGGAACCCGTTGGACCACAATCCCGGCCCGCTGCTGCACGGGCTGATCGCCCGCCCGTTCGCGCCGCTCGGCGAGCGCCTGACCAGCCTGGCCGGCCGGCTCGGCGCGATTCCCGACGCCCTGGCCACGGCTCGTGCCGTGCTGCGTGACGTGCCCCGCGTCCACGCCGAGACCGCGGTCGGCCAGTTCGCCGGCACGGCCGGGCTGATCCGCGCCGAGATCCCCACCCTGCTGGCCAGGGAGCCGGGCCTGCGCTCGACCGTGGAGCCGGTGGCCCAGGCCGCGCTGGCCGCGCTCGGCGAGTTCGACGGCTGGCTGCGTGCCCGGCTGGAGAGCGGTAATCCCGGCCGCGACCCACGGCTCGGCCGGCACCTGTGGGAGGCCCGGCTCTGGCACACCCTCGACACCGAGCTGTCCGCCGCCGAGGTGCTCTCCCGCGCCCGGGAGAATCTGGACCGCGTCGGCGAGGCGCTGCGGGAGGCCGCCGCCGAGCTGGCCGGTGGCCCGGCCACCGACGAGACGGTCCGGCGGGCGCTCGGCTCGATCGCCGAGCGGCACCCGGACAACACCACCATCGTCGGGCTGGCCAAGGTGACGATGGGGGAGGCGACCGAGTTCGTCCGGGCGCACGACATCGTGTCCCTGGTGGACGACCCGTGCGTCATCGAGGAGATGCCGGAGTTCGCCCGGGGCGTCGCGGTGGCCTACTGCGACCCGCCCGGTCCACTGGAGACGGCCGACGTCCCCACCTTCTACTGCATCGCCCCGGCCCCGGCCGACTGGCCCGCTGAGCGGATCGCCAGCTTCTACCGGGAGTACAACGACGAGATGCTGCGCAACCTCACCGTCCATGAGGCGATGCCCGGCCACTTCCTGCAGATCGCCCACTCGCGGCGGTTCCGGGCGGCCACCCGGGTGCGCTCGCTCGGCTGGTCCGGCCCGTTCGTCGAGGGCTGGGCGGTCTATGCGGAGGAGCTGATGACCGGCCTCGGCTTCGGTGGCCTGCCGGTCCGGTTGCAGCAGCTCAAGATGCAGTTGCGGATGAGCCTCAACGCGATCATCGACCAGCTCACGCACTGCGAGGGGCTGCCCGAGTCCGAGGCCATGGAGCTGATGACCGGGCGCGGCTTCCAGGAGGAGGGCGAGGCGGCCGGCAAGTGGCGGCGGGCGCTGCTCACCTCGACGCAGCTGTCCACCTACTTCGTCGGCTACACCGAGGTCGCGGCGATCGCGGCGGCCCGGCCGTTCGGCGCCACCCCGAAGGCGTGGCACGACGCCATGCTGGCGCACGGCTCCCCACCGCCCCGCCACCTGCGCGCACTGCTCGGTGTCTGACCTTTCGACGGTCGGTTTCCGGGGCGGTCAGTCGGCGCGGCGGTCGACGAACCGGGCGCCCGGCGGCATGGCGAAGTCGTGGTCGCCGGCTCGCGCCTGGTAATCGGTCAGCACCATCTCGACCGGGGTGCCGGCGACCGTTCCGGTGAAACCGGCGATGGCGCCCTCGACCGTCACGCAGACGTCGAAGTCCGGTGCCGGCACGTGATCGACGCCACCCAGACGCAGACAGGAGGCGGTCCGCTCGGCGATCGTGGTCTCCCGCGTCTGGACCGCCAGATCCGGGTCGATCGCCGCCGCGTTCAACAGCGCGAGAACCGTGTCCGGGGTGACCAGACCGGCCGTGGCAGGCAGTTCGTCGGGGGCGCCGTGCGGGTCGGTGGCGGTGCAGACGGTCTGCGTGCCGGCAATTGCACAGTTGGTGAGGGCGTCCGGCGTCCGGATCAGATTGCCGGACGGAAAGGCATAGGCGATTCGGGCGGGCCGCTGTGAGCGGGTGATCCGGGCGGTCTCACCGCCGGCCAGCCGGTAGGTGGCGGTCCAGCTCTGGCCGCCCGCGCCGGCCAGCCGGTCGGCGACCTCGCTGACCAGGTCGGTCCCGGCGGCGCCGGCGGCGCCGGCCGGTTCGATCCCGGTGCAGCCGGAGGTGCCGAGGAGGCCGATGACGAGCAGGGAGCCGGCGAGCGCGGAGCCGGCGCGGATGCGGCGCGGGGTGGCGGGCACGTGACCACCCTTACGTACCGTGCCACCCCGCGCAATCGAGTATCCCGTGGCGGCCGTCGATGAATCGAGGGCCAATGGACGGACAATTAACGGGCCGGAAGACCTCATTTAAGAACCGGCATTTCCCGTCCGATATCCCGTAATCATCGGAGGTTGGCGGCCTCGGCCATCATCTCGGCCATCATCTCGTCCGCCATCGCCTCGGCGGCCGCGGCCTCGCGGCGGGCCATGGTCTGGAGCCGGAAGACGTACCGGCGAATGATCTTGGCCTGGTGCTCGTTCCGGTCGAAGATCGCCACCATCTCGACCATGACCGGACCGCGTACCGGGACCTGCTGCCGCAGCGAACTCACCCGCAGGGCGGTGGCCGGGAACTCGACCACCTCGCTGCCCAACTGCACGCGGAGCAGCATCTGGTCGCCCGGCCGCAGGTCGACGTCGCTGAAGTGGGCCCGCACCGACTGCTCGCTGATGTCGTGCACCCGGCCGGTGACCTGCGGTTTGTCGGCGCGTACCAGCAGGATGGCCTCGCCTCCGCCGCCGCGTACGTACAGCCGCTGCTGTTCGATCTCCGGTTCGCCGGGCAGGGTGACGTCGATCCGGTTCTCGTCGACCCTCACCACGGTCCCGTGCTGGGCGTACCGGCCACGGGAGCCCGCCGGCCAGCGGATGGTCACCGGGGAGCCGCTCGTCAGCGGGACGTCGGCGCGGGCGAGCGACAGGGTCACGGTGGCGTCGGTGACCCGGACCACACGGACCTGCGGGAGGGTGCGGCCCCCGAGGTCCATCTCGACGTGTGACCCGTCGGCGGGAAACAGGCTACTGGTCATAGTGCCCACCGATTCGGCAGGTCCGGCCCGGGTTTGAGGCATAACGGGCGACGAGTTGACCGGCCCCGCGAACAAGACATTGCTCGACTCGATACGCTCTCCGGTGTGGTCGGCCCGCAGGGTCGCGGACCGAAACTCTGTATTCGTACAAACGTTAGGGAGCGACACGACCAATGGCCACCATTGAAGCAATCGTCGCCCGCGAGATCCTCGATTCCCGGGGCAACCCCACCGTCGAGGTCGAGGTCGGCCTGGACGACGGCTCGGTCGGCCGCGCCGCGGTGCCGTCCGGTGCGTCCACCGGCGCCTTCGAGGCGCTCGAGCTGCGCGACGGTGACAAGGGCCGCTACCTCGGCAAGGGTGTCGAGAAGGCGGTCAACAACATCGAGGAGCAGATCGTCGAGGAGCTCGTCGGTTACGAGGCCTCCGACCAGCGCCTGATCGACCAGAAGATGATCGACATCGACGGCACGGACACCAAGTCCTCGCTCGGTGCCAACGCCATCCTCGGCGTCTCCCTCGCCGTGGCCAAGGCCGCCGCCGCCTCGGCCGAGCTGCCGCTGTTCCGCTACCTCGGTGGCCCGAACGCGTCACTGCTGCCGGTCCCGATGATGAACATCCTGAACGGTGGCTCGCACGCCGACTCCAACGTCGACGTGCAGGAGTTCATGATCGCGCCGATCGGCGCGCCGACCTTCCGCGAGGCCGTCCGCAGCGGCGCCGAGGTCTACCACGCCCTCAAGTCGGTGCTGAAGAAGAAGGGCCTCTCCACCGGCCTCGGCGACGAGGGCGGCTTCGCGCCGAACCTGTCGGCGAACGTCGCGGCCCTGGAGCTGATCGCCGAGGCCGTGCAGGCCGCCGGCTACACCCTGGGCAGCGACATCGTCCTGGCCATGGACGTCGCCGCCACCGAGTTCCACAAGAACGGCGCGTACGTCTTCGAGGGCACCCCGAAGTCGACCGACGAGATGATCGCGTACTACGCGAAGCTCGCCGCCGACTTCCCGATCGTCTCCATCGAGGACCCGCTGGACGAGGAGGACTGGGCCGGCTGGACCGCGCTCACCGCCGAGCTCGGCGACAAGATCCAGATCGTCGGCGACGACCTGTTCGTCACCAACCCGCAGCGCCTGGCCCGCGGCATCGCCGAGAACGCCGCCAACGCCCTGCTGGTCAAGGTGAACCAGATCGGCTCGCTCACCGAGACGCTGGACGCCGTGGAGCTGGCCCACCGGGCCGGCTTCAAGACGATGATGTCGCACCGGTCCGGCGAGACCGAGGACGTCACCATCGCCGACCTGGCCGTCGCGGTCGGCTCCGGCCAGATCAAGACCGGCGCCCCGGCCCGGTCCGACCGGGTCGCGAAGTACAACCAGCTCCTGCGCATCGAGGAGCAGCTGGAGAGCGCCGCCCGGTACGCCGGTGCGGGCGCGTTCCCGCGTTACCGCGTCGGCTGACCCTCCGGCGTCGGATCATCGGGTTTGTGGCACCCGCCTTCGGAGACATAGATTTCCGGGTGGGTGCCACGAACACGTGACGGTCAGCGGGGAGGGTGAGATGGCGGAACGCCGCACACCGAGCGGCCAGGGTCCGGCCCGGCGAGCCGGTGGCCGCCCCACCCCGCCCCGGACCAGGAACACCGGCCCGATCCGGGTGCCCGCCGCACGGCGTACCTCCTCGGGGTCCGGCGGCGCAGCCGCGAAGCGCACCGAGGCGCCACGCCCGCGCGCGCTGACCGGCCGGGCCACCGTCCTGATCGCGCTGGTCGTGGCGCTGGCGCTGGCCTACACGTACCCCGTCCGGGTGTATTTGAAGCAAGAGGCCGAGATCGCCGAGATGGAGCGGGCGCAGGCCGTGCAGCGCGCCGAGATCGCCGAGACGGCCAAGACCCTCGAGAAGTGGAACGACCCGGAGTACCTGCGGATCCAGGCCCGGGAGCGGATCTTCTACGTGCGCCCGGGTGAGACGCCCCTGCTCGTCGTCGACGACAAGGACCGCGCCGCCCGCACCGCCGCTGAGCAGACCCCGGCGGCCGCCCCCGACCGCTGGTACGACACGCTGTGGAGCAGTGTCCAAGCCGCCAACGCAGAGCCCCAGGACTGATTTCGGACTGATGGAAGAACCCACACCCGCCGACCTCGACATCGTGGCGGCCCAGCTAGGCCGTCGTCCCCGTGGCACACGGGCGGTCGCGCACCGTTGCCCGTGCGGCAACCCCGACGTGGTGGAGACCTCGCCGCGCCTCGATGACGGCACACCGTTCCCCACCCTCTTCTACCTGACCTGCCCGCACGCCACGGCCGCATGCAGCCGCCTGGAGTCGGCCGGTGTGATGCGCGACATGCAGGAGCGTCTCAGCACCGATCCCGAACTCGCCAAGCGGTACGCGGCCGCGCACCAGGACTATCTGGACCGGCGGACCGCCATCGAGGACGTTCCGGAGATCAGCCACGTCTCGGCGGGCGGCATGCCGGACCGGGTCAAGTGCCTGCATGTCCACCTCGGGCACGCGCTGGCCGCGGGCCGCGGCGTCAACCCGTTCGGCGACGAGGTGCGGGACGCGATCGAGCCGTACTGGGCCGGCGGCCCCTGCGTGCGCCCGGCCGGCGACGAGTGATCATCCGGCGCGCCCGGACCGGGGACATCAAGGCGATCCGGGCGCTCGTCGACACCTACACGACCGATCGGCGCCTGCTCAGCAAGGCCACCGTCACCCTGTACGAGCAGGTGCAGGAGTTCTGGGTGGCGGCCGACGAGGCGGACCGGGTCATCGGCTGCGGCGCCCTGCACGTGATGTGGGAGGACCTCGCGGAGATCCGTACCGTCGCGGTCGACCCGTCCCGTCGCGGTCAGAAGATCGGCCACCGGATCGTGTCGGCTCTGCTCGACCAGGCGCGCGAGCTCGGCGTACGCCGGGTGTTCTGCCTCACGTTCGAGACCCGGTTCTTCGGGTCGTTCGGGTTCACCGAGATCGACGGGGCCGCCGTGCCGCACGGGGTCTACGAGCAGTTGCTGCGCTCCTACGACGAGGGCGTGGCGGAATTCCTCGACCTGGAACGGGTCAAACCCAACACCCTGGGGAACACGAGAATGCTGCTGCACCTATGAGCGGGTCATCGAGCTCGGTCCGGAACTCATGGCGATGCCGGGGTAAAGCGTCATGAGCGTCCGGGTGGCCGCCATCGACTGCGGCACCAACGCGATCCGCCTGCTGATCGCCGACGTCGACGGGGACAAGCTGACCGACGTCGCCCGGCGGATGGAGATCGTGCGGCTGGGGGAGGGCGTCGACCGTACCGGGATGCTCGCTCCGGCCGCGATCGAGCGGACCCGCCAGGCGCTGCTCGGCTACGCGGCCGAGATCGCCGAACTGGGCGTCACCCGGGTGCGGATGTGCGCCACCTCGGCCAGCCGGGACGCGTCCAACGCGCAGGACTTCCGGGACATGGTGCGCGGTGTGCTCGGCGTCGACCCCGAGGTGATCACCGGCGAGCAGGAGGCGCAGCTCTCCTTCGACGGCGCCGTCCGCGGCCTCGGCGCGGAGGGCCCCTACCTGGTCTTCGACCTGGGCGGCGGCTCCACCGAGTTCGTCACCGGCACGACCGGCGTCGAGCGCGCCGTCTCGATGGACATCGGCTGCGTCCGGATGACCGAGCGGCACCTGCACAGCGACCCGCCCACCGCGGCCGAGCTGGCCGCCGCCGAGGCGGACATCGCCGAGGCCGTCGACACGGCGCTGGCCGCCGTGGCCGGCCGGGAGGCCAGGACGCTGGTCGGTCTCGCCGGGACGGTCACCACCGTCGCGGCTCTCGCTCACGACCTCGAGGTGTACGACTCCGCGCGCATCCACCACAGCCGGGTCGAGGCTCCGGCCGTGGCCCGGGTGACCGCCGAGCTGCTGGCCATGACCGTCGCCGAGCGTCTCGCGCTGCCCGTGATGCACCCGGGGCGGGCCGACGTGATCGGCGCCGGGGCCCTGATCATGAAGCTGATCATCGAGCGGTCCGGCCACGACTTCGTGATCGCCTCGGAGCACGACATCCTCGACGGCATCGCCTTCGGTCTGGCCGTCTGATTCTCCGCACCGCCCCTCCGGGTAGTGCGCTGTTGACGGTACTTCGGATTGCGCAGTAGTGTGCTCCGCGTGGATCCGACCCAGTTGCTCAAGGGCGTGCTAGACCTCGCCGTCCTCGCCGTCCTGCGCGACGAGGACGGTTACGGCTACGACATCCTTCGCCGCCTGCGCGCGGCCGGGCTGGAAGACGTCGGTGACGCCTCCGTCTACGGCACACTGCGCCGGCTGTTCAACAACGGCCTGCTGAACAGCTATGTCGTGCCCAGTGACGAGGGCCCGCACCGGAAGTACTACGCACTCAACGCGGCCGGCCGCACCGAGCTGCAACGCTCGGGCAAGGTCTGGAGCGGCTTCGCATCGATCATGGATGATCTTCTTCGCGAGCGGGGGAAGGCGTGAACCTCACGGCACAGGACGAGATCGCCGTCTACGTGGAGGGCGTTCGGCTGGCACTCGCCGGCCTGCCGCCCGCCACCCGGGACGAGCTGCTCGAAGACCTGCCCGAACATCTGGCCGAGGTTCTCGCCGAGGGCGGCGGATCACTCACCGACCGGCTCGGGCCACCGGAGGCCTACGCGGCCGAGCTCAGCGCCAGCGCGGGCTTCGCCGCGGCCGGGCAACCCACCTCACGCTACGCGGCGGTCACCGGCAGAGCCGCCCGGCATCGTGCGCGGATCAGCCAGGCGGTGCAGCGGGCCGACGTCCGGGTCGGGCCCATTCTGGGGTATGCGAAAGCCAGCGAATTCCTGGTGCTCCTCCGTCCTGCCTGGTGGGTCCTGCGCGGCTACCTCGCGGCCATGGCGATCGCGTTCATGTTCGACGGCAACTCCCGCCTCGGCCTGATGCCCCGGCTCGGTGGCGACGACTTCGCGGCCGTCCTGCTGCTGGCCCTGGGCATCCTCGGCTCGATCTGGCTCGGCCGCCGCGGCACACCGGCCCGTAAGTGGCCCCGGCGCGCCCTCCGCCTGGCCACGGTGTACCTGGTGTTCTTCGCCCTGATCGGCTTCTTCGAGGTCGACTCCGCGGCCCAGCGCGACGGCTACAGCGAGGTCGGCTACACCGGCTGGAACGAGTTCACCGACGTCCGTGACGTCTATGTCTACGACGGCGACGGCCGCCTCATCTCCGGCGTGCAGCTCTACGACCAGGACGGCAACCCGATCCGCCTGGGCGAGCCCTACTGCGACGACCCGGCCAGCGGCATGAGCGTCCCGAGCCGCACGCTGGGCTACCCGCACTGCCCGGAGGCCGCTCCGTACCACCCCGGCGACCCGTCCGCCGTCCCCCCGGCCTCCCCGGACGCCTCCACCCCTGCTTCCGCGGCCCCGTCCGCCCCGGCCGCCTCCCCGAACGCCTCGGCCCCGTCCGCCCCGTCCGCTTCCCCGAAGGCCTCGGCTCCGGCAGTCTCCTCGGCCGACTCGACTTCGAAGCCGCCCGCGCCCGTCGGCGGAGCCCAGACTCCCGAGGCCAAGGACCCAGCCGACGGCGCCAAGCCTTCCGTCCCGGGCCGGGTCGGCTAGCCCGCCACCCGCCGCCGACCCGGAATGCCCGGTTCCCCGGGAGGTGCGTGCTCTTGCGGACGTATCCCAGGAGAGGAGCCGGGCCAGGTTGGGAAGGGGGGATCGCGCGCGAGCGACAGTGATCGCTATCCTCGCGTGCCGGCGATCGATATCCGGTCGTGGCCCCTGGAAAGGAACCCCTGATGACTGACCCGGTTGTGCCCTCTCAGCCCGGCGGCACCGTTCCGCCGGCCGAGGCCGGGACCGTCCTGCCGCCGACCAGCGGTGCCTCCGGGTCCGAGTCCTCCCCGACCTCACCGGCCACCGCTCTGCCCGCCGACTCCCCGTCGCCCGCCGCGGCTCCGACCGCTGTCTACGCAGACGCCGCGGCTCCCGCACCCACCACAGCCCCGGATCCCTCCTCGTCCCCGGCTGCGGCTCCGGGCTTCCCGGCCGCGCCCGTTGTGGCGCCGGGTTACCCGGCTGCGGCTCCGGGCTTTGCCGGAGGGCCGGCTGTGCCGCCCGTGGAAGGTGGGACTCCTGGCTACCCGGGTGCCCCGGCGCCGGGCTTCCCTCCGGTCGAGGGTGGGGTGCCGGGCTTTCCTCCGCCCGGGTTCCCTCCGGCGGAGGGAACCCCGCGGAAGAACAAGGCGCTGGGCAAGGTTCTCGGCGTCCTGGGCGCGATCGTGGTGATCGCCGTCGTCGTGGTGATCAAGGTTCTGATCAGCAGCGTGCTCGGTGACGCGACGGCCGACGCCAAGGCCGGCGACTGCGTCTCGATCGGCAAGGAACTCGGCGCGGAGGTGTCCGAGACCACGGCCGAGGTCGTCGACTGTTCCTCCGCTGAGGCCGGCTACACCATCGTGGGGCGGGTCGAGGGCACCACCGATGTCATGGGCACGGCGTGCGACCAGTACTTCAAGGAGGGCGACGACGCGGTCATCCTGGCCGGCGACGACTACCTGCTCTGCGTGGTCGCCAAGCCCTGACCGCGACGCGGCGGACCATCCGGATCGCCCCAGCCGGCTCCAGCCGGATTGCGGTGGGAGGGTGAGGCCGGGTGTGCGGGTGTGCGGGCGGGATGCTGTGCTGGACAGGTGTTGCCGTCCGGCGCGTCCGCGCGTACCCCCGGGGAAGTTGTCGTCCAGGCGGCCGGGGCCGCCTCGCTGAGCGTGCTCGACGCCGGGGTCGCGGATTGTTTCGCCTGCCCGCGCCTGGTCGCCTGGCGCACCGACGTCGCCGTGACCCGGCGGGCGGCGTTCCGGGACCAGGAGTACTGGGGGCGGCCCGTCCCCGGCTTCGGCCCGGCCGACGCCGAGATCGCGGTCCTGGGGCTGGCCCCGGCCGCGCACGGCGGGAACCGTACCGGGCGGATCTTCACCGGCGACCGCTCCGGTGACGTGCTCTTCGCCGCGCTGCACCGGGCCGGCCTGGCGAATCAGCCGACCAGCGTCGCCGCCGACGACGGCCTGGAACTGCGGCACACCCGGATCTTCGCGGCGGTCCGCTGCGCGCCGCCGGACAACAAGCCGCTGCCGGGGGAGCGCGACACCTGCGCGCCGTGGTTCCAGCGGGAACTCCAGTTGATCCAGCCGACCGTACGCGTCGTGGTGGCGCTCGGCGCTTTCGCCTGGGCGGCGTGGTGGCCCGCGATGACCGCCGCCTACCGGGTGCGCCCGCCGGTGCCGCGCCCCAAATTCGGGCACGGCGCCCAGGTCAGCGTGCCGGGAGCGCCCACCCTGCTGGGCTGTTTCCACGTCAGTCAGCAGAACACTTTCACCGGCCGGCTGACACCGGGCATGCTCGACGAGGTGTTCGCCCGTGCAAAGGTTCTGGCGGGCCTGGCATGATGCGAGGCCTGTCGACAAACCCCGAGTCACGGATCTGAGCCTCCGCATGGATTTCGCTGTACTGCGCCGATGGTGGCCCCTGGCCGCCGTACTCGGGCTGCTCTTCGTGGTCGCACTGGCCGCGACCCGGTCCGCGCCGCAGCTCGACCAGATCAAGCCGGAGTCGACCGCCACGACCCGCCCGCCGCTGCTGCCGCCGCGCCCGTCGGTGACGCCCAGCCTGGAGGAGTCCATTCCGGAGCCGGCGCGCCAGCTGCCCGGTTGGGTGGGCACCGCGACGCTGGTGCTGCTGAGCCTGGTCGCGCTGCTCATGGTGGTCGGCCTGTGCTGGGCGCTGGTCCGTGACTATCTGCGCCGGCGCCCGGCCCGCAGCGGCAAGCACGAGCCGCGCCGCCCGACCCGGACGGCCGACGACCTGGTGGCGGCGCTCGACGCCGGTCTGGAGGAGCTCTCCGACACCGACCGTGACCCACGCCGGGCGGTGATCGCCTGCTGGGTGCGGCTGGAGGACGCGGCGGCCGCGGCCGGCACGCCACGGCATCCGGGGGACAGCCCCACCGACTACGTCGGACGGCTGCTGGCCGAACAGCAGGTCGACGCCCGTGTGCTGGCCGCGCTGCTCGAGGTCTACCGCGAGGCGAGGTACGCGACGCACACCGTCGACGACCAGATGCGGCAGCAGGCCCGGTCCGCGCTGGAGCGTCTGCGCGCCGATCTGGGCGCGACCCGGGCCGGGGTGACCGCGTGAGCGAGTTCGTGCCTTCGCGGGGGCGCCGGAGCGGGGCGGAGGTGACCGCGTGAGCGACGGAGGACTGGACGATCTGTTCGGTGCCGCCGACGGCCGGGTCGTCGCCGAGGAGCGGGAACCCGTCACCAGGCGGCGCTCGGCGGCCATCACACTGATCGGCAACGCGGCCGTGATCGGGCTGGCCACAGTGGTGGCGACGGCCGGTCTGCGGGCGCTCGGCCTGACCATCTCGCTGCTGCTGCTGATCGCCCTGCTCACCGGCCTTCGCCTGCTGATCCACGCGGTCGCGGCCGTGGCGCCGCCGCCCGGGCCGAGGCTGCGGTCGGGGATCGGCGCGGAGGCCCCGCCGGCGGTGGACGCGCTGCGGGCGACGGTTCGCCGCTGGGAGCGGAACCTGGACCAGGCACACTCGGATCCGGATCTGCATGCGCGTAACGTTCTGCCGGTGCTCGCGGAACTCGCCGACGAACGGCTGCGCCTGCGGCACGGCATCACCCGGGCCAGCGACCCCCGCCGGGCCCGTGAGCTGCTCGGGGACGATCTCTGGGCGACGCTGTCCGGTCCGGGGCGCCGCGCGCTCAAGGCCCGGGATGTCGAGACCTACCTCGACGCCATGGAACGACTGTGAGAAAGGTGCGCCGGTGACGCAGGCTCTTCCCCCGTACGAGGTCGGGCGGCTGGCCGGGGCGGTCCTCGACTCCGTCGGCACCGTCGTGGTGGGCAAGCGGGACTCGCTGGAGCTGGTGCTGGCCGGGATCCTGGCCGGCGGCCACGTGCTGCTGGAGGACATGCCGGGGCTCGCCAAGACGCTGACCGCCCGGTCCTTCGCGCAGGCGCTCGGGCTCGACTTCCGCCGTCTGCAGTTCACCCCCGACCTGCTGCCGGCCGACGTCACCGGCTCGTTCCTGTACGACCAGCGCAAGGGCGACTTCGCCTTCCGGGCCGGCCCGGTGTTCACCAACATGCTGCTGGCCGACGAGATCAACCGGACGCCGCCGAAGACCCAGTCCGCCCTGCTCGAGGCGATGCAGGAGAAGCAGGTGTCGGTCGAGGGCGTCACCTACCGCCTGGACCCGCCGTTCCACGTGATCGCGACGGCAAACCCGATCGAGTACGAGGGGACCTACCCGCTCCCCGAGGCGCAGCTGGACCGGTTCCTGCTGCGGGTGTCGTTCGGCTACCCGACGGCCGAGGAGGAGTGGGCGATCCTCCAGCGCCGGATGGCCCGCCGCCAGGAGGAGGCCACCCTGGCTCCGGTGGTCGACGCTCGTACGCTCCAGATGATGCAGGGCGCGCTGGAGTCCGTCGCCGTGGAGGACTCGATCGGCCGCTACATCGTGGCGCTCACCTCGGCCACCCGGGAGCACGGCGCCGTACTGGTCGGCTCCTCGCCGCGTGGCTCGCTCGCGCTGCTGCTGCTGGCCCGTGCCCGGGCGGCGATGGCCGGCCGTGACTACGTGGTGCCGGAGGACGTGAAGGACGTGGCGATCCCGGCGCTGGCCCACCGGATAACGCTGCGCCCGGAGATGTGGCTGCGCCAGGTGAATCCGTCGTTCGTGGTGCAGGAGGTGCTCACCGCGGTGCCGGCCCCGGCGAGCGGGGCGCTCCCGACGTACGCCCGGCATGACTGACCTGTTGCGCCTGCGCCCGGCCGTGCCCGCGGGCGGGGCCGGCGAGTCGTCGTCCGGACCGGTCTGGGCACCGACCCGGGCACTCGGCCGTTCGGTCCTGCTCACCGGCCTGCTGCTGCTCCTCGGCGTGGCGCTGGGCCGCGTCGACCTGGCGCTGCTGGCCGCCCCGTTCGCGATCGGCGCGGCGATCAACCTGCGGCGGATCCCGTCCGCGGCCCCGGAGATCACCGTCCGGACCGACGAGTCGTACCTGGTCGAGGGCGGCGCGGTGGATGCCGGGCTGATCGTCTCGAACCCGGACACGATCGACTACGACCTGGTGGTGGTGCGTACGCGTACCTCCCCCTGGCTGAAGCTGGAGCACGCCGACCGCCCGTTCGCGATCACCGTGGCCGCCGACGGCTGGGCCGCGATCGACCTGCCCGGCGAGGCGACCCGTTGGGGCCGGCAGGACGTCGGTCCGGCCGCCGCGCGGGCCGCCGCCTGTGGTGGCCTGCTGGCCTGCCGTCCGGTGGTGACGCCGGCCGCCGGGGTGCGGGTCTACCCGGTGACCGAGCCGTTCAACGCCACCGAGGCGATGCCGGCCGCGGCCGGTCTGGTCGGCGCGCACCGCTCCCGGCGGCCCGGTGAGGGCGGTGAGCTGGCCGGGGTCCGGCAGTTCGCCCCCGGCGACCGGCTGCGCCGCATCGACTGGCGGGTCTCCCTGCGGACCCGTGACCTGCACGTCGCCTCCACCCTGTCGGACCGGGACGCCGAAGTGCTGCTGCTGCTCGACGTGCTCGGCGAGATCGGCCTCTCCGGCGGGGTCCGCGGCGAATCGTCGGTGCTGGACACCACGGTCCGGGCGGCCGCCGCGATCGCCGAGCACTACCTGCACCGGGGGGACCGGGTCTCGTTGCTGGAGTACGGCGCGACCGCCCGCCGGCTGCGCCCCGCCTCCGGCCGCCGGCAGTATCTGACGGTGCTGGAATGGCTGCTCGACGTACGGGCCGATCCGGTCAATTCCGAGCAGTACGAGAACGTCGTCGGCGCCCACCACGTCTCCTCGTCCGCGCTGGTCGTGGTGCTGACCCCGCTGGTCGACCCGCGGGCCGCCGACATGCTGGCCCAGCTCACCCAGTCCGGCCGGTACGTGGTGGCGGTGGACACCCTGCCCGCCCAGGCCGCCCCGCCGGTGCGGAACCAGTGGACCCCGCTGGCCACCCGGCTGTGGCGGCTGGAACGGGAGAACGTGCTGGGCCGGCTGCGCGAGCACGGCGTACCGGTGGTGGCCTGGGCCGGCGCCGGCAGCCTGGACCTGGTGCTGCGTGACGTGGCCCGGTTGGCCTCGGTTCCGAGGGGGCGCTGACGTGCGGAACGATCTGACCAGGCGGATGGACCGGTGGCGTACCGCCGCGGGACGGGCGACCACGATTCCGTTCCTGGTCCGTTGCGGCGTCCTGCTCACCGGCCTGCTGGCGACCGTCGTCGCCTGGCCGCTGGAGATGCTGTCCAACCCCCGGTTCATGGTCCTGCCGGTGGCGGCCGTGATCTGGGCGGCGCTGGCACCTCGCGGCCGGGGTGGCACCGCCGCGGCGCTCAGCGTGATCGCCGGGTGGCTGCTGAACACCGCCGGTTTCGGCGCCTCGATCGACCTGTGGCGGGTGCTGACCCTGGCCACCCTGCTCTATCTGGGGCACACGCTGACCGCGCTGGCGGCCGTCCTGCCCTACGACGCGATGGTGAACTTCGACGTGCCGGCGCTCTGGCTGGGCCGTGCCCTGATCGTGGTGCTGAGCTCCGCGGTGGTCATCGTCCTGGCGCTCGGACTGACCGCGGACCTGGGCGGCGACGCCTTCCAGTTGGCCACGCTCGCCGGTCTGGCCGCGGCCGCCGCCGTGACAATGGTCCTAGCACGTATGGTCCGGCGCGGGTGAATTCTGAGTCTTAGGTCACTTGACTTCCGCCGTTGTGATCGTCACAGAACCACGCATGAATCGCTTCCCCCGCGCGACAATAGAGGCGTGAATCCGCCGCGCATTGTCGTCGTAGGAGCAGGTCACGTCGGGCTTTACGCCGCCCTCCGCCTGTCCAAGAAGCTGAACCGCAATCGGGCCGAGGTTGTCGTAATCGACCCTGTTCCGCACATGACTTACCAGCCGTTCCTGCCTGAGGCGGCGGCCGGTAACATTTCGCCGCGACACGCTGTGGTGCCGCTGCGCCGTGAGTTGAAGAAGTGCCGCATCGTCTCCGGTGAGGTGACCCGGGTCGAGCACGCGCGTAAGACCGTGAGCGTCCAGCCGATCGACGGTCCCGCCTACGAGATGGAGTACGACCACATCATCGTGGCGCCCGGCTCGGTCTCGCGGACCCTGCCGATCCCCGGCCTCAGTGACATGGGCATCGGCCTCAAGACCATCGGTGAGGCCATCTACCTGCGCAACCACATCCTCGACCGGCTGGACGTCGCCGCCGTGACGCCCGACGAAGAGGTGCGCAAAGCTTCGCTGAACTTCGTGTTCGTCGGTGGTGGCTTCGCCGGCATCGAGGCGCTCGCGGAGATGCAGGACGTGGTCTCCGACGCGCTGAAATACTACCCGGAGCTGGACCCCAAGGAGGTCCACTTCATCCTGGTCGAGGCCACCAACCGGATCCTGCCCGAGGTCGGTCCCGAGATGGGTGCGTACACCGCTCGCCAGCTCGCCGCCCGCGGCGTGGACCTGCGCCTGGGCACCTTCCTGAAGTCGTGCGCCGACGGCCGGATCGAGCTCTCCGACGGCGACTCGTTCCGCGCCGAGACCCTCGTCTGGACGGCCGGTGTCAAGCCGTCGCCGATGCTGGCCAACACCGACCTGCCGCTGGGGCCGAAGGGGCACGTCAACTGCCTGCCCACCCTCCAGGTCGCCGACACCGAGACCGGCGAGGTCCTGGAGGGCGCCTGGTCCGCCGGTGACTGCGCGCAGGTGCCCGACCTGACGAACCCGGGTGGCTGGTGCTCGCCGAGCGCCCAGCACGCGGTCCGCCAGGCGCGGGTGCTCGCCGACAACATCGTTCAGGTGATCCTCGGCGGCGCCCCGAAGGAGTACCGCCACAAGCACGTCGGCGGTGTCGCCGGCCTCGGCCTGAACAAGGGTGTCGCGCACGTCTACGGCATCAAGGTCAAGGGCTACCCGGCGTGGATCATGCACCGGACCTACCACGTGAGCCGGATCCCGTCGTTCAACCGCAAGATCCGGGTGCTCGCCGACTGGACGCTGGCGCTGTTCCTCAAGCGGGAGACCGTGGCGCTGGGCCAGCTGCACCGTCCGCGTGAGGAGTTCACCGAGGTGACCCCGCCGGTCGAGCTGCCGCAGGAGAAGAAGGTGGCCGCCGGATCCCGCTGATCCGGTAATGCCGTTTCCATCGCCTGGGCGGCACCAGCTACGGTGTTCGCAGGCCGCCCGGGTGGTGGAATGGCAGACACGGCCGCCTTAAAAGCGGCTGCCCGAAAAGGCGTGCGGGTTCGAGACCCGCCCCGGGCACCATCTACCGCGGCCGCGGCGTGACGCCGCGGCCGCGATCTTGAGCACAGGGCTGCTGACCAGCACTGACGTCGGTCATTTTCAGCTGGCTCACAGCTACTGGAAGCAGCGGGAAGTGGACACACGGCTTACCCTTGAGCGACAGGCACAGCGCCGCAATCTCTAGGGAGGCTGGAAACAGTGAAGACATCGAACCCGGTGCTCTCGCGCCTCGGCCAGGCGGCCGAGCGGGAGCGAGCGGCCGGGTACGGGCCATATGGGCCGGCCCCGCAGCCGGGTTACGGTCAGCCGGCCTACGGCGATCCCTACCCCACCGCGGCGGGCTACCCTTCCGCTCCTCCGGCCGTTCAGCCGATGACCCTCGACGACGTCGTCGTCAAGACCGTGCTGCTTCTCGGCCTCACCGGTATCTCCGCGGTCGCCGCGTGGAACCTGATCCCCGACGCCCTGGTCGGTCCCGCGTGGATCGGTGCGGCGCTCGTCGGCCTCGTTCTCGGCCTGGTCATCTCGTTCTCGCGGATGGCCAACCCCGCTCTCGTGCTGACCTACGCGGTCGTCGAGGGCGTCTTCGTCGGCATGGTCAGCAAGGCCTTCGAGAACATCCTGGGCTACCAGGGCATCGTCCTCCAGGCCGTGGTCGCCACCTTCGGTGTGTTCTTCCTGATGGCCGGGCTCTACAAGGCCCGCGTCATCCGGGCGACGCCGAAGTTCATCCGCGGGATGATCGCGGTCATGGCCGGCCTCTTCGGGGTCATGCTGATCAACTTCGTGCTGGCTCTCTTCGACGTCAACACCGGTCTGCGTGACAACGGCCCGCTCGGCTATGTCTTCAGCCTGGTCTGCATCGTGGTCGCCGCGTTGAGCTTCATCCTGAACTTCAACGAGATCGAGGAGGGCGTGCGGATGGGTCTGCCGCAGCGCTACTCCTGGACCGCGGCGTTCGGCATTCTGGTGGGCCTCGTCTGGCTCTACATCGAGATTCTCCGCCTGCTGAGCTTCCTCCAAGGCGACGACTGACGGTTCGTCCGTCGTCCCGAGCAACGCCCGGCTCGCCTCCCCGCGAACCGGGCGTTGTCCCCCGCTTGACGCGAGCCCGCCCGTGCCCCGTGCCGGGCGGGCTCCGTCTTTCCAAAAGCCCTCCCGAAGCCTTTGGCGCCGGAGCCTGCCGGAGCCTTTGCCGGGAATCTCCCGCCGGAGCCGCCCGGGTATGGTCGCCGGGTGCCCGACTTCGCCACCTCCATCGAGCGGCTGCTCACGCAGGTCCACCACTGGGACGAGCCACGCTGGCGAGCCACCGCCACCACCGGCACCCGCTCCCAGTTGGTGCGGGACCTCGTGCAGCGCCTGGCCGACCTGAGCGCCGAGGCCGAGTCCCGCCCCACCCGCCGGGTTCCGCACATCCACGACCTGGTCCTGCGCGACCAGCTCCGGGTCCTGGCCGACGACCTCCTGGCCGCGGCCCCCTCCGCCGACCTGCTGGTTCGGGCCACCACCGCGGTCGACGAGACCCGCCGCGCCCTCTGACACCTCCGCAAAGCGGCATTTCACCCTGCCCGGCGGCGCCTCACCCCGACCCGGACGATCTCCTGCCCGGCGGCGCGTCACCCCGACGTCAAACCCGCCATCCGGTACGGGAAAGCCCCGCACCCAGCCGCACTCTTCCCGCCCCGCCGAGCACCGCGAGGCGCTGCCCACCCCAGGCCGTAGCGCGCCCGCCGGGGGGAGCGCTGTCTCAAGCCCCGAGACAGCTCTCCGAGCCAGCCGGAAAGATCCACCCGCGGGAGACGAGCAACGGCCGGGCTGTTTCGGTGGGCTTCCTCGGCTGTTGTTCTGCGTGTGTGGGCGATCCGGGTGAGTGCATGTGCCAGGGCTGGGGACCGTGGTCTCAGGAACGCAGGGTGCGGGTGAGGGAGTCGAGGTCGGGGACCGGGCGGAAGCCGAGTTCGGCGTAGAGGGCCTGGGCCGCGGCGTTGCCGGGCTCGGTCTGCAGGGAGATGCGCAGGGCGCCGGTGGTTCGGGCTTCGGCGATGGCGTGTTCCATGAGGGCGCGGGCTACTCCGTTGCGGCGCTGGGCGGGGTCGACGAAGAGGTCGCGTACGGAACAGGCCTGCCCCAGGCGCAGCGAGGCGGGGAGGACCAGGGTGGTGATCAGGCCGGCGGGGCGGCCGTTCCGGAGGGCCACGGTCAAGGTCAGGCCGTAGGCGGTGATCTGACGGGCGAGCCAGCCGGCGGTGGCCGACGGGTCGGAAGGGTGGCCGTAGTGGGCCCGGTAGTCGTCGAAGAGGGTGGCCGCGGCGGGGAAGCCGGTGTGCTCCGGGGTGACTCGGACCAGGTCGGTCGGCATGTGGGCACCGTACCGGGGTGTGGGGTTCGAGGGTGACCACGCACGGGCGTCGCCGGGTGGGGGTGGCCGTTCAGGAGCCGCCAGGCGACTGGCCGCCCGCGCCCGGCCCTCGGCGGGAGCGACGGTCCGCACCCACCACCCCGCTGCGACATCAAGATCTTGACCCGGCCCCGCTGCGGCAGATCGTGAAACGGCCCGGCACGCGGGGCAGGCGTGCCGGGCCGGGGGTGCGGAAGGTCAGCTGAGGCGTTCGACGATCAGCGCCATGCCCTGGCCGCCGCCGACGCACATGGTCTCGAGGCCGATGGACTTGTCGTGCCAGTCGAGCGAGTTCAGCAGGGTGCCGGTGATGCGGGCGCCGGTCATGCCGAACGGGTGGCCGACGGCGATGGCGCCGCCGTTCACGTTGAGCTTCTCCAGCGGGATGCCGAGGTCCTTGTACGACGGGATGACCTGGGCCGCGAAAGCCTCGTTGATCTCGACGAGGTCGACGTCGCCGATGGTCATGCCGGCGCGCTTGAGGGCCTGCTTCGACGCCTCGACCGGGCCGAGACCCATGATCTCCGGGGAGAGGGCGGTGACGCCGGTGGACACGATCCGGGCGAGCGGGGTGATGCCGAGCTCGCGGGCCTTCGTGTCGCTCATGATCACGACCGCGGCGGCGCCGTCGTTGAGCGGGCAGCAGTTGCCGGCGGTGACCCGGCCGTCGGGGCGGAAGACCGGCTTGAGCTGCGAGACCGCGTCGATGGTGACGCCGGCGCGGGGGCCGTCGTCCTTCGACACGACGGTGCCGTCGGGCAGCGTGATCGGGGTGATCTCGCGCTCCCAGAAGCCGTTGGCGATGGCCTTCTCGGCGAGGTTCTGGCTGCGGACGCCGAACTCGTCCATCTCCTCGCGGGAGACGTTCTTGATCTGGGCCAGGTTCTCCGCGGTGTAGCCCATCCCGATGTAGATGTCGGGGGCCAGGCCGTCTTCGCGGGGGTCGTGCCAGACGCTGCCGTTCTGGGCGCTGGCCTGCGTGCGGGCCTGGGCCTCGTCGAAGTACGGGTTGGTCCAGCGGCCCAGCGCCTCCTGGGCGGCCGACGGCAGGCCGTCGGAGCTGCCGCGGGCGAACCGGGACACGGTCTCCACACCGGCCGAGATGAAGATGTCGCCCTCACCGGCCTTGATGGCGTGGAAGGCCATCCGGGTGGTCTGGAGCGAGGACGAGCAGTATCGCGTGATGGTGGCGCCGGGCAGGCCGTCCAGGCCCAGCTTGGTGGCGACCACACGGGCCATGTTGAAGCCCTGTTCGCCGCCGGGCAGACCGCAGCCGAGGTAGAGGTCCTCGATGAGGGTGCGGTCGAGCTGCGGCACCTTGTTCAGGGCGGCGTCGACGATCGTGGTGGTGAGATCGTCGGGGCGCAGATCCTTCAGCGAGCCCTTGTGGGCGCGGCCGATGGGCGAGCGGGCAGTGGCGACGATGACAGCTTCCGGCATGGGCCCAGTTTACTCATCGGTAACATGGTCGGAAGCGCGAATTTGTCACACGAGGTGCAAAAAATTCAGACGCTGCTCATCGCCGCTTTCGACACCGCCGGATAGAGCGCGTGCGCCCAGACCCGGTAGCCATCGGCGGACGGGTGGAAGCCGTCGTAGCAGAGCGTCCCGGCGTCGGCGCGGAACACCGCACCCGTTTCGGCGGCCAGGTCGACCACCACACCGCCGGCCTCGGTCACCGCCCGGGCCTGGGCCCGGGCCATCCGGCGGCCGATCAGCCCGGCGATCTGCCGCAGCGGCGGGGCCATCGAGCGGGCGGCGCCCAGATCCGGGCAGGTGCCGACCACCACCTGGACGCCCGCCGAGCGCAGCCGCCGCACCGCCTGGCCCAGATGATCGGCCGCGTCCTCGGGACCGCGCCCGGACGCCGCGTCGAAGGCCCCGATAAGCACCACGGCCACGTCCGGCCGGTCGCCGAGCAGGGAACGGGCCACCTGGGTGGCCAGGTCGCTGGAGCGGGACCCGGCCACACCGACGCTGGACAGCAGCACGTGCCGCTGGCCCATCTCGGCCGAGCCGTCGGCGAGCAGGCGGGCGAGCTGGCCACCGACCGTGTCGGACAGCCATTCCACGCCGACACCCACCGCGGCCGAGTCGCCGAGCAGCACCAGGCGCAGCGGCGGCGCGCTCTGCGGGCCCATCGACGTGCGCAGCGCCAGGCCCATGGTGGGCTTCGCGTAGCGCCGCGACTTGGCGGCCAGCATCTCCCCGGCGATCAGCGCGACACCGCCCACCACGCCGGCCAGCAGACTCGTGGCAGCGGCCCTGGTGAGTCGTTCCGGCAACCCCGCCATGTCCCGCCTCCCTGCATCAGCCGACCTGATGATCCTCTGGGGTATACCCTACGGCCCCGGCCGCGGAGTCACCGCTGGGAACGGGGGCCGCGGCCGTGGGGCGCGCGCTGAACCAGCGGTAGCGGCGCATCCGGGCCCACGGCCCGGCCGGGGCGACCTCGGTCCCGGGCGCCCGGACCGCCTCGTCGGCCGCCTCGGGAAGAGCACGGACGTCCTCGGCGACCGGGATGGCCACCCGGTCCTCCGTGCCGAGCACGGCCATCACGGTCGGCATCATCACGGAGACCGCCCTGGCGTACCCCTCGGCGGACGGGTGGAAACGATCCGAGCTGTACATCCGCCCCGGGTCCGCCTCGAACATCGGGCCCAGCAGGTTGCCCAGCGACACCGTCCGGCCGCCGGCCTCGACCACGGCGATCGTCTGCGCGGCCGCCAGCTGCCGGCTCCAGCGCCGGGCCAGCCAGCGCAGCGGCGGCTTGATCGGCTGGATCGCGCCGAGATCGGGGCAGGTGCCGACGACCACGCGGCACCCGGCCGCGCGCAGCCGGCGCACCGCGTCACCCAGATGGCGGACGGCCGCGTCGCGCGCCGAGAAGTGCGTGACGTCGTTCCCCCCGATCAGGATGATCGCGAGGTCCGGTTCGTACTCACATGCGGCGTCCACCTGGTACGGAAGGCCGGCCGAGACCGAACCGACCACGGCCAGCCGGTGCAGCCGGACCGGGCGGCGCAGACGGCGGGACACCCCGGTGGCGAAGAGCGCGCCGGGTGTCTCACGGGGACGGTGGACGCCGTACCCCGCGGCCGAGGAGTCGCCGAGGATCACCAGGTTGACGGGCTGCCCGCCGAACTTCGCGCCGTAGACGCCGTCACCGCGGGGCGGGGGCGCCTCGGCCATCGGGATGATCCGGCGGGCGTCGGCGGCCTGGCGCATCAGCAGGCCGGCGGAGAGAGCCGTCAGCCCGGCGACCGCGCCGGCGGCCCGGGCGGCCACCCGGATCCATCGCCAGTGGGCACTGCTGGTTGCATCGATGGTGCTCATAGTCTCCCTCGCTGTCGCTCGAAGGGAACCATCCGGCTCGCCCATGATCGGCGTTGCTTGTCGGAATTCGAGGCTAACTCGCAATGGCGAGAGGCAATCATGGCGCGCCCACGTCATGCTTGAGTTGCCGAAAGGGGAACACAGATGGCCAAGACGTTGAAACGTGCCGCGGCGTTCACCGCGCTCGCCCGGGCGCTCACCGCGGGCACCCGGGGCGGTCCCACGATCGCCCAGAGACTCGGCGCGCTGCCCCGCATGATCGCGGCCACGGTCCGGGGGCGGTATGACGGCGGCGCCCGGCTGGCGCTGATGGTGGCCGCGACAGCGTATGTCGTGTCCCCCGTCGACGCCGTCCCGGAGATGTTCCTCGTCTTCTTCGGGCTGATCGACGACACGGTCGCGGTCACCTGGCTGGCCGGCATGATCCTCAGTGAGACGGAACGGTTCCTGGAGTGGGAGCGGACCCCGCCCGCCCTGGTCGTAGAGTGAAGCGTGCGCTATTACGACAACGTGGTCGAGATCATCGGTAACACCCCGCTGGTCCGCCTGAACAGCGTGACCGAGGGCATCAGCGCCACCGTGCTGGCCAAGGTCGAGTACATGAACCCCGGAGGTTCGGTCAAGGACCGGATCGCGCTGCGGATGGTGGAGGACGCCGAGAAGGCCGGCCTCCTCAAACCCGGCGGCACGATCGTCGAGCCGACCAGCGGCAACACCGGGGTCGGCCTGGCCCTGGTGGCGCAACAGCGGGGCTACAAGTGTGTCTTCGTCTGCCCCGACAAGGTCAGCGAGGACAAGCAGAACGTTCTGCGGGCGTACGGCGCCGAGGTGGTGGTCTGCCCGACCGCCGTCGCGCCGGAGGACCCGCGTTCCTACTACAACGTGTCCGACCAACTGACCCGGGACATCCCAGGCGCCTGGAAACCGGATCAGTACAGCAACCCGGCGAACCCACGCTCGCACTACGAGCAGACCGGGCCGGAGCTCTGGGAACAGACCGGCGGGAAGATCACCCACTTCGTGGCGGGCGTCGGCACCGGCGGCACGATCAGCGGCGTCGGGCGCTACCTCAAGGAGCAGGGGCCGGTCCAGGTGATCGGCGCCGACCCGGAGGGCTCCGTCTACTCGGGCGGGACCGGGCGGCCGTACCTGGTCGAGGGCGTCGGTGAGGACTTCTGGCCGTCCGCGTACGACCGGGAGGTCACCGACGACGTGATCGAGGTGAGCGACTCGGACTCCTTCGAGATGACCCGCCGCCTGGCCCGCGAGGAGGGCCTGCTGGTCGGCGGCTCGTGCGGGATGGCCGTGGTGGCCGCGCTCGAGGTCGCCCGCAAGGCCGGGCCGGACGACGTGATCGTGGTCCTGCTGCCGGACGGTGGGCGTGGCTACCTGTCCAAGATCTTCAACGACCGGTGGATGGCCCGGTACGGATTCCTGCGCACCCAGGAGGGCACCCCCACGGTGGCCGACGCCCTGGCCGGCAAGGGCTCCGAGATCCCGCCGCTGATCCACGTGCACCCCACCGAGACGGTCCGCGACGCCATCGACTACATGCGGGAGTACGGCGTCAGCCAGCTCCCGGTGCTCAAGGCCGAGCCCCCGGTGGTCACCGGGGAGGTGGCCGGCTCCATCTCGGAGAAGGTGCTGCTGGACGCGCTCTTCACCGGCCAGGCCCACCTGCACGACACGATCGAGCGGCACATGAGCCAGCCGCTGCCGATGATCGGCGGTGGCGAGCCGGTGGCCGAGGCCGTCGCCCTCCTGGAGAAGGGCGACGCCGCGATGGTCCTGGTCGACGGCAAGCCGGCCGGTGTCCTCACCCGTCAGGACCTGCTGGCCCACCTCAGCTAGGCGAGGTGGGCGACCTGCTCCCAGGCCGGGTCGGGCGTGACGGTGATCCGGACACGCCCGTCCGGCCAGGCGGCGGTCAGCGGCTTCAGGGCCTCGGCGGCAGCCGGACGGTCGGCGTAGAGGTGCGTGGTGCGGACACCGTCCGATGTCTCGTGCGCGACGAGGACCGCGCCGTCCAGGTGCCGGGCGATGTGGTCCTCCAGCGCGTAGAGGTCCGGGAACGCCTCCTTGGCCGGGAACCCGTTGTCGTCGCGCCGCGAGTACGGCACCTCGACCCGGATGTGCAGGTCGTGCCCCGGCCAGCGGGCCGGCCGCAGTGGCGTCTGCGCCATGGCCACCAGCGGCCTGCCACGTCGGGTGCCGGACATGGACAGCCACGGCTCCTCGCCCTCGGCCGGCGCCAGCCCGCCCACAACAGCGGCCAGCTCCGGGCCGGTCAGTGACGCGCCGGGCCCGGATGCCGGCGTGACCGCGCCCACCCAGATCCCCACGGCGTCCTCCCCGAGGATCCAGTCCAGCGAGAGGAACGTGATCTGGGTGCGGGCGCCCTCGGGCAGCTCCGGGAACCGCGGGTGCCACACCTCGACGTGCACCCGGGGCCGGTCCTCGTCGACCTCCGCGCTGAACCGCAGCTCGGCCAGGTCGAGCCGGTGCCCGGCGATCTCCAGCTGGGCGTCCGCCAGGGCCGTGGGATTGCCCTGACGAGCCGTGGCGTAGCCGAACGTCTCGTCCGGCGGTGGGCCGGCCCGCCGCCAGCGCTCGGCCAGCGCCCGGAGCCGCGGATCGCCGACCGCGCTGATCACCAGCAGGTGCCGCGACGACGTGCCCGCGGTGAACTCCCAGTCCAGCTCCGGATGGATCGCCGAGACGGCGGCGCCCATCTCGGCGATGAGAGCATCATCGGGATGCCCGGCGATCTGCCTCTCCGCCCGGGGCCGGGCGGTCGCCCACCAGTCCCAGAACCGCTCGATCGCCGCCGCCGGATCCGGCTCCGTCTTACGTCGTCTCTTGAAGATCACCGGCGCACCGTACTGCCTGGGACCGACATTTTCGTGAGCCCGTGGGCCATCGATGCTCGTGCGGAGGGAAACCGCTCGGTTCATGGATTGTTACGGATAGTCGCCGCAATCGCACAGACAGTCCGACCGGCCGATGAGCCGCTGCGGTTGTATGTGTCGTGACGGAGCTATGAGCCACTCCCGGACGGAGGGGTAGGGGATGGTCGACGTCGACGAGGCGGCGCCCGCCGACATCGTGGACCGCCTGCTGTGGCGGGACGCGCAACGGATGCTCGGGCGCCACGTGGCGAACGGCGTGGACGGCCTGGAAGGCACCTGCGACTGGTGCGGATGGCGCTGGCCGTGCTCGGCCCGCCGTCTGGCCGAGCGGGCCGCCGCGGTCGCCCGGCGGCCGTGGCGTGAGGCCTGGACCCTGCGCCACGACCTGAACAGCATGCGTTCCCTGCCCGGCAAGCGGGCCGGTGCGGACGAGATCGGCCGCTACGGCGCCGGCCCGTACCACCGCAACGACGACAACCGGAGGTATCTGGCCTGATTTTTGAACCCTGACGTCGCCGACATGCTTGACCGTCCCCCGGCAAGTGCGGCTTCCCGGCCCGGCCGACGTCGCCCGGCGGTGACACCGGTGCGCCCCGCCAGCGCTCCGGTGTCCCGCGCCCAGACCCGCTCTTGAACTGGATCCCAGATCGGCACGCCTCCGCTGATCGAGCGCCTCCGGCCAGGCGCATCCGGTTCGGGCGGGGCGGTGGGCGGGAGCACGAGACCAACAGGTTCCCCCGCATTCACTCGGTCCCGTGCTCCCGCCCGACCAGCGCCCCACGTCTACAACGGATGTGAATACCGCAGCTGCGGCAGGTCCCGGTCGTTGACCGGGGCGACCCGGACCGCCCCGTCCGGGAGCCAGCCGCCCTTCTCGTAGAAGCGCCGGGCCACCGCGTTGTCCTCCAGCACCCACAGCACCGCCCGCCCGGCCCCGAACCCGCCCAGCCGCTCCAGCGCGTCGACCATCAGGCGCCGTCCGACGCCGGTGCCGACCCGCTCCGGGGCCAGATGGATCGCGTACAGCTCGACGGCGCCTTCGGTCTCGCTCGGGCCCAGGTAGGTGAAACCGGCCAGTTCGCCGTCCACCTCGGCGACGGTCATCCGGTGCGTCTCCCGCTCCCACCGCCAGCGCTCGACCCACCAGGCGCTCATCGCCTCCGGCCCGCGGGCCGCGAACGTCTCGGCCGGAATCAGATGGGCGTAGGCAGCCGCCCGGGAACGGTGATGCAGCGCGCCGATCGCGGCCAGGTCACCGTCCTCAGCGGGACGAAGCGAAACGGTCATGGGCCGACGTTAGCCCGGCTCCGGCGGCTACCGCCGCGGCGGCACGGGCACCCGCATCAGATCCTCGGCGATCACGATCGGGCCGTCGAACTCCTTGCGTGCCTCCTCCAGGAAGCGGTCCGGCTCCGGGTAGCGCTGGGAGAAATGCGTCAAGACCAGTTTTCGTACGCCGCACTCGCGCGCGACCGCGGCGGCCTGCCCCGCCGTCAGGTGCCCCACCTGGGCGGCCAGCTCCGTGTCCTCGGCCAGGAAGGTGGACTCGATCACCAGCAGGTCCACGCCGTCGGCCAGCGCGAACACGCTGTCGCACAGGCCGGTGTCCATCACGAAGGCGAAACTCTGGCCGGGGCGGACCACGCTCACCTCCTCGAGCGCGACGTCACCCAGCCGGCCGGCCCGCAGCAGCTCACCGACCGCCGGGCCGCTGATGCCGCGCTCGGCCAGCAGCGCGGGCACCATCCGGCGGGAGTCGGGTTCGGCCAGGCGGTACCCGTACGTCTCGATGGAATGCCGGAGCGGCAGCGCGGTGAGGCGCCCCGCCGGGGTCTCCACCGCGAAGCCGGCGCCCACCGGACCGGGCACGATGTCGGCGTTGTCCCAGTAGCTGGTGGCATGCCGCAGGCGGTCGTAGAACTCCTGGCCGCCGGCCGGGTAGTGGACGTGGACCGGGTGCGGCACCCGGTCCAGCGAGATCCGCTGGAGGACGCCGGGCAGGCCGAGACTGTGGTCGCCGTGGAAGTGGGTGATGCAGATGCGCCGCAGCGGGGTGACCGGGAGGCCGGCCATCAGCAGCTGGCGCTGGGTGCCCTCACCCGGGTCGAAGAGGATCACCTCGTCGTCCCAGCGCAGCAGGTAGCCGTTGTGGTTGCGGTGCCGGGTGGGCACCTGGCTCGCCGTGCCGAGCGCGACAAGCTCCCGCATCCGTTCCTCCCCGGTGGAAATGAAGCGACCCCTGGGGACTTCCACACTCGCGAACGAGTGTGGTCCGGTCGGACTAGGCCGGATCCCCAGGGGTCGGGTGGCTGTCGTGTACTCGCCAGACCGTTGCCACACGGTCTCGACTCTTTGATCATTTTTAAGATCAAATTCGGACGCTTATCAAGAAGATCGTTTGACAAGCGTCCCAAGCTGTCGAGGACAGCGGCTAGCGGACAGCCACCTCACGAGTCCCGTTGCTACTCAACTTTGGACCACCTCCCTTCACGTGTACGGCCACGTTATCCACGAGGGGCCGGGAGCGCCAACGATTTTGAATCACTCAGAGCCGCGGGAATACCTGGGGAGAGGCATCGGGATTCTCCACCACGAGATTGGCGGAGCCGACGATCAGCGGGTCCGGGGCGCCGACGATCTTGATGTCTTTGCCCTCGTAGTCGAAACGGTGCAGCACATACCGCATCGCCTCCAGCCGGGCCCGCTTCTTGTCGTTGCTCTTCACCACCGTCCACGGGGCATCCGCCGTGTCGGTGTAGAAGAACATCGCCTCCTTGGCCTCGGTGTAGTCGTCCCACCTGTCCAGCGAGGCCAGATCCATCGGGGAGAGTTTCCACTGCCGGACCGGGTCCACCTGCCGGATCGCGAACCGGGTCCGCTGCTCGCCGCTGGTCACCGAGAACCAGAACTTCACCAGGTGGATCCCGGAGCGGACCAGCATCCGCTCCAGCTCCGGGGTCTGGCGGAGGAACTCCAGGTACTCCTTGCGCTCGCAGAAGCCCATCACCCGCTCGACGCCGGCCCGGTTGTACCACGACCGGTCGAAGAGCACGATCTCACCGGCCGCCGGCAGATGCTTGATGTACCGCTGGTAGTACCACTGGGTGCTCTCCCGCTGGTTCGGCTTCTCCAGGGCCACCACCCGGGCGCCACGCGGGTTCAGATGCTCCATGAACCGCTTGATCGTGCCGCCCTTGCCGGCCGCGTCCCGGCCCTCGAACAGGACCAGGAGACGGTTGCCGGTCTCCTTGCACCAGTTCTGGAGCTTCAGCAGCTCGATCTGGAGCAGCCGCTTGTCGTGGTCGTAGTCGGTGCGGGACAGGCGCTCGTCGTACGGGTAGTCCTCCCGCCACGTGGCCACCGGCTGCCCGTCGGCGTCGAGCAGGCGGGGGTCATCGTCCGCGTCGTCGAGGACGCGGTAGCCGGCCAGTTCGGCGATCGGCCCGTCGTAGGGATGGGTGCTCGCCAGCTCGTACTCCGATTGCATGACCCGACTTGATACCCCCGTCCGCCCCGAACACAACGTCCTTGATCAGAACAGTCGCCGGACTCTGCGCCGGCGCGCCGCCTTCGCCAGGCCGGGCACCTTGGCCAGCTCCTCCCGGCCGACCTGCTCCTGGCGCCCGTACAGCACACCGAAGTGGAAACTGCCCTCGCCCAGCTCGCGCAGAACCCCACGGGCGACGTTCGAATCCTGGTACGACCCGAGGCCGTCCTGTAGCGCGGTCAGCCGCTTCACCAGGCGTTTCGCGTCCTGACCGTGCCCCGGGACGAGCAGCTCGACGGAATACCGTGCCTGCTTGAAGCCCTTGCGGGACTCGTGGATCTCCTCCTCCACCCCGCTCGCCAGCGCCGCGTCCAGCCGATCGTCCGCTTTGGCCAGCACCTTCCGGGCACGGTTCACCGGGTCCGGGGTGTGGAACGGATCGCCGTCGACCAGCTCGTCGATCCGGTCCAGCAGATCCAGGTAGCGGTCCGACTCCAGAGCCCCGGCCAGCTCGGTGCGGCCGGTCTCGATCTGGTCCTCCAGGTGGGCGCGCACCCGGTCGGCGGCCGGGGCGAACTCCGGTCCCGCCTCCTGGACCAGGGCGAGCAGCTTCTCCTCCAGGACCTGTGGGTCACGGACCGCGCCCAGCACCCCGGCCAGCCAGCGCAACTCGTCACGGATGCCGGTGTCCGGGATCGACTTCCGGTACGTCTTCAGCGTGCTGCGCAGCCGCCGGGTGCCCACCCGCATCTGGTGCACGGCCCGGGGCTCGCCACGACGGGCCGCCGGGTCGAAGCCGATGATGGCGTCGCGCTGCTCACGGGCGTACGCCAGAACGGGGTTGACCTTGATCTTGGTCGGTTCGGCCGACCGGTGCTCGGCGAGCCGGCCGGCCAGCGCCCGCGCCACCTTGGAGGGCCCCTCGGCCGGTCGCGCGCCGGCGGCGAACAGAGCCTCCTCGACCGCGTCGAGCACCGCCGCGTCGCCGGAGACCAGCTCGACCTCGATCTCCTGCCAGGCCTGCTCGGCGCCGTCCGACTCGGCGCGCACCTGATCCTGCGCGATCAGCGCGAGAGTGCGGCCGCCGGAATCCCGCAACGGCGTCTCCACCCGGTGTGTGCGCAGCCGGGCCACCGGGGTCAGCGGCCGCCGCCGGACGATCGACCGGACCACGCTGACCAGCTCGGCGGGCACCTCGTCGGAGTCGCCGGGCAGCCGGTGCTCGGTCCGGCCGGCGCCGTCCCCGGGGGTCTTGAGATGCCACCCGGCGTCGTTGCCGCCGGAGCGCCGGCGGAGAGTCCGGCGATTTCTCATCAAGATCAGATCTTCGGTGTCGAAGTAGGTGGCGTCGAGATCGTGGATCTCGGCACCGTCGACTCCGGCGATATCTCCGGCGCCGACCAGATCAGGAAGCTCGAAGGTCTCGGGGACGTCGTACTTGCGCTCGGTCTCGGTGGCGATCTCCACCCGTCCATGGTGCCTGCCGCGGCGGCTGATGCACAGCGGTGTCTCAGGTTCGCCTGGCACCGTGGTGACCCGGCTCGTAAGGAGTGCTGCATGGAGAAGCCCGAACGTCGTCCCGTCCCACTCGCCGCCTCACTCGCCGGTCTGCGCCTTCTCGGCGCCGGCGCGGTTCTCGGCCTGGCCCTCGCGGTGCCCGGGTCATCGGCCCAGGCCGACCCGCCCCGCCCGCCGGCCGCCACCCAGGACTCGGCGGCCGACGACGCCCCGGAGAGCTAGAGCAGCCGGGCGTCGTCGCGCGCGTGCAGGTAGATGGCGCGGGCGTAGTTCGCCGTCGCCGCGTTGTAGTACATCGTGGCCAGGCCGGTGTAGAAGCCGTTCGCTGTCAGCGCGTTCTTCGCGTTGGCCGTGGCGGACCAGCGGATCTCGGCGTCGGTGGTGCTGATGCCGCGGCGCGCGCAGCGCAGGCGGTTCATCTCCTTGCCGGTCTTCCAGGTCTCCAGGGCGTCCTCGGCCTCGCGCATCATGTCCCGCGCCTGTTGCAGGAGGAACTCGGCGAGATCCCAGCTGGCCCGTTCCTCGTCGTTGTGGTACCTCGTCGTCATGCCCTACCTCCCGTGTTACTCGATTTCGAGTGTGAGTGGGATGTCCGGACATGTCGATTTTTTTCGATCGCGCGCGTGAATTCCGCGCCCCCGTCTTGACCTTCACCGGGCGGCAGGCGTGCCCTCGTCGTTGCCGCCGTCGACGACAATGATCGGAATGCTGGAGGAGTTGCGAAGCAGAGTCGAGCGGTGCCGCGCCGCAGCGGCCGAGTCGGGTCTGCCGGTCGAGATCGGGCCGCCGCTCGCGTTGCCGGGGGCGCCCGCGGACGCGCCGCCGGCCGCGGTGGCGGCGTACCGGCTGTTCGAGTGGGTGGCCGGCCCGCTCTTCCGGTTCGACTGCCCCGACGAGCTGCGCTCGATCGAGGGGTGGCGGGCGCGATCCGACATCGAGATGCTCCTGCCCATGCCGATCGAGCTCGGCTGGGAGATGTGGTCGTGGCAGTCCGTGACGAAGGGCCGCCTCGGCGTTCAGGGAGGCGAGGGCATCTGCCTCGATCCGGTCAAGGGCGACGTGTACTACGTCGAGGACTGGGCGTGGTTCCAGAGAAACATCGAGTGGGAGGCCGTCGAGGACGTCCACCACCCGATCGCGCCGGATGCGGTGACCTTCTTCGCCGACTGGGTCTTCGGGCCGCGCTATCCGGAGCTGGTCTCCCTGGTGCTCGGCCCCGGCCTGCTGGAGCACCGCATCCGCAAGGGCCGGCACAAGGGCGAGCTCACCGATGCCTGGCTGCGCCTGCTCCAGCGGGCAGAGCTTCTCGAGGAGCGCACGGCCACGGAGTAGCCGGTAGTGCCGAACAGGTGGCCGACAGCAGGGCCGGCGGCCACCTGTTCCGGTGGGTCAGCGCTCGTCGGGGACCGGGGCGACGCCGATCGGGCAGGTCATGCCGTTCGGGCCGTGGTTGCAGTAGCCGCCCGGGTTCTTGTCGAGGTACTGCTGGTGGTAGTCCTCGGCGTAGTAGTACGCGGTCAGCGGCTTGATCTCGGTGGTGATCGTCCCGTGACCGGCGGCCGTGACCACCGGCTGGAAGGCGTCCCGTGCGGCCGCCGCCGTCTCCGCCTGGGCGTCCGTGGTCGTGTAGATCGCGGACCGGTACTGGGTGCCCACGTCGTTGCCCTGGCGCATGCCCTGGGTCGGGTCGTGGTTCTCCCAGAAGGCCTTCAGTAGGTCGGCATAGCTGATCTTGTCGGGGTCGTGGACCACCTGGACCACCTCGGTGTGGCCGGTCGTCCCGAAGCAGGTCTCCTCGTACGTCGGGTTGGCGGTGAAACCACCCGCGTAGCCGGCCGACGTGGAGTGCACGCCGGGCAGCTGCCAGAAGATCCGCTCCGCGCCCCAGAAACAGCCCATTCCGAAGACCGCGACCTCCAGCCCGTCGGGCCACGGGCCCTTCATCGGGGTGCCGAGCACGGTGTGCCTCTCCGCGACCGGCGTCTCGGTGTCGCGGCCGGGCAGGGCGGTCTCGGCGGTGGGCAGGTCGAGCTTCTTGTACCGCAGGAACACGGTCACTCCCTTCGTCCGGTCTCTGCAACGCTGAGCCGGGTGTATTCCTTACCGACGGCGGCGGCGATCCCGGTGGCCTCGTCGTCGTCGGCGTATTTCCGGCGCGGCCAGAAGAAGCCCTTCAAACCATCGCCTCTGGTACGGGGTACGACGTGCGTGTGCAGGTGCGGCACCGACTGGGAGACGACGTTGTTCATCGCCACGAAGGTGCCCTGCGCGCCGAGCGCGGCGGGGACGGCGGCCGCGATCCGGCGCACGAACCCGAAATATTCCGGCAAGTCCGAGGGTGACAGGTCGGGAAGTGTGACGATGTGGGGGCGGGGGATCACCAGGACGTGGCCCTTGAACACCGGGCGGACGTCGAGGAACGCCAGCCCGGCCGGGCCGGAGGCCACCAGGAACGCCGGGACCGACCCCGCCACGATGCCGCAGAACACACAGTCTGCCATCCAGTGAGACTAGCCTTGCGCAACATGACCGTTGACAGCTATGGGTTCGACACCCTCGCCATCCATGCCGGCCAGGAGCCGGACCCGCGGACCGGCGCGGTGGTGCCACCCATCTATCAGACGAGCACCTACGCCCAGGACGCGGTCGGTGCTCCGCGTCTGGGTTACGAGTACAGCCGGTCCGGCAACCCGACCCGGGACTCGCTCCAGGAGTGCCTCGCGGCGATCGAGAACGGGCGGCGCGGGCTGGCCTTCGCGAGCGGCCTCGCGGCCGAGGACACCCTGCTGCGTACGGTGTGCCGCCCGGGGGATCACGTGGTCATCCCGAACGACGCGTACGGCGGCACGTTCCGGCTGTTCAGCAAGGTCGCCGAGCGGTGGGGCCTGGACTGGACGGCGGTGCCGCTGGACGACATCGACGCGGTGCGGGCCGCCTTCCGTCCCGGGCACACCCGGCTCATCTGGTCCGAGACGCCGACCAACCCGTTGCTCAACGTGAACGACATCGCGCTGCTGGCCGGTCTCGCCCACGAGTACGACGCGATGCTCGCGGTGGACAACACGTTCGCGTCGCCGTACCTCCAGCAGCCGCTCGCGTTCGGCGCCGACGTGGTGATCCACTCGACCACCAAGTACCTGGGCGGCCACTCGGACGTGGTCGGCGGGGCCCTGGTCACCGCGGACGACGGGCTCGGCGAGGAGCTGGCCTTCCACCAGAACGCGATGGGCGCGGTGAACGGCCCGTTCGACGCGTGGCTCACCCTGCGCGGGATCAAGACCCTCGGTGTACGGATGGACCGGCACTGTGACAACGCCGAGCGGATCGTCGCCTACCTGAGCGAGCACCGGGCCGTGGCCGAGGTCCTCTACCCGGGCCTGGAGACGCATCGCGGTCACGAGGTGGCGGCCAAGCAGATGAGCCGGTTCGGCGGCATGGTCTCGTTCCGTACCGTCGGCGGCCCGGAGCAGGCGGTGGCCGTCTGCAACCGGGCGAAACTCTTCGTGCTCGCCGAGTCGCTGGGCGGTGTGGAATCGCTGATCGAGCACCCGGGCCAGATGACACATCTGTCGGCTGCGGGCTCAGCGCTTGAGGTTCCCGCCGATCTCGTGAGACTGTCTGTCGGCATCGAAACCGTTGACGATCTGCTCGCGGACCTGGAGCAGGCTCTCGGATAACTGACCGACGCTGGAGATTCTGCGCGATGGACTCGACGACCTGGGTGGGAGCAACCGCTAAACAGATCGCTCGCGCGGTGCGCCGCGGCGATGCGAGCGCCACCCAGGTCGTGGCCGACCATCTGGAGCAGATCGGCATCTCCGATCCGGCGCTCGGCGCGTTCCGGGTGGTCCGCGGCGGTGAGGCGATCACCGAGGCGGAGAAGGTCGACGACCAGGAGGACCTGGCGAACCTGCCGCTCGCCGGGGTGCCGGTCGCGGTCAAGGAGAACACTCCGGTCGCGGGACTGCCCACCTGGCACGGCTCGGCCGCCGCGCGTACCCCCGAGGTCGCCGAGGAGGACCACGAGGTGGTCCGCCGGCTGCGCGGGGCCGGCGCCGTCGTGGTCGGGGTGACCCGGATGCCGGAGATGGGTCTCTGGGCGGTCACCGACGACGAGGACGGGCCGACCCGCAACCCGTGGGATCTGGAGCGGACCCCGGGCGGCTCGTCCGGCGGGTCGGCGGCGGCGGTGGCGGCCGGGCTGGTGCCGCTCGCGCAGGGCAACGACGGTCTCGGCTCGATCCGGATCCCGGCGGCCTGCTGCGGGCTGGTCGGGCTGAAGCCGGGCCGCGGCGCGGTCCCGGTCGACTTCGGTGACAAGGACTGGTTCGGCCTGGTGGAGAACGGGATGCTGGCCACCACGGTGGCCGACGCCGCACTCGGCTTCGCGGTCCTCGCCGGGCAGGTGCCGGGCAAGCTGGTGGAGCCGGCGAAGCTGCGGATCGGTGTCTCGCTGCGCTCGCCGGCGGCCGGCGTGAAACCGGACGAGCCGAACGTCTCGGCCGTCACGAAGGCGTCGAAGCTGCTCGTCGACGCGGGGCACGACACGGTGACCGCGGACCCCACCTACCCGGCCGGGGTGGCGCTCGGGGTGCTCGCCACCTGGTTCGCCGGGGCGTACAAGAACTCCGAGGGACTCCCGCTGGAGCGGCTCCAGCCGCGCACCCGGCGGCACATCCAGCTCGGCAGGGCGGTCACGAAGGCCGGGCTGGTCCGGCAGCGGCAGCGCGACGCCTGGCGGGAGCGGTCCATCCAGTTCTTCGCCGACCGTTCGATCGACCTGCTGCTCACCCCGGCGCTGGCGACCGCGCCGCCGCCGGCCGTGCAGTACTCGGCCTCGGCCTGGCGCAAGAACATGTGGGCCAACGCGTCGTACGCGCCGTACGCCGCCCCGTGGAACTACGCCGGACTGCCCGCGATCGTGGTGCCGGTCGGGTTCCGGCCGGACGGGCTGCCGCTGGCCGTGCAGCTGGTCGGCCCGCCCGACTCGGAGTTGCTGATGCTCGCGGTGGCCGGCCAGTTCGAGGTGCTCAACCCCTGGCAGCGTCACGCCCTCGTGTGAGCTGGTGGCACGATTGGCGCCCATGGACCTGCTCACTCTCGCCGACGTAGAGGCCGCCCGAGATCTGCTCGCCCCGGTGGTCAAGAAGACGCCGCTGATCCCGTCCCGGCCGCTCGGCGAGATCACCGGGGTGCCGGTCTGGCTGAAGTGTGAGAACCAGCAGCGCGCCGGGTCGTACAAGGTGCGGGGCGCCTACACCCGGATCGCCCGGCTGTCCGGCGCGGAGCGCTCGCGCGGCGTGGTCGCCGCCAGCGCCGGCAACCACGCCCAGGGGGTGGCGCTCGCGGCGGGCCTGCTCGGCACGCAGGCCACCGTCTTCATGCCGGAGGGCGCGCCGCTGCCCAAGGTCAGCGCCACCAAGGGGTACGGCGCCGCCGTCGAGTACGCCGGGACCAGTGTCGACGACGCGCTGGAGGCGGCCTACGACTACGCGGCCACCACCGGGGCGGTGCTGATCCACCCGTTCGACCACGCGGACGTCATCGCCGGTCAGGGCACCGTGGCGCTGGAGATCCTGGAGCAGCGGCCGGAGGTGACCACGATCGTGACCGCGGTCGGCGGCGGCGGGCTGATCTCCGGTGTGGCGGTCGCGGCCAAGGCGTTGCGGCCGGACATCCGGATCATCGGGGTGCAGGCGGCCGGCGCGGCGGCGTACCCCGTCTCGCTCGAAGCCGGAGCACCCCGGAAGCTGGACGCGTGCGCCACCATCGCCGACGGCATCGCCGTCCGGCGGCCCGGCGATCTGCCCTTCGCGCATGTCGCGAAGCTGGTCGACGAGATCGTCACGGTGCAGGACGAGGACCTGTCGGCAGCCCTGCTGGTGCTTCTGGAACGGCACAAGACGGTGGTCGAGCCGGCCGGGGCGGCGGCCGTCGCGGCGCTGCTGACCGGGGCGTACGTCCCCCTCGACGGCCCGGTCGTGGCGATCCTGTCCGGCGGCAACATCGACCCGATGCTGCTGATGCGGGTGATCGAGCACGGGCTGGCCTCGGCGGGCCGGTTCCTGCGGCTCGCGGTCCGCTGCACCGACCGGCCCGGGCAGCTGGCCCGGCTGCTGCGCGAGATCGCCGAGCAGCGGGCCAACGTGGTCGACGTGAACCATTCGCGGCAGAGTCCGCGCCTCAGCTTCGGCGAGGTCGAGGTGGCGCTGTCGGTGGAGACGCGGGGGCCGGCGCACTCGTCGGCGCTGATCCAGGCGCTGCGCGACGCCGGTTACCGGGTGGCGCTGCTGGCCGACACCACACCCTGAGAACGCGAAACGGCCCGCGGCGCATCCGCCGCGGGCCGTCGCGAAGGGATCAGCCCTCGAACGGGCCGAACTCGACCACGGTGACCTTGATGTCGGCGCCGCTGGGGGCCGTGTAGGTCACCGTCTGACCGGGCCGGGCACCGAGGATCGCCTTACCCAGCGCCGACTCGGGGCTGTAGACCGTGTGCGTGGTGGTGGAGGAGATCTCCCGCGAACCGAGCAGGAACGTCTCGGTGTCGGCCTGGTCGTCGTCGAAGTAGATCGTCACGACCGAGCCCGGGGTGACCGTGTCGCTCTTCTGGACCTCGCCGATCTCCGAGTTGCGCAGGAACTCCTTCAAGTACAGGATCCGGCCCTCCTGGCGGCTCTGCTCCTCACGGGCGGCGTGGTAGCCGCCGTTCTCCCGCAGGTCGCCTTCCTCGCGCCGGGCGTTGATCTCCGCAGCTATCGCCGGCCGGTTGGCGATCAACTCGTCGAGCTCGGCCTGCAGCCGGTCGTGAGCGTCCTGGGAGAGCCAGGTCTTCGGCGTCTCGGAACTGGACACGGTCGATCTCCTTGCTGGAACTGGGCAATGTCACTGCTAGGGGGTCACTGCTCGCATCCTGAACGCAGCGAATCACCAAGCTTACCAGCGGTACTCACTCCGGCCGGAAGTCGAAAGTTTCGCGTATCTAGCCGGCCGCGCGGCAGCCCATCACGTCACCGACCGCCGCCCGGGCGGTGGTGGTCACCGGCTCCCGGAGCGTGACCGAGCCACCGTCGGGCGGCGCCGGGAAGGTCACCGGCCGGCGGCCCACCTCGAAGCCGTCGTAGTCGCGGGCCCGCAACATGCACAACGCCTGAGCGCCCTCGGGCACCCGCACCCGGAACTCGATCACCATCTGCGTGTCCGACGGGACGCTCCAGCCGACGATCTCCGGGCTGTAGTCGGTCTGCCCGTACTTGTCGTAGTAGGCGACCGTGAGCCCGCCCAGGAGCAGCGCGAACACCGCCACGGCGACCGCGAACGGCCAACGGCGCCGGCCGCCCTCGCGGCGACGGCCGTACCGGCCGGGCGGGAAGACCGGCGCTGTGGTGTGCGTCTCGCTCACCTGTCGACCTCTCGTGCGTTCGTTGTCAGTGGGATCGGCCAGAATGGCAGAGTCCATCTTCGCAGCCGATCCCGGTCTGCCCCGCGCGGCAGGTCTGGTCGAGAGGATTTCAACACCGTGGCCGAGCAATTGCGTCTGATGACCGTGCACGCGCACCCCGACGACGAGTCGAGCAAGGGTGCCGCCACCATGGCGAAGTATGTCGCCGAGGGTGTCCAGGTGCTGGTCGCGACCTGTACCGGTGGGGAGCGGGGCAGCGTCCTCAACCCCAAGATGGACCGGCCCGAGGTGCTCGCCGACATTGCCAACATCCGCCGCGCCGAGATGGACAAGGCTCGCGAGATCCTCGGCGTCGACCAGGCCTGGCTCGGCTTCGTCGACTCCGGTCTGCCCGAGGGCGACCCGCTGCCGCCGCTGCCGGAGGGCTGCTTCGGCCTCCAGGACCCGGAGGAGGCGGCGAAACCGCTGATCAAGCTGATCCGCGAGTTCCGGCCGCACGTCATGACGACCTATGACGAGAACGGCGGCTACCCGCACCCGGACCACATCATGTGCCACAAGATCTCGGTGGTGGCCTTCGACGCGGCCGGCGACCCGGAGAAGTACCCGGAGCTCGGCGAGCCCTGGCAGCCCTCGAAGCTGTACTACAACTCCGGCTGGACCCGCGCGCGGATGCTCGCGCTGCACGAGGGCATGCTGGCGGCCGGGCTCGAGTCGCCGTACACGGAGTGGCTGGAGAAGTGGTCGGACCGGCAGGACCGGGGCGACAAGATCACCACCCGGGTCGAGTGCGGAGAGTATTTCGGCGTTCGCGACGACGCGCTGCGCGCCCATGCCACCCAGGTCGACCCGGACGGGTTCTGGTTCCACATCCCGCTCGAGATGCAGCAGAAGGTGTGGCCCACCGAGGACTTCGAGCTCGCCCGCTCGGTCGTCGACAGCCCGATTCCGGAGTCCGACCTGTTCGCGGGCATCCGGGAGAAGGTCGGCGCCCACTGAGCAGTAGGCTGGCGGGGTGGACGTCGTTTTCGCGGTCAACAACTTCGGTGACACCCGATCGGGCGGTCTGGCCGGCCCGATGGGGCTGTTCCTCATCGTCCTGATGTGCGTAGCGACCGTGCTGCTGATCCGCAACATGAACAAGCGCATTCGTCGGCTTCCCGACAGTTTCCCGCCGGCCGGTGAGCGGGATCGTGTGGCGCAGATCGCCCGGGACGCCGCCGGCGCCGGGAGTTCCGGCGCTCCGGCGGCCGCCCAGGTCGAGCCCGGTCGATCGGAAACGGCCGCCGGAGCAGCAGAAGCCGAGGTGGCGGGCGTGTCCGAGGAGCAAAGTGGATCCGTGTCCGGCGACGGGCGCGAGCGTTCCTGATCGAGCCGCCGGCCGGCCGGCCCGCGTGGTTTCGGCCCGCCCGCGCCGAGTGTGCCCCTTCGGCCGCCGTCAAGCCCTGTTGCGTTCATCGCGATTGATTTAGCCTTCCGCCCGGGGGCCGTACGGCCCTCGGACCCTGCGCGGAAGGGGGCGCCGACATGACCACGGTTCGGCGCCGACTCTCGGTAACCGCGCTGCACGTGCATCCGGCCGTGCGACGGCGGGCGTCGCCATGACCTCCCCACCGCGTTCCCGATTCGGGTCCGCCGGGCTGACCGGCCGCCCCCGCCCGGTGCGGATCCTCACCGCCGTCGTCGTGATCGCCGCCGCCGCGGCCGTCGTCCTCGGCGCGTTCCAGCCCGTGCGACCGGCCGACGGGCGCCCGCTCGCCCCGGTCTACGGCGTCTGCGTGGCCGCCGTGCTCGCCGCCATCGCCCAGCTCGCCGGACTGCGGTTCCGGCTCGGCCCGGACGCGGTGTCGGTCAGCTGGGCGGAGGCCGCCGTGGTGGTCGGCTTCGTGCTGGCCCCGGCCGGCTGGCTGCCCGCCGCCACCCTGGCCGGCACCGGCGCCGCGTGGCTGCTGCTCGCCTGGTGCACCGGCCTGCGCAACGTCACCGAGATCGTGCACCTGATCGCCTCGATGACCCTCGGCGTGGCCGGGGCCGCCCTGGTCACCTCGATGCTCGCCGGGGACGTGCCGGTGCACAGCGCCCGGCTGCCGCTGGCCCTGATGGCCGGCGCCGGCACCTACCTGCTCATCACGTTCGGCCTGGTGGTGCTCACCCTGATGCTGCACCGGGACGCGCACCCCGGGCAGATCGCCACCCGGGTCCTCTACGCCAAGCTGCCGATGACCGTGGGGAACCTGATCGTCGGCCTGTGCGCGGTCTACGCCCTGATCCGGGAGCCGTTCTGGCTGCTCGCCTTCGGGCCGGTGCTGTGGCTGCTGCACCGGACCTACCGGTTCCACCTGCGCGCCGCCGAGGAGCGCCGGATGTGGGAGGCCTTCGCGGCCGCCACCGCCCGGCTGCCCGGTGCCAGCGAGGCCGAGGTGGCGCGGGCCGGGCTGCTCGGCGCGCTCGACGTCTTCGGTGCCCGCCGGGCCGAGCTGGAGGTCCGCACCGGGCACGGCTGCCGGCGGTACGCCCAGGACCTCCCCGGACTGCTGGACTCGACCGGCGGCCGCTCCGGCCCGGCGATCACCCGCACCATGGCGGTGTCCGGCCGCCCGGTCGGCGAGCTCACCGTCTGGCTCGCCGAGCCCGGGCTGCCGGTGCCGCGCGACGAGGCGGCGATCGCGGCGTACGGGGAGGCGCTGGCCGGGGCCCTGCACGACGCGGCCGCCCACCAGCGGATCGTCGAGGTGGAGGCACGCGCCGCCCACGAGCGGGTGCACGACCCGCTCACCGGCCTGATCAACCGCGCCTCGCTCAGCGCCGAGGGCGACCCGCTGGTGCGCGCGCTCGACCGGGAGCGCCCGGTCGCGCTGCTGCTGCTCGACGTGGTCGGGTTCGGCGAGGTGAACAGCACGCTCGGCCACGGCGGCGGCGACGAGGTGCTGCGCCTGATCGCGGACCGGCTCAGCGGCCTGATCCGGGACGGGGAACTGATCGGGCGGACCGGTGACGACGAGTTCGCCCTGCTGGCGCCGGTCGCGACGCTCGCCGACTCGGCCGCCCCGGCACACGGCGAGCCCAGCCCGCTGCCGACCGCCCTGCGCCGGGCCCGGGAGCTGGTCGAACAGCTGCGGGTGCCGATGGAGGTGGCCGGCGTCCGGCTGTCGATCGAGGTGACCGTCGGCGTGGCGGTGGAGCGGGCCGGCCAGTGCGAGGTGGGCGAGCTGCTGCGCCGCGCGTCGCTGGCCACCACGCGGGCCAGGGAGCTGGGCGTCACCGTCGGGACGTACGACAGCGGGCAGGACGCGAGCAGCACCGACCGGCTGGCGCTGCTCGCCGACCTCCAGGACGCGTTCGCCGCCGACGACCAGATCATGCTGCACCTGCAACCCGCCGTGGACCTGGTCACCTCCGAGCCGACCGGGGTCGAGGCGCTGGTCCGCTGGCGGCACCCGCGGCGCGGCTACCTGTCGCCGGCCGAGTTCCTGCCCGCCGTGGAGCGCAGCGAGCTGCTCATCCCGTTCACCCGGCGGGTGCTCGACCTGGCCCTCGCCGCGGCGGCGGACTGGACCGCGAACGGCATCGACGTACCGGTCTCGGTGAACGTCTCGGCCCGCAGCCTCACCGACCCGACCTTCCCGGCCCAGGTGACCGAGGCGCTGCGCCGGCACCGGACCCCCGCGTCGCGGCTGGTCCTGGAGATCACCGAGTCGGTGGCGGTCAGCGAGCAGGAGATCGTCGACGAGGTGCTGGCCCGGCTGCGGTCCTCCGGCGTCCAGGTGTCGCTCGACGACTTCGGCACCGGCTTCTCCTCGCTGGCGTCGGTCACCCGGATGCCGGTCGACGAGATCAAGATCGACCGGTCGTTCGTGGACGAGATGATCGACTCGGCGGCGGCCGGCGCCGTGGTGCGCGGCGCGGTCGAACTCGGCGCCCGGCTGGGCGTGCGGGTGGTCGCCGAGGGCATCGAGACGATCGAGCAGCGAGCCGCCCTGATCGCGCTCGGCTGCCCGTCCGCGCAGGGCTACCACTTCTGCAAGCCGATGCCCGCCGACAAGATCGTTCAGGCGTTGTCGCAGCTGGCCCGGTCGGCCTCCGGTGGCAATGTGACCCCGTTGCGCGCGGACGACGCCTCGACCGCGTGAGAGGCTGGGGGCATGGCCAACCGTCTCGCCGACGCCACGTCCCCCTACCTGCTCCAGCACCGGGACAACCCGGTCGACTGGTGGCCCTGGTCCGCGGAGGCGTTCGCCGAGGCGCGCAGACGGGACGTGCCGGTGCTGATCTCGGTCGGTTACGCGGCCTGTCACTGGTGTCACGTGATGGCGCACGAGTCCTTCGAGGACGCGTCGATCGCCGCGAAGCTCAACGACGGGTTCGTGGCGATCAAGGTGGACCGTGAGGAGCGGCCCGACATCGACGCCGTCTACATGACCGCCACGCAGGCGATGACCGGCCAGGGCGGCTGGCCGATGACGGTCTTCGCCACGCCCGGCGGCGAGCCGTTCTTCTGCGGCACCTACTTCCCGAAGCAGAGCTTCGCCCACCTGCTCGACTCGGTCACCACCGCCTGGCGGGAGCAGCGCGACGACGTGCTCGCCCAGGGCGCCGCGGTGGTCCAGGCCGTCGGCGGGGCCCAGCTGGTCGGTGGCCCGACCGCGCCGATCTCCGCGGATCTGCTCGGCGCCGCGGTGGTCGCCCTCCTCAAGGACCACGATCAGACGTACGGGGGATTCGGCGGCGCCCCCAAGTTCCCGCCGCACATGAACCTGCTCTTCCTGCTCCGCCACCACGAGCGCACCGGGTCGTCGGAGGCGCTCGAGACGGTCCGTCACACGTGTGAGCAGATGGCCCGCGGCGGCCTCTACGACCAGTTGGCCGGTGGCTTCGCGCGGTACTCGGTGGACGCCACGTGGACGGTGCCGCACTTCGAGAAGATGCTGTACGACAACGCGCTGCTGCTCCGGGTCTACACCCAGCTGTGGCGGCTCACCGGGGACGTGATCGCCCGCCGGGTCGCCGACGAGACCGCCGCCTTCCTGTTGCGTGACCTCGGCACGTCGCCGGGTGGCCTGGCGTCGGCCCTGGACGCCGACGCGTCCGGGGTCGAAGGCTCCACCTACGCGTGGACGCCCGCCGAACTGGTCGAGGCGCTCGGTGAGGAGGACGGCCGCTGGGCCGTCGACCTGTTCCGGGTCACGCCTACCGGAACGTTCGAGCACGGCAAGAGCGTGCTGGTCCTGGCCCGCGACATCGACGAGGCCGACCCCGCGCTGATCGCCCGCTGGCAGGACGTCCGGCAGCGCCTGCTCGCCGCCCGGGCGGCCCGCCCGCAGCCGGCCCGCGACGACAAGGTGGTCGCCTCCTGGAACGGTCTGGCCGTCACCGCCCTGGCCGAGCACGGCGTGCTCACCGGCTCGGAGGCCTCCCGTGCGGCGGCGGTCAGCCTGGCCGGGGTGCTGGCCGTCCGGCACCTGGTCGACGGCCGTCTGCGCCGGGTCTCCCGGGACGGCGTGGCCGGCGAACCGGCCGGGGTGCTGGAGGACTACGGCTGTGTGGCCGAGGCGTTCCTGGCCGTCCACCAGATCACCGCCGACCCGCGCTGGCCCGCCCTGGCGAAACAGCTGCTGGACGTGGTGCTGGACCACTTCGGCACCGGGCAGGGCGGCTTCTACGACACCGCCGACGACGCCGAGAAGCTGCTCACCCGGCCCGCCGACCCGACCGACAACGCCACCCCGTCCGGCGCGTCGTCGGTCTGCGCGGCCCTGGTCGCCTACGCGGCCCTCACCGGTGAGACGTCCTATCGGGAGGCGGCCGACACGGCGCTGGCCACCCTGGGGCCGCTGATCGAGGGGCACCCGCGGTTCGCCGGCTACGCGGCCACCGTCGCCGAGGCGGCGCTCGCCGGGCCGTACGAGATCGCCGTGGCCACCACCGACCCGTCGGATGCGCTGGTCGAGGCCGCTTTCCGGCACGCCCCCGGCGGTTCGGTCGTCGTCGCGGGCGAGCCGGACCGGCCCGGAGTGCCGCTGCTGGCCGACCGTCCGCTGCTCGACGGCCGCGCCACCGCCTATGTGTGCCGGGGATTCGTCTGTGAGCGCCCGGTCACGACCCCCGGCGATCTGCTCACCCGGCTCGCCAAGTGACTCCGGCGAGGAGAGGTCGGCCGGTCGCGCCCGGAGGGCGTCGACGGTGGTGGTGCGGTCGGGGGCGCGGTAGCCGTACCAGAGAATGGGGTTGATTTTGGGGTTGATCTGCGGCGTCGCTAGGCTGGCTGAGCGATGGATACCCGAACCGGACTGCCTGTAGTCGGCATGGTGGGAGGCGGGCAGCTGGCCCGGATGACCCACCAGGCCGCCATTTCCCTCGGCCAGTCACTGCGTGTGCTCAGTGAGAAGCCCGATGACAGCGCCGCGCTCGTCGCGGCCGACGTGCCGATCGGCACGCACACCGATCTCGCCGCGCTGCGCGAGTTCGCCAAGGGGTGCGACGCCGTCACCTTCGACCACGAGCATGTGCCGACCGAGCACATCGAGGCGCTCGAGTCCGAGGGTGTGAAGATCTTCCCGGGCTCGAAGGCACTGGTCTTCGCCCAGGACAAGGGGCTCATGCGGGAGCGTCTCGCCGAGCTGGGCGCGCCGGTGCCGCGCTGGGCGCGGATCGACACGGCCTCCGACGTGGAGACCTTCGCGGGCGGGTCCTGGCCGGTGGTGGCCAAGGCGACCCGAGGGGGGTACGACGGACGCGGCGTCTGGATGGTCGGCTCCCCGGAGGCGGCCGCCGACCTGGTGTCCACCGGCATCCCGCTGATCGTCGAGGAGAAGGTGGCTCTCCAGCGGGAGCTCGCCGCCCTCGTGGCGCGGTCGCCGTTCGGGCAGGTGGCGGCGTACCCGGTGGTCGAGACCGTGCAGAGGGACGGAATCTGCGTCGAGGTGATCGCGCCCGCGCCCGGCCTGTCCGACGAGCGCGCGCTGGAGGCCCAGCAGCTCGCCATCGACCTGGCCAACGAGCTGGGTGTGGTCGGCCTGCTGGCCGTCGAGCTGTTCGAGACCGACGCCGGCATCGTGGTCAACGAGCTGGCCATGCGCCCGCACAACTCCGGCCACTGGACCATCGAGGGCGCCCGGACCTCGCAGTTCGAGCAGCACCTGCGGGCCGTGCTGGACTATCCGATGGGCTCCACGGCGCTGGCCGCCCCGGTCGTCGTGATGGCGAACGTGCTGGGTGGCGAGCCCGGCGGCATCTCCATCGACGAGCGGCTGCACCACCTGTTCGCGACCGATCCGGGCGCGCGGGTGCACCTCTACGGCAAGCAGGTCCGGCCCGGCCGGAAGATCGGCCACGTGACCGTGCTCGGCGACGATCTGACCGAGGTGCGGGCGCGGGCCGCGCGCGCCGCCAAGTGGCTCCAGGAAGGCGTGTAGATGGCCCCGCGTGTCGGCATCATCATGGGCAGCGACTCGGACTGGCCCACCATGGAGGCGGCCGCCGTCGCGCTCGCCGAGTTCGACGTGCCGTTCGAGGTCGGCGTGGTCTCCGCGCACCGGACCGTGCGCAAGATGGTGGACTACGCCGAGTCCGCGGCCGGCCGCGGCATCCAGGCGATCATCGCCGGGGCCGGCGGGGCCGCCCACCTGCCGGGCATGGTGGCCTCGCTCACCCCGCTGCCGGTGATCGGCGTCCCGGTGCCGCTCAAGCATCTGGACGGGATGGACTCCCTGCTGTCGATCGTGCAGATGCCGGCCGGTGTGCCGGTGGCGACCGTGTCGATCGGTGGGGCGCGCAACGCCGGCCTGCTCGCGGTCCGGATCCTCGGGGCGTCCGATCCGGTGCTGCGGCAGCGGATGGCGGAGTTCCAGAAGGGCCTGGAGGAGATGGTCGCCGAGAAGGACGCGGCGCTGCGCGAAAAGCTGATGGGCTAGTTCCGCGCTCCCCAGCGGACGTAGAGGACGGCGCCGGCCGCGCAGGCGGCCAGCGCCGGCGCCCACGACCACCCGGCCGTCGACGGCTGCAACGGCCACCCCCACAGGTTCTCCCAGCCGCCGTCGCGGGCCGGGGACGCGCCGTAGACGGTGACGACATAGGCGAACGCGGGCAACCACGCCAGGCGGGCGCCGATCAGCACCGCCGCCCCGGCGACCAGGCCGGTGCAGCCGAGGGCGTTGCGGACCAGGGCGTACGAGCCGTAGACCGCCGGGTCGTGCAGGCCCGTCGCCGCCAGCAGCAGCGCCACCAGCACGGTCGCGGCACCCACATGGACGGCCCGGACCAGCCGCCAGCGGACCGGCGCGACACGCTCCAGCGACTCGTCGGCGCCGGCCAGGGTGCGGGCCAGCAGCAGTGCGGCCAGCAGCGGCGCGAGCGCCACGATCGGCACCCGGGCGGCCGGGCCGTCGAAGAACGGCCGGGTGGCCAGCCACTGCGCGGCCACCCAGGCGAACACGGTGACCAGGACCAGCCCGGCGCCGAACCGGGGGCCACCACGGGCCCGCAGGTGCAGCCGTAACGCGCGGGCGGTCATGACAACGCCAGCCGGCCCAGCGCGGCACGGTCACAGGCGCGGCTCGCGGCGAACACCCGCCCGATCCACTCCCGTTGCCGCTGCTCGGGCAGGGCGGTCAGCTCGGGCGGCGGGTCGCCCTCCATCCAGAGGAAGGCCGCCAGTTCGGTCCGCCATGGAGCGTCCTCGGCCGGGTCCCCGGTCGAGTCCGGCGGCGGCGGGCATCCGTTGTCGCCCAGGCTGCTCCGGAACGTCGTCTCCAGCCAATCCCGGCGAGCCACCCCGCCGGTGAGGGTGGCCTGATCGAGGAGGGAGAACCAGGCGGTGCCGGGGCGGTACTCGCCCGTTCGGCGGGCGTTCTCCTCGACGGCCTCGACCGGTGCCCCCGGAATGCCGGCCAGCCGCTCCAGGCCGGGCCGCAGCACCGCGTCGACCTCGGGCAGCAGGAACTCGTTGATCCGGGTGACGCACACCCGCGGGGCCCGCTCGGTGCACACCAGCGCGAGGGCGCCGGGATCCTCGGCCGGCTCACCCGGCGGAAGGGCCACGAGCAGCGTCCCGGCGAGCGCCGCCGGGACGACGGCCACCCACCAGCGGCGGGTCGCCAGCAGCAGGAACGTCACGGCGAGCAACCCGAGCCAGGCCGCCTGCCAGACATGGAAGGACGCCGGCCAGAACACGTACGACCGGAACTCGTCGGTCGCCGGGGACAGGACCGCCCACCGGCTGTCCGGGAAGTAGGCGGGCACCGCGAGCCCGACATAGGTCGCCAGCCCGGCGACCGGCGCGGTCACCCGCCCCGGGAACCGCCGGCCGATCAGGACGCCGAGAGCCGACGCGGCCGCCAGCCCGGCCGGAACCACCGGCAGCGGCCCCCACCAGCCCGGACCGGCGTAGGTGGCGAGCCGCGCGGTCATGGCCGCGGCCACCAGCAGCGGCAACGAGAGGCCGGCCAGACCGCCCAGCGTCACCGCCGCCCAGCCGGTGAGCATCGGATGCCACGCCGGGCGCGGGACGGTCCCGAGCAGCTCCACCGTCCGGGCCCGGCGGTCCCGGCCGGCCTGCCACGCGCCGGCGGCCAGGAACAGCGGGCACAACACCACGAGGCACACCCGCAGGTAGACGGCCAGGCCGCCCCACTGGCCGAGCCACTGTGCCGGGTTCGCCACCAGCACCCAGGTCAAGGCGACGGCCGTGGCCAGTGCCGCCAGCGGCGCGGAGCCGTGGCGCAGCTCGATCCGCAGAATTCGCCGGATCATCCGCGGGCCGCCCGCAGGACGGCCGTGTAGCCGCGCTCGATGGCGGAGTCACCGGCATCGCCGTCGCCGCCGGCCGCGGCCAGCTGCTCCGGCGTGCCGGTGAAGACCAGCCTGCCCCCGTCGACCAGGCTGACCCGTTCGCACGCCACCGCGACGTCCTCCACCAGATGCGTGCTGACCAGCACGCACGCGTCCACCCCCAGCTCCCGCAGCAGGGCCCGGAAATCCACCCGCTGCTCCGGGTCCAGCCCCGCGGTCGGCTCGTCGAGCAGCAGCAGCCGCGGGTCGTTGACGATCGCCTGGGCGATCCCGGCCCGGCGCTGCATGCCGCCGGAGAGCGTCTTCATCCGGTCGTCGGCCCGGTCCAGCAGCCCGACCCGCTCCAGCGCCCGGTCCACCGCCACCGGGATCCGGGCGGCCGGCATCTCCTTGAGCCAGGCGAAGTACTCGACGAACTCGCGCACCGTGAACCGCGGATAGAAGCCGAACGTCTGCGGCAGGTAGCCGAGCTGCCGGCGGACCTCCCGCAGCGCCTTCTCGTCGGCGATCGCGCTGCCCAGCAGCCGCACCCCGCCGGCGTCCGGGCGGGCCACCGTGGCCAGCACCCGCATCAGCGTGGTCTTACCGGCGCCGTTCGGTCCCAGCAGCCCGTGCACACCGGTGTCCAGCGCCAGATCCAGCCCGTTCAACACGACCCGGCGGCCGTACCGGACCGTCAGCTCCTCGACGGCGACCGTCACCGGTGCGCCTCCCTTCGGTAGACGATGATCAGGGCCGCGGCGGCGGTGACCGCCAGCCAGGCCGGGGCGGTTCCCCCGGTGACCAGCTGGGCGCCGCCCTCCGGGCTCCACAGGGTGCCGGTCACCAGCAGGGTCCAGCCGCCGCCGACGACCGCCGCGGCCACCGCCGGGCCGGTCCGCGCGGCCAGAGCCAGGGTCAGCGCGGTCAGGGCACAGCACGGCAGCAGCCAGACGGCCGGCTCACCCAGGCCGGAGACCAGACCGCCGGCCGCGGCGACCGGCAGGGAAGCGGCGAGCACCGACAGCGTGCGCCACAGGACGATGCGCAGCCCGCCGTACGCCGTGGACGCGACCAGCTCGTCCAGCGGATCGGTGTGCCGCCCGTACGACACGGCCGTGCCCAGCACCGGCAGGACCGGGCCGATCAGGAGCAGCAGCCAGTGCGGAACCCGGTCGCCCACCGTGAGGGTGAGCAGGACCGTCACGGCCACCGCCGAGAACCAGGCGACCCGCGCCTGCGGCCCGGCCCCGATGAGCAGCCGGATCCGGCGTGCCCGGGTGGCCCGGCGGACCCGGCCCTGCGGCGGCAGGTCCATCGGCGCCGGTGGGACGGCCGGCGTGGCCGGCGTCCGGAACCGGCAGGCCGCGCAGTCGTCCAGGTGCGCCTCCACCGACCAGGCGGCCGGTTCGGCCAGCCGGTTCTCGGCCCAGGCCAGCAGCTCGGCGTCGGCGATGTGGAAATCGGTCAAGAGAGTGCCTCCCGCAACTGTCGCCGGGCCCGCATGGCGCGGGTCTTCACCGTTCCCTCGGGTACGCCGAGCAGGACGGCCGCCTCCCGGACGCTCAGCCCGTCCAGGACCGTCGCCTGCAACACCGCACGCAGTTCGGGGGAGAGCCGTCGCAGGGCGTCGATCACCGCGGTGTCCCAGACCCGGGTGAGCGCCTCGTCCTCGGCCGACGGGTGGCGGCCGTGCTCCTCGTCGCCGAGCGCCGCGACCGTCTGCGGCCGGACCGCGGCCCGCCGCTGGGCGTCGATCAGGCGGCTGAGCGCGATCGACCAGAGCCAGCCGGCCGCCTGGGCGCCGCCCCGATAGCCGGCCGCCACCCGCCACACCGCCAGGAACGTCTCCTGGAGCAGCTCGGCGGCCAGCTCCGGATCGGGGCAGCGGCGGCGCAGGCGGGCCGCCAGCCAGGGCGCGTGCGCGCGATAGAACGCCTGGAACGCGGCCCGGTCACCGGCCGCGATCCGGCGTAGCGCCGCGTCGTCTTCCATGCAGAGTAAGGACGCAGCGTTTCAAGATCCGGTTCACCGCATCTTTGAAAGGACCTCGCGGAACTCCTGCGTGCGCCGCCGGTTCTCGCTCGACGCGCCCAGGAACAGCAGCACCACGCCGACCGGCACCAGCATCAGCCACGGACCGCCGACGGTGGACGCGAACGCCAGCGCCGCGATCACCGTGGCCGCGGTGCCGACCACGACCGGCGCCTGCTGGCGGGTCCGCGACCCGACGATCAGCGTGAGCACCGCCCCGAGCAGCAGCAGCACCGCCCGCAGGTCGCCGCCGTCGCCGGTCAGCACGATCCCGATGGTCGGCACGAACGCCGCGAGCAGGGCCGGCCCGTACGCCGCCCAGCTGCTCAGATCCGGCCGGTGATGGGCCTCGACCACACCGACGGCGAGGGCCAGCGCCGCGAACGGCAGTGTGTACGCCTCCGGCAGCCCCACCGACGCCAGCGAGATGAACAGCCACCAGCCGGCGATCTCGAACCCGACCGCCACCCAGAACAACGTGCGCCGCTGGCTCGCGGTGCGGTCCGGCCGGGACGCCGCCAGGCCCAGCACCGCGCCCCAGGCCGCGAGCAGCGCCGCCAGATGGGTGGGGGAGTCGAACGCCAGCGCCCCGGCGATCGCCGCCGACGTGTAGCCGCTCCACTCGATCGTGACCGCCTCGGCCCGGTACTGCGGCAGCCCCAGCCGGGGCAGCGCCGCCTCCAGGGTGAGCAGCACCGCGCCGACGGCCAGTACGCCGAACGCCGCCCACTGCCGCTCCAGCCCGGCCGCGATCGACACGCCGAGGACGAACATCTGGCCCATCAGGGCGGCGAACAGCCAGCCCAGCAGCCGGGCCATCTGGGTGCGCCCGTTGATCGCCGCGACCAGCCCGACACCGACCGCGCTGCCCAGCGTGAACAGGGTCAGCGGCACCTCGGCCAGGCTCCCGGCCAGCCCGGCGCCACCGGCCAGCAGACCGATCACGAACACCGCTGTCCGGGTGGTCCGCAGCACCGGCGCCCGGGTCGCGAGCGGCGGCGGGGTGAGCGCCAGCCCCAGCATCGAGATGGTGAACACCACGAGGGCCGCCCCGGTGGCCGCCGGATAGCCGGCGTGCAGGGCGATCGGGGTGATCAGCAGGGTCAGCGCGAGCCCCGGCAGGATCACCGGCACCGCCTCGGCCGCCTTGCCGCCGAACCCGATCGCGGCCAGCGCGGCCGCGCCGGTGAGCAGCACGGCGGCCAGGGCGCTGGTGGCGTCCACGTTGCCGGCGGCCGGGTCGGCGAGCGCCGGGACCGGGCCCTGCCAGATCGCGCCGAGCTGCTCCAGCGGGTCGACGAGGGCCGCCCGCAGGGCCGGGGCCAGCGAGAACAGTGCCAGCACGGTGGGCAGCAGGGCGAGCATGACGGCGCCGGTGGCCGGGTCGGCGAGCCAGCGCTCACCCCAGCCGGGCCGGCGGATCCGCGAATACCGGCCGACCGCCGGGTTGTTGAACGGGGCCACTCGCGGCACCGGGTCGGTCGGCGCCGGCGGAACCGAACCGCGCAGCATCTCGGCCAGCACCCCGACCAGGGCGGCGGCCGCGGCGTACAGGGCCGTCGGGTAGTCGGTGGGGATGCAGGCGATCGCGGTGACCGAGGCGCCCAGGACCACGCCGATCGTCGCCCAGGGAAGGTACTGCGGCAGGAACCGGCCGGCCGCGGCCAGCACCGCGAGACCCAGCGTGGAACCGGCCAGCGCGGCGGTCAGCACCACCTGGAGGTCGTGACCCTGATCGGCGGCCACGGCGGCCAGGAAACCGGGCAGCGCCAGCAGCGCCGCGGCGGTCGCCGCCCCGCCGATCTGCGCCCGGTGCCGGGGCAGCACCCGCACCGGAGGACGGTTCGGATCGGCGCTCTCCAACTCGGCGGTGTCCTCGAACGCCGACGCGGGCAGCCGCGCCGGGATCCGGGCCATCGCCGCCACCAACGCGCCGAGCAGCACCACCACGAGCAGCGCCAGTGCGGTCGACCAGGGGCGGGCCAGACCCACCGCGACCGTGTGCAGCATCGCCACGGCGGCGACCGCGGCCCGGGCGCGGGCGGCGTGCGGGTCGAGCGCGGCGACGGCGGCCAGCGCGTAGCCGACCGCCACCGCGGTGCCGATGATCAGCGGGGACCACCAGGGGAAGCCGAGCGCGTACGGGGTACCGATGGCGGCGAGCGCGGCGGCGAGCCCGGACGCGTACGACGACCACGGCCGGGGCATCGCGATGGCGGCCGTGATCGCGATCATCACCAGCGCGAACGGGGCCTGCCAGGCGCCCGCCGGAGCGGTCGCCGGATAGGCGTCCAACTGGGCCTCCCACAGCCCGCCCGGCAGCGAGAGCACCTTGAGCCCGCCGGCCAGCGCCTGCCAGCCGGCGATCGCCCCGACCACCAGCGCGGCGATCCCCAGGCCGCGGGCCGGGCCGGGCCGCCAGTCGTCCGGCAGGACCGTCACGCCCATGCCGACCAGCAGCACCACCACACCGGCGACGGCCAGCGGCGCGGCCGGGAAGCCGAGCGCGGCCACCCGGGCGAGGGCGCCGCAGATCGCCACGGTGGCGGCCGCCGCGGCGATGTCCGGGCCGTCCAGCATCCGGTCGGTACGCCCGCGGTTGTCGATCGACTTGGCGAAGAACAGCAGCCCGGCCGCGCCGAGCAGCAGCGCGCCGACCCAGACGTCGGGGGCCGTGGCGCCCGGGGCGAACAGCGCCGCCAGCGCCAGCGTCACCGCGCCGAGCCCGGTGCCGATGGTCAGCGGCAGGCTGATCTCGCGGCGGGCCACCTGGAAGACGGCCGCGTAGCTGAGCGTGCCGGCCACCGCGAGGAACCCGGCGGCCAGCGCCGGGACGGTCGAGCCGGCGTTCGGCGGCGGACCGCCACCCGGATCGGCGACGGCCAGCGCGGCGGTCACCGCGGCGCCCGGAACGGCCAGCGCCGCGGCGCCCGACGCCCAGTCGCCGACCACCCAGGCGAACAGCCGGACCGGGATCTGCCGGGCCGCGATGGTGACCATCACCCCGGCGCCGGCCAGCGCGGTCAGCACGGCCGCGGTCAGCCAGGAGGCGCTCAGCGCCGCACACGCCCCGAACAGCCCGACCACCCCGGCCGCGATGACGTGCGCGTACGCGATCCGGGAGGTGCTCGCCCACAGGCCGGCGGCACCCAGGCCGATCGCCGCCAGCACCAGCGGCCAGGGCGCCTCCGACCAGGGCAGGCCCAGCGAGGCCGGTACGGAGAGGGCGGTCAGCGCGATCCCGGCGACCGCGCCCTCGTGGCGGATGCTCGACGGCAGGGCCAGGGCGGCGGCGATCGTCATCAGCAGCGCGCTGAACGCCAGCAGCCAGCCGGACGGGCCGACCGCTTCGGCGAGCTTCTGGGCGTACGCCGCGGTGTCGGCATCCCAGACCGGCCGGGCCGCGGCGACCGGGGCGATCGCCGCCCGGATCGCGTCCACCCCGACGATCAGGCCGATCAGGGCGAGGGCGGCGGTCGACGCGTACTGCGGGCCGCGGCGCACCGGTTCGGGCAGCATGCCGATCACGGCGCCGGTGATGGCGACGGTCGCGGCGGCGGCCACCACGTTCCACGGCGGGGAGGCCACCCCGGCGATCCGGGCGATCGCGCCGATCACCGCGAGGGTCAGGACACCGCCCGCCACGTTCAGCGCCAGCGGGTGCCGCAGCAGCCGGGCCGCGGCCACCGCAGTGCCGGCCGCGGCCACCAGGATCAGCCCGGACCGCAGCGCGTCACCGACCACCCGGGCCTGGAGCAGCGCCACCGAGGAGTAGAGCAGCGCGGCCGCGGACGCGAGGCAGAGCAGGGCGAAGGTCAGCTCGCGCAGCCAGTCCGCCGACGGCGGGACGGCCGGCGGGGCCAGCGGCGCCGAACCGGCCGGCGGCGCGCCCTGCGGCCGCGGACCGGGGAAGATGCGGCTCGACCAGCGGCGGGGACGGTTCAGCCCACCGAAGATGAGATCGGGTTCCTCCGGCTGGGACTCCGGGCGCGGCGGGGCGTCCGCCGCGTACGCCGACGGGTCCGCCGGATCGGGCTCGTCCTCGCGCCGGGCGTGTCGCTCGGCGTCGGCGTCCGCCTCCGCGAGCGACACGCGGTCGGCGGGCGCCGGCCGGCCCAGCGGCCAGCGTGGCACCAGCCGCCCGGTGCGGATCACCCGGGTGAGAAGAAGCAGGTCGAGCACGGCCACGGTGGTCAGCGCGAGGCCCCAGCCGGCCGGGCTCTGGATCAACGGGTACGCGAGAAGCGGCGCCACCGGTTGAGTGGCGATGACCGTCGCGTACCGGGGAGCGGTCAGCCGGGTGACCCCGGCGTAGAGGAACCCGGCCACCGCGGTGACCGCGAAGGTGATCCCGAGGTACAGCGCGGTCGGCACGTCGCCGCCGGTCAGTGGGGTGTCGTGCAGCGCGTACAGCGTCATCGGCAGCAGGATCAGGCCGATCGCCGCGATCGTCTCGCCGGTCGAGGTCAGCCCCCGCTTGGCCACGCCGGGCGCCGCGGACAGGGCGATCCCGGTGGCCAGGGCCAGGATCAGCGCCCGGGCGAACGGGTTGGAGACCGCCACCCCGGCGAACACCACGGCCGCCACCCCGAGCAGCAGGGCGCCGAGGACCAGCAGGATGTTCTGCACCGACTGGGTGGAGGCCTCCGGTGGATGCTCCATGGTGGCCAGCGGTGGTCGCCTCGAACCCGGCGGCGGGGCCACCCGCTCGGTCGGGGGCGGGTCGTCGACCAGCACGGTCACCCCGTCGGAGGCGACCCCGGGCGGGCCGGTGTGCGCGGTGCCCGGCTCGGCCCGGTCCGGCGGCGGAGGCTGCCGCCGGCGGGGGCGGGGCGGCGGCTCCTCGGCGGTCTGCGGGGCGCCGGGCGGCGGGGGCGGCGGGAAGTCCTCCGGCGGGCGGCGCCGGGTGGAGCGGCGGCTCTTGGCGCCCTTCTGCTTCTGGGCGTGCGACAGGATGTCCCGCTGGAACTGGGCGGCCTGGATCTTGCTGGCGATCTTGGTGCGTTCGGCCGCGGCCTGCATGTCCCGGATCTTCAGATCCGCTATCGACGCGTCGATACGAGCCAGTTCGTCTACGTAGTCGGGCTCGTCTGCCTGCGCCACAGGACCCCCTCGCACCACCCGGCCGCTCTCTGTAGTTAGAGCATGCCGTTCCGACACCTCATTAGAACAGTCTCAAGCGGGTGGAGATCTGCGGAAACGGCCCCGAACCCGGCGGTTTCCCAGCATGCCCCCGAACGGGCGGCGATATTCGGCACAGGAGGCGGTGTTGCCAGGGCCACGCTACGCGCCGGTAACATGGCCCGGGACCGGCTTAGGGAAGGTTAAGGACATGGCTGACTTCGACGTCTACCGACTTCCGGAGGACCACGAGACGATCCGCGCCGCGGTGCGCGAGATCTGTGACGCGCGGGTCGCCCCGCACGCCGCCGAGGCCGACGAGACCGGCGAGTTCCCCAAGGCGTCGTACGACGCTCTCCGCTCCTCCGACTTCCACGCGCCGCACATCCCGGTGGAGTACGGCGGCGCCGGCGCCGACGCCCTCGCCACGGCCATCGTGATCGAGGAGGTGGCCCGTGCCTGCGCCTCGTCGTCGCTGATCCCCGCGGTCAACAAGCTCGGCACCATGCCGCTGCTGATCGCCGGGTCCGAGGAGCTCAAGCACAAGTACCTCTCGAAGGTCGCCTCGGGCGAGGCGATGTTCTCGTACTGCCTCTCCGAGCCGGAGGCCGGCTCCGACGCCGCCTCGATGACCACCCGCGCGGTCCGCGACGGCGACCACTGGGTGCTCAACGGCGTGAAGCGGTGGATCACCAACGCCGGCGTCTCCGAGTACTACACGGTCTTCGCGGTCACCGACCCGTCCGCCCGGTCCCGCGGCATCTCCGCCTTCGTGGTCGAGAAATCCGACGAGGGCGTCAGCTTCGGCGCGCCGGAGAAGAAGCTCGGCATCAAGGGCTCGCCCACCCGCGAGGTCTACTTCGACAACGTGCGCATCCCGGCCGACCGGATGATCGGCGACGAGGGCACCGGCTTCGCCACCGCCATGAAGACCCTCGACCACACCCGGGTCACCATCGCGGCGCAGGCCATCGGCATCGCGCAGGGCGCGCTCGACTTCGCTCTGGGGTACGCCAAGGAGCGCAAGCAGTTCGGCAAGTCGATCGCCGACTTCCAGGGCCTCCAGTTCATGCTCGCCGACATGGGCATGAAGCTCGAGGCGGCCCGCCAGCTCACCTACGCCGCGGCCGGCAAGAGCGAGCGCGGCGACGCCGACCTGACCTACTTCGGCGCGGCCGCGAAGTGCTTCGCCTCGGACGCCGCCATGGAGATCACCACCGACGCGGTCCAGATCCTCGGCGGGTACGGCTACACCCGCGACTACCCGGTCGAGCGCATGATGCGCGACGCCAAGATCACCCAGATCTACGAGGGCACCAACCAGGTGCAGCGGATCGTGATGGCCCGGCAGCTCCTGAAGGGCTGAAAACGGCTTTTCGTCGCTCAGAAGCAAAGTGGCCGGGCGCTTGCGCCCGGCCACTTTCGGTATTCCCCGCGGCGCTGTCCTGTGACGACGGCCGTGCCTCACCGGGTAGCCCGGTGCTGGAGAGTGGAGATGAGAGCAAGAGTCGACTCGGCGCCCTGGTTCAGGTTGGGTCCGTGCGGGGTCAGCCCGTCATAGCCACCGCCGGTCGCCGGGTCCCACATGACCTGCCCGGCGTCGTTGTCACCGAGGAACCAGACGATGGACTGGCGTACCGCTGCGTACCAGATCTGACCACCCGTGATGCCGGCGGCGGTGGCGCAGGCATCGGCCAGCGCCGCCACCTCGATCGGTTGCTGGTCGTGCCGCAGCCTAGGGGTGTCGCGTTGCCACCCTGCCGACGGCAGGACCGACAGGTGGCCGTCGCTGGTCTGGATGTCCAGCAGCCATTTCAGCATCCGCAGGCCGGCGGTCAGGGCCGGTGGGTCGTCGAGAAGGTCGCCGGCGACGATGACGGCTTCGGCGAGTGCGGCATTGGCGTAGGTGAGCTGTTGCTGTGGCCAGGGCCAGCGTGGATCGGGATCCGGAGGCCCGATCGTCGTTACGGCGTCGGCGAGAAGGGCGGCGGCTGGTTCGTTGCCGGGGTCGGCGCGCAGCAGTTCGGCGGCGCCCAGCGCGGCGAATGCCATTGCCCGCGGCGCGACGGCCCGGCGGGAGGCTCCCCGGGTGAAAGCGAGCAGGGCTTCCTGGCGGATCCACGGAACCGGGCTGCGGGCAGCGGCGGTCCCGAGGCCCCAGAGGGCGCGCCCCCACCAGTCCCCGAGGCCGGGCTGGTCGATCCAGGTCCGGTTGAACCCGAGCCGGTTGTGGAAGGCACCCTGGGCGTTCTGTGCGTGGGCGAGGAAGGCCAGATAGCGCTCTGCGAGCCGCAACACCGCGGCGGAGGGGTCGGGCTCACGGCTGGCGACTACGAGGCCCCGGGCGACGTCGTCGGTGCAGTAGCCGTGCTCGCGGCGGACGGTGGCGTGCCGGGCATGTTCGAACAGGCCGGTGTCGTCGGTGAGCCGTGCCAGGTGTGCGAAGGAGGGAGCGGGAACGGTGCGGCCGGTTGTCGGCGCCGCCACGGTAGCCCTGACGGTCACGCGCTGGCCACGGTGACGGGGCGGGCATCGGCGGCGACGAGTGTCGCGGCGAGTTCGTGGTATCGCCGGGCGACCGCGGGCCACCGCAGCGCCGGTTCGGCGTGACCGTTGCGTTCCCGCAGGGTGGCGGCCAGGTCGGGCTTGGTGAGGATTCTCCTGATGGCAGTCGCGAGAGCTGCCGGGTTCTTGTGGGGCACGAGCAGGCCGGGTCCGTCGGTGAGCAGTTCCACCGCGTGCGGGAACGCGGTGGCGACGACCGGGATCCGTGCCGCCACGGCCTCGACGAGGACGCCCGAGGTGACCTGCTCGGTGGAGTCGTACGGCAGCACGACGACGTCGGCGGAGCGAATGAGCTCCCCGAGTGCCGCCTCGTCGAGATAGGCCGACTCGTAGCGCACGTTCTGCGCGATGCCGAGGGCGGCGCCGAGCCGGTGCAGACCCGCCCGGTACGCCTCGCCGTGAAGTTCGGCGACCTTGGGATGTGTCCGGCCGGCCACGGTGTAGACGGGCGCGGACTTGAGGTTCTGCAGCAGAGCCAGGCCGCGCAGCGCCCATTCGATGCCCTTGCCCGGTCCCAGCAGGCCCCAGGTGAGCAGGTGCGGCTGCGGGTGTCGGCGGCTCGGCGGGCCGGTGTAGTCGGAGGCGCCGTGCGGAATCACGGAGATCTTCGTGGCGTCCACGGCGTAGCCGAGCAGCAGCCGGTCGTGCGCGGCCCTGGTGATGGTCACGACCGCGTCGGCGGCAGCGACGATCTGCTCGAGCAGTGACTTCTGGCTCGGGGTGGGATGCGTCAGCACGGTGTGCAGGACGACGAGGCTCGGCACGGTGAGCCGCCGAAGCACGGACAGGACGTCTCCGCCGTCGCGGCCGGGGTAGATGCCGTACTCGTGCTGGACGACAGCGACGTCGAAGTTGTTCAACGCCTCGGCACTGTCGCGCCAGCCGGCCGGTGTCGTGGCCATCCAGGTGTGCACCACCCCGGACATGGCGGTGGGGTCGTCGCCATGCCCCGCGACCCGTACGACGCCGCCGGGAAAGCCGGCCTTGCCGAGGTGGGTGGCGAGCGCGGAGTTGAAGGTCGCCAGGCCGCAGCGGGTAGGCGGGTGAGTGCTGAGAAATCCGAATCTGATGGCCATGTGCCGTACCTTCCAGTCGCTCGATCGTCGGCTCAGGTCGCCCGCACCGGCGCGGTGCGCATGTGATCAGGCACTTGTGCGGTGGCAGCGGTGCGCGAACGGCGCCGGCTCAGGTGCCGGGATCGGCGTCCTCTCTACTCTGACGCGAACGGATGGCGAAGCCGATGCATCGCCTGCTCGCCGCGGTCCGAATCGCGAAGCGTGGGCGCCGGATCCGCCGCGGCGGCTGGGGCGAACGGTGTCAGGCGCCCGAGGGTCGGGGCTGGGGCGGTGCGCCGGAAACGCGAAAGGTCGGAAAGCGGGCGGGAGACGGGCACACGTGGCGCTTTTATTATCGTCATCATGAGGCCTTTCCTGAGTGGCACGCACATGAGCGCGGGAGCCGCGAAATATGAGGGAACAGTTTCGAATGATCGCAGTAGAGAAATACCGAAGGCGGCTCGCTGAACCAGTCGAGCCGCCTTCGGTGTCAGTGGATCAGAGAGCGCGAATGTTCTCGGCCTGCGGGCCCTTCTGGCCCTGCGTGATCTCGAACTCCACTCGCTGATTCTCGTCGAGGCTACGGAAGCCGCTCGCCGAGATCGCCGAGAAGTGGGCGAACATGTCGGGGCCGCCGCCGTCCTGGCTGATGAACCCGAAGCCCTTGTCGCCGTTGAACCATTTCACGGTACCGTAGCCATGTCTTTTCCTTAGCAAGCTGCCGGAGTCCGTACTGTGCGGATTCTTGCGCCGCCGCGTTGATCATCCGCATCACTTCGATGCGGAAAACGAGAAAGCGCCTGAAGGGGTTCAGATAACCCATCAGGCGCCGAAAACGTCTACGGAGATCAAAACTGCAACACGGCAACACTAACACAGAAATTCGACCGCTGACCCGGAATCTTGCCGCCGATTTCCGGCCCGGCGTTACCCGGCACCGATTTCTGCGGCCGACGTATGGTGGTCCGTAAGGATGAGGCGATGGATGTCGAGCCGGTTCTGATCTTTATCCTCGCCCTTGTCGCGGTAGTCGCGGTGGTGCGCTGGGTGGCCGGACAGACCGGGCTGCCCGCCGCCGCGCTGCTGCCGATCATCGGCATCGGATACGCCGTCCTGCCGGGGCCCAACGTCCCGCTCGATCCGGACATCGTCCTGGCGTTCGTGCTGCCGCCGCTGCTGTACAGCGCCGCCCTGGACTCGTCCATGATCGCGATCCGCCGCAATCTGCGTACCGTGGTCAGTCTGTCGGTGGTCCTGGTCCTGCTCACCGCACTGCTGATCGGCCTGGGTTTCGCGTGGTTCGTCACCGGCGCGACCCTGGCCGCCGGCATCGCGGTCGGTGCGGCGGTCGCGCCACCCGACCCGGTCGCCGCGCTCGCCGTCGGTCGCAAGGTGGGGCTTCCACCCCGGATCATCACCCTGATCCAGGGTGAGGGACTGCTCAACGATGCCACAGCGCTCACCGTCCTGAGCGTCGCGGTCGCCGCGGCCACCGGAGACCGGTTCTCGGCGCCGGCCGCCCTCGGTCAGTTCCTGCTCGCCGCCGTAGGCGGAGTGGCCGTGGGCGCACTGGTCGCTTTCGCCGTCCGCCTGTTGTCCCGGCCGCTCAGCGGCGATCCGATGCTGGCGAACGCCGTGTCGCTGGCCACACCGTTCGGCGCCTACCTCCTCGGTGAGGTGATACACGTCTCCGGTGTGCTGGCCGTGGTCGTGGCCGGGCTGATCGTGGGGCACCACACGCCGCGGTCCGCTTCGGGAGCGGGCCGTCTGCAGACCAGTGCGGTCTGGCGGTTGGTCGACTTCCTGCTCGAGGGCTTCGTGTTCCTGCTGATCGGTCAGCAGCTGCCCGAGGTCATCCGAGGGCTGGCGGGATACGACGCCGCCACCGTCGTCGTCGCGGTCGCGATCACCGTGGGCGTCACCCTGCTGCTACGACCGCTGTGGCTGGTGCTCACCTTGCTGTTACCCGGAGTGCTGCACACCCGTTGGAGCCGGGGCGGAACGGGCGAGGGGGCGTCCGTGAGATGGACCGGCCGAGAGGTCGTGATCCTCGGTTGGGCCGGTACGCGGGGCGTGATCAGTCTCGCGGCGATCTTCACCCTGCCGCTGGTCACCGAGACCGGGGCCCGGTTCCCCGCTCGCGACCTGCTCCTGTTCTGCACCGTCGTGGTCGTGCTCGTCACCCTGGTCGGGCAGGGTCTGACGTTCGCGCCGATGGTCCGGGCGCTGGGGATACGCGCGGACGACAACGATCAGGCCCTTCTCCGTAACGAGGCGCGGGCGGCATCCGTCGCGGCCGCCGTCACCGCGCTCAACGAGCTCGAGGACCAGGGACACGACGACATCAGCGGCCAGGTGATCGAGGCGATGCGCGAGCAGTTGCGGGCCCGGCTGAGCCGTTACCGGGACCGGCTCTCCCAGTTGCGCGACAACGACTCGGCGGGTCCGCCGATCTCGCCGGAGTACGAGGCCGCCCTGCACGTGCGCCGGGTGGCCATCGATGCTCAGCGGGAGGAGTGCCTGCGCTGGCGCGATGCCGGACGGCTGTCCGACGAGGGTCTGCGCGTGCTGGAACGCGAACTGGATCACGAGGAGCGGCTGCTGCCGGACCGGCCGGCCCGCCGGTGAACTCGGCACACGCCTTTACGCATTCAGGTAGGCCAGCATCAGCCACCCGGTGTCAAGCGGAAGAGTATTCATGCATGTCCGTCCGGTGTGCCGATGTCGCGTCGTCGTCCGCGGGCCCGGCGATCGGGAGCACGATCGTGGCCGTGGTGCCGGCGCCCTCCTCGGAGTCGATGGTCACTGTTCCGCCGTGTTGTTCGACGACCGTCGACACGATGGTCAGGCCCAGACCGGTGCCGGGGATCGCCTGCCGGATGGCGTTGGTGGCCCGGAAGAACCGGGTGAACAGATGCGGCATGTCCGGGGCCGGGATGCCGATGCCGGTGTCCCGGACGACAAGTACGGCGTTCGGCCCGCTGATCCGGGCGGCCACGGTCACCGTCCCGCCGGGCCTGGTGAACTTCACCGCGTTCGCCAGCAGCTGGAGAAGCATGCGATCCAGGTGCTCCCGATCCCCCCGTATCGTCATCGACCCGTCGACGTCGCAGGTCACGGTGAGTTCGGCCTTGTGCGCCGCGGGCTTGATCTCCGTGCACGCCGTGCGGACCAGGGCGCCGAGGTCGAGGAGGTGGTGGGACAGCGAGAGCCGCCCCGCCTCGATGCGGGACACCATCAGCAGGTCCTCGATGAGCCGCCGGAGCCGGACGACGTTCTGGTCGATCACGCCGAGCATCCGTTCCTGCGCGGCGTTCAGCGGCCCGGCCTCCCGGTCGATCAGGACCTCCAGGTAGCCGGCGACACTTGTCAACGGGGTCCGCAGCTCGTGCGAGACGGTCCACAGGAGTTCCGTCTTGGTGGCGTCGACCTCCCGTGTCCGGGCCACGAGCTCGTGTGCCTGCTCGAAGAGCTTCGCGTGGGTCAGGATCCGCGCCAGGTCGGCCGCGAACACGCCGGCCAGATGCACCTCGTACGGCCGCCAGGTCCCCCGTCCCGGCTCCCGCACGACGGTGAGCTGTCCGGTCGCCGTCCCACCCTCACCGAACGTCACCTCGATCACCCGCCGGGCCGCGGCCGCGTGCAGCGCCGCGGTCATCGGCCCGGGCGGCGCCTGCTGGACGTCGCGGACGACGGCCTTGCCCGGCTGTGACGCGTCCCAGTCCACGGGGGTGCCGGCCAGCGGGGTGGGGTCGCCGGTGGCCTCCGCCGCGCTCCAGATCTCCGGTTCGAATTCCCCGTCGGGATCCGGGGCCAGGCGGATCACCACGTGGTCGGCACCGAGCAGGTCACCCAGGACCTGCGCTGCCGCCGCCACCGCCTCGCCGCGCGAAAGGTGGTGCCGTACCGCCGCACTGTGCTCCTGGAACGCGTCGAACGTGCGGCGTTCCCGGTCTCCTTCACCGGCGGCCGTGTTGACCGCCGCCGCGACCGCCTCGATCTCGGTCGGAGCCCCGGCGAGGGTCACTCGGACCTCACGCTCGCCGCGACCGAGCCGGGCGACGGCTTCGAGCACCTGAGCGAGCGGGCTCGTGATACGCCGGGTGGCCGCGTTCCCGATCCGGAGCGCGAACCCTCCGGCCAGCGCCGTCGTGACCGCCAGCATGGCCAGCGCGACCGCGTTCAGGACGTTGTTGATGCGGTTGATCTCGCTGATCTGCTGTACCAGGCGCAGGTCCAGCGCCCGGTAGGCGGACTCCACCCGGGCGAACTGTTCTCGCTCGCGTGCGATCTCCGCGCTGGAGGGCTGAGCCCTCGGCATGCTGTCGATCTGCTGGTCGGCCAGGGCCCACCAGCGGGCCGCCTCCGTTGCCAGCGTCTCGACCAGAGTGCGTGTCGAGTCGATCGTGACAGCACGTAGCGCGGCCTCCGCGGCCGGATAGTCCTGCCGGGCCGTCAGGTACGAGGCCCGGTCCGTCTCCTGGCCGGTGAGCAGGTAGCCGTCGAGGCCCTGTTGCCCGTCGAAGAGCAGCGTGCGCACGACGCCGCTGGTGCTCCGGGTGCGGAGCAGGTCGTTCAACGGTGTGCTGATCGCAAGGAACGGGGGGACCGTGGCCACCAGCCCGGCCACGCCCATCAGGAACACCAGTGCCACCACCCAGCCGAAGGCGCGGCGCAACAGCTGTCCGATGCTGGTCGACCCGGCCTCCGGCGGCGGTGGCCGCGGGTTCACGCCCGTGTCCTGCTCAACAGGGTCTGCACGCGGGACACCAGCTCGCGTGGGCTGAACGGCTTGGTGACGTAGTCGTCGGCGCCGACCGCGAAGCCGCGTTCGACATCCTGTTCCTGCACCCGGGCGGTCAGCAACAGCACCAGGGTGTCCGCGATCGCGGGATCCGCGCGGACCATCCGGCACACGTCGATGCCGGACAGGCCGGGCATGGCGATGTCGAGGATCGCGACCGGGGGGCGTCGCTCGCGGATCGCCGCCAGAGCCGCCTCGCCGTCCTCGACGGCGATCGTCTCCAGGCCGAGCCCTTCGAGCTTGAAGGTGACCAGATCACGGATGTCCGCGTCGTCGTCCGCCACCAGAACCAGTGCCATGCCGCACCTCGCGCCGGGATCGATTTTTACCATCATGGCTGGTCATAGCCATTATGGCAGGCTTGTCGGTAATCGAAGGCTGGACGGCCAGGCATCCACGCTGTTCGTCCGCATGTTCTCCGCCGCGGTGGGCGGAAAGCTGACCCGTGCGCCCACGCCGGGACACGCCAGTGGCACCTGGACCACCGATGTCAGCGAATGGCTGGCCGGCTGGGTCATCGGGCTGGAATGGGAACCGTGGCCGTTTTCGGCCTGGCCGGAACCGGCCTGGCCGATCGTCTTCCGTTGTCCGAAGTGGGCCTCGATGATGTACGGCAAGAGTGAGGAAGAGGTTGAGCCCATGCGACTTGCCCGGATCTCCCTCGTGCCGCGTCCCGGTGCGCCGGCCGCCGTCGACGCGGTGGTGCTGGTGGACGCCACCTGGGCGGCCGCGCGGGCCGGGGACGAGGTTGAGCACGTGGTGGCCCGGGCGGTTCCGGGCGGCTTCGAGGTCGGGGTGTTCCTCCAGGCGGCCGACGGCCCGGCCGGGCGCGCCACCGCGGACGCGCTGATGCGGCGGGTGCTCGGCAATTCGCCGATGCTGCGGCAGTGGCGGATCGTGGCCGGCTCCGACATCCCGTTCGACAGTCTGCGACATTGATCCGGTTCCCCGGTCCACCCCTACCCGCCGAGCCGGAGCCCTGGGCCTTCTTCCAGGTCATGGACATACGTGCGGCGTTGCCTAGATTCGAATCATGCTTGATGTGCTGGGCCTGGGTAGCGAAGCCGAGTCGGTCTACCGCCTTCTGCTGGCCCACCCGCGATGGGGGGTCCGTGACCTCGTCGAGCATCTGGCCGCCGACGAGGACACCGTCCGCGGGGCACTCGACCAGCTCTTCGATCTGGCGCTGCTGTGCCCCTCCGCGGAACGCGAGGGCGAGCTGCGGGCGGTCAGCCCCACCGTCGGCCTCCAGTCGCTGCTGGCCCGCCAGCAGGCCGACGTCGAGCACCGCCTCCGGCGGATCGCCGCGGGGCAGGCCGCGGTGGCCGCGATCCTCGCCGAGTACAGCGACCGGGCCGCCGCCGAGGAGGCGCCCGAGGCGGAGCGCGTGATCGGGCCGGACGCGATCCAGAGCCGGCTGGAGGAGCTGGCCCAGACGCTGCGGGAGGAACTGCTCAGCATCGTGCCGTCGGTGCCGTCGGTGGCGGCCGCCGAGACGGCCCGGCGGCACAACGCCGAGCTGGTGGCCCGCGGGATCACCATCCGGACGACGTTGCGGGACTCGGCCCGCCGGGATCCGGTCGCCGCCGAGTACGCGAAGTCCCTGACCGACGTCGGCGCCGAGGTGCGTACCGCGCCGCTGCTCCCGCCGCGCATGCTGATCTTCGACCGGGCGATCGCGATCGTCCCCATCGACCCCGGCCACACCGCACAGGGCGTCCTGCAGCTCTCCGGCCTGGGCGTGGTGGCCTCGCTGGTCACCCTGCACGAGCAGGTGTGGCGGACCGCCGTCCCGCTCGGCGCCGTCGCGCGCGACAGCGACGGCATCACGCCGATCCAGCGTGAGCTGCTGCAACTGCTCGCCCAGGGGCACACCGACAGTTCCGCGGCCACCCGTCTCGGCCTGTCCGAGCGCACCTGCCGCCGGGCCATGGCGGAGCTGATGGAGCGGCTCGGCGCGCGTAGCCGCTTCGAGGCCGGCCTGCTGGCCGCCCGCGAGGGCTGGATCTAGGCGGCCGGAACCGGCCAGGCCGGTTCGGGACAGCCCGGAGACCTTCCCGCCCACCCCGGCGCCCGGGATAGTTGTTCATGTCAGGCCGAGAACGGCCAGAAATGACGCGGACATTCAATCCAGGTATTCAGCCGGGGGTATCGCCATGTCTTTTTCGGTCGCTCGCCTTGCGCTTGTCGTCTCCATTCTCGCTCTCGCCGCCACCATTGTCCTGCTGGCGACCGGAGCCGGATATGAGCAGCTCACCACCGCTTCGGCGGCCGACACCGGCCTGATCTGGGGCTGACCGGAATGGCTCAGAACGCTCTGGCCGAGCGGCAGTGGTCGGTCGGTCAACTGACACAGATGTACGTTTCCAGCGTCCTCGGCGCGGGAATCCTGGTGGTGCCGGGAATCTCCGTCCAGGAGGCCGGCTGGGCCGCCCCGCTCGTGTGGGTCGTGCTCGCCGGGATCTGCGTCTGTATCGCCCAGATGTTCGCCCGCATCTCGATGGAGTTCCCCCGGGTCTCCGGCATCACCGACGTCATCGGCTCCGGCATGGGCTCCGCGAACGCCGCCATCGCGCAGGGTCTGCTGTTGGTGGTCTACGCGGTCGGGAACCCGGCCATGGCCATCGCCACCGCCCACTACCTGGAGGCGCTGACGGACCGGCTGCCCCCGGTGCCGGTCACCGCCATGGCGCTGATGCTGCTGTCCCTGGCACTGGCCGGGCTCAGTGACCGGGCCATCGCCCGGATCCAGGACGTCAGCATCAAGATCGCGCTGGTCGCCCTGGGGGTCAGCATCGTCCTCGCCGTGCCCGGCATGGACCTGGCCAACCTCGGCCGGCAGGGCTCCACGTCGGTGGCCGGTGTGCTGACCGCCGCGGGCGTCGCCTTCTACGCCTACCTGGGCTGGGAGAACGTCTCCCTGCTGGGCGGCTCGGTGCGGGACCCGCGGCACACCTTCCCCCGGGCGATCCGGCGCGCCGTACCGCTGGTCGCCCTGACCTACCTGGCCGCCACCGTCGCCTACGCGGCCCTGCCGCCCGGCGGGCCCACCGCGCTGGTGCCCGCCCTGACCGCCGGTCTGCCGGCGCCTCTGCGCCTGGTCCTGCTGGCCTCGTCCGCCGTCGCGATCATCGCGGCGACCAACGCGTGGGTGCTCGGCGCCACCCGGCTGTACGTGCACGCCGTCCGGGGCCGGACCTCCGAGTCGCGCGCCAAGATCGTGCTGGCTTGCGCGTACGCCGGCACGCTGGCCCTCTTCGGCGCCGGGATCGTCACCCACTCCGACCTCCTCGCCTGGACATCGGCGCTGTTCATGTCCGTCTACGCGCTGTGCAGCGCCGCCCTCGCGCGGTTGCAGCGGAGGTGGAGCGTCCAGGCCGTCGTCGTCCTGCTCAGCAGCCTGGTGATCCTCGGATCGCGGGGCATCGCGGGACTGCTCTTCGTCTGTGTCCTCGTCGTGGTGGTCCTGGCCACCGGAAAGGTACGGAAATGACCGCCCTGCGCCATATGGCCACGCTGTCCGAGGAATCGGCGGACGGCGAGTTCGGAACCCGGTGCCAGCGGGTCTTCCCCCTGAACCTCATCGACGACGAGACGCTCGGCGCGATGGGCTGCTGGCTGGAGCCCGGCCGGCAGACCGAGCCGGACCAGCACGACCAGCGCGAGATGGTGTTCGTCACCGGCGGCCGCGGGACCCTCGTCTCGGGCGCCGAGTCCACCCCGCTGCGCGCCGGCGACGTCGTCTTCATCGAGAAGAACCACGAGCACGTCGTGCACTGCACCGACGAGCCGCTCACCTGGTTCTCCGTCTACTGGCCCCTGAAGGAGACCCGATGACCACCTGGATCACGGCGACGCCCCCGACGCCGAACGGACACCTGCACGTGGGTCACATCTCCGGGCCGTACCTGGCCGGCGACGTGATGGCCCGGGCGCTGGCCGCGGACGGGCAGGACACCTGGTACTCCACCGGCCTCGACGACAACCAGACGTACGTGCCGCGCCGTTCCTGGGGGGAGGGCGGCACGCCCGAGGAGACGGCGGAGCGGTACACCCGCTCGATCGTCGACACCTGGGCCGCGGCCGGCGTGCGGTTCGACGCGATCGTGCGACCGCACGGGATCGAGTACGAGTCCCGCGTACGAAATCTGTTCTCGCTGTTGATCGAAAGCGGTCACGTGGTGGCCCAGGAGCGGCCGCTGCCGTTCTGCGAGCCCTGCGACCTCTGGCTGTACGAGGCCTACCTGGGCGGGAAGTGCCCCCACTGCGGGGCCGGCACCAACGGCAACGCCTGTGAGGACTGTTGCCGGCCCAACGTCTGCGCCGACGTCGCCGACCCGTTCTGCATCCGCTGCGGCTCGACCCCGGAGGTACGGCAGACCAAGCTGCACGTGCTGCCGCTGGAACCGCTGCGGGACCGGCTCGTGGAGTTCTGGGCGTCCTGCGACATGCCCGAGCGGCTGCGCGCCGTCTGCCGGGCGATGGCGGCCGAGCGCCTGCCCGACATCCTCGTCTCGCACCCGTCGGACTGGGGCATCCCCACCGCGGAGGATCCGGCGCTGCGCACCTACGTGTGGCTGGAGATGGCCGAGGGGTACGCCGCCGAGGCGCCGCCCGCCGGACACGACCGGCTCGTGCAGTTCTTCGGCATCGACAACGGCTACTTCCACGCGGTCCTCTTCCCGGCCGTGAACCTGGCGCTGGGCCGGGCGGAACTGCTGCCGGAGAAGTTCGTCGTCAACGAGTTCTTCCAGCTGAACGGCTCCAAGTTCTCCACCAGCCGGCGGCACGCCATCTGGGCGTCCGAGCTGCTCCCGGTCGTCGGGGCGGACCTGCTGCGCCTGCACTGCCTGCTCCGGCGGCCGGCGACCAGCCGGACCGACTTCACCCTGGACGACCTCAGCCGTACCGAAAAGGTGCTGGACGCCTGGGACGCCACCTTCCGCGGGGTGTTCGCCCTGGACGGTGCCGCGACCACCGTGGACGAGGCCGCTCTCCCGGCCGACCTGCGGCGCAGCGGACGTGCCGTACGGGCGCAGCTGGACCTGGCCCGCGCGTTCTGCCGGCCGGACGACTTCGACCCGCCGGCCGCGGTCGAGCAGCTGATGTCCGCCGCCCGGGTGATCGGGTCGGCGCTCGACGAGGTGCGCGCCATGGGACCCGAGGGGGCCGCCGCGGCCGCCGCCCTGCGGGCCTGGACCGCCGAGTTCGCCGAGGCCGCCGCCCCGGTCGTGCCGGACGGCAGCGCGTACCTCCGGCAGGCGTGCTCCGGGACCGGGCGCCCGGCCAGGTACTTCGGGCTGGGCGTGGGATGAGCACCGCAGGCCGTCTCGCGGTCGTCGCGCCCCGCACCGGCCCGCGGGCCCGCTGGGGAAGGCTCTTTCCCCCGGCGCTGCTGGAGCATCCGGCGGTGGAGGTCTTCGACGACGCCGCGGATCCCGAGCGCTCTGTCGCCATCGCCCGGCGCATCGCCGGATCGGCCGGCTACTCGGCCGTGGTGGGGCACTTCTCCAGCGAGGCGGCCGGTGGCGCGCTGACCGCCTACCGGTGGGCCGGCATCCCGGTGGCCTTCCCGCTCTCCTCGGCGCCGGAGATCACCCGCGAACACCTGGACCCGGACCCGGGGGTGATCGCCCCTATGCCGGACAACCTGGCGCAGGCCGCCGTGCTGTTCCGGGCGTACCGGCCCGCGGAGGCGTGGGCCGGGCCCTCGGCCGACGGGCTCGCCGGCGCGTGGGAGCTCCTGGGCGGCCGGGTCCGGCCCAGCGTGCGGGAGATCCTCCAGCAGCCCGGCGCCGGCACGCTGGTGGTCCTGGGCACCCTGACCGACGCGGAGGAGGCGATGCGGGCCGTCGCCGAGGACGGCCGGGAGGTACACGTGGCACTCACCGACGACAGCTGGGTGGGCTCACCGGACTGGGACGAGCTGCCGCCGGGCGAACGGCCGCGGGTCGTCACCTCCCGGCCCGACCCGGCGGTCCTCGTCGACCGCTGCGCCCGGCACATGCTCGAGGCCGTCGAGCGTGACCTCACCGGCCCGGAGCTGGTCACCCTGTGGGCGGAGCGGTACGGCGTACCGGTCTGGGAACAGCCGCGCCCGGTGGAGGTGCTCCGGTGACGACCGTGGACTGTGCCGTCATCGGCGACGGCGTCGTCGGCCGTTTCACCGCGCTGGCGCTCGCCGCCCGGGGACTGCTGGTGAGTCTCAGCGGCGAGGACGCCGGCTCGTCGGCCTCGGCCCTCAGCGGGGGACTGGTCCGCGCCTACTCCGCCGATCCGTTCCTGACCCGGCTCGCGGCACGCAGCCTGACCTCGGTGTGGCTGAACTGCCCGGCCTACCGGCGGACCGGTTCGGTGCACGTGGTGCCGCGGGCCGGGCTGGACCGGGCGGTGCTGTCCGAGATGGCGGCCGCCGGGGTGCCGTACCGGGTGATCGGCGGACCGGCCCGGCACCCGGTCCGGCTGGAGCGGGGCGACTGCGCCGTCGTCGAGCCGTACGGCGGTTTCGTCCATGCCGGCGAGGCGCTGCGCTGGCTCGCGGACCGGTGCCGGGACGACGCCGCGATCACCCGGACCGGCCCGGTCCGCCAGGTGATCACCCACGGCGACGGCTTCTCGCTGGTCGGCACGGGCCCGGCGGTACGGGCCCGCCAGGTGATCGTGACCGCCGGACCGGGCACCGCCGCGCTCCTGCCGCCCGGATCGGCCCCCGAGGTGGAGCGACGGCGGATCGTCTACTCCTTCGTCCGCCTCGGCGACTCCGGCGCGGTGCCGCACACGCTCGTGGACACCGTCCCCGACACCTGGATGCGCCCCGCGCCCGAGCAGGGCCCCGGCGTCCTCCTGGTCGGCCGGGCCGACCCGATGCCCTGGAACCGGCCCGGCCGGCGGGACGTCACCGACCGGCGGACCGGACTGCGGGCGGCGGAGGCCCTGGCCCGGCGGATACCGGCCCTGTCCAAGGCCGAGTACCTGAGCAGCGTCGTCGCGTCCGACATGTACGCGACACCGGGACACCACGGCGACGTGCCGGCGCCGACGGCCACCGACGGCCTCTGGTACGTGACCGGCCTCTCCGGGGGTGGTTTCAAGATCGCGCCCGCGCTGGGCGAGCGGATCGCCGACCGGATGACGGCGAGCGACAACGACGTCGCGCAGACCCTGTACAGCAACGACGTCGAGGGTGGGGACCATGTTTGATCGCGATCTTGTCGGTGTGGGCCTCGGCCCGGCGAACCTGGGTCTGGCCATCGCACTGGAGGAGGCCGGGACTCCGGCCCGGGCGCAGTTCCTCGACCGCCGTCCCGGGTTCGACTGGCATCCGGAGATGCTGCTGCCCTCCTCCGTCATGCAGATCAGCTACCTCAAGGACCTCGCCACCCAGCGGGACCCGCGCAGCGCCTACACCTTCGTGAACTACCTGCACGAGCGCGGCCGGATGAGCGACTTCATCAACCGCAAGTCGTTCTTCCCCAGCCGTCTCGAGTTCACCGACTACCTGCGGTGGGCCGTGGAGCGGCTCCAGGTCCCGGTGTGCTGGGGTGCCGAGGTGGTCTCCGTCGACCTGGACGAGCGCACCGGCGGCTGCGCCGTGTCCTGGGACCTGGACGGCGCCCGGCACACCACCACGACCCGGTACGTCGCGATCGGCGCCGGCTCGACACCCCGGATGCCGGACTGGGCCGCGGCGTTGCCGGGTGTCCTCCACAACACCGGGCTCATCGGCGGCCTGCGGTCCGCGGGCCTCGGCAGAGGAGCCCGGGTGGCCGTCGCCGGGCAGGGGCAGAGCGCTGCCGAGGCGGTACGGCACGTCCTCGACACCTACCCCGGCGCGTCGGTCGACTGCTACCTGTCCGGGTACGGGATGACGCCCGCCGACTCCAGCCCGTTCGCGAACCGGGTCTTCGATCCCGCCGCCGTGGACGACTTCTACTTCGCCGACGCCAACGTCCGCGCCGAGCTGCTCGACCGGCACCGGGCCACCAACTACAGCTGCGTCGACCCGGAGCTGCTCACCTGGCTCTACGACTTCGAGTACCAGGAGAAGGTGGCCGGCGGGGACCGGCTGCGCTTCCACCGGGCGGCCCGCATCACCAGCGCTCGCGCGTCCGGTGGCCGGATCACGCTGGACGTCCTGCGCCGGATGACCGGGACGACCGCGCGGGAGACGTACGACGCGGTCGTCTGCGCCACCGGGTTCACCTCGCCGCTGCCCCGGAAGCTGCTCGGCGGCTCCTTCGGCGACACCTCCGACGTCTGGCTGGCCCGCGACTACCGCCTGCACCGGGCGGACGGGTCGGCGCTGCCGGTCTTCGTGCTGGGCTCCACCGAGTCCGGGCACGGACTGGGCTCGGGGCTGCTCTCGAACATCGCCGTCCGTGGTGGCGAGATCGCCGGCCAGGTCATCGCGTCGGCGCGGGCTCCACGCCGCGAACTCGCCGTCATCCGCTGACGGAATGGGCCGGGCGCGCGCCCGGCCCATTCTCAGGCGGACGGGTCGAAGGTGATGCCGGCCGGCATCGCCTCGGTGATCAGGCTGACGAAGTTGGCGTCCTTCAGGCCGAAGTTCGCGCTGCCGAAGTCGTAGTTGCTCAGCGTGGTGCGGATGCTGGTGGACGGGAAGCCGTTCCAGCCGACGAGAGCCGGGTACTGCCAGGCGGCGTACCCGTTCTCGGGCGGCTCGTCGCCGGTGCCGGCCAGGCGGAAGGTGTGCGTGCTGGCGCCGTCCTTGTGGTAGACGATCTTCGGGTGGTTGCCGGTCCAGCGGACGCTGCTCGCGGCGGAGATGGTGAAGTCGCCGTGCGCCGAGGTGGCGACGTACTTCGCCACGTCGTTCTGCACCCAGACCACGACGTGCTCCCAGTCGTGGCGGTGGCCGCCGATCGAGCTGTTCGCGAGCGCCTGGTCCTTCTCGAAGTAGAGGCCGTACGCGACGGCGCACCACCCGTTGTTGCACTTGTAGCGCGAGTATCCGTTGGTGTTGTCCAGATCTGACGTGTCGTGGCAGTCGCCGCTGAGCGACCCGGCCGGTTTCAGGCCGCCGTTGACCGTGCCGGTCGGGCCGATCGCCGGGGTGGGGTAGCAGCCGTCGGTGTCGTAGTCGTACGCCGGCTGCCACTTGGTCTCGACCGCCTCGGCGTTGCCGGGCAGCTCGGTGGGAGGTGCGGCCAGCGCCGGTGCGGCGGTGGCGAGCAGTATCGCGAGGGCGGCACCGGCGACGACGGCGGTGCGCTGAGGGGCTCTGTCGGGGGCCATGAGCCAGGCTCCTTACCTGTCGGTAACAACCGCGCTCAGCCTCGCGCCCACCGCACCCGAAATCAATAGCCGATCTTCGATTTAACCTGGGCTTCCGCGTCCGAATCCGGTCAGGTCACGTTCAGTACGCCGGCGGAGAGGCTGCCCTGGACGGTGATCTCGCCACCCCACACGACGCCCTGAGCCGATTCGCGGTGCGGGATCAGGTCGACGGCCAGCCCTTGGACGACCAGCGCGGGGGTGCCGCACTGCGGGGGATAGGAGCCGGCGAGCCCGGTGCAGAGCTGTGTCACCTTGTCCCGCGTGATCAGGACGTAGCCCCGTACCCGCACCTGTCCGGCACCGACGTCGATCGCTTCCTGCACGGTGAGGACGTGGCCGTCTTCCGATTCCGTAGCCGGCGCCGCGCATCCGAACAAGACGGTCAGCGCCCCGATCGCGATCACGACATTGATTCGGGCAGTGCTCATGGGCCCTCCTGATTCGTCGTCGAAGGATGGGACGTCGTGGCGCATTGCTCGGTTCCGTACGAAGGGTGCCGGGCTGTTCGCCCGGTACCCTTCGACGTTTCTTACAGGTTGGCGATCGCGTTGTAGAAATCGCGGGCGTTGTTTCCGAAATAGGGTCCGTTCCACTTGTACCGGACACCACTGGAATTCCAGAAGACCCAACTGTTGACGGAGTCGAGCCAGCCGAAAGTGCCGTCGAAGTCATCCAGCCACGGGCCGCCGCTGGCGCCCTCGGTCATGCTGCAATTGATCCCGTTGTGTCCACCATCGTTGTAGGACTGTCCCGTGCAGTACTTCAGGATTTGTCCGTTGAACGGTGTCCTGGACGGGTAGCCGAACTGGAACTGGTACTGCGACAGGGGGTAGTTCCACTCGATTCCCTGCCCGCCGACGTAGTCGACGATCCTGGTGCCACCGGCATTGGTGGACATCACCGCCGCGCCGATGTCCTCGGCCCGGTTCGCGCCGTTGTGCCATGCCGGGCGGGTCCAGAGCTGGCGGGCCGTCCAGCTCCCGTACGGCGCGTTGCCGTTGTTGTAGCCGGGCACGAAGGTCCACGGCGCGCTGTTGTACCAGGTGCCCGAGCCGTTGGAGACGCAGTGTCCAGCGGTGAAGACGAGGTTCTTGCCGCCGCTGTTGACGGTGCTGCCGGAGCAGACGTAGTTGCCGCCGTCGGCCCCGACGAAGAAGACCTTGCCGGACGTCGCCCCGGGCGGCGAACTCGTCGAGCTCCACGTGGCGGCGCTGGCGCCCGGGTCGGCGAGCTGTTGGGCCGGTCCCTGCTCGCGCATCGAACCGGCCGCGCCGTCGACTTTGCCGGCGCGCCCTTGCGGCACTGCCCGCTGGGACAGCTTCGCGTTGGTGGCCGTGTCCAGTTCGGGCACCGGCACGGGTTTCGCGTTGAGCATGCGCTCGGTGGTCCAGTAGCTTGCCGCGGTGCGGACAGAGGCGCTGACGCTCACGCCGATAGCCGCATCCGCCGCCGGGCCGGCCTGGGCGGGTGCCGACAGGGCTGCTCCGGCAAGTGCTCCGGTGAGTGGAATCGCAATGAATAGTGATCGAAGGCGCCGTAGCATCTTTCCCCTTTCACGGGAATCGGTCCGGATGCAGTGATGGACTGCATCGCTGCCGGGTGCACGGCGATGATCAATTGTTCTAGGTCTATGCCCCAAGCAGCAGTGCGACTATAGGGCGAACATTAAGAACCTTCGATGACTCTCTGGAATGCTTCTAATTGAGTCAAGGCGCGGATCGAGGCCAATGGCTTGATCATTTCGCAAGCCTTAACAACATGTTCTCGATTTCATGTGCGCTTACGGATCATCAGATGCAGGGCCACCAGCGGGACAATGCCGATCGGGTACCAGATCAGGTCGATCGGGTCGAAAGCCGCGCCGAGCACCAGCCGGGCCAGGAGGCTCTCCTCGGAGAGGGCCGCCGGAACGCCGGTGAGCTGGAAGAGCTCGGCGCCCCAGCACCAGCCCAGAGCGATCCCGCCGGCCACGAACGGGGACAGGCGAGGCGCGAGGAAGAGCACGCCGGCGTATGTCATCGAGGCGTAGAGGGCGGTGCCGGACGACTGCTCGGCCCAGCCGCCCAGGGGTGCCACCGCCCGGATCGCCAGCGCGAGGGCCAGGAACCCGAGCGCGGCGCCGAGCATCGCCAGCCGGAAGCGCGTGATCGACATGGCCGCGATGGTAGGGCTTACGGGCCGTATCGGGGATCATCCCGATGCGGCCCGGAGTTCGGCGTTCCTACCGTCGAAGGCATGAAGTTGCTGCTCAAGATGCTCGGTGTGATCGCCGCGACGTTGCTCGTCGCGCAGGCGGTGGCCACGCCGTTCCTCATCGACCTGTCCGATCCGGCCACCTACAGCGGTCAATGGGGCGGGCCCAGCCTGTTCGGCGTGCTCGCCCTGCGCGTCGGCGCGGGCGTGCTGGCCGGGATGTATCTCTACGGAACGGTGGCGCGGTCGTATCCTCGCCGCCATGAAACAGGGCGATGAAACAAGAGCGACCGTACGCGACGTGGCCGCCCGCACCGGCCTGTCCATCGCCACCGTCTCGCGGGTGCTGAACGGGCGGGCCAACGTCGCCCCGGCCACCCGGGAACGGGTGCTCGCGACCATCGCCGAACTGGGCCGTGGCGCTCCCCGCCGGCGCGGGGAGCGGGCCACCGGGATCTATGTCCGCTGCCCGTACGTGCTCACCGACTACTTCGGGCTGATCGTCTCCGCGGTGGCCGAGGCCCTGGAGCCGCACGGTCTCCAGGTGATCCTGAACGCGGGTGTGGCGGCCCAGCGCGACCACGTGCTCACCGCTCTGACCGGCCGGCGTGACGTGGCCGGCGCCGTGCTCATCCTGCCGCCCGAGCCGGGCGCCGAACTGGCCCGGCTCCGCGATCGCGGCTTCCCCTTCGTGGTGCTCGATCCGCGTACCCCGCCGCCCCGGCAACTCGCCGCGGTCTCCGCCGCGCACTTCTCCGGCGCCCGGCAACTCGCCGCCCACCTGGTCGGGCTCGGGCACCGGCGGATCGGGATCATCGGCGGGCCCCGCGACTGGCTGGCCGGCGAGAACCGGTTCGCAGGCTATCTCTCTCCGCTGGCCGACGCCGGTGTGCTGCCCGCGCCGGAGCTGACCCGGTTCGTCGCCGAGCCCACCACCGAGCTGGGCCACCATGCCGCCGCCGAATTGCTGGACCTGCCGGAACGCCCGACGGCGCTGCTCGCCTTCAACGACAAGATGGCGATCGGGGCGCTGCGGGCGGCCGCCGAGCGCGGGTTGCGGGTGCCGGCGGATCTGTCGGTGGCCGGGTTCGACGACATCGAGCTGGGGCAGGCGTGCCGGCCGATGCTGACCACGGTCCGGCAGCCGCTGGAGGAGATGGGGCGGATGGCCGTACATCTGCTGTTGCGGATGCTGGGTGGGCACCGTCTGGACGCGCTGCACGTGGAGCTGGCCACCGAACTCGTGATCCGCGACTCCACCGGGCCCGTTCCTGACGTGTTTCACGGTTCCGGAACCGGCGTACCCCGATCCGGAACGTCATCTCATTGACCCTTCCGAATTAATAGAGGTTTCCTTCCTGTTACCTTCCCCCACGGAACAGGAGTCCTCATGCGCGTGCGAAGTGCGCTGCTCATCGCGGCTCTCGGCGTGACGATGAGCGCAACCCCCGCCCACGCGGCCGGCGAGACGGTGAACGTCTACCTCACCACCACCTCGGACAGCGCCGGCCGCGTCGTCACCCGCGGCCTCCAGCAGCAGGCCGCCATCGCGTTCGGCCCGGCCGGCGGCAGCGCGAACCAGACCATCACGATCGACGAGGGCACCACCTACCAGACCTTCGAGGGCGGCGGCGCGTCGATCACCGACACCACCGCCTACCTGCTGCGCGGCGGCCCGATCAGTGCGGCCACCCGGGACGCCGTGATGACGAAGCTGTTCAGCCCGACCCAGGGCATCGGGCTCTCCTTCGTCCGTAACCCGATCGGCGCCTCCGACCTGTCCCGGCCCGGCAACGTCTCGCTCGACGACACCTGCTGCGACCTCAACGACTTCGGGTCGAACGGGTACGACACGAACGTCCGGCTGCTGACGCAGCAGGCCAGGCAGCTGAACCCGGCGCTGCGGGTGAAGGGCGTCCCGTGGAGCGCGCCCGGCTGGATGAAGGACAACGGCCGGATGGACCAGATGGGCTGGCTCAAGTGGGAGTACTACCCCACGTACGCCCAGTACCTGGTCAAGTACATCCAGAGCTACCAGGCGGCCGGAGTGCCGATCAACTACATCTCGGTGCAGAACGAGCCGAACTGCTGCCAGGCCGCGAACCCGACGGCGATGAACTACCCGGGCATGAGCTGGAACCCGTCCGGCCTGGCGGAGTTCACCAAGAACCACGTCTACCCGGCGTTCCGGGCGGCCGGCATCACCACGAAGGTGCTGATCCACGACTGGAACTACGGCGACTACGCGAACTTCGGGGCGGCCATCCTCGCCGACACGGGCGTACGCGATGATCCGCTCTTCGGCGGCATCGCCTGGCACGGCTACTTCGGCGACCCGGCGGTCGGCACCCAGGTCCACGACCAGTACCCGGCCGTGAAGCAGTTCAGCACCGAGCACTCCGGCGGCACCTGGATCACCAACCAGCACAACGAGGACCTGGCCGACATCGTCAACTACGCCCGGAACTACAGCAGCAGCCTGGTCAAGTGGAGCCTCGCGCTGAACCAGGACATGGGCCCGCACAACGGCGGCTGCGGCACCTGCACCGGGCTGATCACCGTGCAGGAGGGCGGCTCGCGGGCCGGTCAGGTCGACTACACCGTCGAGTACTACACGACCGGGCACCTCACCAAGTTCGTCAAGCCGGGCGCGGTCCGGATCGCCTCGAACAACACCGCCGTGCAGAACGTGGCGTGGCGCAACCCGGACGGCGGCAAGGCCCTGATCGCGCACAACAGCGGCACGAGCAGCCAGTCGGTGCGGGTGAACTGGGGCGGGCAGTCGTTCGTGTACACGCTGCCGGCCCGTACCACCGCGACCTTCACCTGGGCCGGAACCGCGACCCAGACGCCCGGCGGGACCATCACCGGGCTCGACGGCAAGTGCGTCGACGTGGCCGGCGCCGCCACCGCCAACGGCACCGCGATCCAGCTCTACGGATGCAACGGCACCGCGGCCCAGCAGTGGTCCCGTCCGGGTGACGGCACGCTCCGGTCGCTCGGCAAGTGCCTGGACATCAGCGGACCGAGCAACGCCGACGGCACCGTCGCCCACCTCTGGGACTGCCACACCGGCACCTCGCAGAAGTGGACGCTGGACAGCTCGCAACGGCTGGTCAACACGTACTCCGGCAAGTGCCTCGACGCCACCGGCAACACCTCCGCCGACGGCACGCGACTCCAGATCTGGACCTGCACCACCGGCGCCAACCAGAGGTTCGTTCTCAACTGACACCGGTCTGCCGGAGGCGGGCCAGGAGCTCGCCTTCGGCGGCGTCCGACACCGGGTCGGACCAGAACCCGGCGGGCGCCTACGTCGTCGTCTGGCTGCTGTGCGGCGCTGGCCGCCCTCTTCGCCAGGCGCGCCGAAACAGCCTAAAAACCCTATTTGGTACGCGCTACCTCGTCGACGCCGAATTCGGATCGTCCCGCCCGTTCGACGCGGGCTCGCTGCCCGCTCCGGCCTGTGCCGCGCCCGCCGGGCTGAGATCGGTGGCCGGGCGGGCGGTGACGCCTGCACGGACCGGCGCTACGGCCTCTCGTCGCTCAGGATTCGATCTCCGGCGGCTGCCGTTGGGCCGGGATCAGCGCGGTGGGCTCGGTGGGCAGCCGCAGCGGCTCGGTCACATCGCCGGGCGGCGTCACCAGGCCGTGTGGGCGGGTCGGTTCGTCGCCGTTCGGCTGGCTCTTCGCGGCGTCGACCGCGAGGCCGTGTGGGCGGGTCGGTTCGTCGCCGTTCGGCTGGCTCTTCGCGGCGTCGACCGCGAGGCCGTGTGGGCGGGTCGGTTCGTCGCCGTTCGCTTCGCTCTTCGCGGCGCCGACCGCGAGGCCGTGCGGAAGGGTCACGTCGCCGGCCTCGGCCGCCGGCTTCTCGGACGGCGTGGCGAGGACGGTGGTCGGCTCGGCCTCCGGCAAGCGGATCGCGACGGTCGGCTCCGAGGTGGTGACCGGGGCGGCGGGAGCGGAGGCGGGGACCGCCGGCATGGTGACGGTGCGGTCGGCGGCGGTCACGACCTCGGTGCGGTCGGCCGGTGTGCCGACCCGGATCACCGTGGTCTCGGCGATGGAGACCGGGATGCCGGCCACCTTCGCGGCGCCCCGGAAGCGGCCGATCTCGCCGATGATCGGCAGGACGGGCGGCTCGTAGCGGGCCCAGCGGCGGGCGCTCAGCGCGGTCCCGAGCAGCGGCACGGCGAGGAGGGCGGCCAGACCGTAGCCGGGGCGGCTCAGGTCGAAGCCCTCCTTGGAGACCTCCGGCGCCCACAGTGCCGCGTAGGCCGCCGGGGACTGCCACGCCCAGATCGTCACGCCCAGGTAGGCGGCGCCGGCCAGGACCGGGCCGGCCGGGGAGACCGGGGCGAACGCCAGGATGGCGTAGAGGATGCCGGCGAAGATCAGCAGCAGCAGACCGGAGATCGACTCGGCCGCGAAGAATTCGCGCCCTCGGCTGCTCAGGTCGTGTGTGAAACCGACGCCGGACAGCACCCAGATGCTGGGGGCCAGCACGAGCGCATAGAAGATCGACCTGAGGTGGCGCATGATCCGGCACGGTACCCGGGCGCGGCAAGGAACCGCGAACGCCGCCGTTACCGTACCGGCCATGGAAGAACAGCTCTCCGGACGGCCGACGGCGCTCTCCCGGGTCACCCTGAGCCGGATCATGACCGCGGTCGACGTGAACCTCTACGGCACCGTGCACGGCGGCGTACTGATGAAGTTCGTGGACGACGTGGCGGGCGCGGCCGCGGCGCGGCACAGCGGGGGCACCGCGGTGACCGCGGCGATCGACGAGATCGTCTTCCTCGAGCCGGTCCGGGTGGGTGATCTCGTGCACGCGTACGCCCAGGTGAACTGGACCGGAACCTCCTCGATGGAGGTGGGCGTGAAACTGGCCGCGGAACGCTGGGACGCGGTCGGCGCGGTCCCGCTGCCGGTGGCGACGGCCTACCTGGTGTTCGTGGCGGTGGACGCGGCCGGGCACCCGCGTTCGGTGCCGCCGGTGCTGCCCGGCGAAGACGCCGACAAGCGCCGGTTCACCGAGGCGATGATCCGCCGGGACCACCGTCTGGCCCGCCGTGCGGCGATCCAGAAGGCCCGCGCCGAGCACCGGCCGGGAGTCGATTGATCCACCGTTAAGGTGTGGTGATGACGACAGGTGTGGTGACGGCCGGCACACTTCTCTGGGAGCCGCCGGCGGACATCCGGGAGACGTCCCGGATCGGGCGTTATCTGGAGTGGCTGGAGCGGGAGCGGGGCCTCTCGTTCGCCGACTACGCGGCACTGTGGGAGTGGTCCGTCACCGACCTGACCGCCTTCTGGGGCTCCATCTGGGAGTACTTCGAGGTGGTGGCGCACGAGCCGGCGACCGCGGTGCTGGACGGCACGGCCATGCCGGGTGCCCGCTGGTTTCCCGGCGCCACGCTCAACTACACCGAGAACGTGCTGCGGATGCCGGGGCGGGACGAGGACGAACCGGTCGTCATCGCGTACTCCCAGAGCCGTGAGCCGGTCACCCTGACCGGCCGGAAGCTGCGCGAGGAGGTGCGGAGGGTCCGGGCCGGGCTGAAGGCCCGTGGGGTCGGCAAGGGTGACCGGGTCGCGGCCTATGCCCCGAACATCCCGGAGACCTACGTGCTGATGCTGGCGACCGCCAGCCTGGGCGCGGTCTTCTCGTCCTGCGCGCCGGAGTTCGGCGCCCGCAGCGTGATCGACCGCTGGAGCCAGATCGAGCCGAAGGTGCTGGTCGCGACGGACGGCTACCGGTACGGCGACAAGGACGTCGACCGCCGCCCGGAGATCGCCGCGATCCGGGCGGCGATCCCGTCGATCGAGCACGTCATCACCATCGGATACCTGCGCGACGGTGGTGACTGGGGTGATCTCGGCGGCGACGATCCGCTGGAGTTCGAGCCGGTGCCGTTCGACCACCCGCTCTACGTGCTCTACAGCTCCGGCACCACCGGGTTGCCCAAGCCGATCGTGCACGGTCACGGCGGCATCCTCCTGGAGCACCTGAAGATCCTGGCGCTGCACCACGACCTGGGCCCGTCCGACCGGTTCTTCTGGTTCACCACCACCGGCTGGATGATGTGGAACTACCTGGCCAGCGGTCCGGCCGTGGGCGCGGCGATCGTGCTCTTCGACGGCAATCCGGGCTGGCCCTCGCTGGACGCCCTGTGGGATCTGATCGACACCGCCGGGATCACGTATTTCGGCACTTCGGCACCGTTCCTGATGGCCTGCCGCAAAGCCGGGATCACCCCGGGCAAGCGGCTCAAGGGGCTCGGCTCCACCGGGGCGCCGCTGCCGCCGGAGGGCTGGGGCTGGGTCTACGAGGCGGTCAGCGGCGAGGTGCAGCTGACCTCGCTGTCCGGCGGCACCGACGTGTGCACCGGTTTCGTCGGCGGGGCGCCGCTGCTGCCGGTTCGGGCCGGTGTGATCACCTGCCGCAGCCTCGGCGCCCGGGTGGAGGCGTTCGACCCGGAGGGCAAGCCGGTCATCGGCGGGCTGGGCGAGCTGGTGATCACCGCGCCGATGCCGAGCATGCCGGTCGGGTTCTGGAACGACCCGGACGGCTCCCGCTACCGGGAGGCGTACTTCGACGTGTTCCCGGGCGTCTGGCGGCACGGTGACTGGATCACCATCGACCCGGACGGCAGCTGCGTGATCACCGGCCGGTCGGACGCCACCCTCAACCGGGGTGGCGTGCGCCTGGGCACCGCCGAGTTCTACTCGGTGGTGGAGGCCCTGCCGGAGATCGCCGACTCGCTGGTCGTGCACCTGGACAAGCCCGGCGACCCGAACGGCGAGCTGCTGCTCTTCGTCGTGCTCACCGAGGGGCTGGAACTGGACGACGCCCTGCGCGGGCGGATCGCGCGGGAGCTGCGCGGGGCGCTGTCGCCCCGGCACGTGCCCGACGCCGCCTACCAGGTGCGTGCCCTGCCGCGCACCCTCTCCGGGAAGAAGCTGGAGGTGCCGGTGAAGCGGATCCTCACCGGCACCCCCGTGGAGTCGGCGGCGGCCAAGGGCGCCCTGGCCAACCCCGACTCGCTGAACGCCTTCGCCGACCTGGCCCGGGAGCGGGTCAGGCCAGCGTCACAGTGACCTTCTCGGTGGCGGCCCGCGCCCCGGCCTTCGACACGTCCAGGTTGGCGCAGAGGACGACCGAGGCGTCGGCCACCAGCGGGGCCAGCAGCCAGTCGACCGGGTCGGGGTAGAGCGTGACGTCGATCAGCACCCGGTCGCCGGACGTGATGCCGAGTTCGGCGGCCCGGTCGGCGGCCATGCCGATCACCTCGTGGTGGCTCAGCTCGACCGGGCCGGCCAGGGCCCGGTCGGCCGGGTCGACCGGCGCGCCGCGGAAGTGGTCGCCGTGGTTACGGACCTCGGTGACGTAGTCGGCGTACCCGGCCGGCGGGGTGCGCAGCGGCATGGCCAGCGGCAGCAGGCCGGTGGCCCAGCGGTCGAGCGAGGTCCAGCTCGCGGCCCGGTCCACCAGGTCCGGGGTGGTGAAGAGCGCCTCCACCGGTTGCGGGTCGCCGCCCAGGTCGGCGGCCAGGCCGGCGGCCGACACGCCGAGCAGCAGCGCCGCGGTCTGCCAGTGCGGCGGCAGGAGCAGGGCCACCGCGTCGCCGTGACCCAGGCCGACCCCGTCGACCAGCAGGTTCGCGGTCTTCGACACCCAGTTGTCCAGGGTCGCCCCGGACAGCTCGGTGCGGTCGCCGGTGGCGTCGTCATACCAGGTCAGCAGCGGCGCGGCCGGATCGCGCCGGACCGCCTCCGTGAACGCCTGCGGGATCGTCGTTTTCATCACCACACACCTTACGACCCGGACTCGCGCAGGCCGGTTACGGTCCGTGATGCCGCGGATTGACTACGGCGATCGGCGGTGTCGTGGACACGTTCGCGGCGCGTTCCAGGCGTACCCTCGAATCGTCGGTAGTTCCATCGCCGCATCGGTACGTCAGAGACGCCAAGGAGATGCCTCGTGACCCCCGGTCGCCCCCCGCGAGTGCTCGTCGACGCCACCAGTGTCCCCGCGGACCGGGGCGGTGTCGGCAGATATGTCGACGGTCTGCTCGGAGCGCTCGGGCAGCTCGGTTCCGACCGAGTGGACCTTGCCGTCGTGGCACAGCGTTCCGATGCGGAGCGTTACCGCCGGATGCTGCCCTCCGCCGAGGTGATCCCCGGCCCGGCCGCGATCGTGCACCGGCCGGCCCGTCTCGCCTGGGAGCAGACCGGTCTGCCGCTGCTCGCCCAGCAGGTCGGCGCGCAGGTCCTGCACTCGCCGTTCTACACCTGCCCGCTGCGCACCGGCTGCCCGGTGACCGTGACGGTGCACGACGCGACGTTCTTCACCGAGCCGGAGCACTACGACAACACCAAGCGGACCTTCTTCCGCAGCGCGATCAAGACGTCGCTGCGCCGGGCCGCCCGGGTGATCGTGCCGAGCAAGGCCACCCGGGACGAGCTGATCCGCTTGCTGGACGCGGACCCGACCCGGATCGACGTGGCGTACCACGGGGTGGACCAGGCGGCCTTCCACGCGCCGACCGAGGACGAGAAGGCGCGGGTCCGGGCCCGCCTCGGCTTGGGCGACTCGGGCTATGTGGCGTTCCTCGGCGCCAAGGAGCCGCGGAAGAACGTGCCGAACCTGATCCGTGGCTGGGCCCGGGCGGTCGCCGACTGGCCCCACCCGCCGGCCCTGGTGATCGCCGGCGGTCAGGGGCACGACGACGACATCGACCGCGCGGTGGCCGAGGTCCCGGCGCACCTGCGGCTGCTGCGACCAGGCTATCTGCGGTACGCGGACCTGCCCGGCTTCCTCGGCGGCGCCCTGGTTGCCTGCTACCCCTCGTTCGGGGAGGGGTTCGGCCTGCCGATCCTGGAGGCGATGGCCTGCGGCACCCCGGTGCTCACCACGCCCCGGTTGTCACTTCCGGAGGTCGGCGGTGACGCTGTCGCCTACACGACCGAAACACCGGAGCGGATCGCCGAGGACCTCGCTGACCTGCTGCACGACGAGCAGCGCCGCCGGACGTTGGCGAAGGCGGGCTCCGACCGTGCGAAAGAGTTCACCTGGATGTCAAGTGCGGAGGTACACGTAACAACGTGGAATCGGGTTGCCGCTTGATCATCTACTAAACTCTCCGCGCATGAGCGACGAACAGGCTGTGTTGTACGGAGTGGTTCTTGCTGGCGGAACCGGAACCCGTCTCTGGCCACTGTCCCGCGCCGGTCATCCCAAGTTTCTGCACCCTCTGACCGGTACGGAGGCGTCCCTTCTCCAGGCGACGGTGGACCGGTTGGACATTCTCACCTCCCCCGATCGGGTCTTCGTGGTGACCGGTGTGGCGCACGCGGCGGCCGTCTCCCGGCAGCTTTCCGCCATGCCCGAGGACAACGTTCTGGTGGAGCCGTCCCCGCGGGACTCGTGTGCCGCGATCGCCCTGGCCGCCGCGGTCATCGCCCGCCGCGACCCGGAAGCGATCATGGGCTCCTTCGCGTCCGATCACCTGATCGCCGACAAGGAGGCGTTCTCCGACGTGATCCGGTCGGCGATGGCCGGCGCGCGGGAGGGGCTGCTGATGACCCTCGGGATCACGCCGACCCGCCCCGAGACGGGCTACGGCTACCTCCAGTGCGGCGGCTCGGTCGGCGACGGCCCGCTGCTCAAGGTGGAGGAGTTCAAGGAGAAGCCGACGTACGAGGTGGCCGAGGGCTACGTGAAGTCCGGCAACTACCTGTGGAACGCCGGCATGTTCGTCTGGCGGGTCGAGTCCTTCCTGGCCGAGCTGCACCGGCAGCAGCCGCAGCTGGCCGCGGGCATCAGCCGGATCGCGCAGGCGTGGGGCACCGCCGAGCAGGAAGAGGTGATGGGCGACGTCTGGCCGACGCTGCCCAAGATCTCGGTGGACTACGCGGTGATGGAGGGCGCGGCCGCGGCCGGCCGGGTCGGCACCGTGCCCGGCGACTTCGGGTGGAACGACGTCGGTGACTTCCACACCCTCGGTGAGGTGCTCACCGCGGACCAGGCCGGCAACGTGGTGGTCGGGCACGACGCCGCCGAGCGGCACCCCGTGCTGCTGCGCGAGACCGAGGGCCTGGTCGTGGTCCCGTCGTCGGGCCGTCTCGTGGCCGCCATGGGGGTCCGGGACCTGGTCATCGTGGACACGCCGGACGCCGTCCTGGTGTGCCCGCGGGAACGGGCGCAGGAGGTCAAGCAGCTCGTCGACCAGCTCAAGGAGCTGGGCCAGCACGGCTACATCTAGTTCACCAGTCGAGGGCCCGGTCGCTGAACTGCTGTAGCGAGCCGATCCGGAGCTCGTTCATGGTGATGCCGTTGCGCCGCGAGGTGGGGAAGTCGGCAAGGACGGCCGCCGGGCCGTCCTTGCTCTGGCCCATGTCGTAGCGCAACGTGCCGCCGGCCTGGCAGTCCTCCTCGGTGCGGGCGCACGAGGTCCACCGGAGGCCGGCGTAGGCGGCCTGATGGGGCCGGACCACGAACTCCTGGGCCGGCGCCGGCTCGTCCAGCTTCGTCGTGGGGACCGGCAGGACCCGGCGGCCGGCGGTCGCCAGGGTGACCGTCAGCCAGCCGTCCACGGTGCAGTCCTGGCCCGCGACGTTGATCAGGGTGACCAGGGCGGCGCGTTCCGGGCCGGCGCCGGTGGCCGTCCGGAGGGTGACCGTGGCCTCCAGATCGCTGGTCAGGCAGGCGGGAGCCGGAGCCTCGGCGGCGGCCGGGGTGGGTACCGTGCCGGGCTCGGCGCATGCGGTCAGCGCCAGGATGGTGGCCAGGGCGGGGATGACCGGCCTCGAGGGGTTACGCATGTCTCCAACTCAGCGGCGCGCTTTCACGTCAGGCGGGCCAACGCGGGGGCGATCTGCTGGATCGTGCCGTCGGCCAGAGGTGACGGTAGAGCGTCGGGGCGGAACCACGCTAGGTCTGACGACTCGTCACTTATCCGTTCGACCGCGCCGGCCGGGGCCCGCAGCAGGAATCGAACGTCGTAGTGGACCGACGGGGTGGCCGGTGCGCCCTCCTGGGAGCCGCAGCGGACCTCGTGGATGTCGATGTCGATCGGCACCGGGTCCAGGACCAGACCGGGGATGCCGGACTCCTCTCCCGCCTCCCGGAGCGCCGCGGCGGCCAGCGTCCCGTCGCCCTCCTCGCAGTGGCCGCCCAGCTGCATCCAGAGGCCGAGACGGCCGTGCAGGCAGAGCAGCACACGCCGGGAGTCGTCGACGATCAGGGCGCTGGCGGTGACGTGGCCGGCCCGGTGGGCGCGGGTCATCGCGCCGGGGCCGTCGGCGAGCAGGTCGAGGGTGCGCTTGCGGTTCGCCTCGGCGGCATCGGAGGTGGCGTTCCAGGTGGACAGCACGTCGACGGCGTTCTCGTAGAGGTCGGTCATGCGGATGCTCCGTAGTACAGGGTGACGCCCTCGTCGTCGGTCAGGGCGGTGGTGTGGACGCCCTCGGCGGCCAGAGCGGCCCGGAGCCGGTGGGCTTCGGCGCCGGTGCGGATCAGGGCAGCGGGACTGTCGCGGGCCGGGGTCAGGCGGATGCCGTTGTCGAGGCGGAGATTCGACACGAGGAGATCGCCGAGCGTACGCAGTGCGCGGGTCACGGCGGCCGGGTCGGCGGCCGGAGGACCGGCCGGAGGCGGATCCATCAGGCTGCGGCCGCCGGTGTGCGGGAGCTCCGGGAGCGCCGCGGCGGCACGGAGGCCCTCGGCGCGCGCCTCGGCCGTACCCGATCCGAACATGTCCTCGGCGGAGTCCCGGACCAGGACCTTGGCGCCGGGCCCGTCGTCCGCCGTCAGGCGGCCGTAACCACGAACCACCGCGACCGGCACCCGGTCGCATTTGCCCTTGACCAGCTCGGCGGCCGCGGACAGCTCGTCGATCACCGCCATCTGGGTGAGGCTCAACTCGTTGCCGTAGGGGTCGAACTGCCCGCGGTGGTCGAGCAGCGCGTCGATGCCCGCGGCGCCGAGGGCCACGTCGGTGAGCCCGTTGCGCCAGGCGCGGCCCATCGTGTCGGAGACGACCACGGCAACGTCCAGGCCGCGTTCGCGTAGGTCGGCGCGCAGCCGGCGGGCCGAGGCGTCCGGGTCCTCGGGCAGCAGCACCAGATGGGTCTTGTCGACGTTCGACGCGTCGATGCCGGCGGCGGCCATCACGAAACCGTGGTGGGTCTGCACGATGGTGGTGTTGCCCCGGCGGGCCACCAACCGGGCGGTCTCGCCGGCCAGCACCCGCTGCCGGGCCTCCTCGCGCTCCGGCCCGTCGGCCGGGACCTCGACCAGGCGGCCCTCCGCCTTCGACACGATCTTGCTGGTCACCACGAGGACGTCACCGTCGGCGAGCCACGGCGCCGCCCCGGTGATCAGCTCGGCGAGGTCGTCGCCCGCGGTCACGTCCCCGATGCCGCGGACCGGGAGGATCTCCAGGCCGTCGTTCACGCCACGCCGCCGAGTTCCAGGGCGTCCTCCACCATCCGGGCGGTGGCCACCTCGTCGCGCATCCACAGCGGCACGGCACGGGTGCGGACCCCCGGCACCTCGGCGCCGGCGTCCGACTCGTCGACCAGCCAGCCGTCCAGCAGACCGCCTTCGGCGCGCGGACCGTACATCCGGCCGACCGCGTCGGCGCTCACCTCGACCTCCAGGGTGGCCAGGCACTTGTCGGCCATGCCCCGGACCGGCGCGCCACCGATGATCGGCGACACCCCGACGACCGGCGCCGGGCCGTTCGCCACGGCGTCCTTCAGATGGGGTACGGCGAGGATCGGCGCGATGCTGACCACCGGATTGCTGGGCGCGATCAGCACCACGTCCGCGGCCGCGATCGCGTCGAGCACCCCGGCGGCCGGTTTCGCCGTCTCGGCGCCCCGGAAGACGAACCGGTGCGTCGGCACCTCACCGCGGTAGCGCACCCACCACTCCTGGAAGTGGATCGCCTTCCGCTCGCCGTCGACGTCCACGACCACGTGCGTCTCCAGCCGGTCGTCCGAGGCCGGCAGCATGGTGATGCCCGGCTGCCAGCGCTCGCACAGCGCCGCGGTGACCGCGGAGAGCGGGTACCCGGCGTTCAGCATGGTGGTGCGCACCAGGTGGGTGGCGGTGTCCTTGTCGCCGAGGCCGAACCAGGACGGCTCCACCCCGTACTTCGCCAGCTCCTCCTTGACCACCCAGGACTCGCCGACCCGGCCCCAGCCGCGCTCCGGGTCGGCGGCGCCGCCCAGCGTGTACATGACGCTGTCCAGGTCGGGACAGATCTGGAGGCCGTGCATGCGCACGTCGTCGCCGACGTTGACGACCGCCGTGACGTCGGCGCCGATGGCGCGGGCGTGCGCGCGCACGCCAAGGAGGAAACGGGCACCGCCGATGCCCCCGGTCAGGACCACGATCCGCATTCCCTCATCCTCCCGCACACGCGTCATCCCATCGGGTGGCGGGTATCGGTTTACTCTGAGCCGACCTCGATCCACGTACCGGGAGCAATCGTGACCACACCTCCGCAGCCGGGACCGGCCGGCGAGAAGCCCATCGGGCAGTTCCTCCGCCCCGTGCGTGACCTGGCGGCGTACGCCCTGGTCGGCGCCCCTGCAGTGTTCCTGTTCGTGGCGTTCCTGGGGATGTTCGGCGACGACTTCATCGCCAAGACCCGGTACAGCTTCAGCAACTTCGTGAACCTGGAGACGGTGTTCTTCCCGCTCGCGGCGGTGCTCCTCGCGACCGCTGTCCGGCCGGCCCACCCGCAGGCCCGGCTGATCACCATCATCGCGGGCATCGAGTACGTGGTGGCGGCCGTCTTCGGAGTGATCTTCGGAGTCCTCTTCGGGGTGAGCGGGCTCGCCGGCCTGGACGCCGGAACCGCCTTCACGGCGCTGCTCTACCGGGTCGCCTACCTCGGGCTGCTCGGCGTGGCGGCGTACGCGGTGCTGCGCCTCTGGCAGGGGCTCTACTACGTGCCGAAGCCCCAGCCGCAGCCCGGTGTCTACGGCCAGCCGTACGGTCAGCCCTACGGCGCCTACCCGCCCCCCGGAAGCGTCCCGCCGCCCGGGTACGGCCACGGCCAGTACCCGATGGGCCAGCCCACCCCGCCGCCTCCCGGCTGGGGGCAGCCGACTCCTCCGCCGCCTCCGGGCTGGGGGCAGCCGACCCCGCCGCCGCCTCCGGGCTGGGGTCAGCCCCCGGTGAGCGGCGCCCCCACGCCGCCGCCTCCGGTGACCCCGTTCGCCGAGCCGACCCAGGCGGTGCCGCCGCCCCCGGCCCCGTTCGCCGAGCCCACCCAGGCGGTGCCGCCGCCGGCCGACCACACTGAGGTGCTGCCGCAGGACCGTCCCGGTTTCGGCCCGGCCGACCAGGATCCGCCCAGGCAGTGACTTTGTTCCCGGTCCGGGGGTGTTTCACGACACGCCCCGGGCCGGGAGCAGCGGCGGCGGTCGAAAGGATTCGGGCCTAGGCTGCTGTGCGTGGTAGAGGTCAACGTGGAACCCGTACCGACACCGGCGAGCATCCGCCGCGCACTGCGCCGCGCCGCCGACGGCAAGGCGATCGACATCGATGAGGCGACCGCGCTGCTCGCGGCCACCGACGACCAGTTCGACGAGCTGCTGGCGATCGCCGGCGGCATCCGGGACGCCGGTCTGCGGGAGGCCGGGCGGCCGGGCGTCGTGACGTACTCGCGCAAGGTCTTCATCCCGCTGACCCGGCTCTGTCGCGACCGATGTCACTACTGCACCTTCGCCACCGTGCCGCACAAGCTCCCGGCCGCGTTCCTGGAGCGCGACGAGGTGCTGGAGATCGCCCGGCAGGGCGCCGCACAGGGCTGCAAGGAGGCGCTGTTCACCCTCGGCGACCGGCCCGAGGAGCGCTGGCCGGCGGCCCGGCAGTGGCTCGACGAGCGGGGTTACGACTCCACCCTCGACTACGTGCGCGCCTGCGCGATCGCCGTGCTGGAGGAGACCGGCCTGCTGCCGCACCTCAACCCCGGGGTGATGAGCTGGGCCGATCTGCAGCGGCTCAAGCCGGTGGCGCCGAGCATGGGCATGATGCTGGAGACCACCGCCACCCGGCTCTGGTCGGAGAAGGGCGGCCCGCACTTCGGCTCGCCGGACAAGGAGCCGGCGGTCCGGCTGCGGGTGCTCGACGACGCCGGCCGGGTCGGCGTGCCGTTCACCACCGGCATCCTGATCGGCATCGGCGAGACCGTCACCGAGCGGGTCGAGTCGCTTTTCGCGATCCGCCGCGCGGCCCGGGAGTTCGGGCACATCCAGGAGGTCATCGTCCAGAACTTCCGGGCGAAGCCGGACACGGCGATGCGCGGGATGCCGGACGCCGAGTTGCGCGAGCTGGCCGCCACGGTGGCGGTCGCCCGGATCATCATGGGCCCGCGTGCCCGGATCCAGGCCCCACCGAATCTGATCGACGACGAGTTCTCCCTGTTGCTGCGGGCCGGCATCGACGACTGGGGCGGGGTGTCCCCGGTGACACCGGACCACGTGAACCCCGAGCGCCCGTGGCCCCAGATCAACCTACTAGCCGAAATGTCCGAAAAATCGGGATTCGAGCTTCGGGAACGCCTCACGATCTACCCGGAGTACGTCCGCCGGGGTGACGAGGGCTGGCTGGACCCGCGGGTGAAAGCGCACGTCGCGGCGCTGGCCGAGGAGAGCGGCCTGGCGAAGGAGGGCGCGATCCCGGTCGGCTCGCCCTGGCAGGAGCCGGACGACGCCTTCGGGACCGGCCGCACCGACCTCCACAAGAGCATCGACACCGACGGCCGCACCGGCGACCGGCGCACCGACTTCGACGACGTCTACGGCGACTGGGACGAGGTCGCCGCGCACGTCAAGAGCGCGCCGGCGACCATGCCGACCGACGTGGTGGCGGCGCTCAGGCTGGCCGAGACCGACCCGGGCGCGCTCCTGCTGGAGCAGCACGAGGACAAGGCCATGGCGCTGTTCAACGCCGACGGCCCGGCCCTGGACGAGCTGGCCCGGATCGCCGACGGCCTGCGCCGTGAGGTCAACGGCGACGACATCACGTACGTCGTGAACCGCAACATCAACTTCTCGAACGTCTGCTACGTGGGCTGCCGGTTCTGTGCGTTCGCCCAGCGGGAGAAGGACGCGGACGCCTACCGGCTGTCGGTGGAGCAGGTCGCCGACCGGGCCGAGGAGGCGTGGCGGGACGGCGCCTCCGAGGTGTGCATGCAGGGCGGCATCGACCCGAAGATGCCGGTCACCGCGTACGCCGATCTGGTTCGCGCCGTCAAGCAGCGGGTCCCCGGCATGCATGTGCACGCGTACTCGCCCATGGAGATCGTCACCGCCTCGGCCAAGGCGGGCGTCTCGCTGCGGGAGTGGCTCACCGATCTGCGGGACGCGGGTCTCGGCACCATCCCCGGCACCGCCGCCGAGATCCTGGACGACGACGTGCGCTGGGTCCTCACCAAGGGCAAGCTGCCCACCGCGACCTGGGCCGAGGTGGTCACCACGGCGCACCAGGTGGGCATCCGCTCCAGTTCGACCATGATGTACGGCCACGTCGACCACCCGCGCCAGTGGCTCGGCCACTTCCGGGTGCTGGCCGGCATCCAGGACGTCACCGGTGGCTTCACCGAGTTCGTGGCGCTGCCGTTCGTGCACACGAACGCCCCGATCTACCTGGCCGGCATCGCCCGCCCCGGCCCGACCTGGCGGGAGAACCGGGTGGTGCACGCCATGGCCCGGGTGCTGCTGCACGGCCGGATCGACAACATCCAGTGCTCGTGGGTGAAACTCGGCGACGAGGGAACCCGGGTGATGCTCAACAGCGGCTGTAATGACCTTGGTGGAACTCTGATGGAGGAAACAATTTCACGAATGGCCGGTTCGGAACACGGCTCGGCCCGTACGGTCGCGGAGTTGAAAGAACTGGCCGCGTCGGCCGGTCGCCCGGCGATGGAACGGACCACGGTGTACGGCCGCAGGTGACAGTTTGATCCATTCGGCGGACCCGTCCTGGGGACCCCCCTGTCCACAGGTTACAAATCGGGTTAAATTGGACGCGAAGGCCCGGCCTCGCGTTACCTTCCAATGCCCTGGAGAGATAGGGCAGGAACGGGGCCATGAACCGTTCTCAAGCGTCGGGGAAACGGGCCCATTTAGCAGGTTCGGCTTGACGACGCACGTCTTACACGCGTGTAATTTTGGTGGGGTTGCGGGGACGATGTGGCACAAAGGCGTCGAACCCGCAAAAACACGCCGCGTGCGTGGGGGGTCAGCGCCGGTTTCGCGCCGGCGCGGAATTTTGGAGGCACGCCGATGGAAGCGCAGGTTGAAGGGGTAGACCTGCTCGGGGACGCGCCCGAGTGGCAGGAACGGGCGCTGTGTTCGCAGACCGATCCCGAGGCCTTCTTCCCGGAGAAGGGCGGCTCGACGCGCGAGGCGAAGCGCATCTGCGGCCGCTGTGATGTCAAAGCCGAGTGTCTGGAGTACGCACTCGGTCACGACGAACGCTTCGGGATCTGGGGTGGACTGTCCGAACGTGAACGTCGCAAGCTGAAGCGGCGCGTGGCCTGACCGGACTCAGGCCAGCTCGTCCGGATCCACTCCGAGCAGGTTGGCTACCTGCTCGATGATCACATCGTGGACGAGGTCGGCGAGGTCCTCGCGATCCATCGCCCGGAATTCCAGCGGGCGCCGGTAGAGCACGATCCGCGGGGGAAGTTCGTGCCGTCCCGGCCGGCCGGGCAGCAGCCGGGCCAGAGGCACCTCGCCGTCCTCGAGCACATCCGAGTCGTAGACGTTCAGCTCCGGTGGCACGTCCTCGACCGCGAACTCGACGCCGGCCAGTTCCTTGGCGTAGCGGCGCTCCAGGCTCTCCACCGTGTCCAGCACCAGGTCGTCGAAGATCTCCGCCTTGGTGCGGGCCAGGGGAACGGTCGCCGGCACCAGACGGCCGCGGAGCCCGCGCCCGTGCCGGTCACGCCGGGCCGGATGACCCGGGCCGGAACCGCGCGTCGCCTTGCCATCCGTCCGGCGGCGTTCAGGGCTGGTGGTCACGCGGCCAGCGTATCCCCACCGGGGTGGCAGGAGCGGTCAGCCCATGCTCATCGTGTGTCCGTGCCGTTAATTCGCCCCAACGGGGCGGCGTGTCTAACGACCATGGCCGAATCGTGATGCGGTCCGGGTCGGCGTGTCGCGGGGCAACATTCCCCAGAATCGCGGGCGGGGAGATAAGTTGCCGCCGTGAGGTCACCACGGCGCTGCTCCCGGAACGGCTGTCCCCGACAGGCGGTCGCCACCCTGACCTACGTCTACGGCGACTCCACGGCCGTCGTGGGCCCGCTCGCGGCCTTCGCCGAACCCCACACGTACGACCTCTGCGAGACGCACGCCCGCAGCCTCACCGCCCCGCGAGGCTGGGAACTCGTCCGCCACGACGGCGACTTCGCGCCCCCACCCCCCACCACCGACGACCTCGTCGCCCTCGCCGAGGCCGTCCGCGAAGCCGCCCGCCCGGTCCCGCCACGCCCGGACGACACCGACCACACCCCCCAGACCGGCCGCCGCGGCCACCTGAGAGTGATTCCCCCCTCCCACTGAGCGCCGCCGACGGCGAGATCAACGAACGCCGGTGCGCTCGGCTGCCGAAGGCGAAGATCAACGGCCATGTCGTAGCGGGGTGGTGGGTACAGACCGCCGCTCCCGCCGAGGGCGCGGGCCGGCTCGCTGGCCGCTGGCGCGTCCAGAACGCTCCCCGCCCCGCGCGACGTGCGTGAGTGGTCACCCTCCCACCGGGCCGGCTGGACCACCGACCTGAGCCCGGCGGGCGCGGCACAGGCTGGAGTGGCAGTGCCTCGCGTGGAGCGGCGGGACGGGGTGGAATTCGGCGGGGGCGGTGTCCGCCCGTACCGGAAACGGGTTTGAAGTGAATGTCAGGTCAGCGGGACCAGCTGGAAGCGTTTGTGCAGCCAGGGGAGCAGGACGCGGTAGGCGGCGATGGTGTCCGGCTGGGCGTAGTCGTGGGAGAGGACGATCGCGCCGGCGCGGGTGCGCTGCTGGACGATGCGGATGATGCGCTTGCGGTGGGCGTCGCGGGATTCGGTCTCCGGCTGATCCCAGTCGCGGGGGTCGACCTTCCAGTAGATCGAGCGCATGCCGAGCTGTGCGGAGACCTTGACCATGGCCGGGGTGAAGTTGCCGCCGGGCGCGCGCATGTAGCGGATCTCGGCGCCGGGGACCGCGGCGCGGATGGCGGCGTTGGTGCGTTCCAGGTCCGCGCGGATGGCGGCATGGGACTTCTTGCCCAGTTTGAGATCGTGGTTCCAGGAGTGGTTGCAGAGGCTGTGACCGCCCGCCGCGATCGCCTTGACCAGGTCGGGGTGGCGCCGCGCCTCCGTGCCGACCAGGCAGAACGTCGCCTTGACGTGCTGCTTGGCGAGGAGCTTGAGCAGCTCGGGCGTGTAGTCGGGGTCGGGGCCGTCGTCGAAGGTGAGCGCCACGCCCTTGGTGCCGGTGGTCAGGAGGCTGCCGGCCGGGCCGGTCCGGCCCTTGGGCTTGGTGTCGACGGCGGTGTTCTCGACGCGGGGCGAGCTCTTCGACGGGGTGGGCGTCGGCGAGGGCGACGGCGAGGGCGCGAAGCTGGGCGCGGTGACGGACGGCGTGGGGCTGGCGGAGACGATCGGCGCAGGGTCCCCCTGTGCGGTCGTCGTCGCCGCCGTCGCCTGGCCGAGCAGACCGGTCATGATCAGCAGGGCGCTGATCACGAGGGCCTTCCGGGTGTGCGACAGCCGTATCAAGAGACCTCCCCAGGTCGGTTGCGAGCCTGACGACGATGCCTCGGATATCGGCCGGCCGCCAGTCCGTCCCCATCTTTCGTACCAAAAGCGGACCACGTTGATTTTGGCCGGAGTATCATCGCGCACGCGAAAAGGGCGGGGCCGGGGCCCCGCCCTTAACTTGATTTTCAGCTCAGTTCCGCGAGCTCCGCCTCGGTCAGGAGCCGGGAGCGGATCAGGAACCGTACGCCCTCCGGCGCCTCCAGCGAGAAGCCGGAACCGCGACCGGGGACCACGTCCACCGTCAGATGTGTGTGTTTCCACAGTTCGAACTGGCTGGCCGACATCCAGAACGTGATCGGCTCCGGCACCCCCTCGATCGCCAGAGACTCCAGCAGCACGTCGGACCGGCCGGTCCGGAACTCACCCTCCAGGTAGCACATCGGCGAGCTGCCGTCGCAGCAGCCGCCGGACTGGTGGAACATCAGCGGGCCGTGCCGCTCCCGCAGCTGCCGCATCAGGACGGCGGCCGCGGGAGTGACATCCACTCGGGTGGCGGTCATCTCCTAGAAGAAGCCGAGAGCCTTGGGGGAGTAACTCACCAGGAGGTTCTTCGTCTGCTGGTAGTGGTCCAGCATCATCCGGTGGTTCTCCCGGCCGATGCCGGACTGCTTGTACCCGCCGAACGCGGCGTGCGCCGGGTAGAGGTGGTAGCAGTTGGTCCACACCCGGCCGGCCTTGATCGCCCGCCCGGCCCGGTACGCCTGGTTCCCGTCCCGCGTCCACACGCCGGCGCCGAGGCCGTACAGGGTGTCGTTGGCGATCTTGATGGCGTCGTCGAAGTCGCTGAACGGGGAGACCGACACCACCGGGCCGAAGATCTCCTCCTGGAAGATCCGCATGTTGTTGCGGCCCTCGAAGATCGTCGGCTGGACGTAGTACCCGCCGGCCAGATCGCCGGGCATCTCCGCCTTCGCGCCACCGACCAGGGCACGCGCGCCCTCCTGCCGGCCGATGTCCAGGTACGACAGGATCTTCTCCAGCTGGTCGTTGGAGGCCTGCGCCCCGACCTGGGTGTCGGTGTCGAGCGGGTTGCCCTGCTTGAGGTTCTCCACCCGCTTCACGCCGGCGGCCAGGAAGTCCGAGTAGTGGCCCTGCTGGATCAGCGCCCGGGACGGGCAGGTGCACACCTCGCCCTGGTTGAGGGCGAACATCGCGAAGCCCTCGAGCGCCTTGTCGAAGAAGTCGTCGTCGGCCCGGGACACGTCGTCGAAGAAGATGTTCGGGCTCTTGCCGCCGAGCTCCAGCGTGACCGGGATCAGGTTCTCCGAGGCGTACTGCATGATCAGGCGGCCGGTGGTGGTCTCGCCGGTGAACGCCACCTTGGCGACCCGGTTCGAGCTGGCCAGCGGCTTGCCGGCCTCCACACCGAAGCCGTTGACGATGTTCACCACGCCCGGCGGGATCAGGTCGCCGATCAGCGAGAACAGGTAGTGGATCGAGGCGGGCGTCTGCTCGGCCGGCTTGAGGACCACCGCGTTGCCGGCGGCCAGGGCGGGGGCCAGCTTCCAGACCGCCATCAGGATCGGGAAGTTCCACGGGATGATCTGCGCGACCACACCGAGCGGCTCGTGGAAGTGGTAGGCGACGGTGTCCTCGTCCAGCTCGCCGGCGGTGCCCTCCTGGGCGCGGATGACACCGGCGAAGTAGCGGAAGTGGTCGATGGCCAGGGGCAGGTCGGCGGCCAGCGTCTCGCGTACCGGTTTGCCGTTCTCCCAGCTCTCGGCGACGGCGAGCTTCTCCAGGTTCTGTTCCATCCGGTCGGCGATCCGGTTGAGGATCACCGAGCGCTCGGTGGGCGAGGTGCGGCCCCAGGCCGGGGCGGCGGCGTGGGCCGCGTCCAGGGCCTTCTCCACGTCCTCCTCGGTGCCCCGGGCGATCTCGCAGAAGTCCTGCCCGGTCACCGGGGACGGGTTGGTGAAGTACCGGCCCTTGGCGGGCGGGACGTACTGACCGCCGATGTAGTGGTCATAGCGCGACTGGTAGCTGACGATGGCGCCTTCGGAACCGGGCGGGGTGTAGATGGTCACGGTCTCGCCTCCCTGTGTTGAGGCGGACGCTAGTTACGGCCACGTTGCAGAAACGTTGCACGAGTATTCCCGGGTCAGTGCCGCGACCCGGCGGGCGGCCACCGGATCCCGCGGCATCAGCCCCGCGTAGGCCTCCCACATCTCCAGGTCGTCGCCGCCCCACGGCCGGTTCAGCCAGGTCTGCACCAGGCGCCGGTCCCCGCTGCCCAGGATCGCGGCGCGCAGCCGGTCGTCCAGCCGCCGTCGCAACCGGACGATGCCGGGCGCGTCCGAGGCGGGCAACAACTGGCCGGGGTAGGCGTCCATCGCCTCCGCGGTCCGCCCGGCGTCCAGCAGGCGGGCCACCGTGCCGAGGTCGGTCTCCACTCCCGTGCGCAGCCGGTAGGGCCGGGAGTCGAGCAGCTCCGGGCCGAGGATGCGGCGCAGGCGGGACAGCTCGGCGCGGACCGTCACCGGGTTCACGTCGTCGCCGTACAGGTCGAAGCCGAGCTGGTCGCCGGTGCGCCCCTCCGGGTGCACGGTGAGCAGGACCAGCAGTTCGGAGTGCCGCCGGCCGAGCCGGACCGGCTTCCCGCCGACCGCGAGCCGGGCCTCGTCCCGGCCGAGAGCCGCGACCTGCGGCCGCTGCGGCAACGGGCCCACCCCACGGAGGTACGCCTCGGCGGCCAGCGCCGTGGCCCGGATCAGGGCGAGACTGTGCGGATTGGCGAGATGGTCGCCGCCGGTCACGTCGATGGCCCCCAGCAGCCGTCCGGTGCCGGGGTCGTGGACCGGGGCGGCCGCGCACGTCCACCGCTGCGCCGGATGGCTGAAATGCTCGGTCGCGAAGATCTGGAGCGCGTGGTCGACGGCGAGCGCGGTGCCCGGGGCGTTGGTGCCGGCGTGCGCCTCGTCCCAGCGCGCCCCCGGCACGAAGTTCATCGACGCGGCGCCGCGCAGGGTGGACGGATGCCCCTCGACCCAGAGCAGGCGGCCGTGCTCGTCGCAGACCGCCAGGATGTGGTCGCCGTCCTCGGCCAGGCCGCCCAGCAGGTCCCGGAAGATCGGCATGACCCGGGACAGCGGATGCGCCGACCGGTACGCCTCCAGGTCGTCGTCGGCCAGGTCGATCGGCGCGGTGGCGTCGGCCCGGATGTGCGCCGCCGAGCGCGCCCACGACTCGGCCACCACCGGGCGCATCGTGGGCGGGCGCCGCTCACCGGCCAGGAACCGTTCATGGGCGCGGCCGACCTGACGGATCCGTTCGGCCGGGTCGTCTCCGGGGGTCAGGGCAAGCCACGGGTTCACCAGCAGCACCTCCTGCCCCATCGTGACCCGCGTCACGGCAAGTGACAACAGTCTCTATGCTCCGGGTCGTGCAGCCCTGGCCCCGTACCGAAGAAGAAGCCCTCGCCGTGCAGGACAGCCTGCGTTCCCGGGTGGTCCTCAGCGCCGGTCCGGAGGCGCCCACGACCGTCGCCGGCCTGGACGTCGCCTACGCCGAGGGGGACGACCGGCTCGCCGCCGCGGTCGTGGTGCTGCGGGTCGCCGATCTCACGGTGGTGGACACGGCCGTGGTCCGCGGGCGGCCGGCGTTCCCTTACGTCCCCGGGCTGTTCGCCTTCCGGGAGGTGCCCGCGCTGCTGGAGGCGCTCGGCCGGCTGACCGTCCCGCCGGAGGTGCTGATCTGCGACGGGCACGGCCTGGCCCATCCACGCCGCTTCGGGCTGGCCGCGCACCTCGGTGTCCTCACCGATCTCCCGGCGTTCGGCGTCGGAAAGACCCGGTTGGTGGGAGACTGGGAGCCGGTCGGTGAACAGCGGGGCGCACAATCGCCGCTGGTCGACGCCGGGGAGACGGTCGGTGCGGTGCTGCGGACCCAGGCCGGGGTGAAACCGGTCTTCGTCTCGGTCGGACACCGGATCGGCCTGGATCGGGCCTGCGCGCTGACACTCGCGCTCGCGCCCCGGTTCCGGCTGCCCGAGACGACGCGAGCCGCGGATCGTGCGTGTAGAGATCTCCTCCGTTAACCGTACGGCCGCGCGGTTGAGACCTTGACGCGCCAGGCGCTCCGATACCCTCGGGCCCAAAGGGGATTTTGGCGCAAGGGGTGCAGTGGTGCTTGATCTGTCGCAGATCATCAAGGCGTACGACGTACGGGGGACCGTCCCGGACCAGTTCAACGAGACGGTGGCCCGAGCGATCGGCACGGCGTTCGTCGAGATGTTGCGTGAGTCCGGTGACGAGCCGGACCAGATCGTGATCGGTCACGACATGCGCGAGTCCGGGCCCGGCCTGGCCGCCGCCTTCGCCCGGGGCGCGAACGCCGCCGGTGTCGCTGTGATCAACATCGGGCTCGCGTCGACCGACCAGCTCTACTACGCGTCCGGCGCGCTGAGCCTGCCCGGCGCCATGTTCACCGCCAGCCACAACCCGGCGCAGTACAACGGGATCAAGCTGTGCCGCTCCGGCGCTCGCCCGGTCGGCCAGGACAGCGGCCTGGCGATCGTCCGCCAGCGCGCCCAGCAGCTGCTCGCCGACCTGAACGCGGAGGCCGACGGACCGTCCCGGGTGGAGCAGCGCAACCTGCTCGCCGATTACGCCGCGCACCTGCGCTCGCTGGTCGACCTGTCCGGCATCCGGCCGCTCAAGGTCATCGTGGACGCGGGCAACGGCATGGGCGGCTACACCGTCCCGGCCGTCCTCGGCGACCAGGTGCTCCCGGCCCTGCCGCTGACCATCGAGCCGCTCTTCTTCGAGCTGGACGGCTCGTTCCCCAACCACGAGGCGAACCCGCTGGACCCGAAGAACCTGGTGGACCTGCAGAAGGCGGTCCGCGAGCTGGGCGCCGACATCGGTCTCGCCTTCGACGGCGACGCCGACCGCTGCTTCGTCGTCGACGAGAAGGGCGACCCGGTCTCGCCGTCCGCGATCACCGCGCTGGTCGCCGCCCGTGAGCTGGCCAAGTTCCCGGGCAGCACGATCATCCACAACCTGATCACCTCGGCCGCGGTGCCGGAGATCATCACCGAGAACGGTGGCAAGCCGGTCCGCAGCCGGGTCGGCCACTCGTTCATCAAGGCCGAGATGGCCGCCACCAACGCGGTCTTCGGCGGCGAGCACTCGGCGCACTACTACTTCCGTGACTTCTGGTTCGCCGACACCGGCATGCTGGCCGCCATGCACGTGCTGGCCGCGTTCGGCGGGCAGGACCTGCCGCTCTCCGAGTTCGCCGCCGACTACGAGCGGTACGCCGCCTCCGGTGAGATCAACTCCACGGTGGCCGACGCCTCCGCCAAGATCGCCGAGGTGCGGGCCGCGTTCCCGGACGCCCGGGTGGACGACCTCGACGGGATGACCTTCCAGCTCGGTGACGGCGCCTGGTTCAACCTGCGGGCGTCCAACACGGAGCCGCTTCTGCGCCTGAACGTGGAGGCGCCCGACGCGGATCGGATGGCGAAGCTGCGCGACGCGGTGCTCGCCATCGTTCGTGGATAGGATCGCCACGACCGGAGTTCAACGTGGCGATTAGGAGTTACTCGGTGGCGCTCGATCAGCAGTTGCTGGAGATTCTGGCCTGCCCGGACACCCATCACGCGCCCCTCGAGCACGACGCCGGCGCGCAGACGCTGACGTGCACCGAGTGTGGCCGGATCTTCGAGATCCGCGACGACATCCCGATCCTGCTGCTGGACGAGGCGCGGCTGCCCGGCTCCTCCTCGGAGGACCGGGCGGCCGCCCGCTCGGCCGGCCCGCTGGCCGAGGATTCCGTCGAGAAGCCCGCGGACGAGGAGACGGACTGATGGCCGGCCCATTGAGCGGCTCCGCCGGGGTCAACGGCCATCGCGTCGCCGACGAGTCGCTGCTCAACGACGAGAAGTCGATGCTCGGCAACGACCCCGGCGGCATGCTGCGGGCCACCGCCTCGGCCGGCGCGCAGGTGCGGGAGGCCGCGGCGCTCGCCGCCGAGGTCGACCTGAGCATGCTCGCCGACGAGGGCCGTCCGCGGGCCGTGGTGGTCGCCGGCATCGGCACCGCCGGGCTCACCGGCAGCATCCTGTCCACCGTCGCCGGCCCGCGCTGCCCGGTGCCGATCATCGGCCACCGCAGCGCCGGCGTGCCCGGCTGGGTCGGCGCGGCCGACGTGGTGATCGCCGTGTCCGCCTCCGGCCGCAGCCCGGAGGCGCTCGCCGCGGCCGAGGCGGCGGCCCGCCGGGGCGCCCGCCTGGTCGCCATCGGCAACCCCGGGTCCGACCTGGAGGCGGTGGCCGAGCGGGCCCGTGCCCCCTTCATCGGCGTGCCGCGCCGGGCCCCGGCCCGGGCCACCCTGTGGGGCCTGACCATCCCGGTGCTGTTCGCCGGCCGGGCGCTCGGCATCGCCAAGCTCGCCGAGGCGGACATCGCCGAGACCGCCACCCGGCTGGACGCCGACGCCGAGCGCTGCCGTCCCGGCGCCGACTCGTTCGTCAACCCGGCCAAGGAACTGGCTCTCGGGCTGGCCGGCTCGGTGCCGATCGTCTGGGGTTCCTCCCCGCTGGCCACGGTCGCGGCCCGCCGGTTCGCCGACACGCTGGCCGCCAACGCCCGGTACCCGGTGATGGCCGGCGCGCTCGGTGAGGCCGGCCGGGGCCGGGTGGGCCTGCTCGACGGCGTCTTCGGCGGTCTGGCCGAGACGTCGCGGGACATCTTCGCCGACCCGGACGACGACGCCGACGAGCTGACCCGGCTCCGGCTGGTGGTCTTCCGCGACGGCGGGCTCAACCCTGAGGACGACGCCGACGAGCCGGTCGCCGTCGAGGAGCGCCGGGCCGACGCCATCCAGACGCTGGCCGACCGGCGGGGCGTCCGGTGCGACGTGCTCACCGCCGAGGGCGGTTCCAGCCTGGAGCGGCTGGCGTCGCTGGTCGCGGTGCCCGACTTCGCGTCGCTGTACCTGGCGCTGGCCCACGGTCTCGACCCGATGGCGGTCCCGGCGATCAGCGAGATGAAGGAGCTCTCGAACCCGCTTCCGGAGGGCATCTGATGACCGTGTACCCACTGACCGGCGTCATCCGGCCGTACGCCTGGGGCTCCCGGACCGCGATCGCCGGGCTGCAGGGCCGCCCCGCTCCCACCGCGGAGCCGGAGGCGGAGCTGTGGCTCGGCGCGCACCCCGGCGACCCGTCCACCGTGCCCGGCCCCGGCGGGCCGGTCCACCTCGACGGCCTCATCGCCGGCGACCCGGCCGGCCAGCTGGGGGAGGACGTGGCGGAGCGGTTCGGGCCGCGCCTGCCGTACCTGATGAAGGTCCTGGCCGCCGCCGCCCCGCTCTCCCTCCAGGCCCACCCCGACGCGGCGTACGCGAAGGAGGCGTTCGCCCGCCAGGAGGCCGACCCGGAGGCGCCGAAGAACTACACCGACGCCCACCACAAGCCCGAGATCCTGGTGGCGCTCACCCCGTTCGAGGCCCTGTGCGGGTTCCGCCCGCCGGCGACCGCCGCCGACGTGATCGCCGGCTTCGCCCTGCCCCGCCTCGACCCGGTCGTCACGGCGCTGCGCTCCGGTGACCTCTCCGAGGCCGTCCGCCTGCTGCTCACGTGGCCGGAGGACGACCGCAAGCCGCTGATCGACGACGTGGTCGCGGCCGTCGCCGCCCACCCCGCCGACCACCCGCACGCCGACTCGCACCGCCTGGCCGCGAAGCTGGCCGACCACTACCCCGGCGACCCCGGTGTCCTGGTGGCCCTGCTGCTCAACCTGGTGCGCCTGGCCCCCGGCGAGGCCATCTGGATGCCCGCCGGCAACCTGCACGCCTACCTGAACGGCCTGGGCGTCGAGCTGATGGCCGCCAGCGACAACGTTCTCCGCGGCGGCCTCACCCCGAAACGCGTCGACGTGGCCGAACTGCTGCGCGTCCTCCGCTTCGAGGTCCTCGACGACCCGCTGCTGCACCCCCACGATCTCGCCCCGGGCGTGACGGCGTGGCGTGTGCCGGTCCCCGACTTCGAGCTGTACCGGATCACCCTCACCGCTGACCGCCCGCCGGCCCGCATCCCCGGAAGCGGGCCCCGCATCCTGCTGGGCACCGAGGGGGACGTCCACGTCGGCGAGGAGCACGGCATACCGGTCACCCTCCACCCGGGCACGGCCGCCTACGCGCCGGCCGACACGGGGCCGCTCACGGCCGCCGGCCTCGGCACGATCTTCGTGGCCGCCGTCCCGGACTGACCCGCGGGTCCTCCGTTCGCCTACGCCCGCGCGGGCCTTCCGCTCGACCACGCCCGCGCGGGCCTTCCGCTCGACCACGCCCGCGCGGGCCTCTGCTGACCGGCGCGACCCGGCTGTGCCGTGTCGTGGATCCGACTCGTCCGCTCTTGGCCCAATCGCGTCCAGGGGGACGATCTGTCCCCTAATCCGTCGCACTCCGTCACATTCGCGCCCGAAATTTCTCGAAATTCCTTGACATCATGGTTGCAGAGTGTGAATCTAGAAGCACGCAGCGTCATTGGTGATCGGGGGGTCCCACGGACGCGCGCGGTACCAAACCGGGGGGATGAACGGGGCGGCGGGCTCAGGCCTGTCGCCCCGTTCGCTATTCCGCCGCGGCAGCCGTCCACGGGAAGTCCACGGGAACCGGACGGCGCCCGGATCGGGTCCCCCTTCGGGGTGTATGTCCTGCCGGGGAGACGCGCTCAGCGCGATGCTGACGGCGCCTACCGAACAGGCAGTCCGCCGCCGCGGGAACCGGGTGTTGCCGGAGCCCCCGCCCGCCGGACGGGGACTCTTCCCCGGCGGTTGCCGCCACCGGGTCCGGCCTACGCCATCCATTACTTCACGAGGCCCCGGGCGCTGCAAGTGCATTGGTGGCTGTGCAAGTTGCAATGGAGACCCGATCCGTCGATATGGTGGCTCCGTGGCGAGGCCGACATCGACAGCGCGCCGGGAGCTCGGCGGGGAACTGCGCCGGCTCCGCGGTGAGCGCCGCGCGGTCGACGTGGCGACCGCGCTCGGCTGGTCGGAGTCGAAACTCAGCCGGATCGAGACGGCGCACACCGGGATCAGCGAACCGGACCTGGACCGGCTCCTCACCCTGTACGGGGTGGCGGTGGAGGACCGCAGCCGGCTGCGTGACCTGGCCCGGCGGGGGCGGGCGCGGGCCTGGTGGACGCCGTACCGGTCGTCGGTCCCGGACCCCTACGACGAGTACCTGGCCCTGGAGGCCGAGGCCGTGCGGATCTGTGAGTGGGAGACCCAGGTGGTGCCCGGCCTGCTCCAGACGGACGAGTACGCCCGCGCCGTGATCGAGGCCGGTGTCGACATCGACGACTCGGCCGTCACCCAGCGCCGTCTCGCGTTGCGGATGGCCCGGCAGTCGACGCTGACCCGGGTTCCGCCGCCCAGCCTGCGGATCGTCATCGACGAGGGTGTGCTGCTGCGTGAGATAGGCGGGCCGGAGGTGCAGCGCCGTCAGCTGGCCCGGCTGTACGAGGCGAGCAGCCGCCCCGGGGTGGAGTTGATGATCCTGCCGTTCCAGGCGGGCGCGCACGCCGGGCTGACCGAGTCGTTCATGGTGCTGGAGTTCGCGACCGGCACCCGGGCCCCGGTCGTGCACATCGAAGGGCTGACCGGCGGCCTCTTCCGGGTGAAGCCGGAGGAGATCGACGTCTACCAGGATGCCTTCGATGACCTGCAAGAACGCTCTTTGTCGCCAGAAGACAGCCGAACGGTCATCGCTGAGACGAGGGATCGATTGGCCCGGTGATCTCCCGGCGTGGGGTCCAATGGACTTGCATTCCACGGAAGGAGATGATCATGCAGGACACCACGCTCACCTGGCGTAAGAGCAGCCGCAGTGGCGCTGCCGGGCACTGCGTCGAAGTCGCCGAGGTGCCCGCCGCGGTGCTGGTGCGTGACTCGAAGGATGCCACCGGACCGGTGCTGAGCTTCGGCAATGCGGGTTGGACCGGCTTCATCGCCGGCGTCCGCGCGGGAGAGTTCGACCGGCCCGGCGCGTGATCGGGATTTTCTGATCATCGATCGCGCGCGACGGGCGGTCCCGGACCGGGACCGCCCGTTTTCTCTGGGCACGGACAGGCTTCCCGGACAAGATCGCCACCCAGGTAGCGCGAAGTCCGGGAGGACAGTGCAATATTGGACCGCATGAGAGCCCGGGTACTGGTCGTCGATGACGATCCCGCGTTGGCCGAGATGCTCGGCATCGTCCTGCGCAGCGAAGGATTCCTACCCTCCTTCGTGGCGGACGGTGAACGTGCCCTGGCCGCTTTCCGAGAGAATCGTCCGGATATCGTTCTGCTCGATCTGATGCTGCCCGGCATGAGCGGCATCGACGTGGCGCGCGCGATCCGCGCCGAGTCGGGCGTCCCGATCGTGATGCTGACGGCGAAGAGCGACACCGTCGACGTCGTGCTGGGCCTGGAGTCGGGCGCCGACGACTACGTGGTCAAGCCGTTCAAGCCCAAGGAGCTGGTGGCCCGGATGCGGGCCCGCCTGCGCCGTGGCGAGGACGCCGCGCCGGAGATGCTCACCATCGGCCCGCCCGGTAACCAGATCACCATCGACGTGCCGGCGCACACCGTGTCCCGGGACGGCGAGGAGGTGAAGCTGACGCCGCTCGAGTTCGACCTCCTGGTCGCCCTGGCCCGCAAGCCGCGTCAGGTCTTCACCCGCGAGGTCCTGCTCGAGCAGGTCTGGGGTTACCGGCACGCGGCCGACACCCGCCTGGTCAACGTGCACGTCCAGCGGTTGCGCGCCAAGATAGAGCCGGACCCGGAGCGGCCGGAGATCATCCTCACAGTCCGTGGCGTCGGCTACAAGGCGGGCACCGGCTGATCGGCGGCGGGGGGATAACCTTGCCGCGATGCGTGCTCCCACCTGGCTCCCCATGCCCGTGCGCCGCGCCCTGCGAGTGGTGCGGCGCTACTGGCGTGTCCTGGCCCGCCACCTGGAGCGTTACACGGCGCCGGCCCGCCGGGCATGGCGCCGTTCGCTCCAGTTGCGGGTGGTGGCGCTGACCCTGGTCGCGTCCAGCCTGCTGGTCGGCACCTTCGGCGCCTTCATCGCGAACAGCAGCACCGACATCCTGCTGAGCCGCGCCGAGGACGAAGCCCGGACAGCGATGAACGGCAAGGTGGACTACGCGCTGAAGCAGCTTACGCTCTACCCGCAGGCGCGGGACCCGGAGCTGCCGAACGCGCTGAACGATCTGGCCGACGAGCTGTTCGACGGGAAGTCCGGCTCGCCGGGTTCGTCGATCGTCTCGATCCGGGCGGAGAACTACCCGGATCTCCAGGCGGTCACCGTGCCGCCGACCGTCGACACCAGCGACCTGATCACCCAGGACATGATCGACAAGGTCTCCGCCGGATCCGGCAAACAGGCCCGCCAGATCCGGACCGCCGAGATCAACGGCCAGGTCACGAAATACCTGGTGTACGGCTCCCCGGTGCCCACCCGGTTCGGTCACGTCGAGCTCTACTACATGGTTCCGCTGACCACCGAGGACCAGGACGCCAACCTGATCCGGACCATCGTGCTGGCCACCGGCCTGGCCCTGGTGATCCTGCTCGGCGTGGTGGCCGGCCTGGTCACCCGGCTCGTGGTGACCCCGGTCCGGGTGGCCGCACGGACCGCCCAGCGCCTTTCGGCCGGCCTGCTCGACCAGCGGATGAAGGTGGACGGCGAGGACGACCTGGCCCTGCTGGCCGCCGCGTTCAACCAGATGGCGGCGAACCTGCAGCGGCAGATCGTGCGGCTGGAGGAGATGTCCCGGTTGCAGCGGCGGTTCACCTCGGACGTGTCGCACGAGCTGCGGACGCCGCTGACGACCGTACGGATGGCCGCGGACCTGATCTTCTCGGAGCGTGAGGATTTCGACCCGGCGGTGGCGCGCAGCGCCGAGCTGTTGCAGGCCGAGCTGGACCGGTTCGAGGAGCTGCTCACCGACCTGCTGGAGATCAGCCGGTTCGACGCCGGGTTCGCCGCGCTGGACGCCGAGCACACCGACCTGGTCCCGATCGTCGAGCGGGTGGCCGAGCGGCTCACCGGGCTGGCCGAGCGGGCCGGCGTCGAGCTGGAGCTGCGCCTGCCGGACACCCCGGTGATCGCCGAGGTGGATCCGCGCCGGGTCGAGCGGGTGCTGCGCAACCTGGTGGGCAACGCGGTCGAGCACGGGGAGGCGAAACCGGTGCAGATCACCATGGCGACCGACGACGCGGCCGTGGCCGTCACCGTCCGCGACCACGGGATCGGCCTGAAGCCGGGGGAGGAGCGGCTGGTCTTCAACCGGTTCTGGCGGGCCGACCCGTCCCGGGCCCGGCAGACCGGCGGCACCGGGCTCGGCCTGTCGATCAGCGTCGAGGACGCGCGGTTGCACGGCGGCTGGCTGGAGGCATGGGGTGCGCCCGGCGAGGGCGCCCAGTTCCGGCTCACCCTGCCGGTGCGGGCCGGCGACCGGCTGGTCGCGGCACCGCTGCCGCTGATCCCCCGGGACCGTGGCCCGGAGGCTCCGCTGCCGTTGATCCCCCGTGACCGGGCCGCGGAGGTGGGCTGATGCTGCGCCGCATGATCGCCGGTACCACCCTGGTCCTCGTGCTGCTGGGCGGCTGCGGGATCCCGGACGGCTCGGACGTCACCGACCTCGGCCCGGGCCCGTCCACCGGCACCTCCTCCGGTGACGGCGGCTCGCGCAGCCGGCTCACCCGTGAGTCGACCAGCGACCGGGCCCAGTTCGTCACCAACTACCTCCAGGCCGCGGCGGGGGACTACGACACCGCCCTGGACCGGGTGAAGCAGTTCATGTCGACGACGGCGAAGGAGCAGTTCAACGCCCCGGCCGCGCCCCGGGTGATCCGCACGATCGACACCCCGCTGCTCACCAAGGACCAGGACAAGGTCAAGGTCGAGTACGAGCTGCTCGGCACCCTCGGCAAGAACGGTCTGATCGAGCCGCCCGCCGAGCCGAGCACCGGCACCTACGAGTTCACCCTGACCGAGGTCACCGGCGACGGCCTGTTCATGGTCGAGGCGCCGCCGTTCCTGCTGCTGAGCACCCGTGGGCTGGACAACTTCTACGAAGAGCGCACGATCTATTTCTGGAACACCGAGTACACCGGCCTGGTCCCGGACATCCGCTACCTCCTCGGTGACGTGCCGATCGAGCAGGAGCCGACGATCATCCTGGGCTGGCTGATCGGTGGCCCGGCCCCGTGGCTCCAGGACGCCGTGAAGCAGCTGCCGGAGGGCACCCGTACCGAGGGCAAGGTGCCCGCGATCGAGAACAACCAGTTGGCGATCACCCTGAGCGCGCAGGCGGTGCCCACGCAGGACGCCGACGCGGCCGTGGAACGCCTGCGGCGGCAGTTGCAGTGGTCGCTGCGGCGCCTGCCGTACGAGTTCCTGAAGTTGAGGATCGGTCACCAGGAGGTCCGGAGTTACTCCGGCACCGACTACCTGTCCAGCAATGCGGCACACCGGCTGGTCCCCAACCCGGACCGGTACGTGGTGTACGACCGCACCGTCCGGCGTCTCGTGGAGCCGGACCGGCCGACCCCGGACACCGTGCCGGGCCTGAACGCCGACAACAACAAGGACGTCAGCCGCGCGGCGGTCACCACCACCGGATCGCACGTCTACGCGGCCCTGGTGACCGGCTCCGGGAAGAACGAGCGGCTGCGGGTGGGGTTCGCCCCGGCCGGGCAGGTCGCCACGCTGCGTGAGATCACCGGGCTGCCCGGCGGCATCGGTCACCCGATTTGGGCGATCACCCCGGAGGACAAGACCGACGGGGCCGCCGGGCTGGTCATCGCGGACGGCAAGCTGTGGCGGTTCCGGGCGCAGGGCGGTCAGGCGCTCCAGGTCACCTGGCCCGGCGGGACCGGGAAGATCAGCGCGATCACGGTCGCCCCGGACGGGCACCGGGTGGCGCTGGCCATCGGCGGCCGCCTCTACCGGGCGGTGCTGACCATCAGCGGCGACGGCCTGGCCCTCAGCGGCATGCAGGAGCTGGACCCGCCGCTCGAGTCGGTGACCGCGGTGGACTTCACCAGCGAGGGCTGGCTCACCGTGGCGGGCACCGACCGCCGCAGCAAGCGGATCGCGATCGAGGACATCTCGATCGATGCGGCTCTCCAGTCGGACCGTTTGGCCGACATCGGTACGAACGCGGTCAGCTACCTGACGACGTACCCCGCGAACCCGGAGTCCAACCGGCCCACCGGTTCCACGTTGATGTACTCGACCGGCACCGACGCGTGGGAGGGCCTGTCCACGTCGGTGCAGCTCAAGGTCGGTAGCCTGGCCGGCCCGAGCACCGAGCCGCGGCCGGGTGTGGTGCCCGGGGCGCCGTTCTTCCTCGACTGACATGCTGCTGGCGGACCTCGCGGATCTGGTGCTGCCGACCGCCTGCGCGGGCTGCGGGGCGGAGCGGGTGCGCCTCACCTACGGCGTCTGCGGCGGCTGTGTGACCGAACTGGAGGGCCTGCGCCCGCGGGCTGCCGAACCGGTGCCGCCGCCGGCCGGCTTCCCGGCGTGCATGGCGGTCGGGACCTATGCGGGGGCGCTGCGGGGCGCGCTCCTGGCGTACAAGGAAAAGGGCCGGCACCGGCTCGCCCGGCCGTTGGGCACACTGCTGGCCGGCGCGGTGGCCGCGCTGGCGCCCCGCGATCGGCCGGTGGTCCTCGTTCCGGTCCCGTCCACCGCGGCGGCCCGGCGGGAGCGGCACGGCGATCACATGGCCCGGTTGGCCGGCCATGCGGCCCGCCGGTTGCGGTCGGCCGGCTATCTCGTGAACGTGGTGCAGCCGCTGCGTGCCCTGCCGCGTCCTGACTCAACGTCACTGGATGCGCACGAACGGGCGATAGTAGCTGTAAATTCGCTGCGAATGATCCCCCGGATCGGCGTTCTGCGACGCGACGGCCGTTGGCGAGGCACTCTTGTGGTGGCGGATGACATCGTCACCACAGGGGCCACACTGGCCGCGGTGGTACGCCGGCTTGAGGAGGCGGACATGCAGGTCACAGGTGCCGCGGTGCTCGCAGCGACAGAGTTGCGCACGTTTTCCCCGCGTATTCGACTGTGATCGGCGTCCGGCTTGCCGATAGAGGCGAATGTCAGCCATCCGGTATCCCGAACGAGGGGTGACTGACGGCCACAGGCAGGTTAGCGTCTAGGTGACGAGGGTAAGTCGATCAACTTGCCCGCCACCGGGAGCGCACGAGTCCAGGGCTTGTTCGCCGCACCGGAAAGGAGTCGTCTCACTCACGTAGGCCGCGTCGGTTCTCGTCACGCGGCGTCTTCACCGAGCAGCTCGATGCGCCGTGGTTCGGCGCCCGCCAAGCACAACGTTGGGGGAGGTCACGAGTGGACATTGTCGTCAAGGGCCGCAACGTAGAGGTTCCCGACCATTATCGAGAGCATGTCGCCGACAAGCTGAGCAAGGTCGAACGTTACGACCAGAAGCTGATGAGGGCGGACGTGGAGCTGTTCCACGAACGCAATCCGCGACAGTCCGACATCTGCCAGCGGGTCGAGATCACCGTCAGGACGAAGGGGCCGGTGGTACGCGCCGAGGCGCAGGCACAGGACTTCTACGCTGCCCTGGACTGTGCGATCAACAAGTTGGACGCCCGGCTGCGCCGCTCCGCCGACCGTCGCCGAGTGCATCGCGGACGGCACGCGCCGGTCTCCGTCGCCGCGGCCACCGCGAACCTCCCCACCGATCTGACCGGTGGACGGACCGCCACGCTCACCGAGCCGGAGCTCGACACCGAGCCCTCCGAGCACGAGGACAACCAGCCGTGGCGCATCGTGCGGGAGAAGGAGCACTCGGCCGAGCCGATGACCGTTGACGACGCCCTCTTCCAGATGGAGCTCGTCGGGCACGACTTCTATCTGTTCCACGACAAGGAGAGCGGGCGGCCCAGTGTGGTGTACAGGCGCCGCGGATACGACTACGGCATCCTCAGCCTAGGCATGTGAGGTTCCCGCGCCGGAGGCCTGTGCTAGCAGGTCTCCGGCGAGGAGCACGTACTGCACGTCGTCCAGCCGGCCACCGTCCGGCCCGGGCAGACGCTGCCGCTGGTAGGCCTCGCGCGTGAAGCCGGCCTTCTCCAGCACCCGCTGCGAGCCGATGTTCGTCGGGAGCGCGCCGGCCACGAGACGGACGATGTCCGTCTCGGCGAAGACCCAGAGGGCGAGCAACTGCGCCGCGCGGGTGGTCAAACCCCTTTTCCGGTACGCCGGAAGCGTGCTGTACCCGATCATCGCCTGAGCCAGCGGCGGCTCCTGGTAGTACAGATCGATCTCGCCGGCCGGTAGCCCGGTCGCGGTGTCCACGATGACGAGATCGGCCCGGCTCCCGGTGAGCCACTGCGTGGCGGCCCGTGAGCAGCGCCGGCGGATCTCGTCGGCCGGCTTGGGCTCGGCCGGCACGCTGGTCGCCACCACGTCCGGCACGCTGTGCAACTCGGTGTAGAAGTCGACGTCGCCCTCGCCGAGCGGGCGCAGTGTGATCACGCCGTCGGACAGCTCGCCACCGGGCAGGTCGGGCAGCAGGCGCGGTGCCGGCTCCCCGCTGTCGCTCGCCAGACGGGAGTAGACCAGCAGCTCGGGCGTGCCCCGGCGGATCCCCTCCCGGGTGTAGCCGGCGGCCAGCGCGACCCGCAGGGCGATCGGGTTGTCCCACGGGATCAGCAGCTCCAGCCGCTCCCGGTCGCGCAGGGTGAGCCGGCTCACCTCACGCAGCGCCGCCGTCGCCACGCCGCGCCGCCGGGCCGCCGGCACGACCTCGACGGTCACCCGCTCCCCGGTCAGGGCGACCCGGCCGAGGCGGTCACCGGACCGGGTGCCGACGATCTCGTACGCCCCGTCGCCCGCGTCCTCGAGCCGCACTTCGCTGTTCTGATCCACGGGGACATCCTCGTCCGGGACGCGCCCGGGCGCCAAACAGCTTGCAAATGAGTCGGAGGATGCGCTGTCAGCGAACTTCATGGCGTATTTCGCCCTTTTTGTGAGTTTCACGGGAGGCTCGGGTCACAGGTCCACGGGGAAGGTGCCTACGATGGTTCAGCAGACTGTCTAGGGGAGCGTTGACCCGTGTCGATATTGGAAAAGATTCTTCGCGCCGGCGAAGGCCGCATGGTGCGACGGCTCAAGGCGATCGCGGAAGCGGTCAACTCGATCGAGGACGACTATGTCGACCTGACCGACGACGAGTTGCGCGAATGCACCCAGCAGTTCCAGGAGCGCTGTCAGGAGGGCGAGTCGCTCGACTCGCTGCTCCCCGAGGCCTTCGCGGTGGCCCGGGAGGGCGCCAAACGGGTGCTCGGCCAGCGGGCTTACGACGTCCAGCTGATGGGTGGCGCCGCGCTGCACTTCGGCAACATCCCGGAGATGAAGACCGGTGAGGGCAAGACCCTGACCGGCGTGTTCCCGGCCTACCTCAACGCGTTGAGCGGCAAGGGCGTGCACATCATCACGGTCAACGACTACCTCGCTCAGCGTGACGCCGAGTGGGTCGGCCGGGTGCACGTGTTCCTCGGCCTGACCGTCGGCGTCATCCTGCCGAACCGTCCGTCCGCCGAGCACCGCGCCGCCTACGAGTGCGACATCACGTACGGCACCAACAACGAGTTCGGCTTCGACTACCTGCGCGACAACATGGCGTGGGCGAAGACCGAGCTGGTGCAGCGCGGGCACAACTTCGCGATCGTCGACGAGGTCGACTCCATCCTGATCGACGAGGCCCGGACCCCGCTGATCATCTCCGGCCCGGCCGAGCACTCCGCCCGGTGGTACGGCGAGTTCGCCCAGATCGTCGCCCGGCTCCAGGCGGGCAAGGACGGCGAGGGCGACTACGAGGTCGACCACGCCAAGCGCACCATCGCGATCACCGAGCGCGGCGTCGCCAAGGTCGAGGACCGGATCGGCATCGACAACCTGTACGAGTCGGTGAACACTCCGCTGGTCGGCTACCTGAACAACGCCATCAAGGCCAAGGAGCTGTACAAGCGCGACAAGGACTACATCGTCAGCCCCGAGGGCGAGGTCCTGATCGTCGACGAGTTCACCGGCCGCATCCTGCACGGCCGCCGCTACAACGAGGGCATGCACCAGGCCATCGAGGCGAAGGAGGGGGTGGAGGTCAAGCAGGAGAACCAGACCCTGGCGACCGTCACCCTCCAGAACTACTTCCGCCTGTACGAGAAGCTCGGCGGCATGACCGGTACCGCGCAGACCGAGGCCGGCGAGTTCAACAGCGTCTACAAGGTCGGCGTCGTCAGCATCCCGACGCACCGCCCGATGATCCGGATCGACCACCCGGACGTCATCTACAAGACCGAGAAGGCCAAGTTCAACGCGGTCATCGAGGACATCGCCGAGCGGCACGCCACCGGCCAGCCGGTCCTCGTCGGCACCGTGTCGGTGGAGAACTCGGAGATCCTCTCCCAGCTGCTGCGCCGCAAGGGCATCCCGCACAGCGTGCTGAACGCGAAGTTCCACGCCCAGGAGGCGACGATCATCGCCCAGGCCGGCCGGAAGGGCGCGGTCACCGTGGCGACCAACATGGCCGGTCGTGGCACCGACATCCTGCTCGGCGGCAACCCGGACTTCACCGCCGCGGCCGAGCTGCACCAGCGCGGCCTCGACCCGGTGGAGAACCCGGAGGAGTACGCGAAGGCCCTCGAAGAGGTGCTCCCGATCGTCAAGGAGGCCACCGAGCGGGAGGCCGCCGAGGTGCAGGCCGCCGGCGGGCTCTACGTGCTCGGCACCGAGCGCCACGACTCCCGCCGCATCGACAACCAGCTCCGCGGCCGGTCCGGCCGGCAGGGCGACCCGGGTGAGTCCCGGTTCTACCTGTCCCTCCAGGACGACCTGATGAAGCGGTTCCGGGCCGGCGCCGTCGAGGCCGTCATGGAGCGGTTCAACATCCCCGAGGACGTTCCCATCGAGTCGAAGATGGTGAGCAAGCAGATCCGCAACGCGCAGACCCAGATCGAGGCGCAGAACGCGGAGATCCGCAAGAACGTCCTCAAGTACGACGAGGTGATGAACAAGCAGCGGCAGGTCATCTACGCCGAGCGCAAGCGCGTGCTCGACGGCGAGGACATGCACGAGCAGGTCACCCACATGATCGACGACGTGATCGCCGACATCGTCACGGTGGCCACCGCCGACGGCTACGCCGAGGACTGGGACCTGGACCAGCTCTGGACCAACCTCAAGCGGCTCTACCCGGTCACCGTCACCATCGACGACATCGTCGAGGAGTCCGGCGGCGAGAAGGGCACGATCGACCAGGAGTTCCTGGCCGAACAGCTCAAGCAGGACGCGCGGGGTGCCTACCGTTCCCGCGAGGAGGAGCTCGGCGCCGAGGCGCTGCGTGAGCTGGAGCGCCAGGTGCTGCTCGCGGTCATCGACCGGAAGTGGCGTGAGCACCTCTACGAGATGGACTACCTCCAGGAGGGCATCAGCCTGCGGGCCTACGCCCAGCGCGACCCCGTGGTGGAGTACCAGCGCGAGGGCTTCGACATGTTCAACCAGATGATGGAGGGCATCAAGGAGGAGGCGGTCGGCTTCGTCTTCAACCTGGAGGTCCAGGTCGAGGAGCAGCCCACCATCACCGTCGACCCGAGCCAGGCCTACGAGCTGCCCCAGGTCGGCGAGGAGCCGGAGGGCGACGGCGGTTCCGAGCGGGTCGAGGTGCACGCCAAGGGTCTCGGCGGCTCCAACCGCCCGCAGAACCTCCAGTACACCGCACCGGCCATCGACGGTGAGGCGGGCGCCGGCCGCCCGGTGATCCAGCAGCAGTCGGCGCCGGTCCAGATCGGCCCCGGCGGGTCGCCCGTCCCGGCCAGCCCGGCGCACACCGGCGCCGGCTCGCCGAGCCGGTCCTCGGCCTCCCAGTCGGAGTCGAACGGTCCTTCGCGCAACGCCCCCTGCTACTGCGGCTCGGGCAAGAAGTACAAGCGCTGCCACGGCGGGCCCGGCGCGGCCTGATCCACTCCCGAACGGCCCGCGTGGCCCGGCTCCGGCCGGCCCACGCGGGCCGTTCCGCATTCCTGCCCGCCCGCACCCGCCCTGCCGGCCCGCGCCCGCCCTGCCGGCCCGCGCCCGCCCTGCCGGCCCGCGCCCGCCCTGCCGGCCCGCGCCCGCCCTGCCGGCCCGCGCCCGCCCTGCCGGCCCGCGCCCGCCCTGCCGGCCCGCGCCCGCCCTGCCGGCCCGCGCCCGCCCTGCCGGCCCGCGCCCGCCCTGCCGGCCCGCGCCCGCCCTGCCGGCCCGCGCCCGCCCTGCCGGCCCGCGCCCGCCCTGCCGGCCCGCGCCCGCCCTGCCGGCCCGCGCCCGCCCTGCCGGCCCGCGCCCGCCCTGCCGGCCCGCGCCCGCCCGAACCCGCGCCCGCCCGAACCCGTGCCCGCGCCCGCCTGCGCAGAGGCTCGTTTTGGTGGGAGTGGCTGGCTCCGAGGGGCACCCTAGGAGCCAGCCACGGACTTGTGCGGGGTGGGCGCCGGTGGAGCGGGCACGGGTGAGACCCGGGACGGCCGCCGCTTCGGTTGCTGACGGTCGCCCCGGGAGTGTGGGAGGCGTCAGATGATCAGGAGCGCGGTGGCGGCCCAGGTCTGCTGGTGCAGCTCCAACCGGAAGGCCATCGCCCAGGTCCGCTCGCCGGTGGCCAGGGTGACCGCGGCCTCGACGACGCCGGGCCGCGGCTCGCACAGCCGCAACCGCAGCACCGCGACGGGGGCGTGGCGGCGTGGCGGCCGGGTGCGCGGCCGGCCCGCCCGGCGCAGTTCGGCGGCCCGGCGCGCCCCGGCCAGGCCTTTCGCCACCACGTCGGCGGCCTCGGCGGGCAGTGCCATCCGCCGCAGGTGGGCGGCGGGCCGGAACCCGTTGAGGACCTCGACGCAGAGGTGCACGAACCGCCGGGCCGCGAGCCGCGCGTCACCGGAGGCTCCGGCCACGGCGGGGGCCTCCGGCGGTGGCCCGAGGGGCGCCCGCTGCGCGTTACCCGGCCACTCCAGAGCCGGCTGCCGGGACGGCGCCCACACCTGGGGCGCGGACTCGTCGTCGAAAGGTGGGTCGGACCGGGGAACCGGGCGCAGCCGAATCGTGGGCGCCATCTCGACCGTCGATCGCATCGCCACCGCCAATCCTTGCGTTTGCCTCCGTTTGCCTTCGATGAACTGAAGCATCGTCCAGTTGCCTTCGGCCGGTCAACGGCTGATCATCGATCCGGGAAGAGGCGCAAAAGCCGCCGACCGCTCATTCCGCCTCGCGGTCGGCCAGGGGGTTGTCGCGCACCCACGCGGCGGTGTCCGCGTACCTCTCCTGGATGTATTTCTCCAGCTGGGAGCGCTCGACGCGCCACTGACCGCGCCCACCGATCTTGATCGCGGGCAGCTCGCCGCTGCGGACCATGTGATAGACCTGCGAGTCCGAGACGTTCAGTTCGGTGGCCACGTCGGACAGCAGCAGGAAGCGGGGCTCCGGCACGGCTCCTCCTTTCGACGGCCTCAGTTTGCCACCGATGGCGTGTGGCGGACCCGGTGCGACCTCGATCCGGAGACTCCTGATGGAATGGGACATCTCCGGGCCGAGATGACGGTGTACTGTGCTCGCCCGACCGCCGAGTGCAGGAGGAACGACGGTGCCGATCACCGACCTGGTCCGGGTTTACGTGCCGGCCACACTGCCGATGCTCACCGCCCTGCGGGCCGGTGGGCGGCTCGGCGATCAGACGCTGATCGCGCACGCGGTGACGCCCGCGCTCCGCGAGTGGTACGCGGAGGGCGACGAGGAGGAGCTGGAGTACGTCGCCTTCACCCGTGCCGCCCAGGGCGCCCTGCCTCTGCTGCGGCAGGATCCGTCAGCGCCGCGCCGCCGGGTGGTGGTCTCGGCCGACGTCCCGGCCGCCGGTCTGACCAGCGAGGACACCGAGCTGGGGTCGAGCACGGTCCGGCTGCCGCAGCCGGTGAGCCTGGCCGACCTGGCGAGCATCCACGTTGACGGGACCGAGGCGGTGGAGGCGGTGGCGGCCGCCGTCGAGGTGGTCGTCGAGGCGCTGGCCGGTGACTCGGACGCCCAGTTCACCGTCGACGGCGCCGAGGATCACGAGTTGGAGTGGTACGCCGTCTCCGAGCTGGACGAACTGGCCTGAGGCTCCTCGTCGTCGGAGTCCTGGGCCGGGCCGAGGGTCCGGCCGACCGCGAAGATGGCGGTGAGCGCGCCGACGAAGAGGACGATGAGCCCGTTGTTGAGCCGGGCCGAGCTGAGCATCTGCTGCACCGTCTGCTCCAGCTCACTGACCTTGCCGGCCAGTTCGAGCACCTCGGCGCCGGCGGTGCGGGCCAGCAGTTCGCCGATCACCAGCAGGAGGCCGGGGCCGGCGCCGGCCAGCGCGTACAGCGGCCAGCGCAGCCCGGCACGGCGGCGCAGCATGAAGTACGCGATGAGGCCGGCCGCCAGACCGCTCAGCGCCGCCTGGCTGTAGGAGAACCACTGTGCCGCCTGCGCCGACGACGCGGTGTCGTCGGCCCCGAAGGCGTCGAGCACCGGGGACTGGAAGAGGTTCAGCACGAACCCGACCAGGAAGACACCGACCGAGCCCGCCCCGGCCGCGGCGATCACCGACGGGATCCGCAGGCCGGCCAGGGCGCCGCCGATGGTCGCGGCCGCGGCCACCGTGCCGCCGACGACCGCGTAGATCGTGCCGGCCGTGTTGATCGTGATGATCGGGATGGCGCTGAGCAGCCCGACCACCAGGCCGGCGCCGGTCGCCACGGCGAACCGGGCGGTCGGCCCGAGCGGCCGGCGCGCGCTGATCAGGGTGAGCACCAGGAGCGCCACGGCCGAGCCGGCGACCAGGTCGGCGGTGACCGCGCCGGGCAGCGCGTACGCCGTGGAGGTCACCTCCATCGCGGCATCGGCCCGGCCGGTGATGGTGGCCCGGGCCGACCAGAGCATCGCGCCGGTCCAGGCGAGGGCGGCGGCCGCGAGCAGCGCCACGGTGAGCCGGGATTCCTCGACGGTCTCCGGGGCGGCGGTCTGGCGGTCAGTCATGGGGCTCAGGGTAACCGGCGAAGCCGCACACGCCTGACCGGCCGTCGGTGAGGTGCGACGATGGGCGAAACCCCCTCAACGACGAGGAGTTCGGATGGACGCCCAGTTCTCCGTCCCGGCGCCGAGGAACGAACCGGTGCGCGACTACGCGCCGGGCGGCTCGCACCGCGCCGGTCTCCAGAAGGCGATCGAGGACCTCGGTGACCGCCGCCCGGATCTGACGATGACGATCGGCGGGCGGCAGCGGATGGCCGCGGGCTCGCCGATCGAGGTGGTCCAGCCACACCGGAGGCACGCGGTACTCGGGGTGACCGGCAACGCCACGGCCGGCGCTGGCGGTCTCCGAGGTGGCACTGGCCGATCCGGACCTGGCCGGCATCCATTTCACCGGCTCCACCGCGACCTTCCGGCATCTGTGGCGCACCGTGGGGGAGAACGTCGACCGCTACCGGACCTACCCGCGGCTGGTGGGGGAGACCGGTGGCAAGGACTTCGTCCTCGCTCACCCCAGCGCCGACGTGGACGCGCTGCACACGGCACTGCTGGGGCGTACGAGTATCAGGGCCAGAAGTGCTCGGCGGCGTCCCGGGCGTACGTGCCGCGGAGCCTGTGGGAGGGCGGCCTGCGGGATCGGCTCGCGGCCTCGGTCGCTTCCATCCGGTACGGCGACGTCGCCGACCTTTCGATGTTCGGTGGCGCGGTGATCGACGGCCGGTCGTTCGGCCGGCTGACCGGGGCGCTGGACCGGATCGCGGGCAGCGGCGCCTGCACGGTGCTGGCCGGCGGGCGCGGCGACGACAGTGAGGGCTGGTTCGTGGAGCCGACGCTGGTCGAGTGCACGGATCCCGGGAACGAGGTCTTCAGCACCGAGTACTTCGGGCCGATCCTGGCCGTGCACGTCTTCCTGGACGGCGGTTTCGACGAGGCGGTGCGGCTGGTGGACACGGCGTCGCCGTACGCGCTGACCGGGTCGGTCTTCGCCGCCGACCGCACGGTGATCGAGCGGGCTCAGCGGGAGCTGCGGTTCACGGCCGGCAACTTCTACGTCAACGACAAGCCGACCGGGGCCGTGGTGGGGCAGCAGCCCTTCGGCGGGGAGCGGGGCAGCGGGACCAACGACAAGGCCGGTTCGGTCCTGAATCTGCTGCGGTGGGTGTCGCCGCGGACCATCAAGGAGACGCTCGACCCGCCGACCCGATGGCGCTATCCGCATCAGGGATGAGCCCGCAGGCCCGCTCAAGGGTGACGAATGGGGCGGTTGGATCTGATTGTCTGGTTTCGCACGGCAGTATCCGCCTTTTTGCCGGAATCATGCCCGCAACACGCCGTCTGACCGATTGGGTGCACCATATTACCTGGTCAACGCGTATTTGGAGGCGGAATCGCCAGGACCGCTCACTCGTTGTCGGACTGTCTGTGCGGGACAGTCGTTTGTGGAGGCGCAAACTGGACGGATCAGGCTAAATCCTGGACGGCGGCGCGACAAAGTGGCAGCTTAGAAGGCATGCCCGACTTCCAAATCAATCCGACGGCGGCTGCCCTCCTCGGCCTCCTCCACGAGGGGGCGATGACCGGCGGTCAGCTGATGGCGGCTGCCGAACGCCGCCTCGGGCCCTACTGGTCGATGACGCGCAGCCAGGTCTACCGCGAATTGCCCGTACTGGCTGAAATGGGGTATGTCCGCCTCGGTAAGCCGGGTCCCCGATCCAGTCAGCCCTACGCCATCACCGCCTCCGGCAAGCGCGCCTTCAGCAGGTGGCTCGCCGAGGCCCCGGGCCGGGACGCGCTGCGCAACCCGGTCGCTCTGCGGGTCGCCTTCGGTCAGCAGCACTCCGGCGACCAGTTGCAGGAGCTCTACAGCACCGCGAACCAGTACCACTCCGAGGCCATGGGGATGGCGAAGGAGCAGGCCAAGGAGGCGAAGAAGAACGGCGACCAGTACGGCGCGGCCGCCCTGGAGTTCGCGGTCGCCTACCACAAGGCCGCGCTCACCTGGCTCAAAGCCGTCCCGACCGAATGAACGGACCCGCCCCGGCCAGCATTCTGGCCGGGCGGCGTAGTCTTGAGTGTCGTGACCGCTGCCGACTTTCCCGAGCAACTGAAGGCCCTCGACGCGACCCTGCGCAACATCGAGAACGTCCTGGACGTCGACAAGTTGCGCCGGGACAAGGCGGACCTTGAGGAGCAGGCCTCCGCGCCGGACCTCTGGGACGACCAGGCCCGTGCTCAGGAGGTGAACAGCCGTCTGTCGTACATCTCGGGCGAGCTCTCCAAGCTGGAACGCCTGCGTTCCCGTCTCGACGACGCCGGCGTGCTGCTGGAGCTGGCCGAGGCCGAGGGCGACGCCGACTCGATCGCCGAGGTGGGTGCCGAGGTCGCCACCCTCAGCAAGGCGATCGAGGAGATGGAGGTCCGCACTCTCCTCTCCGGTGAGTACGACGCCCGTGAGGCCGTGGTGGCGATCCGGGCCGGCGCCGGCGGTGTGGACGCGGCCGACTTCGCCGAGATGCTGATGCGGATGTACCTGCGCTGGGCGGAACGGCACGGCTACCCCACCGAGGTCTACGACACGTCGTACGCCGAGGAGGCCGGCCTCAAGTCGGCCACCTTCGCCGTCAAGGTGCCGTACGCCTACGGCACGCTGGGTGTCGAGTCCGGCACCCACCGCCTGGTGCGGATCAGCCCGTTCGACAACCAGGGCCGCCGGCAGACCAGCTTCGCCAGCGTCGAGGTGATGCCGGTGGTCGAGCAGACCGAGTTCGTCGACATTCCGGAGAACGAGATCCGGGTCGACGTGTACCGGTCCTCCGGTCCCGGCGGGCAGAGCGTCAACACGACCGACTCGGCGGTCCGGCTGACCCATATCCCCACCGGCATCGTCGCCTCCTGTCAGAACGAGAAGTCGCAGCTGCAGAACAAGGCGGCCGCGATGCGTGTTCTCCAGGCCCGGCTGCTGGAGCGGAAGCGCCAGGAGGAGGACGCCAAGATGGCCGGTCTGAAGCTGGACACCACCGGATCATGGGGCGACCAGATGCGTTCGTACGTTCTGCACCCGTACCAGATGGTGAAAGATCTGCGCACCGAGTTCGAGACCGGCAACCCTTCGTCGGTCTTCGACGGCGAAGTGGACGGCTTCATCGAGGCGGGCATCCGTTGGCGGAAGCAGAACCAGGTCGCCTCATAGGCCGATCCGTGACCGTGTGCAACCCGACCTGAACGCTGGGTCAGGTCAGGTTGCGCCTGTTCCCAGTGTTACCGCAGCTCGTGAATATTCCCGACCCCGGTGGGGTTGGCGATTTCGTTACACCGCGTAGACTCCAGTCCCGTGATTCTGCTCGAGAACGTGACGAAGACGTACCCAAAGGCGTCTCGGCCGTCGTTGGACAATGTCAGCGTCGGGATCGAGAAGGGTGAGTTCGTCTTCTTCATCGGCCCCTCCGGTTCCGGTAAGTCGACGATCATCAAGCTGCTGCTCCACGAGGTCGCCCCGACCCGCGGCAAGGTGGTGGTGAATCAGAAGGACGTGACCACTCTGCGGTCCTGGAAGGTTCCCCACTTCCGCCGCTCGATCGGCTGCGTCTTCCAGGACTTCCGGCTGCTGCCCAACCGCACGGCGTACGAGAATGTCGCCTTCGCCCTTGAGGTGATCGGCAAGACCAAGGCCGTCGCCCGGCGTGTCGTGCCCGAGGTCCTGGAGCTGGTCGGCCTCGGCGGCAAGGAGCACCGGTACCCGCATGAGCTCTCCGGTGGTGAGCAGCAGCGTGTCGCGGTGGCCCGTGCCTTCGTGAACCGTCCGCTGATCCTGCTGGCCGACGAGCCCACGGGTAACCTCGACCCGGACACCTCGATCGAGATCATGCGTCTGCTGGACCGGATCAACCGGACCGGTACGACCGTCGTGATGGTCACGCACGACTCAAACATCGTCAACCAGATGCGCCGCCGGGTCATCGAGATCGAGAGCGGACGGATCGTCCGGGACCAGGCGCGCGGTGTTTACGGGTAGGCCTTGCTCCGCCCACGTACGGAAAGCTGAAGCAGTGACACGCGGAGTCCTGGAAGGATCCCCCCGATGCGCGTGAAGTACATCCTCAACGAGGTCCTGGTGGGCCTGTGGCGAAACGTCACGATGACGATCGCCATGATCATCACCATGTCCGTCTCGTTGACCATGCTGGGCGCCAGCGTGCTGCTGTACATGCAGGTCGACCAGATGAAGGAGTATTACTACGGCAACATCGAGGTCTCGATCTTCCTGACCGACGACGTCACCGAGCCTCAGAAGCTCGCGATCGACGAGGCCATCGACAGCAGCTCGCTGGTGATCTCCAAGACCTACGAGAGCAAGGAAGACGCTCTCAAGCGGTTCCAGAAGCTCTGGGCCGACACGCCCGACTTCGTGAACGCGGTCGGATCGAACAGCCTGCCGGAGTCGTACCGGGTCAAGCTCAGCAACCCGGAGAAGTACGCCGAGTTCGCCAAGGCGGTCGAGGGCAAGCCCGGCATCCGGCAGATCATCGACCAGCGCGAGTTGCTCGACAAGGTCTTCAAGGTCTTCAACTCGATCCAGGTGATGGCGCTGGTGGTGGCCGGCTTCATGGCGGTCGCGGCGCTCCTGCTGGTGGGTAACACCATCCAGGTGGCGGCGTACAGCAAGCGGCGCGAGGTCGCGGTCATGAAACTGGTCGGCGCGTCGAACTGGTTCATCCAGTCGCCGTTCGTGCTGGAGGCGGTGGTCGCCGGCCTGATCGGCTCGCTCCTCGGCTTCGTGGCGCTCTTCGTCAGCAAGATCATCGTGCTGGACACCAAGCTCCAGGCGCTGGCCACGATCCTCACGCCGATCCCCAACGGCAACGTGTGGCTGATGCTGCCGCTGCTGGCCGGTGTCGCCTCGCTGTTCAGTGCGGTCACCGCCTGGGTGACGCTGCGCTTCTACCTCAAGGTCTGACGCCGCACAAGTACGTGTAAGTCCCGATGGCCGCAACCCTGTCCAGGGTTGCGGCCATCGGGCGATTTGGGGCTTTGCGGATGATTAGTCGGGGTAGCGTGGCGCCGTGGGGTATTGCCGACCTGATCGCCTGATCGCCGCCTGCCTCTGCCTCTTCGCCCTGTTCGGGTTCATGCTGGCGGTGCCGGTGCCCGCCGCGGCCGATCCGGCCGACGACGCGGCCCGCGCCGTCCGCCGTGCCGAGGCGCTCCTGGAGACCGCCGGCGCCCATGCCCGGGCCGCCGCGAGCAGCCTGGCCCGCGCCACCGCCGCCCTGCCGGCCGCTCAGCAACGGGTGGCCACCGCGCGCGGCGTGGTGATCGCCACCCGGGTCGAGGCGGACACCGCCCGGCGGCAGGCCGACACCGCCCGGGCCGGTCACCAGCGGGTCGCCGACGAGTACACGGCCGCCGCCGGCCAGGTCGACGCCGCCCGCGAACGGGTCGAGGAGATCGCCCGCGCCAGCTACATGGGCAGCACCTTCAACCGGCTCAACCTGCTCGCCGAGGCGACCGGGCCGCAGGATCTGATGGACCGCCTCGGACTTGTCGAACACCTCATGCACCAGGAGCAGGGCGAGGTCCGTACGCTCACCACGGCCCGCCGGACCGCCCGGATCGCGCAGGACCGGGCCGGCGCCGCGAAGCGGACCGCCGAGGCCGCCGAGGCCACCGCCGCCGAGCGGCTCCGGGCCGCGCAGAGCGCGCAGGCCGCCGCCCTCCGCGCCCAGCAGGAGGTCAACGAGCTGGTGCTGGCCCGGCGGGCCGCGCTGCGCGCCGCCGAGACACAACGCGCCGGAGTGCTGGCCCAGTACCGGGCCGCGGTGCGTGCGGAGAACCGGGTCCGCGCCGCCATGCGCGGCTGGGAGAACCGGTCCGGCGTCGGCAGCCGCTATTCCGGCGGCCGCCTGCTGATGCCCGTCCACGGCTGGAAGAGCAGCGACTACGGCAACCGTTACGACCCCTACTACCGGGTGTGGCAACTGCATGCCGGCGCCGACTTCGCGGCCGGCTCGGGCAGCCCGATCCGGGCCGCCGCGTCCGGACGGGTGATCCAGGCGGGCTGGAACGGCGGCTACGGCCGGTACACGTGCATCAACCATGGACGGATGAACGGGCACGGGTTCACCACGTGCTACGCACACCAGTCCAAAATCTATGTCTCGGTGGGCGAGTACGTCCGTCGTGGCGAGATCATCGGCCGGGTGGGCAGCACCGGCGCCTCCACCGGGGCACACCTGCACTTCGAGACGCGATTCGGTGGCGCGCCCCGCAACCCGCTCGTTTACCTGCCCGGCTGTTTGTGCTGAGGCCCGGGTACTCTTTCCGTTCGGGTTCACACAAACGGGAGGACCGCGGTCATGCCACGCGAACAGGGCCGCAAGCTCGTCGCCTCCAACCGCAAGGCGCACCACGACTACACCATCCTGGACACCTACGAGGCCGGCATGGTCCTCACCGGCACCGAGGTGAAATCGCTGCGCGCCGGGCGCGCCTCGCTGGTCGACGCGTTCGGCCACGAGCGGGAGGGTGAGATCTACCTGCACGGCATGCACATCCCGGAGTACACGCAGGGCACCTGGACCAACCACGAGCCCCGCCGCCCCCGCAAGCTGCTGCTGCACCGCGAAGAGATCCACAAGATGCTGGGCAAGATGCGCGACGACGGCGTCACCCTGGTGCCACTCGCGGTCTATTTCCACAACGGGTACGCGAAAGTCGAACTCGGGGTGGCGAAGGGCAAGAAGAGCTACGACAAGCGTCAGGACATGGCCAGCCGGGACGCTGAGCGGGAGATCAACCGGGCGATGGGCCGCCGTGCGAAAGGGATGGACTGACGGGGTATCCTGCCCGGCCAGGCCTATTGATCATCCACCGTTGATCGTCACCTGTCGCTGATCTTCCCCTACCCCAGGGAGACCCGCCCGTTGTCGAAGCACGCCGCACGTCAGTTCATCCTGGCCCGATCGGTCCTCGGTCTGGCTGCTGCCGTCCTGCTTGCCCTGGTCGGCTGGATCGCGTTCCGCTCGGGTGGCTCCGCCGAACCGGGTGATCCGCTGCTGGTCCTGCCGACCGCCGATCTCCAGGCGGCCGAGGGCTCGCTGCCCGCCACCAGCCCCGCGACCGAGTCGTCGCCGGTGTCGTCCGCCTCGCCGTCGCCGTCCGTGTCGCGGTCGGCCTCGGCATCGCCCTCGGTGTCGGTGTCGGTGTCGCCGTCGCCGTCCCGGTCGGCGTCCACCTCGGCCAAACCGTCGCCGTCGAAGAGCACCGGACGGCCCAGCCCGTCGCCGTCGCGCACCAGCTCCTCCCCGGCCGCCGCCGACCTGTCGGTCACCTACTCCACCAGCGCATCCTGGCGTGACGGCTTCATCGCCGCGCTGCGGGTCACCAACAACGGCACGTCGGCACGGGACTGGACCATCACGCTGTCCTACCCCTCCGGCAGCGGGCTCGAACTGCGCGGCGCCTGGAACGCCACGGCCAGCCTCAGCGGGAACACCGTCACCCTGAGCGGGAAGTCGCTCGCCGGCGGATCCTCGGTCAGCGTCGGCTTCCAGGCCGAGAAGAACCTGAACGACCTGGTCAAGCCGATCACCTGTGCCATCGGTGGCGGCAGTTGCCGGGTGAGCTAAGATTGCCAGGCTGTGACATGGACATGGGGGTGACTGGTTTCGACTTCGTACGTGGAGACAGGGGAAGCGAGCCGAGGAAGCCGACGTCGTCTCGAGAATCGGTCGTCGGAAACTTATAAGCGCCAACTCTAAGTTTGACGCTGACCAGTACGCTCTCGCCGCCTGAGGCAAGTAGCGTGGTCTGTCGGTCTGGGAGCGCCTCCGTCCCAGCTGCCGGCATCAGCTAGGAGGCTGGCCAATGGGTCCCGGTCACGGGGACCTTGCGGTGAGATCAATCAGTGACTGGGCCCGTCGTCCGAACTTGCTCACGTGAGTCGGAGGGCCGAGTAGGGACATAGTGAGCTGCGCTCGGAGAAGCCCTGACAAAGCAACGAAGGACCCGGGTTCGATTCCCGGCACCTCCACTGCAAGATCATCGGCCGCCCTGCCATCGCTTAGGTGGGGCGGCCGATGTCGTTGTTTGACGGTCCTACCGCAGGAGCTGGAGAAATTCGGCTGTGGTCAGGCCAGCCTGTCGGAGGATCGAGGCGAGCGTTCCACGTTTGACCGTAGAGTGCTGAGGGACCACTGCGACCCGGCCGTTCGGATGTTGGTACACGGCGTGACTGCCTTTGGTGCGGACGTGGACGAACCCTGCCCGGGTGAGGGCGTCTACTACCTTGCGGAGGGGGAGATCGGCCAGAGCCGGGCTCATGCGGCCGAGGCGATCTGGAACGCGGTCACGAACGGCGTCGCCTCGATCTGGGGCTGAGAGACCTGCTCCAAGTAGAGCTCCACCGCTTCGCGGAGATTCGCCAGAGCCTCATCCAATGACTCGCCTTGACTAGCTACGTCAAGCTCCAGACAGCGGGCAACGAACCAGTCGTCTTCCTGGTGAACCGCGGCGGTCAGTGTTCGGGTCATCGGTGTCTCCCGCAGGGTGCGTTCAGTCTCCTCATTCTAGGCGGTCGATGATGATGTCCGGCTGTCCAAGCATGTCTCGCAGGCGCCGCAGGTGCTCCGAAAGGTTCGAGTAGGCGGCAAGCACCTCCACTGCACTCTGGCGTCTTTCTGCTCCGGGGGTCGAGCCCCCGGAAACCCCGCATCACGGTGGGCGCGGCAGGTGGTTGCGTTTCGGCCGCGTCAGGCGGGTAGGACAGGCACGTCGTATTTCTGGATGTGCGTGTCACGAGTGACCAACGTCAGGTGTTCTACCTGGGCTTGGGGGCGATGAGCATCCGATCGAACGGGTCTCGGTGGATGAGCGGAAGCCGTCCCGCGACGATGCAGTGCTCGGCGGTGATGTTCAGGTGCCGGAAGCCGCTGTCGCGGATGCGTTCAGCGAGATCGGCCGGTTTGGCGAGCTTGCCGATCGACTGCTTGATGGCCACTTCCCGCATCGTCGCAGGGCTGACGTAGGCGTCCGGTTCGTGGTCGAGCCGTTCCTTGATCTCGGCGGGAAGAGTGGAGTCGTCCGTGAGCCACCACAGCACGACGGGAGTGTCGAGGAGAAGGCTCATGTGAGGCCGAAATCCCGTGCGATCGACTCGTTCACCTCGGTGGAATCCCAGTCGTCTGCCACGACGAGTTGACCGGCGAGGGAGCCTCTACCCGTCCGGTCGACCCTGCGGTTGAGCGGGATCATCTTGGCGACGGGTGTGCCGGCCCGGCTGATGATGATCTCTTCGCCGTGCTCGACGCGGTCGATGATCCGCGAGAGGTTCGTTTTCGCGTCGTGGATGTTGAACTGCGCGGCTGCTTCAGACATGGCGACCTCCTTGGGTAAGAGGAACCCGGCGTCGGAGCGCTGGGCGAGATCCAGTCGGTTACCCGTCGACGGCCGTCCGCAGCGGTTGAGCCCGCTCGCCGAGGTTCATGTAAGCGGTCATCAGCTCCACCGGACGGAAGGCGGCCCGGTTTGCGGAAAGCGCGAACCGGGCCGCTTCGTCTTATCCGCTTCCGGGCCGAGCCCGTTACCCCCGGAAGCCCTATAGCGACTCCGCCGTTCAGCCAGTCGTTGCTTGTTCGAACCACACCGGGTGACGGCATGGGTAGGCTCGGCGGAGCAATCCAGGTGGTGGCCAGTCTGAGTCACCGGATCATTTACAAGATCACCGGACTGCCCGCGTAGCCGGCAAGCGACCCGATATTCATCTTTTCAACGGTGATTGCGGGCGGGCGGCGACAGGTCGCCACGGCCCTTTTCTGGCGCCGAATAGAGGTTGCGGCCGTAGCCGCCTGATTGCGCGGGACCTCCGCATTCGTCGAGACCGCAAAGTGTCCGGCAATTTAGCAATTCCAGCGCATAAAGTTGATGGGAGGATCCCATGTTCAGGTTGAGAAGGATGATGGCGGCTGCGGTCGCCGGAGTATTGCTGACCATGTCGCTGATCCCGTCGGTGGCCCAGGCGCGGCCACGACTGGTGGACCCCGTCGTCACGCTGAACGTCAAGGCTGTCAACGGCAGCGGTTGCCCGGAGTTTTCGAGCGTCGCCACCGACGTGCCGGACAAGACGGCGTTCTCCGTGAGTTTCAGCAAGTTCAAGGTGACCGGCAGCAGTTACAAGAACTGCAATGTCGTGATCGTTGTCGGCATTCCTGCGGGCTGGACGTATTCGGTGTACGAGGTCTTCAACCGGGGCTACGCCGTTCTCGATAAAGGCGCGTCCGGCCGAATCATAATGAACTCGTGGTTTACCGGCTTCCCGTGGACCCTGCGCGCGGACCAGACGTTCAAGGGGACGTACGACGACTTCTGGCAGACGAACAGCGCCACCAGCGCGCTGATCTTCGCCCCCTGTGGCGCGTCGGCCAACTTGATTCTCAATACCACGCTGCGGGTCGCCGGGCCCGCGACGAGTTCGATGGAGTTGTTCGCTCAGGACGCCCGTGTATCGACCACCTTCCTTTTGAAATGGAAGCAGTGCTAATTCCGCAACCCTACTGTAAAAGGAGTTCTCATGTTCCGTACGAATAAGAAGGCCGCGGCAATTCTCGCGGGGTCGCTGTTGGCGACGCTTCTCCCCGCGGCGGCTCAGGCAGCGCCGGCGCCGCCGGCGCCGATGATCACCCTCAAGGTCCTGGGCGCCTTCGGCAGCGGCTGCCCCGCGGGCACCACCTGGGCTCAGCCCACCGCGGACAACACCGCGTTCAGCCTGTCCTACAGCGATTTCCGGGTGTACGGCAACGACTACAAGAGCTGCAAGGTGTCGATCCGGGTGTCCGTGCCTCAAGGCTGGACCTATGCGATCACCTCGGTGATCAACCGGGTGACGCCGGACCTGGACTGGAAGTCGTCGGCCAAATTGCAGATGAACGCCTGGTTCACCGGAAGCCCGTGGAACGCGTCGGCCAGCAATTCGCTCAACGGTCCGAGTACCAACCTCTGGACCACGGCGAGCAACATCGGCACCCTCATCTACGCGCCGTGCAATGACTCGCTCGACCTGAACGTCAACAACACGCTGCGGGTGAAGGGGAGCTCCTCGAATTCCGCCGAACTCATCGACACCGACACGAAGGCGTCGACGATCTTCAACGTGTCCTGGAAGAAGTGCTGACGTGCGAACACCGGCCGGTCGGCGACGGGGCTCCCTGTGGCCGGCCGGTTCTCCCCGCCAAGGTCTCCCGTTGTGAGGGGTTCCCGTGTCTGGATTGAAGATAATCGTGATGGCGCTGGTCGGCACTTCCCTGTTCGTGCCGTCCGCCTCGGCAAGTCCCCTGCCACCGGGGACACAACCGCAGCTCACCGTGAAGCTGCTCAACGCGAACGGCAGCGGATGCCGCCACGGTGCCGGCACCAAACTGCCCGTCGACGCGCACGTTCTGCCGTCCGGGGCGGTCATGGTTCGGTATCGAGGTTTTTCGGTCTCGGGCAACGACTACAAGAGCTGCGTCCTCTTCGCGAGCGTGGCTACCCCGGCCGGATGGACCTATCAGATCCCCGCGGTGGACAACCAGGCCGTCGTCAGCCTCGACGCGACCGAAACCGCGAGCCTCTCCACGGCCATGTGGTTCACCGGCCTCAAGTGGACCGTACGCGACACCGAGAAGGTGGTGGGCCCGAAGACCGGTGCCTGGAACACCAGCGCCGTACCCCGTCCGGCGGCATGGGCCCCGTGCGGCACATCGGTGAACGTGTCCGTCGCTGAGACGATGCGCGTCGCCGGAAGCTCGACGAGCACCGCCGGCCTCGTGGCGACGACCTTCGACCCCCCGAAGTGGCGGCGATGCTGAGCCGAGAACCAGATGCGCGCCGGCATCGCGGCGCGCATCGATTCATCTAGTAGGAGCCGGCGTCCTGGAAGTGGTTCCAGGCGCCGCACGGGGAGTCGTAGCGGCCCTTGACGTAGCCGAGGCCCCACTTGATCTGGGTCGCCGGGTTGATCTTCCAGTCGTCGGCGATCGAGGCCATCTTGCTGCCCGGGTAGGCCTGCGGGATGCCGTAGGCGCCCGACGACCGGTTGGTGGCCCGGTAGTTCCAGCCGCTCTCGTGGTCCCACAGCTTGTTCAGGCAGGAGAACTCGCTGAACTCGAAGCCCGCGTCGATCATCAGGGCGCAGCCGACCTCGCGGCTGCCGCTCAGGCTCCGGCACGCCGCCGGGATCGTGCCGGTGTAGGGCACCGGGCCCACCTCGGCGGCCCGTTTGGCGGCGGCCGCCTTCTCGGCCTCCGCCTTCTTCCGGGCGGTCTCCAGCGCCCGGGCGTCGGCGACGGCGGTCTTCACCTCGGCGCTCGCCTTCTGTGCGGCGAGCCGTTTCGCCTCGTCGCGGACGGCCCGCGCCGCGGCGTGCTCCCGCTCGCGCTCGGCCAGCAGGCGCTGGGTCTCGGCCGCGCCGGCGGCGTTCGGCCCGGAGTCCGGGCGCTGCGCCAGATGGACGCCACCGGCCAGGGCGGCCAGCAGCAGTGTCGCCGCGGCGGCGCGCGCGCCGACGGTTCGGATGATGTGCGGTCGAGTCACCGGGGGTCCCCTTCGACGGCCGTGGGTCGTCGTTGTGCAGTGAAATCCGACGGATCATACGCCCCCGTTCCACGCCCGCGCGGCTCCTGGGACGGCCTGGCGCCACCACGGCCGAAGATAAATACTGGTCGATGCTTAGGGTGCTCCCCACACCGAAGCCGTCCCCGTCCCCACCCCGAGTGCGAGGAATCCCCCGATGCGAAAGAGACTCAAGCTCCTGCTCGCCGCACTGGTCACCGCGACCATGGCGGCACTGGGCGCGGTCGCCCTTCCCGGGCCCGCCTCCGCGGCCGCGCTGACCGAGGTCACCGGCTTCGGCACCAACCCGAGCAACCTGCGGATGTACCTCTACGTGCCCGACAACCTGGCGCCCCGGCCGGGTCTGCTCGTGGCCGTCCACTACTGCACCGGCACCGGGCCGGCCTTCTACAGCGGATCCCAGTTCGCCGCGCTCGCCGACCGGTACGGCTACATCGTCATCTACCCGTCGGTGACCCGTAGCAGCCAGTGCTTCGACGTCGCCTCCCCGCAGGCGCTCACCCGCGACGGCGGAAGCGATCCGGTCGGCATCAAGTCGATGATCGATTACGTACGGGCGCGGTACCCGGTCGACGCGGACCGGATCGTGGCCACCGGCGTCTCCAGCGGGGCGATGATGACGAACGTCCTGCTGGGCCTCTACCCCGACGTGTTCAGCGCGGGCTCGGCGTTCGCCGGAGTTCCGTTCGGGTGCTTCGCCACCACCAACGGCTCCGAGTGGAACAGCGACTGCGCCAACGGCCTCGTCCTCAAGACCCCGCAGCAGTGGGGTGACCTGGTCCGCAACGCCTACCCGGGCTACTCCGGGCGCCGCCCCCGCATGCAGACGTGGCACGGCACCAACGACGAGATCCTGCGCTACCCCAACTTCGGCGAGCAGATCGACCAGTGGACGAACGTGCACGGCCTCACCCAGACGCCGTCGTTCACCGACACCCCGCAGAGCGGATACACCCGGACCCGGTACGGCGGCACCGGTGACACCGCGCCGGTGGAGGCGATCAGCATGAACGGGGTCAGTCACAACCTGCCCGTCGACGCGGCCGCCGCCGTCCACTTCCTCGGGCTCGACACCACCACGCCGTCGTCACCCAGCCCGTCGTCACCGAGCCCCTCGGCGCCGAGTCCCTCCGCGTCCAGCCCGTCGCCGACCGGTGGCTGCCGGGTCGGCTACACGGTCAACGCCTGGAACACCGGGTTCACCGCGTCGGTCACCGTCACCAACACCGGCACCGCGGCGGTCAACGGCTGGACCCTGCGGTTCACCCTGCCGACCGGGCAGGCCGTGACGAACGCCTGGAACGCCACCGTCAGCCCCACCAGCGGGGCTGTCTCCGCCACCAACGTCTCCTACAACGGCACGCTCACCGCCGGCGGATCCCAGACCTTCGGCTTCCAGGGCACCCACACCGGCAACACCGCCGAACCCGGCGCCTTCACCCTCAACAACGCCACCTGCGCGGTCGTCTGACCCGTCGCCGCGGCGCCGGGACGAGGCCCGGCGCCGCGTACGGCGTACGGATCAGGGAAGTTGAATCGGCAGCTTGATGCCCGCCAGGGCGTCCTTGCACGCACAGGTCCGCTCGGCAGGCAGCTTGACCACCGCGTCGAGCAGGACGTCCCGCAGCCGGGCCGTGTTGTCGGCGAAGACCTGGAAAACCTCCTCCTGGGTCACGCCGTGCTCGCCCTCGACGCCCGCGTCCAGGTCGGTGACCAGGGCGATCGCCGTGTAGCAGAGGGCCAGCTCGCGCGCCAGGACGGCCTCCGGATGGCCGGTCATGTTGACGATCGTGCCGCCGATCGAGGTGAACCAGCGGGACTCGGCCCGGCTGGAGAAACGCGGGCCCTCGACCACGACCATGGTGCCGCCGTCCACCGCCTTCACCCGCTCGGCGGAATCCAGCACCGTCGACCGGCCCACCGGACAGTACGGGTCCGCGAACGACACGTGCACCGCACCGGAGTCGTAGAACGTCTGTTCACGGCCGCTGGTCCGGTCGATCAGCTGGTCCGGCACCACGAACGTGCCCGGGCCCAGCTCCGGCCGCAGGCCACCGACCGCGCACGGGGCGATGATCTGCCGGACACCCAGCGAGCGCAGCGCCCACAGATTCGCCCGATAGGGGATCTTGTGCGGGGGAAAACGGTGGTCACGACCGTGGCGGGGAAGAAAAGCCACCCGGCGGCCACCCACCTCGGCCACGGTGATCCGGTCCGACGGAGGACCGTACGGGGTGTCGACCTCGTGCTCGGTGGCGTGATCGAGAAGCGCGTAAAGCCCCGATCCGCCGATGACGCCGATCTCTGCTGCCGTAGGTGGCGGGTTCATGTCCAGACCTTATCGGTGGCCGGAAAGCCAAGCTAATGTGCTGACATGGCTACGTCGACTGGACGGCGGTAATCAGGTGTTCGGTGAGCAGCAGCGGATCGGAGGCCGGTCGGTGGAGTCGATGACCGGTCGGCTGCTCGTCGCCACGCCCACCCTCAAGGACCCCAACTTCGACCGTACGGTCGTGCTGCTGGTGGCCCACGAGACGGGCGGCGCGCTCGGGGTCGTGCTCAACCGCGCGACCGAGGTTCCGGTGGCCGAGGTCCTCGGCACCTGGGGTGAGCTGGCCGGTGACCCGGCGGTCCTCTTCGAGGGCGGCCCGGTGCAGCCCGAGTCGGCCATCTGCCTCGCCCGCACCCGGCCGGAGGTGAAGAAGCGGCTGTCCGGCTTCCATCCGGTCAGCGGGGCGCTCGGCACGCTCGACCTCTCCGCCGACCCGGAGCGGATGCGGGAGAACGTCACCGGCATCCGGGTCTTCGCCGGTTACTCGGGATGGTCCGCGGGCCAGCTGGAGGAGGAGATCGCCGCCGGTTCCTGGTTCGTCTTCGACGCGCTGCCCGGCGACCCGTTCGTCGAGCGCCCGGATGATCTCTGGGCCATGGTCCTGCGACGGCAGGGCGACATCCTCGCCGCGGTCGCCCACTTCCCGCCGGACGTCTCCCTCAACTGAGGGGGGTGCCGAAAGGGTCGTCGGGGAGGTGTGTAGTATTTCCAGCGTGCCCGGGGGAAACACCGGGGACACGGCAAGATCATGCAAGGGGCTGTGGCGCAGCTGGTAGCGCACCACACTGGCAGTGTGGGGGTCAGGGGTTCGAGTCCCCTCAGCTCCACCCTTGTAAAGGTCATCGATCTGGGTTCTCTCGGGTTGATGACCTTTTTTGCGTTGTGGGACTTTCGTCCCACCGAGAGCTTCCCGCCGTCATCGACAGATGACGGCCGATATCGTGGGCCCCTCTGTTGAATGTGGACGGCGGGGTAGGCGGCTGTGGAAGAGAAGGCCCTGAACGCGGTGCGGCGGCGGGGGCGCAGGACTGTTCGGCCTGATCCGGCTTCGGGGCCGGTGGGGGAGTTCGCGGACCGGCTCTGGCAGCTGAAGCGCGCGGCGGGCGACCCCTCGTACGAGGAGATGGCCGGGAAGCTGGGCGCCGCCGCCTCGAAGTCGTCGCTGGCCGCGGCGGCGCATGGCCGGGTGCTGCCGAGCTGGGAGATCGCCTGGGAATTCGTGCGCGTCCTCGCCGTGGACCGTCTGGGGCGGGACGCCCTGGAGACGGAGAAGGAGTGGCGCGAGTACTGGACGCGTGCCCGATCCGGGCGGGCGGCGGAACAGACCGAGACCGGGCCGGTCCCTTCGGAGCGTGCCGGCGGGCCCGCAACGGTGGGACGCGGTCGGCGGACCGTGGCGGTGGCCGCGGCCGCGGCGGTGGTCGCGGGCGGACTTGTCGCCGTGGTGACGTCCGGCCTGGGCGGTCAGGGCGACGAGCGTGCCGAAGCCGGGCCGGTGGCGGAGCACGACGACTCGGTGTTCGAGGGTGACATCACGTACCCGGACGGAACGGTCGTTCCGCCGAGGTCCTCGTTCACCAAGACCTGGCGGCTCCGGAACACCGGCACCGTCGTCTGGGCGAACCGCTTCCTGGCGCGGGTGAACGAGCAACTCTGCACAGCCCCGGACCTGGTTCCGATCCCGCAGACGAAGCCGGGCGAGACGGTCGACATCTCGGTTCCGGTGGAGACGCCGGACGGGCCGGCGAGCTGCAAGATCTATTTCAAGATGGCGGACGAGCAGGGGCGTACGTTCTTCCCCGCGAAGCGGCCGATCTTCCTCGACGTACGGGTCGGCGAGCGGTGAGGCCCCGCCGGGCCTCACCGCCGTTCGCGGTCAGCCGCAGTTGGTGCCGCGCTTGCCGCCCTCGGTGCCGCTGATCCGGCCCATCCAGTCCACGCACTTGTCGGCCGCCGACAGGTACAGCGGACCGGCGTACGAGGTGTAGTAGCCGCCGTCGAACTTCGTCCAGTGCGTGCCGACCGGGTGGACGGCCAGCCCGGCCTCGACGAGGACGGCCGAGCCGGCGCTGTTGCGCTTGGCGACCACACAGTTGTAGCCGTTCGACGCGTTGTAGGTGAGGAACACCGTCCCGGTCGAGCCGATGGCGGCCGAGTTGACGACGCCGTAGCCGGAGCCGCATTCGCCGCCGTAGCTGGCCGCCTGGGCGGGGGTGGCGGTGGCCAGGGTGGCGGCCGCCGTCATCGCGAAGGTGGTCGCAACGATCTTCTTCATGCTCCGGGCTCCCCTCAGCCGCAGTTGGTGCCGTACCGGGTCTTGGTCGCGGTGCCGATCGTGCCGCCCCAGTCGACACACGAGCCGGACGCGGAGAGGTAGACCGGTCCGGCGTACGTCGTGAAGTTGCCGCTGTCCTTGACGTACGTCGTGTTGCCGGTGCGGCGGATGAACGCCTCCATGAGCGTGGCGGTGCCCGGGTTCTCCCGGATCGTCACGACACAGTTCTTCCCGGTCGACGCGTTGTACGTGAGGTACACGGTGCCGCGCAGGTCGGGCAGGTCGATCAGGTTCACCAGGTTGTACCCGGAGCCGCACTGGCCGCCGTAGAGCGCCGCCTGTGCGGGCGACGCGGCCACTGTCGCGCCGGCCGCGGTGGCGGCGACGGTCAGTCCGAGTGCGGCGATCTTGCGTGAGATTCGCACGAGCGAAATCCCCTTTCTGATACCGGACGTTGCGGCCCAGACACTGGCATGCCGGACGGCAGGGATGCCGGAGATCGCCGTCCATGGATCGTCCACTGGAGAATTCGGAAAAGACATCCGCAGGTCACGGGCTTTGGGCTTCGGTGTCTCTTGTGATGGCCTGGCGTCGGCCGTATCTTGGGAGCGCTCCCACTCGGCATCCATCATCCCCAGGAGTGGCCCGTGTTCCCCACCCGTCCCCGTTCCCGTTCTCGTTCCAAGATCCTGGCTACCACCGTGGTCTGTGCCACGGTGGGTGCCGGCCTCTGGGCGGCCACCGGCGCCGCCTCGGCCGGGACCATCAGTGGCACCCTCTACCGCGACCCGGACAGCGCTGTGGCGCGCTGGGTGCAGGCCAATCCGAACGACTCGCGCACCACGGTGATCCGTAACCGGGTCGCCAGCCAGCCCGCCTCGCGCTGGTTCGCCTCGTTCAACGTCTCCACCATCCGCAGCGAGGTGTCGGCGTATGTCGGCGCCGCCAACGCGGCCGGGCAGATTCCGGTTCTCACGCTCTACGGCATCACCAATCGTGACTGCGGCGGCGCCAGTTCGGGTGGTGCGCCCGACCTGACGCAGTACCAGACCTGGATCAACGGGGCGGCGCAGGGACTCGGCGGCCAGACGGCCGTCGTGGTGCTCGAGCCCGACTCGATCGCGCTGCTCACCTGCCTCAGCAGCAGCGAGATCGCGGCCCGTAACCAGGCGCTGCGTACCGCCACCCAGACGCTGAAGGCGGCCAACCCGAACGCCAAGGTCTACCTCGACGCCGGCCACTCCACCTGGAACAGCGCCGCCGACCAGGCGTCCCGGCTGGCGGCCGCCGGTGTCGCCGCCGCCGACGGCTTCTACACCAACGTGTCCAACTTCAACGGGACCTCCGCCGAGTCGGCGTACGGGCGGTCGATCATCAGCGCGCTCAACGGTCAGGGCATCACCGGCAAGCGGCAGGTGATCGACACCAGCCGTAACGGCGGGGCCAGCGGTGACTGGTGCGGCGACGACAACACCGACCGGCGGATCGGGCAGTACCCGACCACGAACACCAGCGATGCGAACATCGACGGGTACCTGTGGGTCAAGCCGCCGGGTGAGGCGGACGGGTGCCGTTACGCGGCCGGGTCGTTCCAGCCGGACCTCGCGTACAGCCTGGCGAGCTCGGCGCCGGACCCGTCGACCTCGCCGAGCGTGACGCCGTCCACCGCGTCACCGTCACCGTCGACCTCGGTGTCGCCGTCCACCTCGCCCTCGACGTCGCCGTCCGCGTCACCGTCCGGCTCGCCGTCGACGGGCGGGTCGTGCACGGCCACCTTCCGGACGACGAGTTCCTGGCAGGGTGGCTTCCAGGGTGAGGTCACCGTCGCCGCCGGCAGTGGCACGCCGAACGGCTGGGCCGTCACCTGGACCCTGGCCTCCGGTCAGTCGATCAGCCAGGTCTGGGGTGGGGTGCTCAGTGTGTCGGGCTCGACCGTCACGGTCCGCAACGCGGCCTGGAACGGGACCCTGCCGGCCGGCGGGAGTGCCCAGTTCGGGCTCATCGGATCGGGAAGCGCCGGAACACCGGTGCTGACCTGCGCCAAGGTTTGATCCGGGGATAACCCGACGAACCGGGATGGCCCGTGCCGCTACGGGGGGAGCGGCACGGGCCGGGCGTAACGATATCCGTCATTTCGGGAGAATGCGAGAGGTTGGCTACCATGCATAGGAATTCCACAGGAATTCCCCGATCTTCTCAGGCGGTCGCGCCGGAGTAACGGCGGCTGATCAGGGACTGCAACTCGGCCACCAGACGGCGCGGCGACAGCGGCTTCGACAGGTAGCCGTCGGCGCCGGCGCTGAGGCCCGCGTCCACGTCGTAGGTGTGGCTGTTGCCGGACACCATGAGGATCGCCATGTCGCTGATCTCCGGGTTGTTGCGGGCCAGCCGGCACAGCTCCATCCCGTTCATGTTCGGCATGCGTACGTCGGTGATCAGGCCGACCGGCTTGGCGCGCGCCATGATGCGGGCCGCGGTGTCGCCGTCCTTCGCGGCGAGAGCCTGGTAGCCGGCCTCCTCCAGCGTCACGGTCAGCATGTCGCGGACATCGCTGTCGTCGTCGGCGATCAGGATCAGGTTCTGGTTCATCAGCAGCTCCTCCTCGGTGACGTCTGGTTGTTCGGCGAGGAAGGCCGGTCGTGAATAGCTAACCGGTTGCGGGCCGGTTGCGGTGGTCACTCATGAGTCGACCGAGACCGTCTCGGTGGTGGTGACGAAGGCGCTCAGGGTCAGGTTGACCTCCCAGCCGTCCTTGTCGTTGCCGCTGAGCTTGGCGTTCTGGATCAGCACGGCGCGTGGCTGCACGCCCTGGAGGTGCTTGACGAACTTGAGGATCTCGTCGACCTTGTCGCCCTCGATGTTGAGGGTGATCGGCAGCCGCTTCACCGCCGGCGTGGTCTCGGACTCCTCCGGCGCCGAGGCGCTGTAGCCGCTGGCGTCGACTCCGTACTTGGTGCCGAGGGTCTGGAGCTGCTTCAGGAACTCGGGGATCTTGTTGGTGTTCTCCCCGTACGGCAGCGCCTGCTGCGCCTCGACCAGGGTGGCCTTGTAGGTGTCGATCTTCTTGAGCTGGGACGTGAGGTCGGCCAGCTTCTTCCGTTCCTTGATGAGCTGGATCTGGGTGCCGGCGGTGTCGGCCTGCACGCTGTCCCGGGTGGTGTACTGCGGCTTGATCAACAGGAACCAGCCACCCACCGACAGCAGGATGGTCAGGGCCAGGCCGCCGAAGAGCCAGATCTGGTCGATGCGGCGTGCGGTCATCACTTGCCTCCACTCGGGCAGTCGGAGGTGAAGCGGCCGCACCGGGCCTTCCCGGTGATGGCTACCTCGACGGTGAAGGCGAACTCACCGCCGTCCTCCTTCGCCACGCTGGTGACGAACGGGTTCGCCAAATGCTTGAGGTTGCCGAGCCGGTTCACGTAGTCCGCGACCAGGCGCTTGTCCTTAGCGGTGCCGGTGATGGTCAGGGTGCCGACCGCTTCGTCGGCCGCCTCGGTGGTCGTCGTCTCGGCCAGGCTGCCGGTGATCTCATCGATCGTCACGCCGTCCTGGGCCTTGTTCCGTATCAGGGTCATCATGTTGGTCCAGGAAAGGTCGTTCGCCAGCGCCGCTTTCAGCTCAGCGTTCAACGTCGCGCCGCCCTTCTGGTACTTGACCAGGTTCTCGAGCGCGGCGGACTTCTGGCCGCCCCGGGCGAAGGTGAGAGACTGGAAGGTCTCGTTGTACTCGTCGTCCGCGGCCTGCTTCGCCTGCCCGGCCTGCAAGTACCAGAAGCCCAGGCCGGCCAGCGTGACCAGCACCATCACGATGACCAGCGAGCGGGTGCGCCGGGCCCGGCGGCCGTCCAGGATCTCCGGGGGCAGCAGGTCGGCGCGGATGGTCAGGACCCGGGCCGCCTGCTGCGGCGAGACCGTGGGGTCCACGGGCATCAGTGCGGTGGGAGTCGTCATCAGGCCGCTCCGAGGGTGAGGCCGATCGACACCGCCGCCGACGGCACGAAACTGTCGAAACCACGCTCGCGGGCCTTGCGGGTGTCGCGCAGCCGGGCCGCGCTGTCCGCGTACCTGACCGCGACGCCGAGCTGCTCCTGGAGGTGCTCGGCGAGGCCGGGCATGAGCGCGCTGCCACCGCACAGCGAGATCCGGGTCACCTGCTTCTGCCGCTCACCGGAGGCCAGGTAGGTGAACGAGCTGCGCAGCTCGCTGGAGAGCGGGCGGACCGCGTCGACCAGGGCGGCCACCGCGTCCGGGTTGCCGTTGCCGTGCAGGCCGTACCGGCACTTGAACGCCTCGGCCTCGGCCGTCTCCAGGCCCAGGCGGCCGGCGATGCTCTCGGTGATCTCGGTGCCACCCCGGGGCAGGGTACGCACGAACAGCGGCTCACCGTCGGCGTGCACCACCACGCTGGTGATGTTCGCGCCGATGTCGACGATCGCCTCCACCTGGGCGTCCAGCCGGGAGGCGGCGCGCAGCATGGCGAACGAGGCGAGGTCGACGCCCTTGACCTTGAGGCCGGCCTTCTGGACCGCCTGGACCAGGGTGACCACGGCCTCCTTGGGCACGGCGATCAGCAGTCCGCGTACGGTCGGGTTGTCCCCGGGCTGCTCCAGCGGATAGAAGTCGAGCAGTGAGCGCTCGACCGCCAGCGGCAGCTGCTCCTTGACCTGGAAGGGCAGGGCCTGGCGCATCTGACTGGCCGGCAGGTTGGCGATCGACGTCTCGCGGACCACCAACTGCGGGTTGGTGACCGCCAGGGTGACTCGCTTGGTGCCGAACTTGTTGGCGGCCCAGAGCTGCTTGAGCGCCGCGGTGACCGCGCCCGGGTTCTGGACCACGCCGGCCGTGACGGTGCCCGGCTCCAGCGGGAACTGGCCGAAGTTGATCAGAGAGTAGTCGTCCTTGCTGCGCCGGACCTCGACGGCCCGGATGGAGGACGAGCCGATGTCGAGCCCGATCGGCGGTGCGCCAGCCATCGGTCTTCCTTCCTTCTCAGCGGTGTTCAGGTTCAGGCGGAGGGGAGCAGCAGGGTGGTGTACCAGTCGGCGAGCGGCGCCGCGGCGAAGACCGCCAGGAAGGCGCCGGCCAGCATGTACGGGCCGAAGGGCACCCGGGTCTTGCGGCTGACCACTTTGAGGGCCAGCAGGACGCCGCCGACCAGACCACCGAGCAGGAACGCGGCGAAGGCGCCGACCGTGAACGCGTTCCAGCCGAGCCAGCCGAGGTAGAAGCCGAGCAGCGGGGCCAGCTTCACGTCGCCGCCACCCATGCCCCAGATCGCGAGCACCCGGTAGACCAGGTAGAGCAGGGCCGCGGCGAGGGCGCCGCGGAGCAGGTCGCCGGGGGAGCCGGCGGCCAGCGAGACCGGCGCCAGGAGCGCGACGGCCACGCCGTACGAGGGAAGGACGATCTTGTTGGGCAGCCGCATGACGTCCAGGTCGATCATCGCCAGGGCGATCGCGACGGCGGCCAGGTAGAGGTAGGCGGGCAGTTCCCAGGACCAGCCGAAGCGTGCCGCGACCGCCGCGAAGAGGACGGCCGTGCCGGCCTCGACCATCGGGTAGCGGGCGCTGATCCGGGTGCCGCAGTCGGCGCACCGGCCGCGCAGCATGAGCCAGCCGAGCACCGGCACGTTGTGCCGGGCCCGGACCGGGTTCCCACATTCCGGGCAGTGCGACCCGGGACGGATCAGTGACTCGTCGCGGGGCACCCGGTGGATCACCACGTTCAGGAAGGATCCGATGGCCAGGCCGAGCACCGTGACGAGTCCGATCAACAGGGACTGCGGCATGGTCGTACCTCCTCCGGGCCGAACGTGAGCGGGGGTGCGGGGTGGTGGCTCGGTGCCACCACCCCGCGGGGGCCTACCGTTCTGTGAATCAGAGGGCGCAGTCGGCCTTCAGGCCACCGGTCTTCTCGCTGAGCGAGCCGTCGCTGTCGTAGAGGAACCACTTGCCGGAGGTGCCACCGTCGTTCGCGGCGCAGATCTTGTAGGGGCTGCTGTCGTTGGCTCCCGGCACGTAGTAGAGCTTGGTGCCGTCGGAAACGGTGATCTTGCCTTCCTGAAGGGTGGCGCCACTCTTCGCTTCGAGCTTGATCGACGCACCGTCACCGGTGGTGTTCTCAGCCTTCTTGGGGTAGGCGTTGCTGTTGGCGGTGTAGAACTGCTCGACCGCGCTGATCGCGCCGCGGACATCCGACTGCGCCGCCTTGTCGGCAGCGCCCTGCCGGTAGTTCATGTACACCGGCACGGCGATCGCGACCAGCACACCGATGATGACCACCACGACCAGGAGCTCGATCAGGGTGAAGCCCTCGTCGTTCTTCTTGCCGGCGCGGAGTCGGGCGATGATGTCCTGCATTCGGGGTGCCTCCATGGGCGTGGGGTGGTTGGGGAAGGGCCGGGCTCGGGCGCCCGGGAGGGTGTTGCTGTCGGCCGTCGGGAGTCGGCCGGGAGAACGGCGGTGGCGTCGTTGCCGGGCCGTCAGCCCTGGATGTTCTGGTAGATCGTGAACATCGGCAGGTAGAGGCAGATGACCATGCCGCCGACCACGGTGCCCATGACGAGCACCATGATGGGTTCGATGGACGCGGTCAGGGACTCGGCCGCGGCGTCGACCTCGCGGTCGTAGAAATCGGCAACCTTGTCGAGCATCTGACTGATCTGACCGCTCTCTTCACCGACCTCGATCATCTGGGTGACCATGGCCGGGAAGATCGGGTGATGCCGTAGTGCCGAAGACATCGGGTTGCCGTCCCGAACGGTCGCCTGGACGTCCTTCATCGCGGCGTTGATGATTTCGTTGCCGGTGGTCTCGCCGACCACCGTCAGTGCCTGCATGACCGGAACACCGACGTTCAGGAGCAGGCCGAGGTTGCGGGAGAAGCGGCTCATGGCGAGCTTCTGGAGCAGTGGCCCGAAGACCGGCATCCGCATCTTGATCTTGTCGACCTTGAGGCGGAACTCCTCGCTGGCGCGCATCCGGCGCTTGTAGAGGACGCTTCCACCGATCATCGAGCCCAGCGCGAGCGGCCCGATCCAGCCCATGTTGTGGCTGATGGTGACCAGGGACTGGGTGATCGCCGGCAGCTCGCCACCGAGGTTCTTGAACATCTCCTCGAAGATCGGGACGATGAAGATCAGTACGCCGGCGATCATGACGAAGGTGAATGCCAGCACGATCGCCGGATAGGTCAGCGCGCCCTTGATCTTGCCGCGGAGCGCGGTGTCCTTCTCCAGGCTCTCGGCGATCTGTTCGAGGGCCTGGTCGATCATGCCGCCCGTCTCACCGGCCCGGATCATGGCGATCATCAGGCGCGGGAAGACGCGGTCGTGTTTGGCCATCGACGCCGAGAGCCCGGCACCCCCGGCCACGTCGGTGCTCACCTCGGCGATCGCCTTCTTCAAGGCCGGCGCGGAGGTCTGCTCCTCGAGGATCGCCAGCGACCGCAGCAGCGACATGCCGGACGCGGTCATCGTGGCGAACTGCCGTGCGAACACGGCGAGGTCCTTCAGCTTGACGCCGCTGCCCAGGCCGGGGATCTTGATCTCCATCTGGAGACCCTTGCCGGACTCGGTGACGCCGAGCGGCACGTCACCGCGCTGGCGCAGCATGTGGGTGGCGGCGGCCTCGTTGGGCGCCTCGATGGTGCCCTTGGCCTTCTTGCCGGTGGCGTCGATCGCCTCGTACCGGAAGGTCTTGGTGGACGCCATCGGATCACACCCGTCCCACGAGGCGCTTGAGCTCCTCGGCGGAATGGCAGATCTCCAGCGCGGCCGCCAGGCTGACCAGGCCCTCCCGGACCTTCTCGGCCAGGTGCTGGTCGAAGCCGAGCATGCCCTCGCTGCCGCCGGCCTGCATGAAGGACGGGATCTGGTGCGTCTTGCCCTCCCGGATCAGGCTCCGGATGGCCGGCGTACAGGTCAGGATCTCGCAGATCACCTGGCGCCCCTTTCCGTCGGCGGTCGGCGCCAGCGCCTGGGTGATCACACCCTGGAGGCTGGCCGCCAACTGGGCACGGATCTGGAGCTGCTGGTGCGGGGGGAAGATGTCGATGACACGGTCGATGGTCTGGGTGGCGCTCTGCGTGTGCAGGGTCGCCATCACCAGGTGACCGGTCTCCGCGGCGGTCAGCGCCGTCGCGGTGGTCTCCAGGTCACGGAGCTCGCCGACCAGGATGATGTCGGGGTCCTGCCGCAGCGCGTGCTTGAGCGCGCTGGCGAAGGTGCCGGTGTCGGCGCCGACCTCCCGCTGGTTCACCACACACCGCTTGTGCGGGTGCAGGAACTCGATCGGGTCCTCGATCGTGATGATGTGGTCGGCCCGGCTGCGGTTGGCCAGGTCGAGCAGTGAGGCCAGGGTGGTGGTCTTGCCGGAACCGGTCGGGCCGGTCACCAGGACGAGACCGCGGGGCAGGTGGGCGAAGCGGGCCACCGACTCCGGCATACCCAGCTCGTCCAGCGGCTTGATCTTGTGCGGGATGGCCCGGAAGACCGCGCCGTACGAGGCCCGCTGGCGGTACAGGTTGCCGCGGAACCGGGAGACGCCGACGATGCTGTACGCGAAGTCCAGCTCCTGCTCCCGCAGGAAGGTCTCCCACTGCTCCCCGGTGACCGCCGCGCGGGCCAGCAGCTCGGTGTCGGCGGTGTTGAGCCTGCCGTAACCGGGCACCGGCAGAAGCGAGCCGTTCACCCGCATCATCGGTGGGGAGCCGACGGTCAGGTGGAGGTCGGAGCCCTTCGACTCGACCAGGGTGACGAGCAGGTGGTTGAGCACGTCCAGGTCGTCCGTGGAGGCGCCGGCGCCGTGCCGTGCCTCGTGCTGGAGCGTGCTCATCTGTTCCCCCGGGTCCCGCTCGGTGTTTCCGACGCTTGTTGATTCGGCACCGGGGGAGTCCGGTTTAGGAGCGCTCGGGTGCGGTGCGGGTTCAGCCCCGCAACCGTTCAGACGGCCACCCGGGAGATCTCACGGATCGAGGTCAGGCCGCCCGCCGCCTTGGCCAGGCCGTCGGCGCGCAGGTCGTACATGCCCTGGGCCACGGCGACCTCGCGGATCTCGCCGGCCGCGGCCCGCCGGATGCACAGCGACTCGATCTCCGGGCTCACCGGCATCACCTCGTGCACCGCGATCCGGCCCTTGTACCCGGTGTTCGCGCAGTTCCGGCAGCCCACCGGCCGGTACAGCACCTCCGGGAAGGCCAGGTCCGCCAGCGGCCACTGGGCGCCGATGATCTCCTCCTCGGTCGGGGCGTACGGCTCCTTGCACCAGTCGCAGATCCGCCGTGCCAGACGCTGGGCCAGCACGCAGTCGAGTGACGAGCCGACCAGGAACGGCTCGATGCCCATCTCGGTGAGCCGGGTGACCGCGCCCGGGGCGTCGTTGGTGTGCAGCGTGGAGAGCAGCAGGTGACCGGTGAGCGCGGCCTCGACCGCGATCTGCGCGGTGGCGCCGTCCCGGATCTCACCGATCAGGACCACGTCCGGGTCGGTACGCAGGATCGCCGGCAGCACCGCCGCGAAGGTCAGCCCGGCCTTGGCGTTGACCTGTACCTGGTTGATGCCGCGCAGCCGGTACTCGACCGGGTCCTCGACCGTGATCACGTTGATCTCCGGCCGGCTGATCTTGCCGAGGGTGGCGTACAGGGTGGTCGACTTGCCGGAGCCGGTCGGGCCGGTGACCAGCACCATCCCGTGCGGCTTGGTGAACGACGCGGAGAAGCGCTCCAGGTTGTGCTGGGTGAAGCCGAGCTTCGCCAGGTCCAGGTCGATGCCGCCGCCGGTGTCCAGGACCCGGAGCACGATCTTCTCGCCCCAGACCGTGGGCAGTGTGGCGGTACGCAGGTCGACCGTACGGTCGCGGATCAGGGCGGTGATCCGGCCGTTCTGCGGGATCCGCTTCTCGGTGATGTCGACCCCGGACATGATCTTGATGCGGGAGATCAGCGCCGACATCACGCCCCGGGGCACGATGTCCACCTCGTGCAGCACGCCGTCGATCCGGTAGCGGACCCGCATGTCGTCCTCGGTCGGCTCCAGATGCAGGTCGGAGGCGCGGTTCATGACGGCCTGCTCGATCAGGCTGTTCACGTACCGGACGATCGGGGCGTCGTCGGTGCTGGTGGCCTGGGCCGCCATGCCGGCCTGGTCGTCCTGCCCCTCGTCGGCCAGGTCGGCCAGGTCGGCGCCCTCACGCTGGAGCCGCTCGATGTACCGGCGGACCTCGCTGCGCGCCACCACCACCGGGCGGATGGTCATGCCGGTGGAGGCCCGTACGTCGTCCAGCGCCACCACGTCGGCCGGGTCGGTGACGCCGACCATCAGCTCGTTGTTGTTGATCGACAGGCCGAGCACCCGGTGCCGGAGCACCACCGGCAGCGGGATCCGCTTCAGCGCGGCCGGCTCCGGGGTGAACCCGACCAGGTCCAGCGTCTTGATCCCGAACGCCGCGGCGGCCGCCTCGGTGAGCTGCTCCTCGGTGACCACCTGATCGTTGATCAGCACCGCACGCACCGACCGGCCGCTGCGCTGGGCCTCCGCCGCGGCACGGTCGACCGCGGCGGGGTCCACGCCGATCTGTTTCAGGGCGTCGAGCAGCGGGCGGAAGGTCTGATCCATGCGTACCTCAGGGCGGCGGAGGGAAAGAGCGCTCATTGCCCCATCGGAAGGTTTCGCCCGGAACTGAGCGCGCGAAGATCGGGCCGGAAGGTCCGCCGGTACGCCGACGGCGCCACCCCGATCGTGGCGTGCATGTGCTGCCGCAGCGCGGTGGCGCTGCCCAGCCCGGCCCGGCGGGCCACCGACTCCACCGCCAGGTCGGTCGACTCCAGCAGGATGCGGGCGTGCTCGACCCGCTGACGGAGCAGCCACTGCCGCGGGCTGAGCCCGGTCTCGTCACGGAACCGGCGGGTGAACGTCCGTACGCTCATCCGGGCGTGCCCGGCCATCTCCTCCAGGGTGACCGGCTCGGCCAGCCGGTCCAGCACCCAGGCCCGGGTCGGTTCGGTGCCCGAACCCTGCGCGTCCGGCACCGGCCGCTCGATGAACTGCGCCTGACCGCCGTCCCGCCAGGGCGGCACCACGCAGCGGCGGGCCGTCCGGTTGGCCACCGCGGCGCCGTGGTCGCTGCGGACGATGTGCAGGCACAGGTCCACGCCGGCGCCCACCCCGGCCGAGGTGAGCACGTCCCCGTCGTCGACGAAGAGCACGTCGAAGTCCCATCGCACCCGCGGGTACAGCCCGCCGATCCGCTCGGCCCAGGCCCAGTGGGTGGCGGCCGGGCGGCCGTCCAGCAGGCCGGCGGCGGCCAGCACCGACGCCCCGGTGCAGATGGAGACGATCCGGGCGCCCCGGGCCGCGGCGGCGACCAGCGCCTCCCGCACGTCGTCCGGCAGGGTCCCGTCGGTCACCGGGCCGCCCTTGTGGATCCCCGGGACGATCACCGTGTCGGCCTCGGCGAGCTGCTCCAGGCCGTACTCCGGGATCAGGGTGAAGCCGGCCTCGGCGATCACCGGGGCCGGACCGCAGACCCGGACCCGGTACAGCCGGTTCTCCTCGTCGTCGCGCGCCGACAGGAACACCTGGGTGGGCGTGCCCAGGTCGAAGGGGACGAGGCCCTCCAGGACGAGGATGGCAATGAGATGTTTTTCAATCCGATTCAAGGGCGGGGGGTGGGGCGGTTGGATGGGGTTCATGGCCTGATTCTTGCGCATGATGGCTTCCCGGCCACTCGTCCGGCGGTTCCCGAAGCAGCAGGATCAGTTCCGTGAGACGTATTCATCCCGCCTGGTCCGTCGCAGCGGTGACCTTCGTAGCGCTGCTCGGCGCGGCCGGCTTCCGCGCCACCCCGTCCGTCATGCTCCAGCCGCTGCACGAGGAGTTCGGCTGGTCGCTCGGCACCATCTCGGCCGCCGTCTCGGTGAACCTGCTGCTCTACGGCCTGACCGCGCCGTTCGCCGCGGCCCTGATGAACCGGTTCGGCGTCCGCCGGGTCGCGATGGCCGCGCTGCTGCTGGTCTCCGCGGGCTCCGGCCTGACCCTGTGGATGACCCAGAGCTGGCAGCTGGTGCTCTGCTGGGGCGTGCTGGTCGGCCTCGGCACCGGCTCGCTCGCCCTCGGTTTCGTCGCCACCATCACCGGGCGCTGGTTCGTCCGGCACCGCGGCCTGGTCACCGGCGTGCTCACCGCGGCCGGGGCGACCGGCAACCTGATCTTCCTGCCGGTGCTGTCCCGGATCGTCGAGTCGGACGGCTGGCGCACGGCGGCGGTCACCGTGTCGATCGCGGCGCTCGCCGTCGTACCCCTGCTCGGGTGGAAGCTGCGGGACCACCCGGCGGAGGTGGGCGTCCCGGCGCTCGGGGCCACCGAGATCGAGACGCCGGTGAAACCGGCCGGAGGGGCCGCGGGAAACGCGCTGCGGGCCCTCCGCGACGCTGCCCGGACCAGGGCGTTCTGGCTGCTCGCGGGCGGGTTCGCGATCTGTGGGGCGACCACCAACGGACTGGTCGGCACGCACTTCATCCCGGCCGCGCACGATCACGGGATGCCGCAGACCACCGCCGCGACGCTGCTCGCGGTGGTCGGCGTCTTCGACGTGGTGGGGACCATCGCGTCCGGCTGGCTGACCGACCGGGTGGACAGCCGGATCCTGCTCGGCGCCTACTACGCGCTGCGCGGGCTGTCCCTGCTGGTGCTGCCGTCCCTGTTCGCGGCCACCGCGCACCCCAGCATGCTGATCTTCGTCCTCTTCTACGGGCTGGACTGGGTGGCCACCGTGCCGCCGACCGTGACGCTCTGCCGGGAGTACTTCGGCGCGGCCGGGCCGATCGTCTTCGGCTGGGTCTTCGCCTCGCACCAGTTCGGCGCGGCGGCCGCCGCCACCGCGGCCGGGCTGGCCCGCGACCGGTTCGGCGACTACACGATGGCCTGGTACGTGGCCGGCGGCCTGGCGATCCTCGGCGCGGTCCTGAGCCTGATGCTGTACGCCGGGAAGCGGCTCCCCGTCATCGAGGAACTACGCGTTCCGGCGTGACTATTCTGTGGCCAGGGATCCACGTACGGTAATCGGCATGCCGAACCGTGGTGGTCTGCCGCCGCGCAACCCCCGCTTCGTGGGCCGCGATGACCTGCTGACCCAGGTCCGCGGCCTGCTCGGCAACGGCCCGGTGGTGCTGCTGCCGAGTCCGGAGCAGGAGCACGGCGGCACCGGGCGCACCCAGCTCGCCATCGAGTACGCCCACAGCCACGCCGACGCGTACGACCTCATCTGGTGGATCCCGGCCGAGCAGACCGCCGGGACACGGGCGTCACTGGCCGGGCTGGCCCAGCGGCTCGGGGTGCCGGAGGCCCGCGACCTCAACCGGACACTCGGCGCGGTGCGTGACGCGCTCAGCCGGGGCGAGCCGTACCGGAACTGGCTGATCGTCTTCGAGAACGCCAACCGGCCCGAGGACATCACGCCGTACCTGCCCAGCGGCGCCGGGCACGTGCTGGTGACCAGCCGCAACCCGCGGTGGACGGCCGAGGTGGCGCAGGCCCTGCCGGTGCCGGTGTTCTCCCGGGCGGACAGTGTGGACCTGCTGCGGTCGCGGGCGCCGGAGTTGTCCGCGGCCGACGCCGACCGGATCGCCGCCCGCCTGGACGACGTGCCGATGGCCCTGGACCTGGCCGCCGCCGTCCGCGACGCCACCGGCCGCAGCGCCTCCGCCTACCTGTCCGACTACGAGCGCCGCGCCGCCGGAGCCGCCCCGATCCGGGTGGCCTGGGAGCTGGCCACCGAGGCGCTCGGCGCCGGTGTCCCGGGCGACCGGATGCTGCTGGAGCTGTGCACCTTCCTGGCCAGCGCGCCGATCTCCTGGCGGCTGCTGTGGGCGGCCCGCACCCTGCCGCTGGAGCCGGAGCTGGCCGCCGTCGTCCGGGTGGAGCGCCGGCTGCGGGCCGCGATGCGCCGGATCAGCCGGTACGGCCTGGCCGAACTCGACCCGTCCGGGGAGCGGCTCACCGTGCACCCGCTGATCCGGGGCATGTTCGGTCAGGAGCTCGGCCCGGACCGGCACGCGGCGCTCCAGCGTACGGTCCGGGGCATGCTGGCGGCCGCCGATCCGGGCGACCCCGACGACCCGGCCGGCTGGTACCGGTACGCCGAGCTGGCCCCGCACCTGATCCAGTCCGACCTGCTCGGCGGCGACGCCGAGGAGGTCCGCCAGCTGGTGATCAACTGCATCCGGTACCACTTCGCCCGCGGTGACTACGACTCCAGCCGGGATCTGGCCGGCTCGGCGGCGGCCCGCTGGCGCGACGCGCTGGGCGAGTCCGCCGAGCAGACCCTGCTGGCCTCGTTCCACCTGGCCAACGCGCTGCGGGCGGTCGGGCGCACGGCCGACGCGCGGAACCTGAACCTGCAGACCCTGCGTACCCAGCGGGAGGTGGCCGGCGCCGACGACGAGACCACCCTGACCACCGCCAACAGCGTCGGCGGCGACCTGCGGATCCAGGGCCACTTCGGGCAGGCCCGGCAGCTGGACGCGGACAATCTGGTCCGCTACCGCCGGTTGTTCGGCGAGGGCTACCCGACCGCGCTGCGCTGCGCCAACAACCTCGCCGCCGACCTGCGGCTGCTCGGCGACTTCCGGGGCGCCCGGGTGCTGGACGAGCAGGTGCTGCGGCACCGGCAGGCGATCTTCGTGGACGGCCATCCGGAGATCGTGGCGACCCGGGCCGGGCTGGCCTTCGACCTGTTCGGCCTCGGCGACTACGCGGGCGCCGCCGAGGTGCTGGCCGCCCGTGGCGCGGACCTGCCGGAGGACCACATCTTCGCCCTGTGGGCCGGCCGGGCCGCCGCGATGGTCGCCCGCCGCCGCGGCGACCCGTCGGCTCGCGCCCTGGCCGAGGCCAACCTGCGGGTCTGCCGGCAGCGGTTCGGTGAGCTGAGCGTCGACACCCTGGCCGCCGCGGTGTCGGCGGCACACTGCGCCCGCGCCGACGGCGACCTCGATCATGCCCACGAGCTGCTGGAACGCGCCGTCACCCGGTACCACGCCGTGCTCGGCGACGAGCATCCGTTCACGCTCGCCGCGTCGGCCGGGCTGGCCGGGATGATCCGGGCCGCGGGCCGGCACGCCGAGGCGCGGACCATCGGCGAGGAGGTTCTCGGCGGGCTGCGGCGCAGTGTCGGGGCCGATCATCCGTTCGCTCTGGGCTGCGCCAACGGGCTGGCCGCCGATCTCGCGGCGGTGGGCCGGGCGCAGCAGGCCCGGGAGCTGGCCGCCGACACGCTGCGCCGCTCCCGGTCGGTCCGCGGGCCGGATCATCCGGACACCGTGGCCTGCTCGTGGAACCTGGCGCTCACCGGCGGCGACGACGCGGCGCGGCAGCAGGCGCTCGACGGGTTCACCAAGGCGTACGGCGACGGCCACCCGGTGTTCCGGGTGACCGCCGCCGGTCATGCCGTGGAGACCGAGATCGATCTGCCGCCGCTATAGGATCTCCGCCGACTGCTTGTCGAGCAGGTCCGTCACCTCGACGGCCGGCATCGGCCGGGCGAAGTGGAAGCCCTGGGCCCGGCCGCAGGCCAGCTCGCGCAGCCGTTCCGCCTGCCCGGCGTCCTCGACGCCCTCGGCCACCGGGTCCAGGTTGAAGGTCCGCGCGATGTGCAGCACCGCCTCGGCCACCGACGCCCCGCCGGTCTCCGGCATGGCCTGCACGAACGAGCGGTCGATCTTGACCACGTCCACCGGCAGGGTGCTGAGGTGGCTGAGCGACGAGAAGCCGGTGCCGAAGTCGTCCAGCGCGATCCGTACGCCGAGCGCCTTGAGCGCGCTGAGCACCCGGGCCGACTCCACCAGGTCGGTGAGCGCCACCGACTCGGTCAGCTCCAGCACCAGGTCCTTCGGGGGCAGACCGGTACGGGTGAGCACCTCCCGCACCTCGTCCACGAGCCGTGGATCGGTCAGCTGGGACGCCGACAGGTTGACGTTCATCTCGAAGCCGGGGAACTGGTTCTGCCAGTTCATCGCCTGCCGGCAGGCCTCCTCCAGAACCCAGCCGCCGAGCCGGGGCACCTGCCCGAGCTGTTCGGCCAGCTCCAGGAAGAGCGCGGGCGGGACCAGGCCCTTCTCCGGGTGCCGCCAGCGGACCAGGGCCTCCACACCGACGGTCATGCCGCCGGCGTTCAGGTCCACGATCGGCTGGTAGTGCACCTCGAACTCGCCGGCCTCCAGACCGCGCATCAGGTCCTGTTCGGCCAGCCGACGCTGCTCCGCCTTCGCGAACAGCACCGGGTCGAACCGCCGGGCCACCCCGCCGCCGTCCCGCTTGGCCCGGATCAGGGCCTGGTCGGCGCGGCGCAGCACACCGTCCAGCCCGTCGCCGCCGTCGGAGATGGCGACGCCGGCGCTGGCCCGGATGCTGATCGTCATCCCGTTCAGCTGCAACGGGCGGTGCAGTTCGGTGAGGACGCGCTCGGCCACCCCGACGGCGGCGTGCTCGTCCTCCAGGCCGGACAGCAGCACCACGAACTCGTCGCCGTCCAGACGGGCCACGGTGTCGTTGGCGCGCACGTTCTCGGCGAGGCGCTCGGCCGCGACGCGCAGCAGGTCGTCGCCGACCGCGTGCCCGAACATCTTGTTGACGTCCTTCATGCCGTCCAGGTCCACCACGATTACCGCGGTCTTGGTGCGGGCCGGCTCGGCCAGGGCCTCCTCGGCGTGCTCGACGAACATCCGCCTGTTGCCGAGCCCGGTGAGCGAGTCGCGGAACGCCTGCTGCGCCAGCAGGTTCTGCTGCCGGTTCCGGTCCGGGGCGGCCCGCTGGCTGAGGAACTGCCGCAACAGCCCCGCCCCGGCGAGCAGCAGCAACAACCAGATCGCGCCCGGGTGCAACCCGCCGGTGAGATGCCGGAGGCACAGCGTGATGAGCGCGGCCGCCACCGTCGCATACCGCAGCAGACCGCGCCGGGTGTCCAGCAGCAGCACGGCCGTGCCCAGGCAGAGCGCCGCGAGCAGCGGCACGATCCGGCCGGCCGGCCCACCGGGCTGCGCGGGATCGGCCGCCGGCCAGGCCAGCAGAATCAGCGACGCGAGCACCACGGCGTCGTCGATGGCGATCCGCACCTGATCCCACAGAGCGTTGCGACCCATTTTGCACCTCCGGCGAGGAACATCGGTACCGGCCGGGCGTGCTTGAGTCATCCGCGGCGGGGTTTCCCGAGCCAGTCGGCGAGCACCGCGATCGGGGCCTCCGGGACTGCCTGGGCGACGGCGCGCATCACCTCGGGCCGGGCACGCACGGCCGGGTGCGGGGAGACCAGGGCGAGGCCCGCCCAGGCCGCGTCGTTCCCACGATCAACTTCAAGGTCTTTTTCGTACGCTCGTCGCGCGCTGCCGTGGGCACCCCGCAGGCAGGCGGCATCCGCGCCATTGCCGCGACCGCCGGGCGGAGCTGCCGGGTCACCCTTCAGCAGCGCCTTCACCAGGCGCAACCGGGAACAGTCCGCCAGCTCCCGGCCCGACCACGGCACCGCAACCGGCGCCACCTCCGGCGCATCCCGCCCGGACCGCCAGGCCGCCGCGAGCCGGGCCGTGTCCACCGGGCCGACGCGCAGGTTCCGTAGCCGCCAGCGCAGCCGGTGGTCGGCGTTCGCCAGGACGGCCAGGCGCTCCACCTCGGGATCCACCGGTTCGGCCAGCCACGGGCGCACCTCGTCGAGCAGGGCGGACACGAACCTGTCCCCGGCCGGGGTGAGCGCGCAGGAGTCCCGCAGCCCGGACGCGGCCTCCGCGACGGCCGTGCGCCAGCGGGCGAACTCGAACCCGGCGTTCCGGTCCCGCCGCGCCCGCTCCCGCCAGAACCTGGTCACGGCCAGGTAGGCGTAGGCGCCGTGCAGCACCCCGAAGGCCGGGCGCGGATCGTCCCGCCACGGCGAGTAGCCCCTCGTGTCGTCCGGTTCGACCAGGTCGAAGAGCAGGCCGGCGGCGTTCAGGACGCTGTGCTGGGTCTCGTGCAGCAGGCCCACGGCCAGGGCCACCGGATCCGGCGGCACCGACATGGCCACCGCGCCGAAGGCCTCCGCCGAGGTGGCGCTGATCCCGTCCGCGGTCGGGTCCGGCCGTACCGGGACGATCACCCGCAGCACCCCGGCCAGGGTGGTGGCGGCCGGGCGGTGCTCGGCGGCCAGCAGCGCCCAGGCCTGCTCCAGGCAGGACCGCCAGTGCGCCAGCTCCCCGGGGGTGACCGGGGCGGACGGGACCAGACCCAGGTGGGCGCGGACCGGGTCGGTGTCCTCCAGGCGCACCGACAGGGTCAGGCCGTCGTGGGAGGCGGTGAGCCGGTGGCCGTCGCGGGCAGCGGGGGCGGGCATCGCCGACGGGCCACGGCGCAGCGCCTCGGCCGCCCACAGGCCGGTCATCGGGTCGGCGATCCAGTCCCGGGCGGAACCGGAGCCGGCGGCCGCGCTTTCCGCGTACCAGAGAGGGGTTGACGGAAGGCCGCGCCGCACCTCGCGGAGGAGAAGCAGATGGCGGCTGAGCTCCGCGCGGCGCAACGCGCCGAGGGTGTCACCGGAGGGACGCCCGGCGCCCAGCGCGGCGAAGGCGGCGTCGCTGAGCCGGAAGGGTTGTACGGTCATGGGCGAACCGGCGCTCACAGTGCGGAGTTGAACCCGGCGATCGGCTCGCCGGACCGGCCGTCCCCGGTGACCCGGCGTAACGCCCGGGCGAGGGCCGAGTCGTCCTGCCCGGTCAGCTCGACCAGTTCCGCGAGGGAGGAACCGGAGAGGTCGATCATCACGGAGCGCCACTCCGCCGGCCCGCCGTCGTCCTGCCCCTCGTGCACTGTTTCCTCCTCCGCGAGCCGCTTGTGGCGATCGATGCGTGATTGAAGGTTACGGCGGTCGCCGGGTCGGGTGAGGGGTGGGCGTCGTCGCGGCGGGTGCTCGCGGGGTTTGGACGGTCGTGATCTCATGGGACATCACCGCAGTAATCAGGTAACGGAGGGCAAAGTGCTGGGTTTCGATGAGGCCGCCGCGCGGACCGGCGACGAGCCGGAGCCGGCCGGGTTCGTGGCCGACGTCGATGAGCCGGTGATGCCGGTTCCGGAGTTCCCGACCTTCCACCACACCCCCACGCTGCCGCATCAGTCGCCGGGCAACGGGTTCGAGAGCGGGCGGGACAGCCGTGCACGGTGAGCCCGGCCCGTCCCTGCCGCGGCGCGGGCCGGCCCCGGCCGTCGACCGGATGGGCAACGCCGAGCTGGCCCGGATGATCGAGTCCGAGCACCCCTACCGGGGGAGGGCTCTCTTCGAGCTCTGCGACCGGGTCGCGCTCGACGCCGACGCGGCGACCAAGGTGGCGATGCTGTCGCGGCTCACGTCCCTGCGGCAGGCGCGGCTCTTCGACCGGGTCTCGCTGGCCTGGTCGGCGATCATCGCGCTGCTGGCGGCGGAGACCACGCACGCGCGGGAGGAGGCGTACGAGGCCTTCTTCGCGCTGGAGCCCGAGGAGCAGCGTGACCTGCTGGACTATCTGGAGGTCGGGAAGATCGAGGAGGCCCACCCGCGTATCACGTGAGCGGGCCTCCGAGGGCGGGCTCAGGCCTCGACGCGGACGTCTCTACGGAACGCCACCCGGTCGCGGACCGCCGAGGCGTCCGGTTTCGGATCCGGGAAGAACCACGCGGCGTCCGGCGCGACCTCGCCCTCCGTCTGGAGCGAGTAGTAGGACGCCCGGCCCTTCCAGGGGCAGACGGTGTGCGTGTCCGACGGGACGAGCACGTCCTCACGAACGCTGTCTCGGGGGAAGTAGTGGTTGCCCTCGAGTACCACCGTGTCGTCACTCTCGGCGATCACTTCGTCGTTCCAGATGGCCTTCGGCATGTCCCGAACGTAGCGCGCTCGCGGCTTTGTGTCTGATATGTGCGATTTATTCACCTCCCGTGGGTGAATTGCCGCTTCGATTCCGACGTTCTAGAGTCGAGTTTCCGATCTTCAGGAACGGATCCGATGTCTCGTCTTGACCAGCTGCGCGGCTCCGGGCGGGCCAAGCGCCACAACGCGCGGACCATCGCCGCGCTCACCGGCAACCCCGGCTGCGACCGCCGGGCCGTCCTCGACGCGGCCGGCATCGACAAACTCAAACTCGCCGAACGGGTCGGCTTCCCCGGCGGCTTCGGCCAGTCGCGGTTCGCCCTGACCCGCGGCAACGCCTTCGAGGCCATGCTCAAAGCCGACGACTGCGCGTTGCTGCGGTCGGTGCTGGAGGTCGACCTCGGCGTCGGCTACCAGGACCTGGGCGCGGACGACGACGACACCCTCGGATCCCGGCACGACCGGACCGCCGGCCTGCTCGCCGGCGCCACGGCCGCCCTCATCGACCATCCACTGCTCACCCTCGACGTCGCCGGGCAGACCGTCTACCTCGAGCCGGACCTGATCGCGTACGCCCACCAGGGCCGCCTCCAGGTCGTCGAGATCAAGTCGTTCGCGATCGTCGACGGGCAGGCGGAAAGCGCCAAGGTGTCCGGCGCCGCCGTACAGGCCGCCGTCTACGTGCTCGCCCTGCGCGCCCTGCTGGAACGGCTCGGCCTCGACCCGTCACTGGTCAGCCACGAGGTCGTGCTCGTCTGCCCGGAGAACTTCTCGCTCCGGCCCGTCGCGGTCGTCCTCGACGTGCGCAAACAGCTCTCCACCCTGCGCCGCCAGCTCTCCCGGCTGGCCTCCGTCGACGCGCTGGCCGCCGCCCTCCCCGACGACCTCAGCTTCGACCTGGCCCTCGACCCGGCGTCGCTGGTGACGGCCCTCGGCCACATCGAGCCGCGGTACGCGCCCGAGTGCCTCTCCGCCTGCGAACTCTCCGTCTTCTGCCGCAGCGAGGCGGCGGGCAGCACGGCGGCGCTCGGCCGGTCGGTCCGGGAGTCGCTCGGCGGCATCGAGACCGTCGGAGAGGTGCTGGCGCTGGCCTCCGGCGAGCGCGAGCCCACCGAGGAACAGGCCGAGGCGGCGGCGATGCTGCGGGCCGCCCTCCGCCTCCGCACCGAGGTCCTGCCTTGACCCGCCGGTCCTCCGCGGCCCCCCTTCTTTCCGCGGCCCGCTGTTCTTCCTCGGCCCGGCCTCGTTCCGTCGCGCTCCTGGTGGTGTTTCGGTGAGCACGCTGACCGCGCTCGCGCGGGCGCTGGCCGTCGCGGAAGGGCGCGCGCAACCCATCGCGACCGTCCGCCACCTGCATGTGCACGACCATCCGCTGATCCTGATCCCGCTGGCCATGGCCGGCGAGGCGAACGCGCCCCTCGCCGCCCTGGTCGGCACCGACCCGGCACGGCCCCGGCTGCTGGCCGTCGCGCAGCCGCGAAACCGGGACGACCGGTTCGCCTTCGCCGCGGAACTCGCCGGAGTACTGGTCCCGTACCTCGACTCGTTCACGGACCAGACCGAGGACGTCCCGGTCGATCGCGGAAAGGACGTCCGCCAGCGCTACGTCGACGCCCCGCAGATCTGGGTGCCCAACCCGGGCGGCATCGACTTCCTGCGGCTCTTCGGGCGATCCACCCGCTTCCGTACGGTCGACGGCGAGAACCCGGTTCCGCCCGCCGTACCGCTGCTCGGCCGATGGCTCACGTTCTTCACCAACACCGCCGAGGTGCCCGGCTCATCGCTGCTGGTCAACGCGGTACAGGCGCTGGGCCTGCACTGGGCGACCGGGCAGAGCGGCGCCGAGGACGCCCAGTTCGGCGCCCAGCTGGCGTGGATCGAGTCCGGCGCGGCGGCCGCCCGGGAAGCCGAGAACGGCCCGGTCGCGGGCCCCGCCACCGACCCCGACTTCGACAACCGGGTGCTGGCCCCGCTCATCGAACGGTCCTCCCCGGAACTCCCGGACGTACTCCGCGACCTGCTGCTCCCCACCTGGGAGCGGATGTGGCGCACGCTCACCCTGCTCCGCCGGCTCCCGGCCGGGGAACGGGTCCGGCTCCGCTGGGACACCGACCGCGACGCCTTCACCGCCTTCACCCAGCACCTGGCCGAAGGCGGTCCACCCCAGCCCCGCCGCGACGGGGCGGTCGCCGCCGCGGCCCGGTTGCAGCGCCTGGAGAACGCCGCCACCCGCTACGCGGTCCAGCGCGCCTTCGACGACCCGCTGGTCCTGGCCGAATACCGCCTCACCGGGACAGCCTTCGCCGGGGTCGTCACCCTGGCCAAAGCCGACCGCATCGACGACAGCGGCAAACGGCCCGTCCTCCGTCCGCGCATCATGGTCCACACCACCGAGCCGGTCCGGGTGGAACCCGGCACCTCCCTCACCTCGCCCACCCGCCCGTCCCAGAAGGCCCGGGTCGTGTCGGTGACCCCGGCGGCCCCCGAAGGCCACGACGTCCTCCTGGAGCTCTCCGGCGGGATGGGCCGCAAACTGGTGGCCGAGCCGGGTTCGGTCCCCGCCGTCGGCGAACACCTCATACTCACCACCCTGAGCGAGGCCTACCGCCCGAGCGGCACCCTGCCCGACCCCGCCGAAACCCCATGGACCCACGGCGGCCCGCCGGCCCCCACCGACCAGACCCCCACCCCCGCACCAGAACCAACTCCCGCCGCCGCCGTACCACCCCACCCGGAATCCGCTCCCGCTCCGGACACCCTTCCCGCCCCCGCTCCCGGTTCGAAGCAGCGCTGAGAGCCAGCCGGAAAGATTCACTCCCACGTGACTCGTCCCAGCCCCGGAACGGCCACGCTGAGCTGGACGGCGGTGCACTCGACGTCCCCCGCAAAACGCCGCCGGTGTCGAGGCAAGTGATTTGCCGGCGCAGCGGGGTGTGCTGTGTCGGGAAATCGCCTGCCTCGACACCGGTTACAAGGCGTTTTGCCGCGGAGCGAAGCGGAGCCATCAGGCCCAGCGTTTTGCCGCGGAGCGAAGCGGAGCCATCAGGCCCAGCGTTTTGCCGCGGAGCGAAGCGGAGCCATCAGGCACAGCCCAGCCGGACCAGTAAGAGGGCGATGTCGTCGCTGCGGCGCGGGGCGACCTCCAGGAGGCGGGTGCACAGTTCGTCGCCGGGGCTGTCGGCGTGGGTGCGCAGGACCGCGGACAGGCGGTCGATGCCGTCGTCGAGGAACTGGTCGCGATCCTCGACGAGGCCGTCGGTGTAGAGGAGCAGCGTCGAGCCCGGTGGCACATCGCGAAGGTCGGTGCTGCGCGGCTCGCGCGGTGGCAGGCCGAGCAACGGCTCCGGTGGCACCCACCAGACCTGGACCGAGCCGTCCGGCAGGAGCAGCAGCGGTGGTGGGTGGCCGGCGTTGCCGAAGCTGATCGCGTAACCGGTCGCCGACTTGCGGACCCGGGCCAGCACCATGGTCGCGGAGGCCGGGACCCGCAGGCCGTGCAGCGTGTTGTCGAGCGCGGTGAGCAGGGCGCCGGGCTCCTCGTCCCGCCCGTACGCGTCTCCCCGGACCAGATTGCGCAGCTGCCCCATGGTCGCGGCGGCCTCGATGTCGTGCCCCGAGACGTCCCCGACCGCGACGATGACGCTGCCGTCGGGCTGGGCGAAGGCGTCGTACCAGTCGCCACCGACCGCCGCGCCGTCCTGGGCGGGAAGGTACCGGGCGTGCAGCTCGATGCCGGGGATTTCCGGCAGATCGGTGAGCATGCTGCGCTGGAGCACCTCGGCGACGTGCCGCTGCTCCCGGTAGAGACGGCTGTTCTCCACGGCGAGCCCGGCCCGGCGACCGATCTCGGCGGCGGTCCACTCCTCGGCGGCCGTGAAGCTTCGCCGGTCGGGGTGGTTGACCAGCAGCACCGCGCCGAGCGCGCGCCGCCGCACCGGTGAGGTGATCGGAACGATCAGCGACGCGCCGAACCCGGCCCGGGTGGTGATCTCGGCCAGTTCGGTGTCGCTGATCCGGCTCCGCAGGTCGGCTGCTCCGTCGCCGCTGCGGAACGACCGGCCGCCCCGCCGGACGGCGAGCAGCATCGAGCGGAGATCGTCGCGGGCGAAGTCGGCCAGTGCGGCGAGGCGGCCCATGTCGGCGGCGCGCTCCGGATCGCGGTGCGCGGCGATGACGGATGCCGGGCCGCCCGGATCGTCGGCGACCGCGACCACGCACCAGTCGGCGAGCCGGCCCGTGACTATGCCGCCGAGGCGGCGCATGGCCTCGTCCACGTCCATGGTGGCGGCCAGCGACTCGGTCAGCTGGGCCAGCAGCTCCAGCTGGTGGTGTGCCGACTCGGCGGTCTGCCGGGCCTCGTCCGCGGCGGCCCGGGCGATCCGCAGGCACACCTCCGAGGAGCAGACCGCGGCCAGCTCGCTGAGCAGGGCGATCTCACTCGGGGTCCAGACGCGGGGCTCGTTGTCGACGGCACAGAGGGTGCCGACGATCAGCCCGTCCGGATCGGTGATGGGCGCTCCCGCGTACGCGATGGCGCCGATCTCGGCGATGGCGGGGTTGTCCCGCATCCGCGGGTCGGCGCGCACATCCGGCACGACCTGCATCTCTCCGGCGGTCACGACGTGGCGGCTGAAGGAGTGGGTGAGCGGCATCTCACGGGTCGAGGCCAGCGGGCTCGGAACACCGACCTGACCGGCCAGCACCTGACGATCGAGGTCGACCAGGCAGACCACGCCCATCGGGGCGTCGACCAGCATGCGGACCAGCATGGCCACCCGGTCGAAGGCCTCGTCGGGCACCGGGCCGCCGATCAGCCGGCGAACCGACCTGAGGCGTAGCGGATCAGCGAGCACTCTCCGCTCGGCTTCGCCGATCAGGTCCCACTGAAGCACCATCGCCCCCCGGCCGGTCCGCTGCCAGGCTACCGGCGGGAGGTGGGGAGCCGCCGCTCCAGCCCTGACCCGATCATCCGTTTCGCCTCGTCCGAACGGATGACCCGACCCCGTAGCCGGGACGTATCCGCCGGTCAGGCCGCGTGCGGTGGACCGTGCTCGAACGGGTGGCGCCGGCCGGCGGCCAGGCCGGACCGGAGCGTGCCGCGGATCTCCGCCCAGCCGAGCCCGGCGTGCCGCGCGGCCGCGCTCAACTCCCAGCGCACCGTCGACTCCGCCAGCAGCCCGGCTCCGACCAGCCGCCCGAGGGCGAAGGCGGCCCGGTTGAGCGTGTCGTTCCGAGTGCCGACCGGGGCGCGGGCGACCCGGCCGGTCTCCGCCTCCAGGGCCGCTTCCGCATATCGCCCGGGATGCACGACCGGGTGATCCCGCACGGGTGGGGGAGGGCCCGCGATCAGCGCCAGCAGCGTCGCCGGCCCGACGGGCAGGGCCACGGCCGGGCGCCGGATCCAGCGGTAGTCGCCGCCGCCGGCATGCCTCGACGGCGGGGCCAGGACGTAACCGCCCGCCCCGCGCCAGTCGAGCCCGGGCAGCAGGCCGACCCGATTGCCATAGCCGGTCGGGCGGAACCACAGATGACGGCCGCCCCCGCCGGTGCGCACCTGCGGGCCGGGTGGGAGGTCGCCGCCGAGGAGGTGACGCAGCCCGTGCCAGCCCTCGGCGGAGTCGACGTCGGCCACGTCCATCGCCACACCGGTCCGCAGGCCCACGTTGGCACGTGGCCAGAAGGCCCACCACAGGCTGATCTGATGGGGATCCGTGGACGCCTCCCGGAGGCCGTGCCGGAGCCGGGGGTGCTTGCCGGGACTGTCGCATCGCGCTCCTCTGTGGCAGGAACAGACGCCACCCTGGTCAGGCGTGTGCACCGGCAGGACGGGGATGCCGTGCCGTGCGTACGCGAGGGCAGCCGTGAGCGACATTAGAACAACCGTACGACATTTCAGTGCCCCGGCAGAGCCCGCAGAACGTGCGCGATGTGGTGCGAGGTGCTCCACGCGATCCAGCTGGCCGAGCTGCCGGCGCCCCGCGCGGTCCGGGCCCGTCTGGCGATCTCGGCATCGCCCCAGGAGAAGCGCGCGCCGGCCGCCGGCCACTGCGGTGAGGTCACCAGCGTGCGGCAGAGGTCGTGGCACCGGTCGTCGCTGCGGCCGCCGCGCCGGGCCCAGCGGTAGATCCACCAATCCGACTCGGTGGTGTAGCGCAGGGTCGGCAGCTGCCGGTGGTGCTGGACGCCGTGACGCCGTACCGGTGAGGTGACGCCGTAGTCCGCGTACCCCACGCCGGGCTCGCCGAGCCGGGCCCAGACCCGGGCGTCCAGGCGGCCCACCGCGACCGGCCGGTCGGTCGGCAGGTCGTCGAGGTTGGGCGGCATGGCGCCGGAGGCCACGCTGATCGACCGCCACGGTGTCGCCCGGGCCCAGCGCAGCACCCGGCGGGCGCGGTCCTCCACCTCGTTCGCGTGTGCCGAGCAGGCCGTCTCGGCCAGGTCGATGAGCAGGTGTACGTCGTCCGGGTCGAGGGTGGAGGCGCGCAGCAGCCGCTCGGTGACCTCGTCGGCCTCGGCCGGGTTGCCGGCGTCGGCGTGCGGCCGCAGCCGGAGCACCGCCCGGCGCCGGTGCATCCGCGCGGCCCGGCCGTGTGCGGCCAGGCGTGGGCCGCTCTCGTCCGGCCGCAGCACCGGGATCAGGCCGAGGCCGAGGTCGGCCAGTCGCCCGGCGAGGTGCTCCGGGGCGTCGATCTCGGGCAACTGCCCGAAGTCGACGGCGATCGTCCCGGTGCGCGGCCGGAGCTCCCGGAGCATCGCGAGCAGTCCGCTGTCCGGCTCCAGCTCGACGACCGGGATCACCCGGGCGGCCTCCTCCGCGGAGAGGTGCGCCAGCGCGGTCAGTTCACCCCGGCGGGGTCGCAGAATCGGGAGGTAGGCCCCGTCGAACGGCATACTCCCACGGTAGACGTATCGATGGTTACCGTTGGGTTACGTTCGGTGTAAATGGGCCAGCATCGACTGATTCGCCTCCCATCCGTCCGGGAACTTGACCGGCACGTTGAGATGGACCGGCTCGGTCGACGGGTGCGCGTCGAGCAGCTCGGCGATCCCGGCGCGGGCCACCAGCACGCAGGCGTGCCGGTGCCGTGAGGTCAGCACGCACAGCCGCCCCGACTCCAGGTGGAAGGCGGTGGCGTCGCGCCGGCCGGAGAGCGGGTGCAGCACGACGGTCAGGTCGTACTCCCGGCCCTGTAGACGGTTCGCCGTGTCCACGGTGACCTCGGCGGCCTCCGGTGGCAGCAGGGACCGGATGGCCGCCACCTGGTCGCGATGGGCCGCGCCGATCGCGATCCGCTCCGGCGTGAGCCGCCCGCTCCCGGCCTCGGAGACGGCGATCCCCTCCCGGGTCAGGGCGCGTGCGGCCAGTTCGGCACAGGCCGCGGCGGCCTCCCCATCGGTACGCACGGTGAAGCGCTCCGGCAACTCGTGCAGCCCCCAGCCGGTGGCCGCCGCGGTGTCCAGCACCGTGTCGAGCGCGTCCCGCGCGGGCTGCTCGAAGGTGAGCGTGCGATCGCCCGGCCCGGTCCCCGAGCGGAAGCCGGTGAACGGGTAGAAGGCCCGGGCCACCACCGGCGCCGCCGACGCGGGCAGTCGCCAGGAGACCGGCAGCCGGTGCACCGGAAGCTCCGGATTGTGCCGCAGCAGGACGGCCACCGCGCTCTGCATCGGGTCCCAGGAGAGGCCGATCCACCGGTCCACCTCGACGGTCGAGAACGGGTCGAGCTGTCCGGGGTCGCCGACGAACAGCGCCCGCTCGAACCGGGGCGCGACCCGCAACAACGCGTCCGAGCGCATCTGGTACGCCTCGTCGACGATCGCCCACGGCCACCTGCCCTCGGTCACGGTGGCCCATTTCGCCGCCGTGCCGATGGTGACCGGTGGTGAGCCCAGATCGGCCACCTTGGCCGCCACCCGGCACCGGGGATGCGCCCGCACCCGGGCGGTCGGCTCGTAGTCGACCGCGGACAGCCGGCCCACCCCGATCTCCGGCGACCGGGCGCCGAGACGGTCGATCAGATCGTCCACCTGCTCATTGGTCTGCGCCACGATCATCAGCGGCGCGCCGGTCGCGGCCAGCTCACCGGCCGCCCGGACCACCAGGGTCGACTTGCCGGCGCCCGGTGGGGAGTCGACCACCACCCCACGGTGGGCGCCGCTGAGCAGATCGTCCAGGACAGCGGCGATGACGGTGGCGGCCTCCTCGGCCGGCGTGACGAGCGCGTGCGAACTCACCCCGGCACGGTATCGCCCGCCCCTGACAGAACCACGGTTATCCACAGACCACGGTTGTCCACAGGCCCGTCCCCGGGCTCGCGCCGATCTCACTACCGTCTGCCGCGAAGTCGTCACGCTGGATGGGGAGGCGCCATGTTCGACGGCCGGGATCTGCACGAGGCCGAGCGGTGGATCGACGAGTGGCGGTGCGCCATCGACGAGCGGGCGGACCGGGCCCGCATCCTCTCCGTCCGCCTGGCACGGCTCTCCGAGACCGCCCGCAGTCCCGACGGCCTGGTCACCGTGACGGTTGGTGCGGGCGGCGACATGACGGCGCTCGACCTCGGCGAGGGCATCCGCCGACGGCCCGCCGGCGACACCGCGCGGGAGATCATGGCGACCCTGCGGGCCGCCCGGAGCCGGCTGCTCACGGCCGTGACGGCGGTTACCCACGAAACGGTGGGCGCGGATTCCGCGACCGGTCGCGCGGTTGTCGAGGCCTTTACGGCCGGGGTGAACCGAACCGATTAAGCACGGAGCGGGCCGGCCGCACTCCGGAATGGCGGGCGAATGGGATTCGTTGACCCGACATTCGAAGTACTTTCCGGCGCAATTTTCCGGTACGAAATTAATTTACCCCTCGGTAGGGAAGGATCTTGCCTGCTGGGGCGCGGGTAGGGGTGGTCGACGGGAAAGGGGAATGGGGGCGAGAAACGGCACGCAGGCGGTCCGGAAATGCGCCGACCGGCCACGGATCCGGGTGCGGTGGAAAGCGCTGCAACGTTTCCGCTGGTGACGACCCGTGAAGGGCGGTTCCCGGGCGGTTTGGGGTGGGGTAGGGAAAACGTCCCGGGGGGTGCGGCCTTCGCGCCCGTGGGCAGGCCCGGCTGTGAGCAACATGACAGGCGCCGCGCGTCCGGGTGGAGCCGCGCCGGACCGTACGGAACGTGATCGGCGAGGCGTGACCAGCCTCGCGTCGGAGAGCGTTTCCCGGTCCGGCCGCTCGCTTCATGAGCGAAGTGACGGGTATCCGACAGTTGGCTCCCGCCGGTTGACGGTGTGGCCCGGCGGTGGGCCGTGCCGGTCGCGGCCGGTCGGCCGGGTGGTGAAAAGGGACGCGCGTACTGCAACGCATTTCACCTCCTCCGGGGTGCGCCGACCGGGCCGCCGAGTGATCGATCAACTCGGGCTGTCGCAGGTCACGCGGTATTTGATCACGCCTTGTGAAACGATGTTTGCCTGTGTGTCACCACTCGGAAATAACTCTCGGCTTCACTGGCAAGTGTCGGCGAATAGTGAAGCGGGCGTGCAACTTGCGCGCGCCCTTCATCGCGCAAGTTGCACGTTTCGCGGTTCGCCGCGCCGCCGCTCCAGCGTTGTGGCAAAGCGTTGATCGACATGCTCGATTTCATTCAAGGTTGTTTTTGTGATCTCGCCGTTGCCCCTTCCAGTCGATCATTGGAAGTGCAACTCTTCTAGCCAGCAGTGACGTCGGCATCACGGACGGTGGTGGTGGAGAATGCGTCCAGACGTTCTCGTCGGTCCGAGCGATTGGCTGATCGAGCAGTTCGGCGACAAGGTCGCCGACGAGCTGTGGACCCGGGTGCCGGAGGCCTTGAGCACGGCGATCGACCGCGAGGTCCACGCTCACCCAGCCATGACGCAGACCATGGAGCGTGTGCTCGCCAACCCCCGTTGGCCTCTTCCGTACGAGGAGTTGGTCCTCTTCCTGGGCACACTGCCCGGGGCGGAGATCATCAGCGTGCCGCGCTCGGTCTATCAGCTGGTCCTGATCAACGGGCATGTGGTCGTGCCGTGGTGCTACGGCCAGTCCGCCCGGATCTCCATGCGGGATGCCGAGGTGGGCCGCTCGTTCGGCCGTCTCGCCCGCGAGCTCCTGCGCCGCTTCGGCCCGCCGTGGCGCCGCTCCCCGGTGGAGGCCCCGCTACCGCTCGACGCCGTCGACGAGCGCGAGGTCGCCAAGATCTGCGCGGCGATCGGCGGCATCGAGCCGAAACCCGAGGTGATCATCGCCGGATACGCGGGAGCGCCCAACCTCGGTCTGCTCCGCGCCTGCCTCGGCGAGATCAAGTCCACTGACAACGGCACCCTCAACTGGAGCCACCTCGACGATCTGCCGCTCCCGCCGCCGGTGATCCCCCGGCCGCGCCGGATGCAGTTCCCCTGACGGTAGGCCGAAAGAAGGCCGCGGGCCGCTCCCGGAGGGGAGCGGCCCGCGGCCTTCTTCATGGCCAGGAACGGCAGGAGGGATCAGGCGGCGGGGCGCTCGGCCTCCGGCGTCAGGTAGGCGGTGGAGAACGGCTCCCGGCGCGCCCGCATGTCCGCATACGCGGTGACCAGCAGCGGTGTGATGTAGATGCCGGCGACCAGGTAGTACAGGCCACTCCACAGGCTGGACACGATCGCACCGGGCGTCCCGCCGATGGTCAGCTCCAGCGCGGCCCCGATCCCGGCCAGCACCATCGAGGCGCCGATGGTGACCGCCCAGATGCTGCCGATCCGGGCCAGGCTGGCGCCGATGTCGGCGTGGAAGAGGGAGAAGCTGCGCCCGATCCCCGCACCCCGCTCGATGGTGACCACCACCGGGAGGACCATGAGTGCCGCGCTGACGTACAGGATGGGCAGGAAGCAGGCGAGGAACGCCAGGGCGCCGAGGAAGCCGGCGAGGATCTGCCATCCGATCACCGCCGGGCCGCGGCGCAGCGCGGTGCGGAGTGCCTCGCGCAGGCTGACCGGCTGGCCGGTGGCCGCGAGGACGACGAGCCGGACGGTGGCCGAGGTGACCACCGCGGACACCAGCGCGGCGACCAGGGTGGCGGCCAGGAGCCAGCCGACCGCCGTCATGAACCCGCTCAGCATCGAGAGGTCCGGCGGATCGGTCTGGTCGAGCGCCGCGGCCTGGAGCTCCCGCTGTTCGGTGGTCATCAGGACGTTGGCGGGCACGGTCAGCGCGAGCAGCGGCAGGAGGGCGACCGCGTTCAGCTTCAGCGCGGGCTTCCAGATCTTCTTCGCCAGTGCTCCGGCCCGCGCCCACCAGCCCTCATAGCTCGGGCTGACCAGCGGGTCATCCGGCATGGCGTAGTACGACGGAGGAATTGCCGGCGGCTGCGCCGGCCAGTAGTGACCGTTGCCGTCCAACTCCGCCCACCCCTGATTCACGTGTATCCCCAAGACCATCGATGCAAGATCAGCGGGCGTCACCTTAGCGGTTCCTCATGCCTGCGCGCCGCCCCCGAAACGGCCTGGTACGCAGGCTCACAGGATCAATCTCACGCCCTAGACTCCCGAGGATGGCCGAGCAGCGCGAATCGCCCTCCACGATCCGGGATCGGGCCGTTGCGGTCGCCGACTATCTGCTCGCCGTCCGGGCCCAGATGGACCGTCCGGCGCGCACCGTCCCGGGCGACGCGCACTGGCTGCACACGCTGCCCCGCCACCCGGAGTGCCAGATCGGCCCGGGCACCGACGGCTCCTCCTGGCTCCGCGTCGGCCGCCCCGAGCTGCCCGCCCCGGTGGCGGTCCCGGCCGCGCTGCGCCGGCGCCTACGCGGTGAGGTGGTCGCCGGTGCGGAGCCGACCGCCGAGCCGAATGCGGAACCGGCCGCGAAGGCGAATGCGAACCCGGCCGCGAAGGCGAATGCGAACCCGGCCACGAACCCGGCCACGGACCCGGCCACGGAGCCGCCCACGGAGGGCGCCGGCGACGACTTCGAGACCTGGCGCGACGAGGTCTGGCGCCCCTGGTCGCTGCTCACCGCGGCCACCGAGCAGACCCGTGAGCTGCACCGCCGCCTCTTCGACCGGATGCACCAGCTGGACATGGCGACCGCCACCACCGAGCTGGTCTGGGGCCACGGCATCGTGGAGACCGTGATCGACGGCGCGCGGGTCCGCTATCCGTTGGTCGCCACTCCGGTTCTGATCGAGTACGACGCCGACCGTGCCCTGGTCACCGTCTCCCCGGCCGGACCGTCCCGCCTTCAGGTGGAGGCTCTGGCCGGGCTGGACGACCGTCACCTGGCCCAGCTGACCGCCCTGACCGGCCCGGGCGGCGCCGTCGAGGTCGACCTGTGGAACGACGTCGACCGCCGCGAGCTGTTCGAACGCGCCCTCTCCCGGCTCGGTTTCGACCGGGCGATCGTGGACGGCCCGGAGAACGGGCCGAAGAAGGGGGCGTTCATCCGGGACGTCGCGGTGCTCTTCGCCCGGCCCCGGCAGCGCCACCTACGCGGCTTCCTGGAGAGCCTGCGCGACGGCCTCACCAGCGGCGACATGCACCGGGTGGGTGCGCTGGCCGCGGTGGTGGCGCACGAGCCGAGCCGTCTGCTGATGCCGGACGACCGCCCGGAGACCTGGGAGCGGGTGGGGGAGCGGCTGCTCATGCCGCTGCCGACGAACGAGGCGCAGGAGTCGATCGCGCGCCGCCTCGCCCACCACCGGAACGTCGCGGTGCAGGGCCCGCCCGGCACCGGCAAGACGCACACGATCCGCAATCTGATCTGCCATCTCATGGCGAACGGCAAGCGGGTGCTGGTGGTAGCGCAGAAGGAGGAGCCGCTGCGGGTGCTCCGGGACGGCCTTCCCGAGGAGGTGCAGCCGCTCTGCCTCGCCGTTCTCGGGCGGACCACGGACCAGCTGGTGCAGTTGCAGCTGGCGGCACGCGAGTTGTCCGACCGGGCCGCCACTCTGGACAAGGAGGCCGAGGGCCGCCGGGTGGACCTGCTGACCCGGAACCTGGAGGAGGCGGAGCGGGAGCTGGCGGTGGCCATGGCCGGGTTGCGGCTGATCGCCGAGAGCGAGGCTCAGACGTACCAGATCGGTGGGGTTGCTCTGATGCCCGCCGAGGTGGGCGCGTGGTTGCGTGAGCGCGCCGCCGCGCACGGCGGCATCCCGGATCCGGTCTCCGGTCCGCCGCCGCTGACCATCGAGGAGTTCGCCACCCTGTTGAAGCTGGCCGCCCGGCTGACGGCGGAGGATCGTGCGGCCGCGATGCGCCCGCTTCCGGAGATCTCGGATCTTCCGGACGCCGCTTCCGCGGCTGCCGCCCGGGCGAAGACGGCGGAGACCGAGGAGCGCATGTCGCTCCTGGCGGATCAGGGCGTCGACATGACAGCGGTACGCGGTGAGCGCCGCACCGGCATGTCGGATCTGCTGGCCGACCTGCGCGAGGCGGTGTCCTGGCTGAAGCGCCGCGAGGGCACCTGGACCGATCGTCTCGGCCGGCTGCTGGACGACCCGCACTGGCGCACCCTGTGGAACGACCAGGTGGTGCACACCGAGACCCTTTTCGCCGAGCTGGCCACCCTGGCCCGGGAGGTGACCGGGCACCGGATCGCGATCCCCGGCCCGATTCTGGCGGAGCCGAAACTGCTGCTGTCCCGCCTGGCCGAGGTCCGTCAGCGGTTCGCCGCCGGGAAGAGCCTGAACCGCCTGCTCCAGCCCGGTCTGTTCCGGCTGGCCGACGAGGTCCGGGTCGACGGGGAGCCGCTGCGCACGGTGGCCGACGTCGATCTGGCGACCGCCGGCGTACGCCGTGAGCAGGCCCGCCGCCGACTGGGTGACGCCTGGTCGGAGTGGGTGGACCGATTGCAGGTCCCGGAGCCGCCGGGCGGCTGGGGTGACCCGGAGGTGTGGGCCGGCACGTTGCTCGCCGAGGCGAACCAGTCGCTCGACTTCGATCTGAACCGCTGGCCGCCGCTGGCCCGGCGGATCGCCCCGCTGATGCCGCAGCGGGAGCTGGTCGTGGACGCCACCGGCCTGGCCGGGGTGGCCGACGCGTGCGAGGCGGCGGCCGAGGTGTTCGGCCTGGAGCAGGCGCGGGCCGTGGAGAAGGCGGTCGCCGAGCGGGTGGCGGCCTGGCCGGAGCTGGCCGAGTCGTGGCGCACGCTGGACGACTGGGACTCCTCGATCGGCGAGGTGCGCCGGCTGGTGCTGCTCCAGCCGGACGTGATGCGGTTCGACGCCGCCTACCACCGGCTCGTGGCGGCCGCCCCGGAGTGGGCCGCGATGATCGCCGGCGGTGAGCACCCGGTGCTCTCCGGTCAGGCGGTCCTGTCGGCGTGGGAGTGGCGGCGCGCCCAGACCTGGTTCGACGGGGTGGTCGGCGAGGTCGATCCGGCGGTGCTGTCGCGCCGGGTGGAGCGGGCCCGGTCCCGGATCCGGAGCCTGACCGCGGAGCTGGTGGTGGCGTCGGCGTGGCTGGAGGTGTCCCGGGCGCTGGACGACCGGCGCCGGGCCGCGCTGGCCGACTGGGCCACCGCCCTGCGCAAGATCGGCAAGGGTACCGGGCGGGGCGCCGCGACCTGGCAGGCGCACGCTCAGCGGGCCATGGAGTCGGCCGTGTCGGCGGTGCCGGTCTGGGTCATGTCGGTGGACCGGGCGATCGAGCAGTTCGCCGGCGGCGCCCGGTTCGACGTGGTGATCGTCGACGAGGCGTCCCAGGCCGATCTCTTCTCCCTGCCGGTGCTCACGCTCGCCGAGCGGGCCGTGGTGGTCGGCGACGACCAGCAGATCGGCCCGCAGCTCGGGTTCGTGGGCCCGGTCACCGGCCTGATCCGGCGGCATCTGGACGGGGTGCCCTCGGCCGAGCACTTCGACCCCGAGTCCTCCCTGTACGACCACGCGGTCCGCCGCTCGCCGGAGCGGATCCTGCTGACCGAGCACTTCCGCTGTGTCCCGCAGATCATCGAGTTCTCGTCGCGGCACTACTACGACGGCAGGATCCGGCCGTTGCGGGCGGACCGTCCGTCCCTGCCCCCGATCCAGACGGTGTTCTGTGAGAGCGGGGAACGCCGGCCGCTGGCCGGGTACGGCGACGTGAACCTGGAGGAGGCCACCGCACTGGTCGACCGGGTCACCAAGATCGTGGCCGATCCGCGGTACGACGGCCGCACCCTCGGCGTGATCAGCCTGCTCTCCAGCAGCGGGCAGGCCACCTACCTGCTGGAGCAGTTGCGTGAGGCGATCGGCGAGGACGAGATCCAGGCACGGCGGTTGCGGGTCGGTGACGCGTACACGTTCCAGGGCGACGAACGCGACGTGGTGCTGATCTCCACCGTGGTGTCGGAGCGGGATCCCCGGATCGCGGCGTTCACCAAGCGCGACTACCACCGGCGGATCAACGTGGCCGCCTCCCGGGCCCGGGACCAGCTCTGGATCTTCCACTCGGTGCGGCCCGGGGCACTGCTCGACGACGACGCCCGGGGACGGCTCCTGTCGTACGCCGTCGATCTGCCCGCGGAGGCCGCGGCGGCCGATCCGGCCGTGCACTGCGAGACCGATTTCGAGAGGGACGTGCTCAAGCTTCTGGTGGGCCGCGGGTACCGGCCGATTCCGCAGTTCCGGATCGGGGACTACCGGATCGACTTCGTGCTGAACGCGCCGGACGGGCGGCGGCTGGCGATCGAGTGTGACGGCGACACCTACCGCGGACCGGACCAGTGGGAGAGCGACATGCGGCGGCAGTCCGTGCTGGAACGGGTGGGGAATTGCGTCTTCGTCCGCATCCGTGGCAGTGTCTTCGCGCGCGAGCCTGAGGTGGCGATCCGTCCGGTCTGGCAGCGGATCGGTGAGCTGGAGATCACTACGGTCGACGGCGACTGATCCGTCACGCACCGCGCGACCGTCGTCGCGCTGGGTGCATGTTCGGGCCTGGATTCAGGTAGGGAAATGCGGAAGGTTCCACAGCAAATACACGTAGTGACTGTCTGTCATGGATCAGGCGAGGCCATTTCGGTGGAATTGTAAGGGAACGAGGTCCTCCATTCGGTTGTTTCGTTACTCTGGATGGGCGATAATTCCCTGCTCATGGCCTTGCCTGCGGATACGTCAAAACTTTGACGCTTGCGTCCACTGTTACTACGGCCCGGTGACAGGTCGTAATAGGTGAGGGGTCTTGATGGCTGCGGGAACAGCCGTGCACAAGGGGGGAGGTGGCGGCATATGACGGTGCCCGAAGAACGGGAGCTCTGGACTCCCGCACCGCCGCACACCCTGCCGGAGCCACGGCAGCCCGCCGACGACCGGGCCGCGTGGTTCACGTACACCGCCGCCGGTGACCAGATCGTCTGGTCCGCGGCGCTCTCCGCGATGGTCGGCCGCGCCCCCACCGAGAAGGGGATGACCCGGCAGATCCTCGCCCGCCACGTCCACCGCGACGACCACGCCAAGGCCCTCGGCGCCATCACCGAAGCCTGGACCAGCCAGAACACCGTGCTCATCACGGTCCGGCTGATGCGCGCCGACGGCGGCTGGTTCGACGTCGACTGCACCCTCGAACCGATGGCCGGGCCGGACGGCACGGTGCGCGGCATCCGCGGCACGATCCGCGACGTCTCGGCCCGCGAGCGGGCCCGCCGCGAGTCGGCCCGCCTCACCCGGCGCGGTGAGACCGTCCAGGCCTCGCTCGTCGAGCCGGATCCGGCCACCGGCCTGCTCACCCGGGCGCGCTTCGCCGACGAGGTCGACCGCGCCCTGCGCGGAGCCGGGGGCGCGCTCCTGGTGCTCCGGGTCCAGGCCGGAGAAGCCGACGGGGTACGCCCGGAGTACAACGCCGATCTGCTGCACCGCATCGCCCGGCTGCTCGAGGACCAGGTCCGCCCGGAGCACCTGCTCGGGCGGGTCGGCCCCAACGAGATCGCCGTGCTGTTCGCCCGGACCATCTGGCGGGCCGCCCGTGAACAGGCCCGGGTGCTGATCGAGGCGCTGCGCGAGGCGGCGTGCGTCTGGGGCGGCCTGGTCCGGTTCGAGCAGGACGCCGAGGCCGGCAGTCACGGCCTGCTGATCGACGCCGAACAGGCCTGGCGGCAGTCCCGGGAGGCGGACCGCCCGCTGACCCTGGTGGCGCACCCGGTTCCGGTCCGCGACCGGCAGGGCTCCTACCGCTCCCGGGTCGCCGACGCGCTCGGCACCGACCGGTTCACCCTCTACTCGCAGCCGATCCTGGAGTTGCAGACCAACCGGGTGACCCGGCACGAGCTGCTGCTGCGGGTGATCGACGAGAGCGACGGCCCGCAGTCGCCGATCCAGGTGCTGGACGCCGCCGAGCGGCTCGACGCGGTCTTCGACATCGACCTCTGGGTGGTGGAGCGGGCCATGCGGCTCGCCGCCGAGCAGCCCGGCCTGTGCCTCCAGGTCAACCTGTCCGGCCGGTCGGTCGGCGATCCGCGGCTGACCAACGAGGTGGAGAAGCTGCTGGACCGCTATCAGGTGGATCCGGCGCAGCTCACCTTCGAGATCACCGAGACGGCGCTGATCGGCAACCTGAGCGAGGCCCGCCGGTTCGCCGACCGGGTCCGTGACCTGGGCTGCGGTCTGGCGCTGGACGACTTCGGCTCCGGCTACGCCTCGTTCCGCTACCTGCGGCTCTTCCCGATCGACCTCGTCAAGATCGACGGGGAGTACGTGGTGGACCTGGTCGACAACCCGCAGGACCAGGTGCTGGTCCGGGCCCTGGTGCAGGTCTGCCAGGCGTACGGCATCCACACCGTCGCCGAGTTCGTGCAGGACGAGGCCACCCTGCGGATGCTGCGGGAGCTCGGCGTCGACTACGTGCAGGGCTACCTCATCGGCCGTCCGGCGCCGGTTCTCCCGGGCCGATTGCGGAGTGCCTGACCCGGGTAACGGTCCAGGCATGGAGCACTTCACGATTGCCACTGTCGCTGAGCAGAGCCCCGATTTCCGCCGTGTGCTCTGGACCGGGAAGCACACCCAGCTCGTGATCATGACGGTCCCGCCGGGCGGCGAGATCGGCGAGGAGATCCACGAGGTGGACCAGATCCTCACCTTCGTGAGCGGGATCGGCAAGGCCGTCGTCGGCGGCCGGACCCGCAAGGTCGAGCAGGGAGACCTGGTCGTGGTGCCCGCCGGGACGAAGCACAACTTCCTCAACGACGGCCCGAACCCGCTTGTCCTCTACACCGTCTACGGCCCGCCGGAGCACGCCGACGGGGCGGTGCACAAGACCAAGGAAGAGGCCGACGCGGCCGAGGAGGCCGGCAAGGACGAGCCGCCCGCCGCATGAGAAAACCTTTTAGGCACACGGCGCCGGAACCGGCCGAGGCCCCCCAGCCAGCCGGTTCCGGCGCCGTGTCGGGGTGAAAGTCCCCGGACAGCGTACCCGCCCAGGTTCACGTAAGTCGATCGAATCCAGGGCCGATCCGTAACGCCTTCTGTGGATCTCGGCTGTCCGGCCACTACCGTAGCCGTCGATCGCCACTAACCTGCCAGCATGGACGAGCCTCGCTGGTTGACCGATGAGCAACAGCAAGCCTGGCGGCAGGTGGTCGAAGTACTCGTCCGGGTGCCGGCGGCGCTCGAGGCCCAGCTCCAGCGGGACGCCGGTCTGACCCACATGGGCTACCTGGTCCTGATGACCCTCTCCGAGCGGTCCGACCGGCGTCTGTCGATGAGTCACCTGGCGAAACGGGCCAGCGCCTCGCTGTCCCGGCTCTCCCACGTGGTGGCCCGGCTGGAGGAGAAGGGCTGGGTCCGGCGGGAACGCGACGCCGCGGACGGCCGGGTCCAGATCGCCGTGCTCACCGGCGCCGGCTGGGAGAAGGTGGTGGAGACGGCGCCCGGGCACGCGGAGGCCGTACAGCAATTGATCTTCGATCGGCTCACCCCCGGGCAGGCCCGCCAGCTCGCCAAGGCCGCCGAGGCGCTGCTGGAGACGCCACTGGAGGTTCGTTCCCGTCCCGTTTCCCGGTGAGATCTGCGAGGCTGTCCTGATCGGACCAGCCACCGGTGAAGGGTCGTGGGAAGCATGAGTCAGCGGGTGCGGGGCGTGATCGCCCGGGAGAAGGGCAAACCGGTCGAGGTGGCCACCATCGTGGTGCCCGACCCAGGGCCGGGCGAGGCGGTGGTGAAGATCCAGGCCTGCGGGGTCTGCCACACCGACCTGCACTATCGCGAGGGCGGGATCAACGACGAGTTCCCGTTCCTGCTCGGCCACGAGGCGGCCGGGGTGGTCGAGGCGGTCGGCGCCGGGGTCACCGATGTGGCGCCGGGCGACTTCGTGGTGCTCAACTGGCGGGCCGTCTGCGGCAACTGCCGGGCCTGTCACAAGGGCAAGCCGTGGTACTGCTTCGCCACCCACAACGCGGCCCAGAGGATGACGCTGGAGGACGGCACCGAACTGTCCCCGGCCCTGGGCATCGGCGCGTTCGTGGAGAAGACGCTGGTGCACGCCGGCCAGTGCACCAAGGTCGACCCGTCCGCCCGGGCCGCCGCGGTCGGCCTGCTCGGCTGCGGCGTGATGGCCGGCATCGGCGCGGCCATCAACACCGGCGGCGTGACCCGCGGCGACTCGGTCGCGGTGATCGGCTGCGGCGGGGTCGGTGACGGCGCGGTGGCCGGGGCGGCCCTGGCCGGCGCGACCACGATCATCGCGATCGACACCGACGACCGGAAACTGGAGTGGGCCCGCGGGTTCGGGGCCACCCACACGATCAACGCGCGCGAGCACGACGTGGTGGAGAAGGTGCGCGAGCTGACCGGCGGGTTCGGCGCCGACGTGGTGGTCGAGGCGGTGGGCCGGCCGGAGACGTACCGGCAGGCCTTCTACGCCCGCGACCTGGCCGGGACCGTGGTGCTGGTCGGCGTGCCCACCCCGGAGATGACCATCGAGCTGCCGCTGCTCGACGTCTTCGGCCGGGGCGGCGCCCTCAAGTCCAGCTGGTACGGCGACTGCCTGCCCACCCGCGACTTCCCGCTGCTCACCGAGCTCTACCGGCAGGGCCGGCTCGACCTGGACGCCTTCGTGACCGAGGAGATCGCGCTGGACGAGGTCGAGCAGGCCTTCGCGAAGATGCACACCGGCGACGTACTCCGCTCGGTGGTGATCTTCTAAGCGGCCGTTCTCTCAGGCGGCGCGGGCGTAGGCCGGGGCGGACCGGTCGGCCAGCAGGTCCAGGCAGAGGGCGGCGGTCCGGCTGAAGGCGGAGGTGCCGAGGCCACCGCCCTCCTCCGGGTGGAAGTACTCGAAGTGGCCATTGCGGTGCACCAACCGGAGCAGGCTGCGGCGCAGTTCCTCCGCCTCGTCCCGCCGGCCGTGCACCAGCAGGCCCCGGCGCAGCAGCCAGTTCACGTTGATCCAGACCGGGCCGCGCCAGTAGCGGTGGGCGTCGAACTCACGCGAGGTCCGGTCGTGGCTGGGCGCCGGCAGCCCGAACCGTTCCGACCGCAGCTCGGCCAGGATCCCGTCGACCTGGTCCGCCTCCAGATCCGGCAGCATGAGCGGCAGCAGCCCGGAGACGCAGTGTGCCGGGCTGAGCCGCCCGGTCCGGACGTCACGCGCGTGAAAGGTGCGGGTCTCCGGGTTCCACAGCCGCCGCCCGATGGCCGCCGTGACGTCGCGCGCCCGCTCCCGGTGCCGGCGCGCCTCGGACGGGCGGCCCAGCACCCCGGCGATCTGCGCGAGCGCCAGCTCGGCGGTGGCCAGTACGGCGTTGAAGCCGGGACACTCGACGACGAAGGCGTGCCGCTCGGCGAGCCCGGTGTCGGAGTAGCCCCCGGCCCGGTAGTCCAGAACGAGACCGGCGTACCGGGCATCATCCGTGCCGGCCGGAGGGTGAGCCGCGCCGGGGACCGCGGGGTCCGCCGGCACGGCGGCCAGCGCCTCGTCCCAGGCCGGGCTGTCGTCCAGCCCGGACTCCCACGGATGAACGATGGACGCCAGCCCACCGCCGCCCACGTCCCGCCGGTCGCCGAGGTACTCCTGCTGCGCCACCAGCCGCGGGTAGAGCCGGTCGAGCTCGATCCGGGCCTGCTGGACGGCGTCCGCGCCGTGCGCCGCGGCATGCCGGTAGACCTCCCACGCGGCGAGCGCGTGCAGCGGCGGCTGGACCAGCCCGGTGCTGCTCAGGGCGGGCCGCCCGGCGTAGGCGGGCACGTTCCAGAACCCGGGCCCGGGAAAGTGGGCGTCCTCCGGGGTGTCCGGGTCGAAGGCGATGTGCGGCACCCGGCCGTCCGGCCACTGGGCCGCGAAGAGGCTGCCCAGATCCCGCCAGGCGCGCGGCTGGTTCACGTAGGCCAGCCCGATCGCCGTGAACGCCGTGTCCCAGCTCCGCTGATGCGGGTGGAGCGAGTGCGACGGCACCGTGTGGTCACCCACCCAGTTGGCGTCGAGCACCCGGACCGCGGAGGTCCACAGCTCCGCGCACACCTCCGGGATCACCGGCAGTGACGGGGACAGGTCGGGGTGCATCAGACAAATGGCCTTTCCGCTGGGCCGCCCGGTGAGACCCACTCATCGGCCGTCAGGGACCGGCCTGCAGGAAAATGGGCGCACGCATTCTGGCGTCGCCGGCCCATTTTGATCAAGCGCGGATGTGCCGCCACAACCTGCTGCGCCGGCCGGGCGGACCGGGGGATTCCAGGCGCTTCGCGAAGACTCCCGGCAGGCCCTGATCGTGCCGCCACCAGGGCGAACCCGCCGCCGCCCGGGAAGTACGGCGGCGGCGGAATACACCGGTGCAACTCGATCGGCGGGCGAAACTGTCGTACCCCGGTGGTTTGCTCTCGGCATGCACACCGCACTGCACCGTCACTACCGGCACCGCCGGGCCATCGCCCTGGCCCGTGCGGGCCGCGCGTTCGCGGTTCTGGCCATAATGGACGGTCCAGACCGGACGGACAGTGCGGACTGTCCAAGTAGCTTGACTCTGCGTGGTGTGCAACCTCAGATGTTGTACAAATCGGACCAGTTGCTGACCGAGGGTGTTCCCCGCGTCGGTCGCCGCCGGTAGTGTTCTGGCTCCGACGCGTATCCATCGACAAGAAGGCGTTGGTGCGATGACCTTGCGCATCCTCGTGGTGGGCGCCGGCATCGCCGGCCTGGCCGCGGCCCGTGGGCTGCGAGTCGCCGGCTTCCGGCCGGAGGTGGTGGAGGCTCTGCCCGCCACTGTCGTCCCAGGAGCCGGCATCTACCTACCAGGCAATGCCTCCCGCGCGTTGCGCCTGCTCGGGCTCGACGTTCCGTTACGCCCGCTCGGTGACCTGATCTTCCGGCAGGTCTTCCTCGACCAGCGCGGCCGCCAGCTGTTCGAGATGGACGTCGCGGGTCTCTGGGCCGGGGTCGGCGAGTCCCGCGCGCTCTCCCGCGCCGACCTCCAGCAGGTGCTGCTCACCGGGGTCGGCGGCGAGGTGCGTTTCGAGACCGAGGTGCGCGACCTCCAGGTCGTCGACGGCGCCGCCAAGGTGGAGTTCTCCAACGGCGGCATCTCCGAGTACGACCTGGTCGTCGGCGCCGACGGCCGGCGGTCGATGATCCGGGACCGGGTGGGCCTGGGCGGTCCGGCCGTGCCGACCGGGCAGATCGTCTACCGCGCCGTGGTGAGCGGCGGCCCGCCGCTCACCGACTGGACCGCGGTGCTCGGCCGGCGGTCGCAGTTCGTGGCCATGCCGATGGGCGGGCGGCGGCTCTACTGCTACGCCGACGAGACCGCGCCGGACACCCCCAATCCGGACGACCCGCGCGCCCGCCTGCGTGAGCTCTTCGAGGGGTACGGGGGCCCCGTCCCGGCCATCCTCGACAAGATCGAGAAGGTGCAGGTCGCCCGCACCGACGAGGTGGTCCTGCCGGCCTGGTCCAAGGGGCCGGTCGTGCTGGTCGGCGACGCGGCGCACGCCACCGCGCCGACACTGGCCCAGGGCGCCGCGATGTCCTTCGAGGACGGCTACGTGCTCGGGCAGGAGCTGCGGTCGGCCGGGGGCGACATCCCCAAGGCCCTCCGAGCGTACGAGGATCGCCGTCGCCCGCGCTGTGCCGAGGTGCGCGAGCGGACCCGCGAGCGGGACCGGACCCGGGACGTGCCACCCGCTCTGCGCGACCCGATGTTGCGCCGTCGCGGAGTTCGCATCTTCACCGATCACTGCCGGGCGCTGGTGGCGCCGGTCTGACCGGGCGGCGCGGCCGCCGTGCCCTTTGGTCACCCCGCTAAGGCCGAAAGTAGGTGGGGGACTATTCTGCCACCGGAGTACGCCCGATCATCGGGATATCCCGAGAGGGACGAACGAGACAACGGAGGCAATTCGTGACGACCGTTGCGCCGTCGCCGATCGCGACCCGACCATATCCGGTGCGGCGGCAGGTCAAGGGCTCGGCGTTTGCTCGGATCCTGCGCACGACGGACGCGAAGCAGATCGGGATCATGTACATGATCACGGCCTTCGTGTTCTTCCTGCTGGGTGGCCTGATGGCCCTTCTGATGCGCGCCGAACTGGCCCGGCCGGGCATGCAGGTGCTCTCGCCGGAGCAGTTCAACCAGCTCTTCACCATGCACGGCACGATCATGCTGCTGTTCTTCGCGACGCCGATCGTGTTCGCGTTCGGCAACTATGTCGTGCCCATCCAGATCGGCGCGCCTGACGTGTCGTTCCCGCGGCTGAACGCCTTCGCCTACTGGCTGTACCTGTTCGGCGGTCTGATCACCATCGGCGGGTTCCTCACGCCGGGTGGCGCCGCCGACTTCGGCTGGTTCGCGTACACGCCGCTGAGCAACTCGCTGCACTCGCCGGGCATCGGCGGCAACATGTGGGTGGTCGGCCTGGCCATCTCGGGTCTGGGCACGATCCTCGGCTCGGTCAACCTGATCACCACGATCCTGACCCTGCGCGCCCCGGGCATGACCATGTTCCGGATGCCGATCATGACGTGGAACATGCTGGTCACCGCGCTTCTCGCGGTCATGGTGTTCCCGTTCCTGGCGGCCGCGCTCTTCGCTCTCGCCGCCGACCGCGTGCTCGGTGCCCACGTCTTCGACGTGGAGACCGGCGGGCCGATGCTCTGGCAGCACCTCTTCTGGTTCTTCGGCCACCCCGAGGTGTACATCATCGCGCTGCCGTTCTTCGGCATCATCACCGAGGTCATCCCGGTGTTCAGCCGCAAGCCGGTGTTCGGCTACAAGGGCCTGGTGTCCGCGACGCTGCTGATCGGCGCGCTGTCGATGTCGGTGTGGGCGCACCACATGTTCGCGACCGGCCAGGTGCTGCTGCCGTTCTTCTCGTTCCTGAGCTTCCTGATCGCGGTCCCGACCGGCATGAAGTTCTTCGTCTGGATCGGCACCCTGTGGCGCGGCCAGATCAGCTTCGAGTCGCCGATGCTCTTCGCGATCGGCTTCATGGTGACGTTCCTCTTCGGTGGTCTGTCCGGCGTCCTGCTGGCCTCGCCGCCGATCGACTTCCACGTCTCCGACTCGTACTTCGTGATCGCCCACTTCCACTACGTGCTCTTCGGCACGATCGTGTTCGCGGTGTTCGCCGGCATCTATTTCTGGTTCCCGAAGATGTTCGGCCGGATGCTGGACGAGAAGCTCGCCCGGATCCACTTCTGGCTCACCATGATCGGCTTCCACGGCACGTTCCTGGTGCAGCACTGGCTCGGCACCCAGGGCATGCCCCGCCGGTACGCCGACTACCTGCCGGACGACGGGTTCACCTTCCTGAACACGTTCTCCACGATCGGCTCGTTCATCCTGGGCCTGTCGACCCTGCCGTTCATCTACAACGTGTGGAAGTCGTACAAGGTCGGCCAGCTCGTGACCGCCGACGACCCGTGGGGCCACGGCAACTCGCTCGAGTGGGCCACCAGCACCCCGCCGCCGCTGCGTAACTTCGACCGCATGCCGCGGATCCGCTCCGAGCGGCCCGCCTTCGACCTGAAGTTCCCGCACCTGGCCGCCGGCGAGCAGTCGCTGGCCGGCCCGCCGGAGGGTGGCGCCCGGCCGCTCACCTCGGAGTCCGACGGTGGCGCGACCTACCAGGAAGACGTGAGCACCGACCGCGATCGCTGATCGCCCGGCGTTCCCCGAACGGCCCGCACTCTCCGGAGCGCGGGCCGTTCGGCGTTTCTGCGGCGCTCGTCACAGCGCCCGCTGGAGGGCCGGTAACGCGTTGGATTTGTGTCGTACCTCCACGGCAGGATGGGCGGCGGAGGTCAGGATCCGACATGTTGCTCACGCCTTACCGCGAAACACTCGCGCTGCCGAAGATCACGTCCCTGCTGGTCGTCGCCACGCTGGCCCGCGTGCCGATCGCGGCGGGCACGGTGGTGCTCACCCTGCACGTCGTCCAGGGCCTCGGCATGAAATATGTGGCGGCCGGCCTGGTCGGTGCGGCGTCGACGATCGGGGGCTCGATCGGCGCGCCGGTGATCGGGCGGCTCATCGACCGCTGGGGGCTGCGGCCGATCCTGCTCCTGACGACGGTCGCCGAGGTGATCTACTGGCTCGTCGCGCAGGCCCTGCCCTATTCGGCGCTGCTGCCGGTCGCCGCGGTCGGTGGATTCCTGGCCCTGCCCGCCTTCTCAGTGGCCCGGCAGGCGATCGCGGCGCTCACCCCCGAGTCGCACCGGCTGCCCGCGTTCGCGCTCGACTCGATGACCACCGAGCTGTCCTTCATGGCGGGTCCCGCGCTCGGCGTGCTGATCGTGACGACCGCCGGCTCGCATGCCGCGATGTATTCCCTGGCCGTCGGCATCCTGCTGGCCGGCGTCGGCCTGTGGCTGCTGAATCCGCCGGTCCGGGGCGCTCACGAGGCCCCGGTGGCGAGCGGTGAGCGGCCGCCGCGGAGCAGTTGGCTCAAGCCCCGCTTCGTCGCCGTCCTGGCCGTCACGATGGCGGCCACCCTGGTCCTCTCCGGCACCGACGTGGCGGTGGTCGCCACGCTCCGGGCCTCCGGCGAGGTGGAGTGGGCGGGCCTGGTGCTCTCCCTGTGGGCCTTCTTCTCCCTGGTGGGCGGTTTCCTTTACGGCACCGTCCGGCGCGGCCTGCCCACCCTGGTGATCTTCGCCCCGATGGCGGTGCTGACCATCCCGGTCGGCCTCGGCGGCGACCACTGGTGGCTGCTGGCCCTCCTCCTGATCCCGGCGGGCGCCCTCTGCGCCCCCACCATCACGGCCAGCTCCGACGCCATCAGCCGGATGATCCCGGCCGCGGCGCGCGGCGAGGCCATGGGCATGCACAACTCGGCCCTGACCGTCGGCGTCGCCCTCGGCGCCCCGCTGGCCGGCCTGGCCATCGACCACCGCGGCCCGGCCTGGGGCTTCGTCGCGGTCGGCGCGGTCGGCGTCCTGGTCGCCCTCCTGGTCCTGCCCACCGAGTTCCGCCGCCGCCGAACCCCACGCCGGCCCGCCACCGGCCCGGCGCCGTCCCGGGCCTCCGAGACTCTTCCGCCCGCCACCGGCCCGGCGTCCTCCGCGGACCCCGCAGCCTCCTCCGGCTCCGTGCCGCTCTCCGGCTCCGTGCCTGTCCCCGGTGGTCTCCCAGCCGGTTCCGCGTAGCCATGCCGGACCGGCGGGCACGGGCGTAGCCGTCGGGTCCCTGCCGCCGGAGGCGGCGTGCGTGTCAGGGCTGGTCGAATTCGTGGTACATGACGTGCAGGCCTACCGGGCCGTGGGACGGGTGCCGGAAGGACCGGGGGACGGTGCCGATGATCTGGAAGCCCTCCCGCTGGTACAGGGCGACGGCGGCCGTGTTGGTCTCGACCACGGCGTTGAACTGCATGCTCGCGAACCCCTGCCGGCGAGCCCAGCCGACGGCGTAGCGGCACAGCGCGGTCCCGGCCCCGCGACCACGGGCGGCGGGCGCGACCATGAAGCTGGCGGTGGCCACGTGCGATCCCGGGCCGGGGCGGTTGGCGCCCATCTTGGCGGTGCCCACGATCCGGCCGTCGAGCAGCGCCACGACGGTCAGGCCCGGTGGCCGCTCCACCCAGATGTCACGGGCGACTGTCTCGCTCATGGCCGGGCCGTAGGGAAACGTCTCCTGAGCCTGGACCACGTCCTGGACGATGGGCCACACCGCGGGCCAGTCGGCCCCGGTGAACGGCCGGATCTCAGGCGTCAACGACAGGCTTGCCGGTCATGGCGATCGAGGCGGCGCGGAACTGCTCCAGGGCGGCGTCGGTGGTGCCGCGGGCCACACCGGCGGTGAGTTCCAGCAGCACGGTGGTGGTGAAGCCCTCCGCCGCGGCGTCCAGCGCGGTCGCGCGTACGCAATGGTCTGTCGCGATGCCCACGACCTCGACCTCGGTGACTCCCCGGCCCCGCAGCCAGCCGGCGAGGGTTTCGCCGTCCTCGGTCCTGCCTTCGAATCCGGAGTAGGCCGCCTGGTGGGCGCCCTTGTGGAAGATCGCCTCGATCCGGTCGGTGACCAGCTCGGGGTGGAACTCGGACCCGGTGGTGCCGACGACGCAGTGCGCCGGCCAGGTGTCCACGTAGTCGGGGTGCTCGCTGAAGTGTGTCCCCGGGTCGACGTGGTAGTCCTTGGTGGCGACCACGTGCTCCCAACGATCGCCGGCCCGGTCGAGCACCAGCGAGATGCCCTTGGCGACCGCGGCGCCGCCACCGACCGGGAGTGAGCCGCCCTCGCAGAAGTCGTTCTGCACGTCCACGATGATCAATGCGCGTGACATGGTGCCCCTAGGTGGTGGGAACGATGACGACGGGGATCGCGGGGTCACCCGCGGAGAGCTTGAGGCCCTCCCACGGGATCGAGATCAGATTCTGCCGCAGGTGTTCGCGGGACTCCTGGAGGCTCGGTGCGTGGAGGACTTCGCCGTCGGCGATCCAGGTGCGCTGGAGCAGCCGGTCGTTGGTCTGATGGTCGGGCACGCCCTGGGAGAAGATGATCTCCTCGGTGGCGGTGCCGGTGGGCTTGTGCCGCCGGATCGCGGTCTTGCGGCCGCCGACGGTCGCCTTGTTCTCCGAGCGCTTGACCACCGGGCGGCCCTCGACCTCGACCAGTTTGTAGACCAGGCCGGCGGTGGGCGCGCCGGAGCCGGTGACCACGGCGGTGCCGGCGCCGTACATGTCGACGGGTTCGGCGGCGAGGGTGGCGATCGAGTACTCGTCCATGTCGCCGGAGACGATGATCTTGGTTTCGGTGGCGCCGAGCGAGTCCAGCAGCTCCCGGGACTGCTGGGCCAGAACAGACAGGTCGCCCGAGTCGATGCGGATGGCCCGCAGGTCCGGCCCGGCGATCGCGATGGCGTTCCGGATGCCCTGGCTGATGTCGTACGTGTCGACGAGCAACGTCGTGTTCTTGCCCAGCGTGGCCACCTGCGACCCGAACGCGGTCGGCTCGTCGTCGTGCAGGAGGGTGAAAGCGTGCGCCGACGTGCCGGTGGTGGGGATGCCGTACGCCCGGCCCGCCGCGAGGTTGGACGTGGACGCGAACCCGGCCAGGTAGGCGGCCCGGGCGGCGGCGACGGCGGCCTGCTCGTGGGTGCGCCGGGACCCCATCTCGATGATCGGGCGCCCGCGGGCCGCGGTGACCATCCGGGCGGCGGCGGCCGCGATGGCGCTGTCGTGGTTGAGCACCGAGAGGATGAGGGTCTCCAGCACCACGCACTCGGCGAAGGTGCCGGAAACGGTCAGGATCGGTGAGCCGGGGAAGAACAGCTCGCCCTCCGCGTACCCCTCGATCTCGCCGGTGAAGCGGTACTCCGAGAGCCATTTGGCGCAGGTCTCGTCGACGATCCCGGCCGAGCGCAGGAACTCGATCTCGCCCGCGGTGAAGCGGAAGTCGTGGATCGCCTCGACCAGGCGGCCGGTGCCCGCGACCACGCCGTAGCGCCGTCCGGTGGGCAGCCGCCGGGCGAACACCTCGAAGACGCAGTGGCGGTCGGCGGTGCCGTCCCGCAGTGCGGCGCTGACCATGGTCAGCTCGTACTGATCGGTCATCAGGGCCGGCGCGATGGTCTCCACGGGCAACACCCTATTGCGCTCGCCGCCGCGGCGTCGCCCGTGGGGCTCGACGCGGCTGTTGACCTGCGGTTCGATGCTCCGGTTCACCGGTTGGCCGAATCCGGTGGCAACATGGGGGCATGGCGTTGCCTCAGGTTGTTCCCGTCGAGACGCCGGAGATCGAGGAAGTACCGGCCGGGGACCGGCCGTGGGTGACCATCGTCTGGGACGACCCGGTCAACCTCATGTCATACGTGACCTGGGTCTTCCAGAAGCTCTTCGGATTCAGCAAGGAGAAGGCCGAGAGGCTGATGATGGACGTGCACACGAAAGGCAAGGCGGTGGTCTCGACAGGTGCGCGTGAGCGCATGGAGATGGACGCCAACCAACTGCACGGATACGGTCTCTGGGCCACGGTCGACCGGAGTTGACCGTCCGGCGGTCCCGACAAGCGGGTGGGGAAGAAGATGTTCCGACGCAGCGGTGGCCAGTGTGTCGCCACGTTCGCGCACGATGAGGTGCGGGTCCTGCGGAAGGTGGCCGCTGAGGTGGTCGGCCTGCTGACCGACGGGATGGATCACACCGATCCGGTGGTGTCCCGCCTCTTCCCGGACATCTATCCCGAGCTCCCGGAGGACTCGCAGGAGTTCCGCCTCTACACCGAGGGCGATCTCAAGACCAGCAAGATCGACCAGGCCGGCGCGATCCTCGCGGCCCTGCCCGACGAGGGCGAGGGCGAGGTGCGGCTGGACGGTGAGGCGGCCGAGGCCTGGCTGCGCGCGATCAACGACGCCCGCCTGGCCATGGGCACCCGGCTGGAGATCCAGGCCGACACCGACCTGGGTGAGGAGCTGGACAACGCGGTCCTGGAGGACCCGGGTTCGAGCCGGGTGTTCCAGCTGTCGGTCTACGCCTACCTCGGCTATCTCCAGGAGTCGCTGCTCAACGCGCTTCCCGAGATCCGGTAGGTGTGTGAACCGCCACGGTGGGGCCCGGGAAATCTCACGGTAATGTGAACGGCGTGCTGACCATCGACCGAGCGATCATCGACGCGATCGTCGCCCACGCCCGCCGGGACCACCCGGACGAGGCCTGTGGCGTCGTGGCCGGAGAGATCGGCAGTGACGTGCCCCGTCGGCACATCCCGATGGACAATGCCGCGCGTTCGATGACGTTCTACGAGTTCGACTCGATGGAGCACCTGCGGGTGTGGCGCGAGATGGACGACCTCGACGAGGAGCCGGTGGTCATCTACCACTCGCACACCGCGACCGAGGCCTATCCCTCCCGGACCGACGTCTCGTTCGCCGGCGAGCCGAACGCGCATTATCTCCTGGTCTCCACCCGCGAGCCGGACTCCGAGGAGATCCGGTCGTTCCGTATCGTGGACGGTGTGGTGACCGAGGAAGAGGTCAACATCGTGGATGCGACGGTGAAGGCGTGATTTCCACAGCTGTGCAGTCGTACATGTTCGGGCAGAGCCCGGCATCGGTCTTCTACGAGTGTCGCTGCCGGTAAAGCGACCAGGTAAAAGCCCGTCAAGTTCGACTTCTCTAGGAGATTCCAGCCATGGCTATCGAAGTTCGCGTCCCCACCATCCTGCGCAGCTACACCGGCGGTGCCAAGATCGTCGAGGGCGCCGGTGACTCCCTCATCGAGCTCATCGACGACCTGGACGCCAAGCACAACGGTCTCAAGGGCCGGCTGATCACCGCCGAGGGCGGCCTGCACCGGTTCGTGAACATCTACGTCAACGACGAGGACGTCCGCTTCCTCGGCGCGCTCGACGCCAAGCTCAAGGACGGCGACTCGATCACCATCCTCCCGGCCGTGGCCGGTGGCGCGCTCGGTTTCGCGGCAGCCGCCGCCCTGATGGGCAGTAACCTGTCCGACCGCCCCACCCGCCGCCCGTAAGCCGGACTGAAGGTTTCTGTCTGATGGCTCGTTACGAGAGCCTGCTGGACGCGTGCGGGGGCACGCCGCTCGTCGGCCTGCCCCGCCTCTCACCGGCGGTGCCCGAAGGGGCGCCGCCGGTGCGGCTCTGGGCCAAGCTGGAGGACCGCAACCCGACCGGCAGCATCAAGGACCGCGCGGCCCTGTTCATGGTCCGGGAGGCCGAGGAGTCGGGGCATCTGCGCCCGGGCGACACCATCCTCGAACCGACCAGCGGCAACACCGGCATCGCCCTGGCCATGGTGGCCAAGCTGCGGGGCTACCGGCTGGTCTGCGTGATGCCGGAGAACGTGTCGGCCGAGCGGACCCAGCTGCTGCGGATGTACGGCGCGGAGATCATCTTCTCGCCGGCCGCCGGGGGCTCCAACCAGGCCGTGGCGACCGCCAAGCAGATCGCCGCCGAGCACCCGGACTGGAAGATGCTGTTCCAGTACGGCAACCCGGCGAACGCCCGCGCCCACTACGAGACCACCGGTCCCGAGCTGCTGCACGACCTGCCCACGATCACGCACTTCGTGGCCGGGCTGGGCACCACCGGCACGCTGATGGGCACCGGCCGGTTCCTCCGGGAGAAGATCGAGGGCATCCAGATCATCGCCGCCGAGCCCCGGTACGGCGAACTGGTCTACGGCCTGCGCAACATCGACGAGGGCTACGTCCCCGAGCTGTACGACGCCTCGGTGCTGACCCGGCGCTTCTCGGTCGGCACCCGGGACGCGGTCCTGCGTACCCGGCAGCTGATCGAGGTGGAGGGCATCTTCGCGGGCTTCTCCACCGGCGCGGTGCTGCACGCGGCGCTGGCGGTGGCGCACGAGGCGGTCCGCGCCGGCAACCGGGCCGACGTCGCCTTCGTGGTGCCCGACGCCGGCTGGAAGTACCTGTCGACCGGAGCGTACGGCGGCACGCTGAACGAGGCCGAGGAGGCGCTCGAAGGTCAACTGTGGGCGTGAGCCCTCAGTAGGCCAGCGCCACCATCACGTCGGCCGCCATCGGTGGGGCGGCGGCGAGCAGCAGGACCCAGGGCAGGAAGCGCCGGTGGATGGAGAGGAAGGCGGCCACCACCGGCGCCACGCTCAGCATGGTGAGCGCGGCCAGGGCGGGCAGGTACCAGGCCGGCGCCCCACCGAAGACGGCGATCACGGCGTAGAGGCCGACGCCGACCCCGCAGATCCCGAGCACGGTCCCGTAGAGGGCGATCGCGAGCACCCGGGCGGCGCCGGGCGCCGGATCATCCGGGGTGGGGAAGCGGAAGACCGCCGGTTCCTCCGGGTGCCGCTGCGGCGGCACCACGACGCGGGTGGTATGGCCCTGCTTCAGAGCGGTCATGCCGCCTCCGTCCGACGACCTTCTTCGGCGTTCACCCAGAGCAACGCGGATAGATCACCGGACGTGACGGTGCAAAGGTGATGAGCTGGTCGAAGGTGCTGTGACGTGCGTTGTCGATTTAGCGACAAATCGATCAGTTGTTAACGCGAGACACTGGTCGGGGCGTACGCTTCGCACCGTGATTGACTGGTCGGTGGGGGTGTGGACGGCGATTTCGAAGCCGACCCAGTGTGAGCCAGAGGGACCCGGATGCGACTAACCGTTCTCGGTTGTGCCGGCAGTTTTCCCGGCCCCGAGTCGGCTTGTTCGGCCTATCTCGTGGAGGCCGACGGGTTCCGGCTTCTGATCGACTTCGGTTCCGGGGCGCTCTCCGCCCTCCAGCGGTACTCGGACATGCGGCGCGTCGACGCCATCCTCCTCACCCACCTGCACTGCGATCACATGCTCGATGCGTGCACCTATGTGGTGGTCCGCCGCTACGACCCGGCCGGGCCGCTGCCGGCCGTGCCGGTCTACGCCCCGATGGGCGCCGCCGAGCGGATCGCCGCCGCCTACAGCACCGAGGGCGAGCCGGTCGACGACGTCTACACCTTCTACGGCCTCCAGCCGGGGACGTTCCCGATCGGGCCGCTGACGATCACCGTCGACCGGGTCAATCACCCCATCGAGACGTACGGCGTCCGCGTCGAACACAACGGCCGGGTGCTGACCTACTCGGCGGACACCGCACCCTGCGAGGCGCTGCTGCGCCTGGCCGCCGGCGCCGACCTGTTCCTGTGCGAGGCCAGCTATCAGGACGGTGTGGTCAATCCGCCCGACCTGCACCTGACCGGTGGAGAGGCGGGCGAGGCGGCCACCAAGGCGGATGTCGGAAAGCTGCTGTTGACCCATCTCGTCCCGGCGTGGGCGAGTGAGGCATCTATTGTGGAAGCGGCCACCGCCGCCTATGCGGGGCCGGTCGAAGTCGTCCGTCCCGGTGCCAGATACGATCTCTAGGCCGGACGGGGGGTAGGACCGGGTAGTACGTGACCTTGGAGTTGTTGCATGCGTATCGTTCGCCTGGCCAACTTCGTCACGGTTCACACCGGTGGCCTGCGTACGGCACTGCGCCAGCTCGGCCGCGGCTACCAGGCCGCCGGTCACGAGGCGGTCCTCGTCATCCCCGGCCGCCGCTACTCCGACAAGATGACCAAGCAGGGCCGCGTCATCACGCTGCCCAGCGCCCCGCTGCCCCGCACCGGCGGCTACCGGGTCCTCGCCGGCCGCCGTGAGCTGGTCAAACTGCTGGACAGCCTGGAGCCGGACCGGATCGAGGTCTCCGACCGCACCACCCTGCGCTGGACCGGCAACTGGGCCCGGCAGCGCGGCGTCCGGTCGATGATGGTGTCCCACGAGAGCCTGGCCGGCCTGCTCGGCGTCTGGGGCATGCCGAAACGGGACGCCCTTGCCGACCGGTTCAACCGGCGCACCGCCGAGGCGTTCGACACGATCGTCTGCACCACCTCGTTCGCCGCCGCCGAGTTCCGCCGGCTGGACGTGCCGAACCTGGTGGAGGTGCCGCTCGGGGTCGACCTCAAACTGTTCCACCCGAGCAAGATGGACGTCGCGGTGCGGTCCCGCTACGCCCGGCCGGACGAGCTGCTGATGGTCTACTGCAGCCGGCTGTCCGCGGCGAAACGGCCCGAGCTGGCCGTCGACACGGTGGCCGCGCTGCGCAACGGCAAGGTGCCGGCGGTGCTGGTGATGGCCGGCGACGGGACCCGGCGGACCGCTCTGGCGTACCGGGCGGCCCGGCTGCCGGTCCGCTTCGCCGGGCACATCTCCGACCGTTCGGCCGTGGCCGCGCTGCTGGCCAGCGCCGACGTGGCGCTCTCACCCGGTCCGGTGGAGACGTTCGGCCTGGCGGCGCTGGAGGCGATGGCCTGTGGCACGCCGGTGGTGGTGAACGAGCAGAGTGCCCTTCCCGAGGTGGTCGGCGACGGCGGGATCGCGGCGGCCGGCACCGCCGAGGCGTTCGCCGACGCGGTCAGCCGGCTCATGGAACGACCCCGGGTGGAGCGCCGGGGCGCCGCCCGTGAACAGGCCGAACAGTACGGCTGGCCGGAGGCGGTCGCCGGGTTCCTCCAGGCGCACGAGGCGGTGCCCGCGCCGGCGGCCGCGCCCGCGCTGATCAGGCCCGCGGTGCCGTCCCGGCCGTACCTCCCGTCGCCGCGGCGCACCACACCCGCCCGGGAGGCCGGGGCGGACGAAGCCGGTGCGGCCCGCTACGCATAGGGTTGGGGGCATGGCGCGACCCGACGGCCGAGCGGCCGACCAGCTGCGGCCGGTGACCCTGTCCCGGCGATGGAGCATCCACCCCGAAGGTTCGGTGCTGGTGGAGTTCGGCAACACCCGGGTGCTGTGCACCGCGAGCGTCACCGAGGGGGTGCCGCGCTGGCGCAAGGGCTCCGGCCTCGGCTGGGTGACCGCGGAGTACGCGATGTTGCCCCGGGCCACGAACACCCGCGGCGACCGGGAGAGCGTCAAGGGCAAGGTGGGCGGGCGCACCCAGGAGATCTCCCGCCTGATCGGCCGCAGCCTGCGCGCCTGCATCGACCTGAAGGCACTGGGGGAGAACTCGATCGTTCTCGACTGCGACGTGCTCCAGGCCGACGGCGGCACCCGGACAGCGGCGATCACCGGGGCCTATGTGGCGTTGCACGACGCCGTCACCTGGCTGGCCGAGCGCAAGTCGCTGGCCGGGAAGATCGAGAAGGTGCTGCACACCTCCATCCAGGCGGTCAGCGTCGGCATCATCGACGGCGAGGCCCGGCTCGATCTGATGTACGACGAGGACGTGACCGCCGAGGTCGACATGAACGTGGTCTGCACCGGCGGGGGCGACTTCGTCGAGGTGCAGGGGACGGGGGAGAACGGCGTGTTCCGCAGGGCCCAGCTGGACGCGATGCTCGACCTCGGTGTGCTCGGGTGTGCCGAGCTGGCCGCCGCGCAGGCTAAGGCGCTGGCCTCATGAGCGAGCTTGCGAGCGAATCATTCGGCTCAGTCTTGAACTCATGCCGGCACCGGAGCGAAGCGGAGGTGACGGCATGAGCGCCCGGCTGCTGCTTGCGACCGCCAACAAGAAGAAGCTCGTCGAGTTGCAGCGCATCCTCGACGCGGCGCTCGGCGTGGCGCAGATCGAGCTGGTCGGTCTCGGCGACTTCCCGAACTACCCGGACGTGCCGGAGACCGGCCTGACGTTCGGGGAGAACGCGCTGATCAAGGCCCGGGAGGGCGCTAAGCGTACCGGCCTGGCGACCGTCGCCGACGACTCCGGCCTGGCGGTGAACGCGCTCAACGGCATGCCCGGCGTGTTCAGTGCCCGCTGGTCCGGCGGGCACGGCGACGACCAGGCCAACTTGGACCTGGTGCTGGCCCAGGTCAGCGACCTGCCGGACGAGCACCGGGGCGCCGCGTTCGTGTGCGCGGCCGCCCTGGTCCTGCCGAACGGGCGTGAGCACCTGGTCGAGGGCCGCCAGACCGGCCGGCTGCTGCGGTCCGGCCGCGGCGACGGCGGGTTCGGCTACGACCCGATCTTCGTGGGCGACGGCCAGGACCGGACCAACGCCGAGCTCAGCCCGGGCGAGAAGGACGCCATCAGCCACCGCGGGAAGGCCTTCCGCGAGCTGGCCAAGGTGATCGCCAAGGAACTGCCCCGCTAGCTATTCGCGGACCATGGTCAGGAGCCGGTCCAGGACGCGTTCCTCCCGGCCCAGACCGTCGTGGGCGTACTCGTTGGTGACCCACGGTCGCAGGTTCCCGATCGCGGCCGCGGTGGCCAGCGACATGTCCCGGTCCACGTACATGTCGTCGTGGTAGATCGCGGCCGCCACCGGAACCTCGTTGGCGGCCAGCCGCGCCGGGTCGTAGAGGGCCGGCCAGTCGGCCTTTCCGGCGATCCGGTCCGCGGCATCGGCGAGCGGCGCCAGGGCCGGATCCTCGGTGAAGTGCCAGGGATAGATCATCTCCCCGGTGAACCGCACCGGCCCGCCCCGGTCCAGGTCGAACGCGCCGAACTCGGCCCGCACGCGCTGGGCCGCCCACCCGGTCGCCGCGCCCTGCCCGTAGATCGCCTCGTGCAGCACGGCGTAGAGCGGATCCTCGGCGAAGGAGACCACGGCGTCGACCCGGCGCAGGAACACCTCGGACAGCTCGGGCCCGGCGAACGCCTCCTCCAGCAGGTGGTGCAGTTGGTCGAAACGGGCCGCCGAACCCAGGCCGATGCCGAGCGCCTGGAACCGGTGCGGGGTGAGCCGGTCCCCGCCCGGCAGCCGCGCGTCCTGCTCCCGCAGCGCGTCCACCACCCGGCGGGCGATCGCCTCGTCCTCCGGATAGCGGGCGAAGTAGCGCTCGTTCTGCGCCAGCACCCGCGGGTAGGCGGCCCGGTACACGTCGTCCGCGGTCGCGGTCAGCCCCGGCAGCCCACCCGTGATGACCACCTCGCGCAGCCCTTCCGGCGCGAAACTCAGGTAGGTGACCGCACAGAACCCGCCGAAGCTCTGCCCCAGCACACTCCACGGCCGGTCGCCGGTCAGATGCCGCCGGAGCAGTTCCGCGTCGGCGACGATGGCGTCCGCCCGGAACCGGGCGAGATGGGCGGCCGGGTCGCCGATCCCCGCCAGCGTCTGCCGGGTGAGCGGCGTGCTGCGCCCGGTGCCGCGCTGGTCGAGCAGCACCACCCGGTAGTCACGGGCCGCCCGGCGCAGCCACACCGGCAGTTCCCGGGGCGCCCGGTGTCCCGGACCACCCTGGAGGAAGAGCAGGAACGGCCGGCCTTCGGCCGCCGGATCGGCCTCCCGCACCTCCCGCGCGAAGATCTCGATGCGCGGTCCGTCCGGATCCCCGTGAACCAGGGGTACGGCCAGCGTGTGCTCGGCGAAGACGAGCCCGGAATGACGATGGATCACTCCCCGATCCTGCCGTATCCACCGCCCTCATCAGCGACAGGCGGTCCCGGTGAGTGCCCTCCGGGAGGTCAGCTGAGCGGGCCGACCGTCGTCTCGATGGCGGTGCGCAGGGCCGGGCCGGCGACCACGGCGCGGGTCTGTTCCAGGACCGGGGCCAGGAACACGTCCGGGCCGGGAGCGCCGGCGAACGGCTCGACGGCGGCCAGCGCGGCCCGCCCGGCCGGGGAGGCGGTGAGCGGGGCGCGCAGTTGCAGGCCGCGGACGGCGGAGAGCAGTTCCACGGCGAGCAGGCTGGTCAGGTTGTCCAGGACGGTCCGCAGCTTCTTGGCGGCCGCCCAGCCCATCGACACGTGGTCCTCCTGCATGCCGCTGGTCGGCAGGGAGTCCACCGAGGCCGGCGACGCGAGGCGGCGGTTCTCGGCGACGATCCCGGCCGCCGTGTACTGGGCGATCATCAGGCCCGAGTTGACGCCCGCGTCCGGCGACAGGAACGGCGGCAGGTCGCGGGAGCGGGTCACGTCGAGCAGCCGGTCCACCCGGCGTTCGGCGATCGCGCCCACCTCGGCGGCCGCGATGGCCAGGAAGTCGGCGGCGAACCCGAGCGGCGCCCCGTGGAAGTTGCCGGTCGACTCGACCCGCCCGTCCGGCAGCACCACCGGGTTGTCCACCACCGACACGAGCTCGCGTGAGCTGACCAAAAGCGCGAAGTCGAGGGTGTCCCGGGCCGCCCCGGCCACCTGCGGGGCGCACCGTATCGAGTAGGCGTCCTGTACGGCGTGCGCCAGGTCGTCGCGGTGCGAGTCCATGATCGCCGAGCCCTGGAGCAGCCGGTGGATGTTCGCGGCCGACGCGGCCTGCCCCGGGTGCGGCCGGATCTCGTGCAGTTCCGGCAGGAACGGCCGTTCCGAGCCGAGCATCGCCTCGATGGCGAGCGCCGCCGTCACGTCGGCCATGGTGAACAGGTGCCGGGCGTCGGTGATCGCCAGCAGCAGCATGCCGAGCATGCCGTCGGTGCCGTTGATCAGCGCGAGGCCCTCCTTCGCGGCCAGGTCGAGCGGTTGCAGCCCGGCGGCGCGCAGTGCCTCCGCCCCGGCGATCCGGGAGCCGTCCTTGCCGACCACCCAGCCCTCGCCGAGCAGCACCAGCGCGCAGTGCGCGAGCGGCGCCAGGTCACCGGAGGCGCCGAGCGAGCCGTGTTCCGGCACCCACGGCGTGATGTCGTGGTTGAGCAGGTCCACGAGGCCCTGGGCGAGCACCGGCCGCACCCCGGAACGACCCAGGGCCAGCGACCGGACCCGCAGCAGCATCATGGCCCGCACCACTTCGCGGGGCATCGGCGCGCCGATCCCGGCGGCGTGCGAACGGATCAGCGCGTGCTGGAGCTCGGCCCGCCGGGACGGGTCGATCGACGTGCTGGCGAGCGCGCCGAATCCGGTGGACACGCCGTAGACGGGCCGCCCGGACGCCTCGATGCCGTCGACGATGGCCCGGCTCGCGGCCATCGCCTCGACGGCGGCGGGTGCGATCTCGACGCGGGCGTCGGTGCGGGCCACGGCGACGACGTC